>CAZXMW010000014.1:0-72398 GCA_964641415.1 uncultured Thermoanaerobaculia bacterium | reverse complement strand
GCGCCGACGTCATGCGCCGCATCGCCGCCCCGATGGTGGGCGGCATCGTGACCTCTTTCTTCGGCGAGTTGCTGGTCTATCCGGCGATCTTCTTCATCTGGAAATCACTCGGTCTCCGTCGCAGTGCGCTTTTCGGCGCACACGAGACCAACCCTCGAGGAGGACCTGATGAGTGAGGATGTGTTTCTGGTCGTGATCGAGTTTGGTCAGCCGCCGGCCCTGATGGCGTCGTTCTACCTGGTGTTCAACCGCTTCGTGATTCCAGGCATCGGCGGCCTGGTCGGCGGTGATCGCGACGCCTACCGCTACCTGTAGCGAACCTCCGATGCCTTTCCCCATGGCGCGCGCTTTGTCGACATGGTTCAGGCGGCCGGCGACTGGGCCGGGATCGAGACCAGGCCGGTGATGCTCGGGGTCATCTACATCTACAGAGCGACCCGAGCCCAGACCTCAATGATCGGCCGGATCCACTCGTGGTCGGGTACACTCGACACGTGACTCAGGGCATCAAGGCAAGCCGAATGATTCAGTTCGAAGGCGACCGGGCAGCGAGGCATGAGCGCTTCGACCTGCGGGCCGGCCGGTCGGTCCGACTTCCGCAACCGTCATGAGTCAGGCCGAACTGCAGACGGGTGGCGTTGCTGCCCCGAACGTCTGGCTGCTGGGCATGCGCCCGCGCACCCTCACCATGGCTGCCGTGCCCGTCATCACCGGCACGATGCTGGCTTGGTCGGAGGGCGTTGCAATTGACCGGCTGACCTTCACGGTCACGCTGATCTGCGCGGTGTTGGTCCAGATCGGCGCCAACCTGTTCAACGACGCCAGCGATGGCGCGCGCGGTGCCGATGGCCCGGATCGGATCGGTCCGCTGCGCCTGACCGGTGCCGGTCTGGCCACGGCGCGTCAGGTGCGCACAGCCGCGATCGCCTGCTTCGCCGCGGCTCTGGTGGCCGGCCTGTACCTCGTGTGGTCCGGTGGCCTTCCCATCTTGTGGATCGGCATCGGCTCGCTGGTGTTCGGCTATGCCTACTCGTCCGGCCCGCGGCCACTGTCGCACGGCCCGTGGAGCGAACTCTGGGTGATCGTCTTTTTCGGTGTCGTTGCAGTGGCCGGCAGCTATTACCTGCAGGCGCTGGTCGTGCCCGAGCCGCGCGTTCTGCTGATCGGCGCGGCCATTGGCTGTCCAGCCGCAGCGGTGCTGCTGGTCAACAACGTTCGCGATCGCGCGGCCGATCGCCGCGCCGGACGCCGGACCCTGGCCGTTCTGCTCGCGCCCGGCAAGGCTCGCGGGCTGTATGCCGTTCTGATGCTGTTGCCGTTCGCCGTGCTTCCGCTCGCCGGGAGCGGCTGGCCGCCGGGCGTGGTCTGGCTGGCGCTGCCGCTGTTCGCCGGGCTGGCACTGCGCTTTGCCCTCGTTCCAGTGGGGCCGGCAATGAACGTCCAGCTCGGACACACGGCGCTGGCTCAGCTCGCGCTCGGTGCGCTGGTTTGCTTCGAGCTGTTGATATGACGGGCCTTGGACGATGAATAGTCTCGCCGGCTTTCTGCCGGCCGGGCTGGCGTTCATCATGTTTGCTCTCGGCCTGAAGCTCGCTGTCGGGGATTTCCGCCGCGTGTTGACCCATCCGGTGCCGGTCGGTCTCGGCCTGCTCGCCCAGACCGTGCTGTTGCCGCTGACCGCGTTCGGGACCACCGTGCTCTTCGGTTTGGGTCCGGTGATGGCCGTCGGCCTGATGATTCTCGCAGCCTGCCCCGGCGGAGTCAGCGCCGCGATGATCACTCACCTCGCGCGCGGGGACACCTGCCTGTCGATCACCCTGACGGCGTTGACCAGCTTGCTGTCATTCGTCACGGTTCCGCTGATCGTCGGTCTGTCGCTCAGCCACTTTCTCGGCCGGTCGGCGAGCGTTGAATACCCGGTCGGGCAGGGCATCGGCGGCCTGTTTCTGATCACGCTGCTGCCGGTGGCGGCAGGAGTGCTTGTCCATCACGCCGGCTGGTTGAGCGAGCGTGTTTCGCGAATCCTGAGCGGCAGCGCGACGCTTGTATTCCTGCTGATCGTGGTCGCGACCTTCGTGACCGAATGGCCGAGCATCACGCTGCATTTTGCCGCCGTGGGCGGGGCGATCCTGCTGCTCAATCTGGTGACCATGGCCACCGGTGCCGCGATCGGTCTGGTCGGCCGCCTCCCGAGCGATGGCCGGATCGCGCTGGCCGTCGAGTGCGGCATCCAGAACAGTGCGCTGGGCATCACCGTCGCAGTCAGCATGCTTGGCCAGCCGGCCCTGGCCGTGCCGAGCGTGATCTATGCCTTCCTGATGAATATCACGGCGCTGACCCTGATCGTCGTCCGGCGGGTGCAGGGCAGCCGAGTCGCCCATCCGGTGGTCCGCTCGTGAGCCGGAGCGGTCGCACGGAGCCCGCGGAATCGGTTCGCCACGACGTCGTGGTTGTCGGCGGCGGCGGTGCCGGCCTGAGTGCGGCGATCGCGATTGCCGAGCAGCAGGCCGGGCTCATGATGCGGACGACCTGAGACGGCTGGCCGACCGAGCGCGCAAATCCTCCTGTGGTCATCGGAATCGTCTCGCGACGATTCGGTCCTCCGGGTCGGGACCGACGATCAGGTGGCGCGCGAGCACGGTCGAGAAGCTGTATCATTTCATCAATCGAGGTGCGCGAGGATCGCACGCGCCCGATGGGAGACCCATGCAGCCCACCCGCGTCCTGCTCGTCAACGCCGTCAACCCTTTCGTCGAGGCGCAGAACCGCTACCCGGCGCTCGGGCTCGGCTACCTCGTGGCCATGCTCAATCGAGAGTGCGGCGACGCGGTGAAGGTGCGCGTTGTCGAGGACGGAGTCGCCGAGACGATCAGGGGCTGGCGGCCGCACCTGCTCGGGATCTCGTCGGTGTCGCAGAACTACAACATGGCCAAGCGCTATGCCGAGCTCGGACGCGACGCCGGAATCCCGGTGATCGTCGGCGGCTACCACATCACCGAGCTGCCGAATAACCTGACCCGGGCGATGGACATCGGCGTCCTCGGTGAGGGCGAGCATACGCTCGTCGAGCTGGTGGAGCTCTATCGCGAGCACGGCTCGCTGCCGCCGGGCACGCTCGCCGACATCAAGGGTCTGGTCTACTGGGACTCGGGCGAGCGGGTGCTGACCCCGCCGCGCGAGGTCGTCGGAACGAAGGGCAAGAGCCTCGACATGCTGCCGATGGCCGACCGCTCGATGATGCGGGTCCGGCCGCACTCCAACATGCTCACCTCGCGCGGCTGTCCGTACAACTGCACCTTCTGCGCCTCGACCCGGTTCTGGCCCAACATCCGCTACTTCTCGCCCGAGTCCATGATCGAGGAGATCAGGCACCTCCGCGACACCTACGGGGTGAAGTACATCACCTTCCACGACGACCTGTTCATCGCCAATACCAAGCGCCTCGCGGGCCTCCACGAGCTGGTGCTGCGCGAGGGGCTACCCCAGCAGGGCTTCCGATTCTCGTGCGCGTCGTCGGCGACCCGGATCAGCGACGACACCGCGCGCATGCTCAAGGAGATGAACTTCGTGTCGGTGTCGATGGGGCTCGAGTCGGGCAACCAGGAGGTGCTGACCCGGCTCAAGGGCAACGCGTTCAAGGTCGAGACCAACGAGAACGCGGTCCACACGCTGCACCGCCACGGCATCCACCCCCACGCCTCGTTCATCATCGGCGAGCCGGAGGAGACCGTCGAACAGATGATGGAGACCTACGACTTCATCAAGAGGAACCCGCTGTCGCTGGTCAACCTCTACGTCCTGACCCCACTGCCCGGTACCCCGGTGTGGCACGCCGCCGAGGCCAGAGGTCTGGTCTCCGACGACATGGACTGGGACCTGCTCAACATCTCCTTCGAGCTCGACTGGAAGCGGGTGATCCTGGTCTCCGAGGCCGTGACCCGTGAAGAGCTCCACCGGGTCTACCAGAAGCTTCGCCGGCTCAGACTTGTCAAGTACGCCAGAGCGCTCGCCAGCCATCCCTTCCAGATGGACCTGCCCGAGTACGGCCGCGCCAAGCTCGTCGAGTGGGCGTACCGCGCCAAGTCGGCGGTCACGCACGGTTCGTCGCCGATCAACGCCGGACTCGAATGAGTTTTTAGTTTTAAGTTGTTAGTTTTAAGTTACATCGCAGACTCCCCTCCGCGGTCTGTGAGCGAGTGCGATGAAACTGAAAACTAAGAACTAAGAACTAAGAACTAAGAACTGATGGTCGAGTACCGGTGATGAGCCACCGATCCGGCCCGATGTCGGTGCGCTCGATGTCGACGAGCCCCGCCGCTTCCATCCACCCCCGCAGCTCCGATTCGGAGTAGGTGTCGCCGAACGAGCGCATGTTGATGGCGAACAGGGTGCCCAGAACGTGCTCGCGCTTGGCGTCGTCGATCAGGAAATCGACAATGGCGACCCTGCCGCCCGGAGTGCAGGCGGCGGTGGCCCTGCGGATGATCGCGGCGACCTCGGGCGGGTGCTCCTGGTGCAGGATGTTGGCGAGCATGACGAGGTCGTAGCCCGAACCGTAGTCGGCTTCCAGGTAGTCGCCGCCGACCCACGAGATCCGGTGCTCCAGCTCGGTGCCCGCAACGCTCGCGGGGGCGGTCTCGGCGACCTGCGGTCGGTCGAGCACGGTCGCGCGGACTGCCGGGGCGACGACACAGATCGCACACGCGTACTGGCCCCAACCGCCGCCGACGTCGAGCACGCTGGTCACGCCCTCGAGATCGAGAGCGTCGGCAACCCGTCGGGCGATCCTCGATCCCATGGCCCGCATGGCCGCGCCGAACCGCGCGGTCCGCTCCGGGGTGCGCGGCGCGGTGCCCCAGCCGTCCCCGCGGAGCCACGGCTCGAGGTTCTCGCCCCACCGTTCGTACATGCTGTGGAGGTGGTCGAGAAACGGAACCAGGTCGGCTTCGCCCGGTTGGAAATGCTCGCGCAGCGGCGCCGCCAGACGGTAGCGTTCGCCTTCCGGCTCGACGACACCCTGGGCGCACAGCGCCCGGACGACCTTGCCCGTTGCCAGCGGGTCGAGGCCGAGCTCGTCGGCGACCTCTTCCGGCGTCGCTGCGCGACCGGCAAGGAGGCTGAGCACGCCGGTTCGTCCGGCGGCCGTGATCACGCGTTGTCCGGCAAAGCTCCACAGCGCTCGCTGCAGCCCATCGAGATCGAGTGCTTCGGTCATTTTCGGGGGTCCTCCTTTGCGACGACGTGGGAAGGCTACCAAAGGCTGGTAGACTGCGACGCACGTTCATGAGCAACCGAGCGATCCGCTGGCTCCACGACGAGCTGCCCGGGCTGGTGGTCGAGGGCGTGCTCGACGAGGCCGCGGCCGCCCGGCTGCGCAGCCGCTACCAGGAACCTCGGCAGATCTCGGGCATGCGGCTTGCGATCATCGTCTGCTCGCTGTTCGGCGCACTGCTCATCGGCGTCGGCGTCATCGAGGATCTCTTCGTCGACGGCCTGCCGGTCCGAGAGTGGCTCGCATCGGACGGCCCCGAGCGGCCTTCCTCGGTCACGGTCGATCCGACACAGTGAGCTCTGCGCGGACCCGCCGCCAGGAGATTTTCCGGTTGCTCCGAGACGATGAGCGGGCCTTCGACGACCTGCGTCACCACCTCGCGCTCACGGTGCAGGTACTCGAAGACGATCTCGGCCACATCGGGCGCAGCGTCCGGAGAGAGGGCCGGCGCCTCCGGGTGCGGCCCGCCGTCTGCGCCGATTGCGGCTTCCGACTGTCGAGCACCGCACTCCACCCGCCGGGACGCTGTCCGAAATGTCGCAGCGGCAACCTCGACGGGCCGTGGCTCACGATCTCGTAATTATGAATGATGAATGACATCGCAGATTTATTCGGGAGTATTGCGATGAAATTCATCATTCATCATTCATCATTCATCATTCATCATTCATCATTCATCATTCATCTTTCTCCATTCGGGGTCCACCAGGTAGGTGCCGCCCTTTGCACTCATGGCGTTGTTCGGCGACGGTGACGAATGAATGCTGACAACGCCAGAAGGCACCCACCCGGCGGTTCGGTGAGATACTCGTTGAGTCATGACCAGCGAAGGCGACATCACGCGACTGCTGCGGCGAGCGTCATCGGGAGATCAGAACGCCCACGAGGAGCTCGTTCGACGGGTGTACGGCGATCTTGAGAAGGTCGCAGGAAGGCAGATGCGGGATCGATTCGGGCCGCAGCTCGCGGGGGTCACGCTGGAGCCCGCAGCGCTCGTCAACGAGACCTTTCTCAAGCTACTGCGGCAGGAACGCCCGATGGACTTCGAGAACCGGCGACACTTCTTCTCGTTCGCGACGCAGGTGATGCTCAGGGTGCTCACCGACTCTCAACGCGCGCGGGCGGCGGCCAAGCGGGGCGGGAACCGCGTGCAGATCACCCTCGCCGGTCTCGGAAATCGGGGTGAACGCCTCGACTCGGCCGCTGAGGAGGTTCGGGCCGGGCTCGCCGAGCTCGAGGCGCTCGATCCCCGCAAGGCCGAGGTGGTGGCGCTGCGAGTTTTCTGGGGCTGCTCGATGGCCGAGATCTCGGAATCGCTGGACATCTCGTTGAGGACGGTCGAGCGCGATTGGCGGTTCGCGAAGAGTTGGCTTCGCAAGCGGCTCGCCGGCGTCTAACCCGGTTTGCCCGCCAGCTCGCGCCGACACGTCTCGAGATCCTTCTCGGCCGAGACGACCTGAATGTGACCCTCGGGGAGGGCCTCGCGCCGGATCGCAAGCGCCTCCCCGATGAGCGGCACCGCGTCATCGTACTCTCCGGCATCCATGTGGATCTGTCCGAGGAGGTGAAGCGACCGGGCGATGTCGGGGTGGCCGGGCCTGAGATGGCGCCGCCGCAGCTCGAGAACCTCGCGGCACTCGCGTTCGGAAGCTTCGCGCTCACCGGCCCGCCGAAGCGAGTCGGCAATGTTGTAGCGTGCAGCCATCATCCAGAGGTGGTCCTCTCCGACCGCGGCGGCGTAGACCCGAGCCGCGCGCCGATACCACTCGACGGCCCCTGGATAGTCTCCCTTCATCGTCGTCGTCACGCCGATGTTGTTGAGGCAGTGGGCGACGTTGGGGTGCTCCGGGCCCAGCCGGGTGCGGAAGATCTCGAGAGCGCGCTGCTGCAGCTTGAGCGCCTCGTCGGCGCGACCCTGGTTGCGATACTGTCCCGCCAGGTTGTCGAGCGCGATCGCCACCTCGGGGTGATCCGGGCCGTAGATCGACTCGAGCCCGGCGAGCGCCCGCTCCATCAGCGCGAAGGTCTCGTCGTGGCGTTCGAGCTTTGCGAGCACCCACGCCAGATCGTTCATCGCCCGGGCGACGCTCGAGTGCTCCTGTCCTCGCGTCTCGGTCCACATGGCAAGTCGGACCCGAAGCTGCTCCGCCGCGTCTTCATACCGCCCGAGCCGACTGAGGTTCGCTCCGAAGCGACCCCGGGCGGCAGCCTCCTCGTCGCGAAGTCCGGCCTCGGCAAACGCATCGACGGCTCTTGCGATCGCAACCTCGGCAGCGCCAAAGTCGTTCTCTGCCTCGAACGCCAACGATCGCTGGACATCGATTCGTGCCCGCCAAATCCCGGCACTCTCGGCGAGCATCGCCGCGACCCCCTCTGCCTCGTCGAGTAAGCGACCGCTTTCGTCGGCGGTGCCGTGCGCCAAGAGGAACTCGGCGAGATCGACCAAAGCTTGAACGAGCTCCTCCGGCTGGTCGGCAAACGAGTCCCGGGCGATCTCGAGCACCCGCCGTCGGTGGTGTTCCGCCTCAGCGTACACCGAGAGGCTCTCGTAGGCCCGGGCAACGGTGCGGTGAAGGGTGGCCGCGACCTTTGGCTGACCGTCAAGCTCGTCATCGATCCTTCCGGCGGCGTTCGCGAGGGCATCGCGCACCGTGACGGCCTCGCGCTGCTGGGTCGCCACCGGGTCCGCCTCCTCGAGGATGCTCTGCAGGAAGGAGCTCACCTGCTTGGCAGTGGCGCGCTGGGTCTCGGCCTCGTCGAGGGCGGCGTCGGCTCTCAGATAGAGCACCGCGCTGACGGCGGTCGCCCCGATCAACACGACCACCGCCAGCGCTGCCGCAATCACGGCGTCGGTGTGGCGCTCGACGAACTTGCCGATGCGGTAGCCGACGGAGTCCGGACGGGCGCCCACCGGTCGGGCGTCGAGGTGGGCTCGGACGTCCTGCGCCAGCTCGATGACGGTCTGGTAGCGGCGCTCGGGCTCCTTTGCCAGGGCCTTGAGAACGATCCAGTCCAGGTCGCCCCGGAGCTGGCGACCGAGGGATCGGGGGTCGGTCGCCCGGTGTGCGAACCGGTCGGCCGGCGCCGGTCCGGCGACACGGCTGCTGGGACGCGGCGTCGGGCGCTGCCGGACCATTCGCAGCGCCTCGTCGAGGGACGCGTCGCTCGTCGGGTGCGGTACTTCGCCGACGAGCAGCTCGTAGAGCACCGAGCCCAGTGAGTAGACATCGGCGGTGGCGTCCACCCGCGGGTCGCCCGCCGCCTGCTCGGGGCTCATGTACTCGAGGGTGCCCACCACGTCTCCCATCCGGGTCACGCCGCCGCCGGCGTCCACATTCTCCTCGACTGCCTTGGCGATGCCGAAGTCGATGACGCGCGGCCGCGGCCGGCCGTCGGAGTCCTCGACCAGGATGTTCGACGGCTTGAGGTCGCGGTGGATGACGCCCTTGGTGTGGGCGTGCTGGACCGCATCGCAGATCTCGGCGAAGAGCTGGAGTCGGTGACGCGTGGACAGCCTGCGTTCGTCGGCGAACGCGGTCACCGGCAACCCGTCGACGAGCTCCATGATGACGAAGGGCCGTCCATCCGGCGCAATTCCTGCGTCGAAGACCCCCGCGATGCCGGGGTGGCTCATCCGGGCGAGGGTCTGGCGCTCGAGCTCGAACCGGCGCAGCACGGACGCGGCGCCCAATCCCGTGCGCACGAGCTTGACGGCGACCCGCCGCTGGATCGGCTCGCGCTGCTCGGCGGCGTAGACCTCGCCCATCCCGCCCTCGCCGAGCCGCTCGACGAGCCGGTATGGGCCGACATCGAACGGCAATTCGAGGTCGGCGGTCTCGACCCCTTCTCCGGCGGGATCGAGGAGCCGGACGTCCCCATCCGCCTCCGCGAGGAGACCGGCCAGGGTCTGGGCCAGCTCGGGGTCGTTCCGACACAGCTCGGCGAGCTCGACGTCTCTGGCCTCGGCATCGAGGTCCACGAGGCGGTGGAAGAGCGACTCGAGCCGGGCAAAGCGGCTGCCCGTGGTCACGGCTGTCCCCGATCGTTGTCTGTGGGTCGGCAGCGAGCGGACATTGACGGGTCTCCTTTTCGTTCTGACGACACCCCTGCAAACATCGGGAACCGGTCGGTCTATTCATTCGTCGGCTCCGCCCGGCAAACTCGCCAGGCCTCGAATCGTTCGAAGGATTCTGCGCAGGATGATGGCGGGTTTGCGCGCCCGGTTTTCGTCTATTCCCCCAAACGCGGCCCAGCAGGCCGACTTTGAATCGAAAGGAAGACGATCATGAGAACAAGGATCCGGACCCTGTTACCGATCTGTCTGCTTGTCGCCGCCGCGCCGGTGGCGGCCGAGATCGGCGCTCTCGACACCAGCTTCGACATCGACGGCCGGCTCGCGCAGAGCTTCGAGGACCACGATCAGGTGTGGGCCGTCATCGTGGCGACCGACGGTACGATTTTCACGTTCGGCGACTCGCAGGATGGTGGCAGCCCGAACGACCGGAGCGCGCGGATGGCCGCGTTCACCGCCGAAGGAGTGCTTTTGGACAGCTGGCTCTTCAACCAGAACCCGGGGTGCGCCGTTCCCGAATCGTTCTTCACCGCCGAGCGGGCCGAGAACGGCGACCTGCTCGCCGGCGGCTACGCGCAGGTCAGCTGCAACACCGGCCAGGAGCGGGACTTCTGGGTCCTGCGCCTTTCCCAGGACGGGACCGAGCTCGACCGATTTCAGCCCGTCGATTTCGGCCAGATCGACTTCCTCTATGGGCTCGCGATCCAGCCCGACGGCAAGGTCGTCGGCGTCGGCTTCGCCTCGAATTCGTCGAGCAACCTGTCTCGCGATCTGGCACTGACCCGTTGGAACGCCGACGGCACAGTCGACGAGACGGGCTTCGGGACCGTCGGCAGGGTCCAGCTCGACTTCGACGGCCAGTACGACGGCCTCCGGGCGGTCAAGATCCAGCCCGACGGCAAAATCGTTGCCGCCGGTTTCGTCGGCACCGGCGACCAGTTCGACCTGGCGCTGGTGCGCCTGCTCGCCGACGGATCACCGGACCCGGCGTTTGGCGTCAACGGCCTCGTGGTCACCGACTTTTTCGGGTTCGACGACATTGCGTACGACATGGTGCTGCTCCCCGACGACCGGATCGTGATCGCCGGGATCCGCGGCATCGGCGTCGATCTCGCCGAGTTCATCGTCGCCGCCTATCTCGCCGACGGATCATTCGATCCCGCCTTCGGAACCGCGGGCGTCGCAGCGGTGGATCTCGGCGGGCCGTTTGCCATCGCGACAGGAATCGCGCGCCAGCTCGACGGTAAGCTCGTCGTCGCGGGGTTCACCGAGATCGGCGCCGGAGGCGAGGCGACGCGGGACGTTGCCGTCGTCCGGCTCCTGGCCGACGGCAGCCCGGATGTCGGGTTCAACGGCACCGGGAAGCATATCTTTGACATGGGCTTCGGCCAGGAAGACAGAATGAACGGCATCGACATCGCTCCCGACGGCGACCTGGTGGTGGCTGGTTTCACGCGGGCCGACTCTTCCGGCTCGACGAGCGAAGACGTGGCGGTTGCCCGATTGGTCGGCGACGTCGGCGAACAAACCGTCATCTTCATCGACGGTTTTGAAAGCGGCGACGCGTCCGCGTGGAGCGACGGAGCGTTCTGAGGCCGCGACGGGTTCTCAATCGGTCAAGACGCGTCTGACATGAAGAGACCCGCCTCGCGGGGAGGCGGGTCGAGGGAGGGACCGAGGTGCGTTCGCTCAGGTTGGCTCGGCCTGCCGGTCGCTGAGCATGATCGGGGATTTCAGCGTTCCAGCAAGGCGCTCCACCCGCCGATCCGCTGCCCGAAATGCCGCGGCGGCAACCTCGGCGGGCCGTGGCTCACGATCTCGTAATTATGAATGACGAGTTATGAATGACATCGCAGACCTATCCAGGAGCATTGCGATGAAATTCATCATTCATCTTTCTCCATTCGGGGTCCACCGCACCTTGAGCTTCCTCGCCGCGCGGACCTCGTCAACCCGACTGACCGGAGTATCGTGGGGCGCCGAGCGGACGAGCTCGGGGCTGTCCTCGGCCTCGCGGGCGATGGCGAGCATGGCGTCGCAGAACGCCTCGACCTCCTCCGGCGGCACGCTCTCCGCCGGCTCGATCATGAGGGCGCCGTGGACGACGAGCGGGAACGACATGGTCGGCGGGTGGAAGCCGTAGTCGAGCAGCCGTTTGGCGATGTCGGTGTTGTGGACGTCGTTGACGGTCTGCCGGGTGTCGTCGAAGACGACCTCGTGAAGGGTCGGCGATTGATACGGCAGCGCGTAGGTGCCGCGGAGCCGATGGCGGACCAGGTTGGCGTAGAGCACCGCGGTTTCGGACATCTGGCGCAGCCCATCGGCGCCAAGGCTCCTGATGTAGGTCAGAGCCCGGACCAGGATCAGGAAGTTGCCGTAGAAGCCGCGCATCGGGCCGATGGAGGCCGCCTCGTCGGTGTCCCAGACGAAACGTTCCCCGCTCTGCACCACCCGCGGCACCGGGAGATGCGGCACCAGGGTTTCGGAGACCACCACCGGGCCCGCCCCGGGTCCACCGCCACCGTGCGGGGTCGAGAAGGTCTTGTGGAGGTTGATGTGCATGGCGTCGGCGCCCATGAGCCCGGGCTGGGCCAGCCCGGCGAAGGCGTTGAGGTTGGCGCCGTCCATGTAGATGAGGCCGCCGCGGTTGTGCACGATCCGGGCGATGTCGGCGATCCGGTGCTCGAAAACGCCGAGAGTGTTGGGCACGGTGAGCATGATGGCCGCGACCCGGTTGGTCATGAGCTCGTCGAGAGCCGCCATGTCCACCGTGCCGTCAGGGCCGGAGGGGATCTCGACCGCCCGGTAGCCGGCGAACGCCGCAGTCGCGGGGTTGGTGCCGTGCGCGGAGTCGGGGACGAGCACGATGTCGCGCGCGTCCCCCCGCGCCTCGAGCGCCTTGCGGATCATCAGGATCCCGGCGAGCTCGCCGTGCGCGCCGGCCGCCGGTTGAAGGGTCACGCCGGCCATGCCGGTGATCGCGCACAGGGCGTGCTCGAGCTCGAAGATGAGCCGCATCAGGCCCTGGACCTGCTCGGCCGGCTGCAGCGGGTGGGCCGAGGCGAACCCGGGCAGCCGAGCGGTCTGCTCGTTGAGCCGCGGGTTGTACTTCATGGTGCACGAGCCGAGCGGGTAGAGACCCTCGTCGACCGCGTAGTTGAGCTGACTCAAGCGGTGGAAGTGCTGAACGACCTCCATCTCGCCGACATCGGGGAAGTCGGGGTCGGGGTCCCGCAGCAGCTCCGCCGGGAGGACGGTGGCCGGGTCGACCTCGGGAACGTCGAGTCTCGGCAGCAGGAATCCCTGACGCCGGGCCCGTTCCGGGTTGCGCTCGAAGATGAGCGGCTCGGAGCGCAGTGCGCGGCGTTTCACGAGATCCTCCCGCAGGCGTCGATGAGAGCGTCGACCTCGGCGGTCGTCGTGCGCTCGGTGACCGCGAGCAGGAGCCCGTCGGGCCACGACCCGCCCCATGTGTGGGACGGCACTCCGGCCAGGATGCCTTCGGCGGCCAACCTCGTGACCAGCTCTGCGCCGGGGGCCGGGCCCACGACGTGGATCTCGTTGAAGGTCGGTGCGTCGGGGTGGGCGAGCCGCCAGCCGCCGCCGAGCTTTGCGATGCGGCGTTTGAGGTCCTCGGCGCGGGACAGACAGGCGGTCGCGAGCTCACGCAGGCCCCGGCCGCCGACGGCCTCGAGCCAGACCGTGGCGGCGAGCGCCATCAGCCCCTGATTGGTGCAGATGTTCGAGGTCGCTTTGGCCCGGCGGATGTGCTGCTCGCGGGTCGACAGGGTGAGGCAGAAGGCCCGGTCGCCGTTGCCGTCGACGGTCTCGCCGACCAGCCGTCCGGGCATCTGACGGATGTTCTTCTGCGCGCACGCGAAGATCCCGAGGTGCGGCCCGCCGAATCCGGGTGCGACGCCGAAGCTCTGGGCCTCGCCGCAGACGACGTCGAAGCCGAACGCGCCGCCGCCGGCGAGCAGCCCGAGGGAGACCGCCTCGGCGACCACCTGGATTGCGAGGGCGCCGACGTCGTGCGCCGCGTCGGCGATGGCGGGGAGGTCTTCGACGACGCCGAGGAAGTTGGGCGACTGGACCACCACGCAGCAGGCGGCGTCGTTGCCGGCAGCAGCACGCAGCGCCTTCGGGTCGGTCCGCCCGTCGTCACCGGCCGGAACCACGACGACGTCGAGCCCGGCCGGAGCGGCGTAGGTCTCGACCACCCGGCGATACATGGGGTGCACGGTTTCCGCGAGAATGACCCGATCGACTTTGCCGCGCTTGACGCGATGCGCGAAGAGCACCGCTTCAACGAGAGCGGTCGCGCCGTCGTAGAGCGATGCGTTGGCGACCTCCATGCCGGTCAGCCTGCAGATCAGCGTCTGGAACTCGAAGATCACCTGCAGGGTGCCCTGGGTGATCTCGGGCTGATACGGCGTGTACGAGGTGAAGAACTCGGCCCGCGACAGCACGGCGTCGACGATGCCGGGGTTGACGTGCCGGTAGACCCCGGCGCCGAGAAACGACGGTACGCAGTCAGGCGAAAGCGAGTCGAGGGCCATGGCGGTCAGCGCGTTGCGCACCGTCGCCTCGTCGCAGGCGTCGTCGAGGTCGACGCGGTCGACGCGGACCTGTCGAGGAATCGACGAGAAAAGATCGTCGATGGAATCCAGACCGAGCTCGGCGAGGATCCGCCGTCGGTCGTCGTCGCCGGCGCCGACCCACGGATGCATCAGGCGCTCTCCTCCTCGACCATGGCGGCGTAGGCTGCGGCGTCGAACAGATCCTCACCCTCGGTGGTGCCGCTGATCTTGACCAGCCAGCCGTCGCCGTACGGGTCCTCGTTGACCAGGTTGGGCTCGTCCTCGAGACGCTCGTTGACCTCGACCACCTCGCCGCCCACCGGCGAATTGAACTCGCTCACCGCTTTGACCGACTCGAGGGTGCCGAGCTCTTCGCCCGAGGAGGCGCCGTTGCCGACCTCGGGGAGCTCGACGTAGACCACCTCTCCGAGCTGGTCCTGGGCGTAGTCGGTGATGCCGACCACGACCACGTCGCCCTCGACCCGGGCCCATTCGTGCGTTTTGGCGAACTGCAGATCGGCCGGTAGGTTCATCTCTTTCTCCTTCCCTGTGCGCTCGATGTCACGCGGATCATCTCACTTCTTCTTCCGCGAGTAAAAAGGCAGGGCGACCACCTTCGCCGCGGCTCGGCGAGCGCGAATCTGAATCCAGATCTCGGATCCAGGCTCTGCCGCGTCGATCGGAACGTACGCCATCCCGAGCGCCTTTCCCACAGTCGGAGACAGGGTTCCCGAGGTGCAGTGACCGGCGGGTTCCGTGGCGCCTTCCGCGAGGAAAACGGGGTAGTCGTGCCGGGCAATTCCACGATCGACCATCTCGAAGCCGACCAGCTTGCGGCCGACGCCCTGCTCCTTCTGTCGCTCGAGAATGTCGCGGCCGATGAAGTCGCCCTTGTTCTTGAGCTTGACGATCCATCCCAGCCCCGCCTCGAGCGGTGTCGTCGTGTCATCGATGTCGTTGCCGTACAAACACATGCCGGCTTCGAAACGAAGCGTATCGCGAGCGCCGAGCCCGGCCGGTTGCAGGCCTTCGGGTTCGCCCTCGGCAAGCAAGGCCGTCCAGATTTCGGCCGCGACTTCGGGTTTGACGTAGACCTCGAAGCCGTCCTCACCCGTGTAGCCGGTTCGGGCGACGACAGCGCGGTGGCCGCAGACCTCGTCGAAGACGAAGCTGTAGTAGGAAATGTCGCCGAGGGCGGCGCCGGTCAGAGGCTGCAGGATCTCGGGCGCCAGCGGGCCCTGGATGGCGAGCTGGGCCCACTCGTCGGAGGCGTCGCGCACCTCGACACCGTCGCGGCCGGAAGCAAGCCCGGCGAGATACCCGGCGTCCTTCGCGCGGTTGGCGGCGTTGACCACCAGCAGGTATTCGTCGTCCGCGATCTTGTGCACGAGCATGTCGTCGACGAAGGTCCCCTGGGGGTACATGAGGCCGGTGTACTGGGCGCGCCCGACGGTCATCTTGGAGTGGTCGTTGCACGACACCAGCTGGACGAAATCGAAAGCGCCGGGGCCTGAGATGAAGATCTCGCCCATGTGGGAGACGTCGAAAAGACCGGCCCTCGTCCGAACCGCCGTGTGCTCGTCGACCAGGGAGGTGTACTGGACCGGCAGCTCGAAACCGGCGAACTCCACCATGCGGCCGCCGCGGGCCACGTGCTCGTCATACAGTGCGGTTCTGCGCAACGTCATCCACCGACCTCCGCATCGCAAAGAGCTCGCCGGCGTCGAGCCGGGGGCTCGGCGGCAGGGTACCATCGCGCTGCGGACCGCGGAAGACGGTCGATCAGACGAACAGGCGGTCGAGCATGGCGCGCGCCTTGACCAGATCGGCGGACGGCTTGGTCACCCGATCCAGCAGCTCTCGGTAGGCCTTGCCGAGGGCGGCGTCGTTGCCCGACCGAACCAGACCGAGCAGCTCCTCGAGGGCGCGGCGGCCGTCGTCGTCGATCCTGCTGCCGGCGAGCTCCCGGCCGACGATGACCTTGATCAACGCCATGGTTTCCTGGCGCTCCTGCGGCTCGAGCCGGCGCGGCGCCTCGTCGTTGGGCGACGGGTCGGCGCTGCGATCCGCCCCCTTGGCGAGCACCTCGCGGTGCTGGTTGGCGAACAGGCCCTCGGGCAGCTCCCGGAGCTGGCGACTGAACCGGCCGAGCATGAGGTAGAGCTCCTTCTCGGACGCGAAGTTGCCGACCAGTCGGGCGTTGCGGTCGAGCTCGAGGGTTTCGGACTCCTGGAGCATGATGTTCGCCTGGGCGCCCTTCTCGAGGATGATCTTGTCGGCGTGGACGCGCCACGCGGTGAGCTCGCCGGCGACGAAGCAGGAGTCAGCGGCCTCGACCGACACCGCCTCGACCTGGACATCCGGGTCGATCCGCACCGAACCGGCGCCCGACTCGATCACCGAGTAGACGCCCGAGTTCTGGATCACCAGGTTGCCCGGCGTGCGGATCGACAGCTGGCCCTGCTCGTTGACCGAAATCTCGGTCCCGTGCGGGATGATCATGGTCGGGAAGTTCTTGTTTTCTTCCATGTCGTCACCTCCGCCAGACGCGTGTCGGCAGCGGGTCGAAGGACGGCGCCGGCGCGTACCGGCCGCGCACGAGAAGCTCCTCGTGGCCCGTCCACTGGTAGTTGAGAATGAAGATCCGGGGGTCGACGGGCTCGGGCTCGCCGCCGTCGTCGCCGACGACCCGAACCTCGTAGTGAAGGTGGGGCGATGTGCTCCAACCGGTGTTGCCGACGGTACCGAGCTGCTGTCCTCGGACCAGCTGGGAGCCCCGCCGAACCGTAATCTCCTCGAGGTGGGCGGAGATCGACACGTAGCGGTCGCCGTGGCTCAGCACGACCACGTTGCCGTAGCGCCACCAGCGGATGTTGCGGCTCAAGGGGAAGCGACCGGCGAAGACCACCCTGCCGTCCCCGGGGGCGAGGACCGGCGTGCCCTCCCGGGCGGCGAGGTCGATGCCGGCGTGGAAGTCGATGGTGTTGGTGAACGGCGACGTCCGATTACCGAACGGCGAGGTCAGCACGAAGCTGCCGATGGGCAGCGGGCAGATCGACGGAACCGCCCGGGTCAGCTCCTCGTTGGACCGGGAGAAGCTCGCGAGCTCGTCGGCCAGGGCCAGCAGGGCCAGCGTGTCGGTGTCCATCTTGAGCGCTCGGCGTATGGCGATCTGGGCCTCGGGCACGACCAGCTCGTCGAGCGCCGCCGTCTCCGGGTAGCCGCCGCCGCTCTGGAGCGACTGCTCCGCCCCCAAAATGAGGCTCATCTGGCGCTGCCGATTGCGCGCCCGGTTGGTCTGGTGTTCGAGTCGGTCGAGCGACGCCCGGCGCTGATCGAGAATCGCGTGCTGGGTGTCGTTCTGCTGGTGGAGAATGCGGAGGCGGCCGGTCAGCAACAGCGACTGCACCCCGAGCGGGGCGAGCACGGCGCCGGCGATGAGCAGCAGCGCAATCAGGGCGGCGACCACCCAGAGCCAACGCATGGCCTGGCGTGACATGAAGTAGTACCGCACCTGCTTGCGGATGTCCGCCGGGTGGAACTGGATCTCGTACATGATCGCTCGATCCTACGATGGGCGATTCTGGCGGTTGAGAGGGGCCAGGATCCTGATGCACCGGCACGTGAAGAAAGTGCAGGCACTCCCGGAGGGATGTCGAGGCGTTCCGGAAGTGCCCAGCGCGCAGGAAGTTGGCGCAGATCCCCGTTGACAATCGCTCATCTCGGGTCGATTCTACCGCCGACGTCGCCGACCGCGGTGCCGCGGGTCACGCAAATCAACTTCGCTGAAGCTTGCCGAGTCCATCCCCGGCGAACTCTATCATGCGGCCTTGAGGGCGCTCACCGGGTCCTCGCGCGAGGCCCGCCAGGCGGGCCAGAACGATGCCCCCACGATGAGTGCCGCGCCGACCGAAGCCACCGCCAGCAGATCCGGGACCGCCGGATGGAACGGGATGGCGTCGACCATGTAGACCCGGGCCAGCCCTTCGGGAAAGCGGACCAGTCGAAAGGCGGTGAGGGCCCAGCTCGCGGCCACCCCGATTGTGATTCCGAGCGTCAGACCGGCGCCGCCGAGCAGCACGCCCGACAGCACGAGCACGGTCCGAATGACGCTCGGTGTCGCGCCCAGGGCGTGCAGCGTGCCCGCCGAGCGGCGCTTGTTGATCGCGAGCACGACCAGAGCCGAGCTGACCTGGAACGAGGCGACCCCGACCACCAGGCTGAGCACGACGAACAGCGACAGGGTCTGCCAGCGCAGCGCGGCGAACAGCGGTCGGTTCATCTCGCGCCAGTCGGTGAACAGCAGAGTGGGAAATGCCTCCTCGAGCGGCCCGCGGGTGCGGTCGACCGCCAATGGGTCGTCGAGCTCGACCTCGATGCCGGCGGCCCCGACATCGGGCAGGATCCGCTGGACCCGGTCGAGAGGGACCAACAGCCACTGCTGGTCGAACTCGGCGAAGGCCAGGCTGAAGGTGCCGACCACGGTGAGTCGGATCGACGGCACGATCCACGAGCCCGAGGCCGGAGGCAGCCGCACGGTGGCGACGTCGCCGCCGACGGCGCCGACGGCCTCGGCGAGACCGGCGCCGAGCACCCCCGGCATGGGCCGGCTGTCGGGCCAGTGCCCAAGCCCGGTGTAGCCCGGTGGCGTCTGGACCGCCTTGACGGTCACCGGGAGCGGTCGGGTCGGTTCGGCCGGGTCTTCGACCAGCCCCGACAGGTAGGTCACCGGGCTGGCGCGACGGACGCCCGCGATCCGAGCCATCGCTTGAGCGTGCCCGAGCGATTCGTCCGCGGTCATCCGGTAGCCGGCGAAGCCGACCATGTGCGCGTTGCCCTGCTGCAGCGCGCTCGAGATGGCGTCGGTGTAGCCGCGCATGAGCGCCAGCGTGACGACCAGCGCCGCCACGGCCAGGGCGACCGCTGCGAACGCCGCCAGCGCGGTGCCGCGCAGCAGCCGGCCGCCGCGGCGACGCAGGAAACGGATGGCGAGATCGAGCTCGAGTTGCACCAACGCAGTGTAAACGACCGCTCGGAGTTTTGAGTTCTTAGTTCTTGGTTTTTAGTGACATCGCAACTTGACCCTTTTGCGGCGAGGCTCGGATGCGATGGAACTCAAAACGCAAAACTCAAAATTCAAAACTGAGAACTGCGTTACTTGCGGGCGCGATAGGTCACCGACCGCACGATGCCCTTGAGATCGTCACCGTTGAGGCCGAGCTCCTCCATGGCGGTGGTGATCTCATCGGGCAGCGAGTCGCCGACCGAGGCGACGAAATCGACATCCTTGACGATCTCGATGTCGCCGAGGCCGGCGGCGGCGAGCATCGCCAGATAGTCCTTGCGCTGGATCGCGCCCGAGACGCAACCGACATAGGCCATGACGTCGTTGGTGATGATCTCGGGCAGCTCGCCGTCGAGCATCACGTCCGAGACGACGAGACGGCCGCCGGGTTTGAGCACCCGGTGGATCTCGGCGAAGACCTTGGGTTTGTCGGGCACGAGGTTGATGACGCAGTTGGATGTGATGCCATCGACGGAGCCGTCCGCCACCGGCAGGGCCTCGAGCCGGCCCTCGCGAAACTCGACGTGATGGGCGCCGGCGGCCGCGGCGTTGGCGGTGGCTTTGGCGATCATCTCCGGGGTCATGTCGACGCCGATGACGTGACCCTCGGGGCCGACCGCGCGGGCGGCGATGAGGGCGTCGATTCCAGCCCCGGAGCCGAGGTCGACAACTGTCTCACCGGATTGCAGCTCGAGGTGCTCCAAGGGCGCGCCGCAGCCGAGACCGAGGTCCGCGCCTTCGGGAAGCAGGTCGAGATCCACCGGTTTGTAACCGAGCCCAGTGGACAGACCGGATGGGGCGGACCCACAGCAGCCGGTTGTCGGTGCGCAGCACGATCCGCCCCCGGCGATCTTGCCGTACCTGTCGCGAACCGTGGCGACGATGGCCTCGTGGTCGATGGGGGTCGTGGTTCGGTCGGTCATGGCTGTTTCCTTTCTTCTACCACTGATATGCCTGAACCGGAGGAAAGGTGGTCAAAAGCACGGGGCAGCAACTGCTGCCGGCCGATCTGACGGCGGCGAGGAGATCTTCGATACCGGCGACCGTCGTCGCAGCGCCCGTCCCGGGGAGGTTGTCGAGCTTCTCTTCATCGTCGGCGTGTCGAAACGCCGACGACCAGGGGAATGGGGCGGTTCTTGCGGCACATTGGTGTCACCGCGAGGTGGTGATTCCGACTCTCCCCGTCACCAATTCTGGTCTAGTTCAGCTTCTTGTTCTTCCAGTACCTGGTTCCGGAGATGTCGGCCGACGCCATGAGGCCCTTGTCGGTCATCTGCCAGACCGCGATGCCGTTGACGAAGCCGGCGGTGGCGTTGGCGCCCTCGGTGCCGGCGGCGGCCTGGGCGGACGCGTCGGCCGTCCACCCCTTGTCCACGAAGCTGCGGAAGGTCTTCGAGTCCTGGAAGAAGAACACCACCTGGTAGCTCTGGGCGCCGAGGCCGAGACCGACTCCGGCGGTCCCCATTTTCATGTAGCTGCGCTCACCGGTATTCTTGTCGACGGCGACACCGTTGCCGCCGCCGCCGGAGAATCCGAACGCGATCTTCAGATTGTCGAACACCGCCCAGCCGTGCGCGCTTTCGAACAGCTCCTCGGCTTTGGGATCGTTGGCGCGAACTTCGTTGAGGGCCGCCGCCGCCATTTCGTCGATCTTGGCCCGTTTGGCGTCCCGTTTGAGGGATTCCCAATCGTTCTGGGCGTCATCGGCGTGCGACAAGGCGGTGGGCAGGATCACAAGCGTGCTGATGATGAGGACGAGGCTCGATCGGACTGGGTTCATGTCGACCTCCCTGGAGATCCGTTGGCTGGCCGAGGCTTCGGGTCGGGTCGGACCCGGCGGCCGAGGTGATTCGATGTGGTGTCAGCCGATTTCGATTCCGGACTTCGATTCGGGCGCGACGCAGACCGCCTCCTGGCTGTTGCAGTCGACCTGGGACCAGCCGCCGCGGATCTTGGTGTTGCCGCAGTAGGTCTTGCCGGCGCTCGCCTGGTTGTTGAGATAGGCGAGGATGTCGGGGCAGGTCTCCTCGGGTCCCGGGGTCACGCGACAGACACCGGCGTACCGCGAGTTGGTGAAACAGCAGTCTTCGCCGCCGGCGATGGCTTCGGTTGCGGCCGGACCGGGGTCGTCGGACGCCGCGGCGACGCTTACGAGTCCGGCGATGACGGCGACACACAGAACAGCGGGTCGGAGCTTCATGGTGGGCTCTCCTTTGCTCAGGTCTCGTAGACTTCAACCTCGGTTGTTGCTGTCGTGATTCCTCGCCATTCCATTGTACGTCGTGCGGGGCTCGCCGCGAGAATCGGTCGCCCGGCTATAATCCACCGAGGTTTCCCGAGGAGGTCGAGGTGTTTCTGGCGGACAACATCGCGCGGATCCAGCTCGGCGCTCTGCCCAGAGCACAGGGTGTGATCGTCCGCACGGCCCAGTTTCTCATCGGGTTGTGGGACCAGTTCAGCCGGGACAAGCTGATCATCCGGGCTTCGGGATTGGCCTTCTCTTCGCTGCTCGCCACAGTGCCGCTGATCGCCGTGATCTATGCCGTGCTGTCGGCGTTCGGCGCGCTCGATGAGCTCAAGGAAAAGGTCCAGTCTTTTCTGTTCTCGAGCTTCCTTCCCGCCCAGCATGATGAGCTCACCCAGCTGCTCGACCAGTTCACGCAGAATACCGGCAAGCTCGGCTTTTTCGGATTCGCCTTTCTCGCTCTGGCGGCGGTGCTGCTGCTCGACAGCGTCGAGAGCAACTTCAACGATATCTACCACGTGAAGAGCCGCCGCCGGTTGATCAGCAAGATCACGGCGTACACCTCGGTGCTGGTCTTCGGGACCTTGTTCGTGGGTGCGAGCCTGTCGATCTCCGCCCGGCTCCAGGCCATGTGGACCAGTGGGGCCGTCGTCGATCTCGGGTGGATGACCCGGTTGCTGTCGTGGTCGTTTCCTCTGGTGCTGGTCTTCTTCGCGTTTCTGCTCGCCTACACCGTGGTCCCCTCCACCCGCGTCCGATTCAAGAGCGCGGTACTCGGGGCCGCGGTCGCGGCGGTGCTGTTCGAGCTCGCCAAGCACGCGTTCGCCTTCTGGGCCGGTCAAACAGTACGCTACTCGGCGGTATACGGCTCGCTGGCGGTCGTGCCGATCTTTCTGATCTGGCTGTACATCACCTGGATCGTCGTGCTGCTCGGGCTCGAGGCGGCGTTCACTCATCAGCACTTCTGGATGCTGCTCCGCTCGCGGGTCGTCGGCGGCCCTGCCGAGCTCGATCGGCCGGGCCTGGGGCTGCGCGTGGCCGCCCTCGCGGCGGAGCGGTTCTCGTCAGGTGGTGATCCACCGACCGCGGACCAGCTGTCGCGGCGGCTGTTGGTGCCGATGGGCGTCGTGGAGACGGCCATTGAGCGCCTCGTGGAAGGCGATGTCCTGAGGTGGGTGGCGCTCGGGCAGGACACCGAGGGCGTCGTACCCGCGAGACCACCCGACCGGATGGCGGTCTCGGAGATCATCGGTCTGTTTCAAGCAGAGTCGGTCGATTTCGGAACCGAACGTCCCGTCGAGACTGAGATCGAGGAGGTGATGGCCCGTTTTCTCGGCGCGGGTCACCGTGAGGTCGCGGACCTCAACGTTCAGGAACTCCTGGCCAGGGCACGCCGGTGCGGCGAGTCGTGAGGCCTGTCAATTGTGCCGGTTGCGCCGCCTTCCAGTCTCTGGCAGACTGAGCCGGTTCAACAGATGAAGGTTACGAACGGAGGGCGCGTCACCCGATTGCCGGACAAGGATGATCGGAGTTCATCTTCGATCGGTCGGCGAAGGGACGCCAACACCGAAGGAGGAACGATGAAACGATCAGCAGGAGCGGTGCTCGTTGCGGCGGTGGCGGTGCTGCTCGTCCAGGGTTGCGCGCACCACACGATGACCTTCGAACCCGGCGCCGTCGATCCCGACGTCTACGTCGAGAAGGTCGACCAGTTCATGGTCATCGCCGACGGGTCGATGACCATGGCGGACCGGGCCCATCACCAACAGAAGATGCAGATCCAGCGGTCGCTGCTGGCGAGCATCAACGAGACGGTTCCCGAGCTCGCCTATGAAGGCGGCCTGCGGACCTTCGGCAAGGGCGCCTGCCGGCCGACCGGAAAGACGACCTTGATTCGGAACGTGACGTCCTACGCTACCAGCGAGTTCAGCGGCGCCCTTGACGGCTTCGGCTGCATTGGCGGCAGAAGCCCGCTCAACGAGGCGATCGCGGCGGCGGGCAGCGATTTGGCCATGGGCAAGCGAACCGCGGTTGTGATGATCACCGACGGCCTCAACATGAACTTCAAGGAGATCGAAGCCACTCGCCAGCTCAAGGAGGCCCTCGGCGACGATCTCGACATCTACGCGATTCAACTGGGCGGGTCCAAAAAGGGTCGCGCGCTGCTCGAGAGGATGGTCGCCGCCGGCGGTGACGGCTCCGTGGTCTACGCCCACGAGCTGACCTCGTCCGAGGCCATGAGGGACTTCGTGGTCGAGGTCTTTCTGTGGCCGGACGACGACGGCGACGGCGTGGCCAACCACCTCGACAGGTGCCCCGACACCCCGCGGGGAGTCGAGGTCGATGACGTCGGCTGTCCGCTCGACAGCGACGGCGACGGCGTGCCCGACTACCTGGACAAGTGTCCCGGCACTCCCGACGGTGTCGAGGTCGACGCCGAGGGTTGTCCGCTCGACAGCGATGGCGACGGCGTGCCCGACACAGCGGACAGGTGCCCCGGCACTCCCGCGGGCGTGGACGTCGACTCGGTCGGCTGCCCGCTCGACAGCGATGGCGACGGTGTGCCCGACTATCTAGACAAGTGTCCGAACACCCCGCGTGGTGTGCCGGTGGACGACAACGGCTGCCCGCCGACCGGCGTCGTCGTTCGCGGCGACCAGTGGGGGGTCGAAGGCCGGATTCTGTTCGACGTCAACAAGGACACCCTCAAGCCCGACGCCCGGGCGCTGCTCGACCGCGTGGCGGCGTACCTCCAGAAGAACCTCCAGTGGCATGTCGAGATCCAGGGCCACACCGACAGCACCGGACCGGCCGCCTGGAACGACACGCTGTCCAGAATGCGGGCCGAGGCGGTGAGGGACTACCTCATCACCCGGGGCGTCGCCGCCGACCGGTTGGCGGCCGCAGGCTTCGGTCCGACCAAATCCATTGCCTCCAACGAGACTCCTGAAGGGCGTCAGCAGAACCGCCGGGTCGACTTCCTGCCGACCGAGAAGTAGCGGTCTCACTCCGTCAACCGGCAACGCCCGGGCTTCGGCCCGGGCGATTTTTCAGCACCTGACAACCATGATCCACGGAGGATCGATCTTCACCAATCGCATGCGGTGGACCTCGTCGCTCGGGCCGCGGATCATGCTGTCGCGACCTGGTTCCGGCCCGCCTCCTTGGCCCGGTACAGCGCCCGGTCGGCGGCCTCGAGAAGATCGCAGGCGACGGTCATGTCCGCGGCCATTTCGGCGCAGCCGAAGGAGCACGTGATCCGAAGGTCGTCCGGCACCATGTCCGGGTCGAACCGGTGGCCGGCCACTGTCATGCGCAGCCTGTCGGCGAGGATGCGCGCCCCGTCACAGCCGGTCTCCGGGCAGATGATCGCGAACTCGTCGCCGCCGATGCGGGCGAAGACCTGCTCGGGTCTCAGACGTTGCCGGCACAGCACGGCCACCCGTTTCAGAACGTGGTCGCCGCTGAGATGACCGAAGTCGTCGTTGACGTGCTTGAACCGGTCGATGTCGAAGACCACCAGGCCGAGGGGTCGCCGGTGCCGATCGGCCCGTGCGAACTCACGCTCGAGCTCGTCGTCGAACCGGCGCCGATTGGCGATCGCGGTCAGCCCGTCCTGCATCACCATCTGGTGGATCGCCTCGTGGTAGGCAGCTTCGACATCGGCTTCATGGACGAGCTTGAAGTACAGCGTCCCGAATTGGATGCGGTCGCCGCCGCTGAGCCGGGAGCGATCCGGGATCCGGCGATCGTTGACGAATGTTCCGTTGGTGCTGCCGAGGTCCTCGACCGTGATCGCGCCGTCGTCGAATACGATCCGGGCGTGCACCCGCGACAGCGACGGCACCTCCGGACAGGAAATCTCGCACGATGGGTCGCGGCCCACGGTCACTTCGACCCCGGCCGTGAGGCGGGTTTGGGATCCGAGACGGCTGTCGTCCGGGTGGGCGATCAGGATCAGGAGCGCATCGCCGGATCCAGGTGGCCCCCGGCGGTCGGAACGCCGGGCGCGCCCCCGCAGGTACCGGGTCCGATCGGGAGGATCGACGTCACCTCTGGTCATTGATCCATGCCAACCGCGACTCGACCCGAACCCGCACCGTTCATGAGTGATCTGCTGCACGTCGCGATGCGCGGCGCGTGACGGCGTTTTCTCGAAACGCTCGCTCGACGCACTGCGAGGTCGCCTTCGCTTTCTCCTCTCGCGAGAACACCGTCACGCCTGCGCCTCCCGTCGTTCGCCACGAACCCTCATGAAGAGTCCGGGCTGAGATGAGTGATTCCCAAAGGCGATCCGCACCGATCTCGTGCGCCCTGGATGATCCCGAAAATACTCGATAGACCAATGGGTGTGCCCCCGTTTTTCGCAACCACCAGAGGATCGGGATCTCGGCACAACCTGATCGACGCTACCAGCTGAGCAGACGGTTGGTCAATGACGACGGACACGCCGGGCG
Source organism: uncultured Thermoanaerobaculia bacterium (assembly GCA_964641415.1). GTDB lineage: Bacteria > Acidobacteriota > Thermoanaerobaculia > Thermoanaerobaculales > Sulfomarinibacteraceae > JAHECW01. The sequence goes on along the minus strand of CAZXMW010000014.1, from coordinate 46,707 downwards.
ACGGGCGCGCGAGCCGCGCCCGACGCCGGGTTGCGGGTACAATTGGGATTCCACGGCCCGACCGGGAGGAACCATGCGCGTGTACGAGATTCAGGACAGCTTCGGAATCGACCACCTGCGCCTCGTTGACCGGCCGGAACGGGCGCCGGGGCCGGGCCAGGTGCTGCTTCGGATGCGCGCGGCGTCGCTCAATTACCGTGATCTGCTCATGGTGCGCGGCCACTACAACCCTCGGCAGCCGCTGCCCCTGGTGCCGTGCTCGGACGGCGTCGGCGAGGTCATTGCCGTCGGTGAGGGCGTCGCCCGGCTTGCGGTGGGAGACCGGGTGGCGACCGCGTTCTCGCAGACCTGGATCGGCGGGCCGCCCTCCCTCGACAAGCTGCGCGGGACTCTCGGCGGGCCCCTCGACGGCACCCTGGCCGAGCAGATGGTGCTGGCTGCCGACGGTGTCGTCCCGGTGCCCGATCATCTGTCCGACGTCGAAGCCGCGACCCTGCCGTGCGCCGCTCTCACGGCATGGAGCGCGCTGGTCGAGCAGGGCTCGGTCACGGCGGGCGACGTCGTCCTGGTTCAGGGGACCGGCGGAGTGTCGATTTTCGCGCTGCAGATCGCGGGTCTGCTCGGAGCGCGGGTGATTGTCACCTCGAGCTCCGATCACAAAGCCGAACGAGCGCGTGAGCTCGGCGCCTGGCGGACCCTCAATTACGTCGACGATCCGAAGTGGGGTGCGGCCGCCCGCGCGCTCACCGATGGCGCGGGTGTCGACCACGTGGTCGAGGTCGGCGGCGCCGGCACGCTCGCCCAGTCGCTGACGGCGGTTCGCGTCGGCGGCCAGGTGTCGGTGATCGGCGTGCTGTCGGGTGTCTCCTCCGAGCTCAACATCATCCCGGTGCTCATGCAGCAGGTTCGGTTGCAGGGCATTCTGGTCGGCTCCCGCGAGGGATTCGAACGGATGAACCGGGCGTTCGCCGCTCACGAGCTCTCCCCCGTGGTGGACCGGGTCTTCGCCTTCGACGAGGTCCCTGACGCTCTCGCCCACATGGCGTCGGCCGGGCATTTCGGCAAGATCTGCATTTCTATTCGTTCTTAGTTTTTGGTTTCTGGTTTCCATCGCAGTGGAATGCCATGGCGAAAGTGGCCGTGTGCGATGGAACTGAAAACTAAGAACTCAAAACTTACGTGGGACTCTTGCGAAGCAAACACTCGAGCTTGAGGGACAGCTGCTCGACGGTGAACGGTTTCTGAATGAAGTCGTCGCAACCGCGCTCGAGAATTCCCGCCGCTTCGCCGTTGAGGCTGTAGCCGCTGGCGAGCAACACGCGCGCGTCAGGGTCGAGCTCGCGGATCCGGTCGAAGACCTCGCCGCCCGACATGTCGCCGAGGATGAGATCGAGGACGACCAGATTGATCTCATCCCGATGCCGTCGGAACAGCTCGATCGCGGCTGCCCCGTTGGTCGCGGGGATCGGTGTGTAGTGAAGCAGACTCAACATCGAGGCACACGCGTCGAGCACCGCGTCATCGTCCTCGACGATCAGCACGGTTCCCTCGCCCCGGACCGGTGCGTCTCGGTTTTCGGTGAGCGGCTCGAGCTCGCGCACCGCGGTCGGCAGCGCGAGGCTGAAGGTGGAGCCCTGTCCGACCTCGGACCGGACGTCGATCTGGCCGCCGTGGGCGCGGGCGATGCCGTAGGCCGAGGCAAGCCCGAGCCCGGTGCCGCCGGTCATCCCCTTGGTGGTGAAGAAAGGTTCGAAGATGTGCTCCATAGTCTCGCTGTCCATGCCGCACCCGGTGTCGGTGATCGCGACCACCGCGACCGGACCCTCCCGAATCTCGACCATCGGTGTCTCGAGCTCGGCATGGTCGATGAGTCGGCTGGTGATCGTGACGTCGCCGCCTCGAGGCATCGCCTCGGCGGCATTGATCAACAGGTTGAGCAGCGCCTGTTCGATCTGAGCCGGATCGACCTCGATGGCCAGGGTTCGATCGCTGAGCCGGGTGTGGACCCGGTACTCCTGGCGGGTCAGGCTGAAGGTCTCGGCGGTCTCGAGCACGAGCCTGTTGAGGTCCACCACCCGGACCTCGACGCGGCCGGCGCGGGCGTAGCCGAGCAGCTGCGACGTCAGCTTGGAGCCCCCGTTGATGAGCGCCTCCATGGTCGTCAATCGCTTGCGGTTCGGGTTGTCGCGGGGCAGCTCCTGGAGCAGCAGCGAGACGTTGCCCTGGATGCCCATCAACAGGTTGTTGAAGTTGTGCGCGATGCCCCCGGCCAAAGTGCCGATGGCCTCCATCCGCTGCGATCGTTGGAGCTGGGCCTCGAGGTCGGCCTTCTCTTCGGCGTCGCGCACCCGCTCGGTGATGTCCCGGATGATGCCCCGGAACCCCACCGCCCGGTCCTCAGCGTCGAGCACCAGCGAGATCGACGCCTCGATGATGATCGGCGTGCCGTCCTTGCGCCACATTTCGAGGTCGGTTGCGGTCGCCGACTGTCCGGTTGTGTAGACCTGCTGAAAGGTGTTGAGAGCGGTCGCGAGGTTGGTGTCGTCCATCAGGCGCTTGGGTTCGATGGCGTCGACGTCGGATCGGTTGAAGCCGAAGATTCGGAGCAGCGAGTCGTTCCAGAACAGCAGGCGACCGTCGAAGTCGATTTCGTAGTAGCCGTCGACGATGGAGCCGAGGATGCTTCGATAACGCTGCTCGCTTTCGCGCAGCGCCTCCTCGGTTCGGCGCCGGGCCCTCAGCAGCTCGTCGATGTCCGACTTGATCAGCGCGAGGGCATCGACCACCGGAGCGAGGGGATCGTCGGCTGCGATCCGCTCTCCGGCCTCGACCGGGCCGTCGCTCGCCCAGTCGATGTTGGTGATCCGGCGCAACAACTCGTCGATGTCGGGGGTGCGAGCGGGTTGCCGGTCGCTGCTTTTGCGGAACACCGATCGGAAACCGCCGGACCCCCGCTCCTCGGACGTCGCCCTCTCCCGCCGACCGATCGCGAGGGCGGTCGAGCGATCCCGCGCAAACCGGACCCGGAACGGGAGAAACGGACGCGACACGTTGATCGCCCGGCGCAGCGAGGGCTTGACGCCGTAGAAGATGTACATGGCCACGGGCCGACGCTGCTGGCGGTTGCGCACGGCCGTGACGTAGAGCCGGCGGGCGGCGACCGAGATGCCGTCAAAGTTCCTGGCGTCGACGATGATGATCGGCAGCCGGCCGCCCCTGTCGATGGACGCGAGAATCATGTCCTCGATTCCGAGCTGGCGCTCGACCTCCCTCACCCCGAGGAAGCCGATCGAGCTGCCGTGCAGGATGTCGCCGTCGACGACCTCGTAGGCAACGCGATAGCCGTCGAGCTCGATGGTCCCGGTCTCGAGCTGCGGTCCGAGCTCGGGCGCCTCGGCAGCAGGCGCGGCGACGTCGAGCTCGACGCCGGCCGACCGCAACCGGTCGACGGCCCAGCGCATGGCTTCGTCGTAGCTGCCGGCGATCGAGACCTGGGTGCGCCGAACGAGGAACTGACTGCCGAGCCGGATCGACATCCGGAGCAGCGGCGGGACGCTGAAAAAACAGATCCCGGCCAGCGAAGCCTGCTGCCGGATCTCGGTGAGATAGCGGCGGCGCGCCGCGGGGGTGGACCCGGACATCCGGCTGTAGTCGAGGAGCAGGACGAATGGAGCGCCGTCGCCGATCTCGTCGGCGATGATCTGGTTGCGCAGCGAGATCACCTGCTCGAAGCCGGCCAGTGTCGCGAGCCCGGTGACCGAGGTCAGAATGACGTGGCGGCCGATCAGCTCGATACTGACAACGTAGCCGTCATCGACCTCGAGATCGGTCCACTCGGCGCGTCGCTCGACGGTCAGGCCCGTGACCGGGCACCTGGGGTCGTCCGGCGTGCCGGTGTTCTTTGGCGAGCTCACACCCTCCCCCGCGTACGGCATCGTGCCGCTCTTCGAGTATACCCGCCAAGCCGGGTTGTCGGTGACTGGCGATTCGGAGCCGGCCATCGGTGACCCGTTGCGGATCAGGTTCAGAAGCGATCCCCGATCTGGAGGTAGAAACGGTCCCGGCTCTCGGTCCGGCCGTAGCCGAGGAAGAGCGGTCCGAGAGGCGTTTCTGCGCCGATCCAGGCGCTGAAGCCGGTGAGCAGGCTCGAGGCGGTCAGAGAGTCGTCGACGCTGTAGACGTTGCCGGCCTCGAGGCTGAGCCCGGCATAGACCTGAACGTCGATTCCGGCCGCCCGAAAGCCGGTGAGCCGCTGCTGGGCGATGAGCCGGGCAAGTGCGACCCTTTCTCCGAGCAGCTCGTTGTCGCCGAGACCGGACAGCCGGCCGAGGCCGCCGAGCTTGAACAGGTTGAGGTAGTCGAGCGTCGGATCGAAGTTCTCGCCGTACTCGACGTACGGCCGGAGCGTCGTGTCGCCGAAGCTGAAGGAGTGCTCGATCCAACCGTGGGCGAGGTCGGTTTCGCTGTCGGCGCCGAAGGTGGAGAGCGAGCGATCGAAGCTGATCGACGCCTCGGTTCCGCGGGTCGCGAACACGACGTCGTCGATCGTGTCGATGCGAAACCCGAGGCGGACGCCGCCGCGCCGGTCGTCGTCCGACGGCAGAATCGGCGGACCGATCCGCAGCCTCGCTCGGTCGTCTGCCGTGTAGGCGGTCGCGCGGAGCTCGCCCCACCGGCCGAGCACCCGCCCGGCGCCGAGCCTGGCCTCGATGCTCTCGATCTCGTACTCGAGGACGGGGATGCCGTCGGACCAGATGTCGGCGAGCTCGCGCACGAAACCGACACCCGGCTCGACGAACCACCTCAAGGCGGGGTCGAGGGGCTGGTAGAAGCGGCTGTCGAGCAGACTGACGGTGCCGAGCTGGACGACGTTCTGCCACTCGCCGCCGAGCCGGTTGACCGGCAGTAGCTGGTGGCGCGCGGTGAGGGTGTAGCCGCTGTTGCCGGAAAAATCGTCGGTGAACGAAAAGCCGAGCTGGACCGAACCTCGGCTGGCAGGCGGCGGCGGCAGGGCCACCACGAGGTCCCGGTGGTCGCCCTCGCCTTCGAGCCGGAAGTCGATGACGCCGAAGGCTCGGAGGTTGTGAAGCTCGAGGAGCTCGCGGGAAAGGTCAACGGGGGCCAGCGCGTCGTTGGGCTCGATGGACAGGTTCTCGTGGATGACGCCGTCGCCGAGAACCGAGCCGTTGTCGATTCGGATGGTATCGATGACGATGGGTCCGCGAAGTCTCTGCCGCTGTCGATCGAGGAACGCCGCCCACTCGGCGTCGTCGACGGCGAACCGGCTCAGGTCTGAGGCGCGGGCGCGCGCTCCGGCCTCCCCGAGCTCGACCGCCTCGACGGTCCGGGAGAAGTCGACAAAGGAGAGCTCGCCGAGATCCGGTTCGATCAGCAGATCGTCCTCGGTCAACAGTGCGACGTCGCGGCCGCGACCGCCGGAGGTGAGCAGGGCCGTCATCTGGCGCGACACCGACAGGAAGTCCCACGATTGCGAGGGGTCGAGCGGCGTCGAGATGTCGACGGCGATGACGTGGGTCGCCCCGAGGTCCTTGGCGATCCCGACCGGCAGGTTGGCCACGGAGCCGCCGTCGACGAGGGCGCGGCCATCGAGCTCGACCGGTGCGAAGACGCCGGGAATCGCCATGGACGCCCGCATGGCCGTGGCGAGGGTTGCCTCGGAGATCACCACCGCATCGCCGGAGCCGAGATCGGTGGCGATCGCTCGAAACGGGACGTTGAGCCGGTCGAGATCAACGGCGGTGGCGGACTGGGCCTCGAGGGAGTCCATCAGGAGCTCGATGCTCTGGCCACCCAAAATGCCTGGGGGAATGTACGGTTTGACGCCGTCGAAGTGCACGCGAAGGTCGATCAGCGCCGGCCGGTCGTCCTGCTTTCGCCGGAACGTCTGGTCCCGCCGCGGGACCTTGTCTGAAAAGACCCGGTTCCAGTCGAGGGCGGCCATCATCTCGACCATCTCGTCGGGCGACCAGCCGGCTGCGTACAATCCGCCGACGATGGACCCCATGCTCGTGCCGATGATGAGGTCCGGTTTGACCTGCAGCTCCTCGAGGACCTTGAGCACGCCGACGTGGGCGGCGCCGCGCGCGCCGCCCCCGGACAGCACCAGTACGACCTTGCGCTCGGACGTTCCCTGCTCAGCCGGCTCGCCGGCCGCCGCCGGTACCACCGTGACTGCAAGGAGCACCACTGCTGTCAGCCACCGAAGCATCCCGCTCATTGCCCTCCCGGGTGTGATGCCGCAGAAGGCACCATAGCGTTCGTTCCAGCGTCGCGCAAGACGGATGATCGGTCCCCTTTCGAGCTCGGGTCCGTCGGCCGGTCGTCCCGAATACAGAGCTGACGAATTCAAGATCCCATAATAACCACAAACCAGCCCTACATTCCGCATATCGCGGACCTGCCCGTGTGGAAGGTGCGGAGGACGTTGCCGTGCTCTGAGAGGGTGTGGCGCTGAGCGCGTGAGAACAGGCGGAAGACCTGGTCGGCGGTGGGGCGCTTGGTCATGCGTTCCTCAGGGTAGAGAGGCAGCTCGTCGACTCCACTGTTTCTCATGGCGCGGCGGAGTTGTCTTTCGACGAGCGCCTGGGTGAGGAGCGCCAAAAAGAAGACCAGGAAGAAGGCCTCGATCCGGGCCTCGTTCTTGAGCAGTACGGGGGCGATTTCGAGCACGGTCTTGGACTGCTGGAACCGCTTCTCGATGGTCGGTTGGCGTTTGTGAGCTTCGAAGCGAGCAAGGTACTTTTGAGCCAGACGACGTGCCAGCCTTCCGCCGATGCCATCCGGTATCTGTACGTCCACCAGCGATCTCGTGGGCCGCCCTTGTGACGGGGATTGGCGGCATCGCGCACCAGAGCCCAGTCGGGTGTGTTGCTCTGGATCCACTCGCGAAATTCCCGGTCTTCGAGCCGAGTCCGGGGAAGCACCGTGACCAGGCGTCCTCCCTGATAGTGGATGCACGATCGTGCATGTCCGGATGCTGGTCGATGCCCCATCAGGGCGTGGGGATCCCGAGATCCTTGCAGATCTTCTTGGCCAGGTGGTCGTTGACCTCGGTATGGCGAGGGACGGTACTCGTCTGGCGGTTCTCTAGGTTCCAGCAGACGGTGTGTCTGCTGACCTCACGGACCTGTTCACAGCCGTGCTTGGTGAGATGGCGGATGAGAGCGCGGCGCTTCACACAGTGATCGCGATGGGCTCTCGGAAGACGTTGCGGCCTTCCGCTTCGCGGCGGGCCAGGTCACGGTTGGTCTCGAGGATGAGGCTGATCGCTTCCTTGAGGTTCTCGCGCGCCTCGTCCAAGGTTTTGCCTTGGGTGTTGGCGCCGGGAAGCTCCTCGACGTAGCCGATCCACCACTCGCCGACCTGCTCGAATACACCAGTGAATCGGTTTTCCATAGTCATCTTCTCCGAGAGTATAACGCTTGCCGACCTGAGGACGTTCCCGAAGCCCGTCGGCACGGTGCTGCGGTTGGTGACTTGGTGTTCTGGCGCACAAGCTGGTGGCCCAGGCCACGGGGTGGCGTTGCAGCGCATGGTCTGGCTTCCCGGTAACTCACGGCTGAGGCGAACGTTTGGGTGCCAGACTATAGAGCCTTAGAATCTTGGCTCAACCCTATCTCGCGGCGATTGCCTTTGCCAAGTCACGGTCGGAGGCCCCGAGGGCAAGCAAGGTCTTTACCAAAATGTCAATCGAAACCGTCGGGTCTCCGGCCTCCATTTTCGCAACCCGCGATTGGCTCGACTTGATGAGCGAAGCGAGCTGCTGCTGGGAGACCTTTTTCTCGGTCCTTCGTTTTCGCAGACTTTGGCTGAGGCGGCGCTTCAGATCGATATACGCCGACTCATCCGCGCTCAAATCAAGGAACTCGTCGGCGGAGCCGATCTTCCAGCCGCTCTCTTCGAGACTCTTCTTCTTGCTAAACTCTAGACGTGTTTCGGCCCACCAACGCATCCGATCGGCTGAGTCTCGCGGTTCTTGTGTTGTCAGCGGCAGCTTTGCTGTCGCCGCGCCCTGCATATTCCGAGCCGGTTCCTGGACCGATTGCCAGCGGACCTACCACTACGATCCAAACTACCGACTCCATGCATGCCCGGTACTACTCCCCCAACCTCGGACGGTTTGTGTCTGTGGATCCGATCGGCGGGCGGATCGGCAGTTCCCAGAGCTGGAATCGGTACGCGTATGTCCAAAACAACCCGCTTAAGTTCACCGATCCGGAAGGTGAATGGGTGCACATCGCCATTGGGGCAGGCGTCGGTGGGTTGATTGGCGCTGGGGCGAAGATGATTAGCAATAGTGCCCAGGGCAAGCCTCTTCTTGACAACGTCGGGAAAGCTGCGTTTGCCGGTGCTGCTGGTGGCGCCGTCACAGCGGCAACGTTTGGAGTAGGTGCTGTTGCGATCACGGGAGGAGGCACAGCCGCAGCTCTCGGTACATTAACAGGGGCTACTACCATTCCAACAGCGGTCGCTGGTGGTGGATTGACCGTTACCGGCGGTTTGATTGTTGGGGGTGGTTCTTCAGCCCTTGGAGGAGCGACAACAGGAGCACTGAACGAAGCCTTGGTAGAGGGCAACACTGACCCCGCCGCTGTTGCAGCTGCTGCCGGGGAGCAGGCCCTCAAATCGGGAACCCTTGGAGCATTGACCGGAGGTGCGGGTGCAGGTCCGGCTACTGAGGCCGTCGTGTCCGAGTTGGTGATGGTTTACGACGCGGCCAAAGAGCATATTGGCGGAGAGTTTGTCGAGGTGGAAGTACCGCCTGAGGTCGTTGAGGAATGACTCGGGAATTTGCCTGGAGAAGGTCCGCATCGAGGAATTTCCTGATTGTCGTCGGGGGTGCCGCATTCGTCGCCTTGGCATCGTTCACGATGATTGTCACAAGTTTGGGTCAGTCGGGGAGTTTCTCTGATTGGATTGGCTTCCCGTTTTTCTGTTCAGTGATTCTCTTGTCGTACCTTCTGCCACGGATTCTTGGGGTACTAAGAAACCGAATGACGGTGACAATCACCGATGAGGGATTGGTGACCCCCCTCGGACGACGCGTGCCAGTTTCTACGCTACAGGCCTCGCAAATACTGAGTGAGAGCCAACGCCCTCACTGGGTGAGATTTGGGGGAATTATTCCAGTGCGGATTTTCCTCGATTTCTATGAAAAACCGGATGAGCTCTTTAGGTGCCTCAAAGGTTTCCGAGATTTAGGATCAGAACAAGTGCCAGCTCAGACGAGCCGGACGAATTAAGAGAGGCTACTGAGCATGGACGACCCCGCGACCGAGACCGCCAAAGCAGTCCAGGAGGTGGCCAAGGTCGGAACATCCGTGCCAGGAGAAACAAAGTTAACAAAGTGAGGCCGGCGGCTGCCGGTTTCCTTTCTTCTGGCTGTTTGACCTGGGTGGTCTACCGCTACCGTTTCTTCTCTTCTCTCGCGAACCGGACCCCATCGGTGCCCGGTACGGAGTTACGTAGTTCAGGGGTCTCCACTTAACCGGAGTTTCTCCTGGCACCCGCTGTCAGCCACCGAAGCATCCCGCTCATCCAGTTGCCCTCCCGGATCTGATCTCGCGAACGATATCACCACGACGATCGGTCGGCCCGGAATCGACAGCCGGGGTTCGACGACGAAGCGGGCTCGACAGACCGGTCGGGTTGTTTCGATAGCTCAATTGAATGAATGATGATCGTTCCGATCTCGATCTGTGACAGCGTCTTGAAACCGAAGTAGACTGGAATGGTCCGCGGTCGGGCCGACCGATGCCGATCGCCTGCCTGGAGGGCGGCGAGCGAACCCGGTAGCGGCGGCAGAGCGAACGGCTGCGGCAAGGGAGGATCCCCGAATGTCACGTCGTCGTGGTTCCGTACTGTCAGCTGTCGTCGTCTCCTTCGCCCTGGCAGCGATCCCGGTCGCTGCTGATCAGCTGTGGATCGATGTCTCACCGGCTTCCGTCGGAACCCCGATCACCATCGAGATCCACGATCTCGTCGACGGTGCCGCCGTCGACGTTGCCGTCGGCGGTTTCTTCGTCGAAGAGAGCAGCCGGGCGGGCGTTCAGTACACTCGTCTCGAGGTCCCCGGTTGCGGGGGTCATGGCGCCGTCGGCGAGCCCCACATGCCCTTTCGGACCGTGCTGGTTCCGGCGCCCAACGGCCCCTCGGCCCAATTGGCCATCGACGGGACCGACGCCACGGTCGCGCTGACGGGCGTCACGGTCCTGCCCCAACAGCCTCCGGAGCCCGATTGCGGCCCGTGGTCGCCGGAGTTCGCGGTTGACGACAAGGCCTACGCCTCCGATCGGTGGTTTCCGCAGCAGCCGGCGCGGATCGCCGACGATGTGGTCGTGCGCGGGCAGCGCTACCTCGTCGTCGAGGTCAGCCCGCTCGCCTTCAACCCGGTCCGCAAAGAGGTGACGGTTCGGCAGTCGCTGCATTTGACCATAGATCTTGAGGGCCTGGTCGACGAGGGCGCCGAGAGCCTCAAGGCCGCACGGCACAGCGTCCTGTTTCCGACCGCCGTCCGAATCGACGGCGCGACCGCGCCGGAGGTCAACCCGACCGGGATCGAGTACCTGATCATCGCGGATGATCCGCTGGTTGCGTCTGTGCAGCCCCTCGCCGAGTGGAAGCGATTGAAGGGACTGACCGTCGAGGTTGTCGCCATGGGTTCGATCGGAACCACCTACTCGGAGCTCAAGGCGTTTCTCCAAAACCGGTACGACAGCGACCCGGATCTCACCTATGTGCTGCTCGCCGGTGACCACCCGGCAGTCCCGTCTGAACCGCTCTCCGGCTCCTACGGCCCGTACGTGTCGGATCTCCGTCTTTCGTGCCTCGACGGGTCGGACTACCTTCCCGATATCGTCATGGGACGCATCGCGGTCCAGAGCCCGACCGACTTCGACAACGTCGTGGCCAAGATCCTCGCTTTCGATCGCGACGTCGTGCCGGGCGTGTGGCACGGCGACTACCTGATGGCCGCGTATCTACAGGGCGGCTGCCAGGCCGAGCGGTTCTTCTTCGAAACCGGGACCCATGCCATGCACTACATCCGCGATGTCGGCGGCATGGGCATCCACACCGCCGCGACGAGCGATTCGCTCAACTGCAATCCGTACTACTGGCGGTCCGATGCGTCGTACTACAACCACCGCCCGCCGGGCTACGCCAACCAGCCGGTGCCCCAAGAAGACGCCGACCTGATCACTAACTCCTCGACCTCGACTCAGGACATCACCGATGCCGTCAATGCCGGCGTCAGCCTGGTCCAGCACCGTGACCACGGCGGCGAGACCGGCTGGGGCGATCCGCCCTTTTACAACTCGAACGTCAACGCGCTGGCCAACGGGTCCATGACGCCCATTGTCTACTCGATCAACTGTCTGACCGGCTCGTTCGACCTGACCAGCGATTGTTTCGTCGACGCGTGGATGAAGAAGTACCCCGGCGGCGCCGTCGGGGTCATGGCTGCGTCGGACATTTCGTACTCCGGGTGGAACGACCTGCTCGTCCACGGGTCCTACGACAGCTTCTGGGACGAGTACGACACCGCGGACGGCGGCAACGTCTACCCGCACTCGTTCCGCCCGGCCGAGGCCTATCTGTACGGGAAGTACTACATGTACCACTGGCAGGGCGACAACGGCGACACTGAGTACGAGTTCGAGCTCTTCCACTGGCACGGCGACCCGGAGATGCGGGCCTACACCGCGACGCCGGTGACGCCGAGCGTGACCGTCGATCCGACCCTGCCGGTCGGGTCGCCCTCGCTCACGGTGACCGTCGGGACCGAGGGCGCACTGGTGGCCGTGACCGACAACGGGGTGCTGCTCGGACGGGCGGTCGCCTCCGGCGGCGTCGCGGTCGTCGCGCTCGACCCGCAGCCCCAGACGCCCACTACCCTGGATGTCGTGGTCACCGGCCTGAATCTGGTGCCGTGGCAGGGCACCGTCGACGTGATCGTCCCGGTCGGGCCGTGGATGGTCCACAGCGGCCACCTGTGCGACGACAGCGCCGGAGACGGCGACGGCATTGCCAACCCGGGCGAGACCATCGTGCTCCCGGTCACCATTACCAATGTCGGCGTCGAAGACGGCACCGGGATCACCGGCGTTCTCAGCTCGGGCTCGGCCCACTGCGCGGTCACCGACCCCGCGGCGAGCTTCCCCGATGCGCCGGTCGGCGCCCAGGTCCAGAGCTTGCCGAATCACTTCTCGTTCACCCTCGACGGGGCGACGCCCAACGGCCACTCGGCGCTGCTGAGCCTGGACTGGTCGGCGTCAGGTGGCTACTCCGGGGCGTCGAACTTCGCCATCCCGGTGTGCGAGCACCTGGTCATCAGCGACGTGACCACGGACTTCGTCGCCAACGACTCGGCCATGGTCAGCTGGACGACCAATGTCCCGGCCACCACCCGGCTGGTCTGGGGCACGACCTCCCCGACCACGGTGAGCGACGTGGCCGGAACCGGTACCGCCCACGCGGTCGAGATCGACGGCCTCGAGGCCTGTACCGACTACGTCTTCCTCGTCGAGTCGTCGAGCCCGGACTGCTACACCGCGGTCGACGACAACGGTGGCGCCTTCTTCGACTTCCAGACGACGGCGGGCACCCCGGTGGTGGTCGATGCCACCGACACCCCGGTGGCGATCCCGGACGCCAACACGACCGGGGCGAGCTCCCTGATCACCGTCGCCTCGCCCTACGACGTGGTCGACGTCGACCTGTTGGTCAACATCACCCACACCTACACCGGTGACCTCGACCTCTATCTCATCGGCCCCGACGGCACCACGGTACTTCTGTCCGATCAGCACGGCGGCGGCGGGAACAACTACACCAACACCCACTTCGACGACGACGCTGCGACCCCGATCGGCTCCGGCAGCGCGCCGTTCACCGGCTCGTTCCAGCCCGACCAGCCCCTCGCGGCGCTCGCGGGCCAACCGGCTACCGGCGACTGGACCTTCAAGGTGGTCGACAACTGGGGCGCCGACACCGGCACCATCGACGCCTGGCAGCTCCAGCTCACGGTCAACGAGCCGTGCGATACCCTCTCGCTGTTCGCCGACGGCTTCGAAAGCGGCGACACCGGCGCGTGGAGTCAGACCACGCCGTGAGACCGCTCGGAGTCTGAAACCCATCGCCCGCCGGCTCGAGCCGGCGGGCACACGCGCCTCAGAGCTCCATGCTCTCGGGCTCGTAGTACTCGCGCGGGTGGCTGCAGCACGGGCACTTGGCCGGCGGCTCGGTTCCCTCGTGGACGTAGCCGCACACCGAGCACTTCCAGCGGATCGGCTGGTCCCGCTTGAAGACGGTGCCGTTCTCGACCATCTCGAGCAGCTTTCGATATCGGTCCCGGTGCCCGGCCTCGACCCGGGCGATCATCCGGAACAGGATCGCGGCCTCCTTGTTGCCTTCCGCCTGGGCCTGCTCGGCGAACTCGGGGTACATGCTGGTGGTCTCGTGGTCCTCGCCGCCGATCGCCTCCCTGAGGTTGGCCGCGGTGTCGCCGAGCTTGCCGGCGAGCTTGAACTCGTCCCAGGCGTGGCGCATCTCGTTGAACGCCGTCTCCTCGAAGATTTTCGCGATGTAGTGGTAGCCCTCCTTGCGGGCGACCTTGGCGAAGAAGGTGTACATGTTGCGCGCCTGGCTCTCGCCGGCGAACGCGGCCATCAGGTTGTCAACGGTCTTCGACACGATCGGGTCCTCCTTGGGTGGTGTCACGGATTGGCTTCGGGCTCGCCGACGTGGGCGACGGCTGTGTATCTCGCGATCGCTTCACTGGTGGTGCGGAGATCGCGGATGGAGAGGTCGTGGACGTCACTGTGACCGGTCAGCCGGGCGAACTCCTCGAGCTCGTGGGTCACGGCGGTCAGGAAGTTGGCGACCCGCCGGGCCGATTTCTCGACGTCGAGGCGGCTGCGCAGCTCCGGGTCCTGGGTGGTGATGCCGACCGGGCAGTTGCCGGTGTGGCAGATCCGGTACTGCTGGCACCCGGCAGCCATGAGCGACGCCGATGCCAGCGCGACGGCGTCGGCGCCCATGGCCAGCGCCTTGACGATGTCGGACGAGGTCCGCAGTCCGCCGGTGACGATGAGCGACACACCGTCTGCGCCGGCGTCGTCGAGCACCCGGCGGGCCCGGGCGAGGGCGAAGATGGTCGGGATCGCGGCGGCGTCCTTGATCGCTTTGGGTGCGGCGCCGGTGGCGCCGGCGCGGCCGTCGACGGTGACGAAGTCCGGTCCGGCGGCCAGCGCCACGGCGAGATCGGCCTCGATGTGGCCCGCCGCGAGCTTGACGCCGATCGGCTTTCCGCCGGTCGCCTCGCGCAGCTCGTCGATCTTGGCCCTGAGGTCGTCGGCATTCGCGATGTCGGGAAAACGGGCCGGGCTGATGATGTCCTCACCCGGCGGGAAGCCGCGCACCTCGGCGATCGCTTCGGTGACCTTGTCGCCGGGCAGGTGACCGCCGAGCCCGGGCTTGGCCGACTGGCCGATCTTGAGCTCGACGGCGTCGATCGCCGCCAGGTTCTCGGGCGTCACCGAGTAGCGGTTGGGCACGTACTCGAAGATGTAGCGGTGGGCCGCAGCCAGGCTCTCCGGGATGATCCCGCCCTCGCCCGAGCACATGGCGGTGCCGGCGGCGGCGCTGCCGCGGGCGAGCGCCAGCTTGACCTCGACCGACAGGGCGCCGTAGGACATGTGGCTGACCGTGACCGGGATCTCGAGAACCAGTGGGACCTCCGCCCTCGGCCCGATCACGGTCCGGGTGGAGACCGTCTCGTTCTGGTTGCGGGGCAGGGTGGCGAGCTGGGCGCCGAGGACGAGGATCTCGTCCCACGAAATGACCGGTTTGGTTGTTCGCATGGGCTCGATCACCGACCGGCCGGTGATCGCCATCTCCTGGATCATCGCCAGATCGCCTTCGAGTGGATGGTTGTCCTTCCGCCATTGGCTCAGGTAGCTTGCGAGATCTTCTTCCTCCGATCCCGATCCCGAGCTGGAGTCCCCGTCGGGCGAGGCGTTGCCGTCGCCCTCACCCCCCTCGGCCTCGAAGAACTCGGTGTCGGCGGTGCACACCGGGCAGGTCCAGTCGTCGGGCAGCTCGTCGAAGGGCACGCCCTCGGCGTCCTCGTCGTACACGTAGTTGCAGACGGTGCAGATGTACTTCATCGTGAGCCCTCCCGAGCTGGAACGATTCTAGACAATCTTCTCGATTGAAATTGAGACAATTGCTCATTGTGGGGACGGCTTGTGGGATCGTGTCGTGAATCGTGAATCCTCCGCGTCTTGGCGGCTTCGCGCGCTTGCGACGGTGCGATGGCATCACGACCTCACAACCTCACAACCTCAGTATGATGGTCAACGAACACGAAGGAGGGCCGGTGGCGACGACGGGTGACGGACAGCAGGGCGGCGGGATGCTCCGACGAAGCTGGCGGTCGGTCGTCCGCGGCCCCATCGTGCCGGCAACCGATCGCGGGCGGCGGCGGGTCGTTTTCAACGCCCTCGTGCTCCGCTTCCGGCCGACCCGGCTGCCGGCGGCGCTCGCGGTCGCCGAGCGGATGCCGGCGGCACACCCGGACAAAGCCATCAATCGCGATCCGGCATTGGGTCTCGAGCGGATGCCGGGCGGGCGCTGATCGGGACGGTCGTCGTGGAGTTCACGGTCTCCGGTGTCACCGTCGCGCCGTGGCTGCCGCCTCTCATCGCCTTCGCGATCTCGTTCGTGACCTCGACCGGCGGCGTGTCCGGCGCCTTTTTGTTACTGCCCTTTCAGATCAGCGTGCTCGGCTACACCGCGCCGTCGGTGAGCGCCACCAACCATCTGTTCAACATCGTCGCCATCCCGAGCGGGGTCTGGCGCTACATCCGCGAAGGCCGGATGGTGTGGCCCCTGGCTGCGGTGGTGGTTGTCGCCACGCTCCCCGGTGTGCTCATCGGGGCCGTGGTACGGATCCGATACCTGCCGGACCCGCGGAGCTTCAAGCTCTTCGCGGCCGGTGTGCTGTTGTGGATCGGGGTTCGGATGGCGCTCGCGCTGGTTCAGCGGGCGGCGCGGCCGGGCGCCGACACACAAGGGGAGGGGCGATTCCGGCAAGCGGTCGCCGCTCGAACCGAGGAGGGGCTTCCCGTGGTTTCGGTCCGGCGATGGGGCCTCGGCCGCATCGAGTTCGACTTTGCCGGAGAGCGCTACTCGTTCTCGACGCCCGGCATCTCCGCTCTGGCCTTCGTCGTCGGGGTCGCCGGCGGGATCTACGGGATCGGCGGCGGCGCGATCATGGCGCCGTTCTTCGTCTCGGTCTTCGGGCTTCCGGTCTACACCGTGGCCGGAGCGGCGCTGCTCGGCACCCTGGTGACCTCGGTGGCGGGGGTCGCCTTCTTCAGCTGGCTCGGGGTCGGACCGGATTGGCTTCTCGGGCTGCTCTTCGGGCTCGGCGGCGCGGCCGGCATGTACTGCGGCGCCCGGATCCAGAAGCACGTCCCGTCGCGCGCCATCAAGGTCATGCTGTGCTTTGTCATCCTCGCCACTGCGGTCAAGTACGTCGTCGATTTCCTCTGACGCCATCGGTGCGACAGCGGCGCCCTCCTGTTAAATTTGCTGCGCAAATTCTGGAGGTCGGGAGAGGACGCATGAGCCGAATGCTGTGCAGGTTGGTCGCGACCCTCGCCGCCGTTTGCGCTTCGGCCGCGTTCAGCGGATGCGGTGACGGACGGGGCGAGCTGTCCGGGGGTTGGACGGCCGAGCAGCTGTCGACACGCGCCGAGTACGACGGCATCTTTTTCATCGACCCGGACAGGGGTTTCATCGTCGGCGGGAGCTTCTTCATCGACGGCGGCATCATCGGCGCCACCGCCGACGGCGGTCGGACCTGGAGCTTCTCCAGCGGGCTCGTTCGCGCCAAGCACGGCTTCCGGTTGACGGACATCGTCTTTCTCGACCGGTTCACCGGGATCATCGCCGGCAGCCACGGGGTCATTCTTCGCAGCGCGGATCGAGGCCGACGGTGGCACGTAGCGTGGCGAGGACTGCGGAGCACCGATCATCTGCTCGATCTCTTCTTCCTCGACGACGGCCGGCACGGCTGGGCGGTCGGCCACACCAGCCTTCTCGCAACCACCGATGGCGGAGCGAGCTGGGCCCCGGCGACGGCGGATCGCGAGGTCGGGGGCAGCTCCGTGCACTTCATCGATCCCGAACGCGGCTTTGTCGCCGGAACGTTCGGCCGGATCTTCGCCACCGCCGACGGCGGCGGCAGTTGGCGGGTGGCCACCCAGCCGACGGGGACGGGTCAGCCGGATCTCCTCGGAATCACCTTCGTGGGTCCGAACCTCGGCTGGGCCGTGGGCGAGAGCGGGACGATTCTCCACACGACTGACGGAGGCGCAAGCTGGCGGCGGCAGGCGAGCGGCGTCCGGTCGCGGCTGTGCGCGGTCGAGTTCGTCGATTCGAACCGCGGCTGGGCGGTGGGCAACGATCGCGGAAGCTCGAGGTCGGTGATCCTGGGCACGACCGATGGAGGCGAGCGGTGGACGATCGATCACGAGATCGAGGGCGAGCTGCTCCGGACGGTCCACGTCCTCGACGACGAGCACGGCTGGGCAGTGGGCGAACGGCCCGAGCACGGGCCGCAGGCGCTGCTCCGGCTCAGCCCTCGCTGACCACGTCGGTCGGGGCGAAGGAGAACGACCGGACGAGTTCATCGAGCGCCGGTCCCAGCACCTCGTCACGGCCGACGTCGGACCGGATGACCAGCAGGTGGCCGCGGTTGAGGACGAAGACGTGCCGACGCCTCGAATCGTGGGTCAGCCGCTGCCAGGTCAGGATCCGGCGCGCGTCGCGACCGTCGACCCGGAGCTTCTCCCGGCGTTCGATGTCGCGCCGGGGGCCGTGATCGAGGTCCCCGAGCGCGGCGTCGGCCAAGACATCGAGGTCGGGCGGCGGGAGTGCGTCGACGTGCGCGAGGAGGGTGTCGAAGGCGTCCTCCGCCCGACTCGTGGGCGAGCCGATGGCGGCCGTGTGCACGGCCTGTGACAGCTCCTCCCGTTGTCTCTCGTCGGGGACCGCCCGCCACAGACCGAGATCGCGCAGCAGCGACGCGGCATCGTCGGATTGGCCGCGCCGCCACAGATCGCGCGCCTCGAGCACGGCCGCGCGGTAGCCGTCCGTGGTCGCGGGCCCGAGATCGGTGAGCACGAGATCGCCCTCGGTGCGCTCGAGCCGGTGCTCCCGGCCGTGGTCGTAGTGCACGAAGCCGTCCGGTACGACGAAGGTGACCCGATGCACGCCGATCTCAACGACCACCGGATCTGGTGCTCGACCGCCGCACCCGGCGAGCATCGCAAGGATCGCGAGCGTCACCGGGGCGCTGATCAGTGCTCGCATGCGCCCGCCGGGAACACGATTGACCCGACCATGTCGTCGAACAGGGGCAGATTCTCCTCGAGGCCGTGGAACGCGGCGACGAAGAGCCGGTTGTTGTGCATGACGAAGATCTCGCGGCCGATGAAGGTGTGGCCGCGGTGCTCGAAGGTGTAGTCGCGCCGGGCGGCGGGCTCGCCCGCGACCCTCGAGCGACTGCGCGGACCCTCTTCGAGCTGGTCGGCCCGGATCCGATCGCCGGTCCGGAACACCACGAGCTCCTCCTGGTCGAGGTCGTCGAGCGAGATCGTGATCCAACCGGCCTGCTCGCGGGCGATCTCGAGATCGCGGCAGGCGGCCGGATTGTCGCCCCGGCGCACCGCGTCGAGAACCCGGTCCAAGGCCTGGTTGATCTGAGCACCGAGCGACGCCTCGCAGTCGTTGTGCGGCTTTCTGGTGTCGTATCGCATCTTCGGCAGCTCCCGGCTCAGGCTCCGCCGCTCGAGCTCGGCGCACCGGGCGACCAGGTCGTCGAGCTCGGCGCACCGGTCGCGCTCGTCGAAGCGGGATGCCTCGGCCATCAGGATGCGCTCGCCTACCGAGCCCGTCTTGACGAAGCGCAGTCCGCGCCAACCGCCGTCCGTGGTCTTCTCCCGCCGCCAGTCCTCGGGCGCCGGAGCGAAGCGGATCGGCTGCCCGCCCCAGTTGAAGCGCTCGGCCGGCGGCAGCTCGGGCTCCGGCGCCGAGCTGCATGCCACCACGAGAGCGGCAGTACCCAACCACAGACCTCGACCGAACTTCATGGTTCGAGCATACCCGGGACCGGAGCGCGGTCGTCGGGGGCCGGCACGACATCGCCACACGGCGAGCGGCGATTGCCACGGTTCGGCCACGCTTGGGAAGCGTCGAGCGGCGAACCTGGGGCCGTGGAGGTGCCGCCATGACCGCCAACCCGCGCCCCGTTCCGCAGCTCGTGATCTCGAAGCTCGGCCGGCCGGCCCGAATGGTCGGGGTCGCGCTGCTCGCCCTGGTGATGCTCATTCCCCTCGACATGGTGCGCTCGGTGGTCCGGGATCGGTTCGAGACGTACCGGGGTGTGGTCGCCGACATCGCCTCCTCGTGGAGCGGCGACCAGCGGCTCGCGGGCCCGATCCTGGTGGTGCCGTACAGCGAACGTTTCGAGGTCCGGGACGAGTTCATCACCCCCGAGGGCGAGAAGCGCCGCACCTCGCGCTGGGAGACCAGAGAGCGTCGTGCCGTGATCCTTCCCGACACCCTGAGCTACGACGGCGACCTCAGCCCGGAGCTGCGTCGGCGCGGCATCTACGAGGTGCAGATCTACACCGCCGAGATCGAGGTTGCCGGTGTTTTTCGAGACATCGGGCAATCGGTGGCGTCGCTGTGCGCCGAGGACCGGCTCGAGGCCGTCCACCTCGACCGGGCGGTGGTCGCCTTCGGGCTGACCGACCCGCGCGGCATCGTCGAGGTCGACGGCTTCGACCTCAACGGCGGCAACCTCCAGCCGCGGCCGGGCACCACCGTCGACGGCCTCGTCGAGCGGGGCTTCCACCTCTTGGTCGGCGAGGTGCTCGGCGACACCCTGGATTTCGCGATGCCGATGGTCATCCGCGGTAGCGGCGGCCTGCACTTCCTGCCCCTCGGCGAGACCACGCGGGCGTCGCTGCGCTCGACCTGGCCGCACCCGAGCTTCTCCGGCGAGGTCCTCCCTGCCGGGCGGACGGTCACCGAAGAGGGTTTTTCGGCCGAGTGGACGATCCCCCTGCTCAACCGGTCGTACCCGCAGGTCTGGGTTGCCGGCACCGAGGTGGCGATCGGCGAGATCACGGCCGGAGTCCGGCTCTTCGAGCCGGTGGCGCTGTATGACCTGGTGACCCGAGCCGTCAAGTACGGGCTGCTCTTCATCGCCCTGAGCTTCCTCACCCTCGGGCTCATCGAGTACGCCACCGAGGTGCGGCTGAGCCTGGTCCAGTTCCTCCTCATCGGGGTGGCTCTGGCGCTGTTCTTCCTGGTTCTCCTCGCCCTCGCCGAACACATCGGATTCGCCGCGGCCTACCTGCTCGCGGCGTCGACGGTGGTTGGGCTCAACACCCTGTACTGCGCCGCGATTCTCGGCCGTACCACCGCCGCGGTGGTCGGCGCCGTGCTGTCGGCGGTCTACGCCGTCCTCTACCTGATCCTCCAGGCAGAGGACTACGCTTTGCTCGGCGGCACCGTGCTGCTCGTCGTCGCGCTCGCGGCCACCATGTTCTTCACCCGGCGGGTGCACGAGGGGTGACGCTCAGCGCTCCCGGCGCACACCGGCCGGAGAATCGGTCCGATTCCGAGGCGCCCGATCGTGAGCACTCCTCGCGGATGCTGGCCGCAGTAGAGCAATACCTCCAGAAGAGGGTCGTGTCGTCACTCGTCCCTCGAATGAACCAGGAGGTTGACAGAGACTCCTGTCGAGTTTATCCTGGAGTAGATAGACCGTTCTAGTTATTCGGAACGACACACGGGGGCCGAAGGTGGCTCGACGAACGACAACCCGGGATCGGCTGGTCGCCACTGCTGGAGAGCTCTTCTGGCGGCAGGGCTATGCCGGCACCGGGGTCAGCGAGATCATCAGGGACGCGGACGCGACCAGCGGCAGCTTCTACCACTTCTTCTCGACCAAGGACGACCTGCTGCTGGCGGTTCTCGACGCGGTCGCCGAGCGGCTCGACCGTGACCTGCTCGTTCCGATCGAGAGGCTGTCCGAGGGTGCCGCCGGCCGGGTTGTGAATCTCGCGAGCGCCTACCGAGAGCGCGTGACCGGCGACGACTCGGGGTGGGGCCTGCCGATCGGCGCCCTGGCCGGCGAGCTCGGCGCCGGACACGAGCCGGCCCGCCGGCGTGTCGATGAGATCTACCGGGCGTACGTGACACGAGTCGGCGACTGGTTCGGCGCCGACGGCCGTTCGACTGCCGAGCTCGTGGTCGCCGTTCTCGAGGGCGGCGCATTGATGGCGTCGGCCGGCGGCGACGGCGCGGTCCTCGACCACTGCGGTCGCCGGCTGGCGGCGGCGCTCGGCGAACGCGGCGATCTCGAGCCCCCGGAGCGGGTGGCGGTCCAGGCGGCCGTCCCGAGGGCCCCCGGCTCCGCCGACTGGAAGGCATGGTGACGCCGTGACCACCGAGCAGGAGATCCGTCGGCTGGTGACGGCCGCGGTGGACCGGGTGCTCGACCGGGCCGGCGACGAGCCGGGCGACGCGGTGGCGATCGGCTGCGACCACGGCGGCTTCACGCTCAAGGAGCGGCTCAAGGCGCATCTCGAGTCGCGCGGGTGCTCGGTGGTCGACTGCGGGACCTCGAGCGCCGACCCGGTCGATTACCCGGACCTCGCCCACGCCGTCGCGAAGAGGGTCGCCGACGGCTCATGCAGTGCGGGCATCATCGTCGACGGCGCCGGCATCGGCTCGGCGATGGTCGCCAACAAGGTGCCCGGGGTTCGCGCGGCCCTGTGCTACGACCTGTCCTCGGCGCGCAACAGCCGAGAGCACAATCACGCCAACGTGTTGACCCTCGGCGCCGGGCTCATCGGCGACGCCCTGGCGAGGCAGATCGTCGATGTCTGGCTCGACACCGAGTGGGGCCCGGGCCGGCACGCCGACCGGGTGGCCAAGATCACCGCGGTCGAGCGGCGCTACGCGGCGTCGAAGTTGGGAGAGCCCTAGGATGGAACGATCGCAGATCATCGAAGAGGTGACGCGGCAGGTGCTGTCCGTCCTCGCGGTGGGCGGCGCCGACCTCGGTCTCGACAACGCGTCGGAGGCGGTCGCCAACGGCACCGCCCGGCTCGGCTACAGCGGCGCCGGCGCCGACGTGCCGGATGGCCTCGCGCGGTACATCGACCACACGGTCCTCAAGGCGGACGTGCCGCCCGAACGGATCGACACCCTGTGCGACGAGGCCGTGCAGTACCGCTTCGCGGCGGTCTGTATCAACCCGGTGTGGGTCTCGAGAGCGGCGAAGCGCCTCCGAAACTCGAAGGTCAAGGTGGCCTCGGTCGTGGGGTTCCCCCTCGGCGCCAATGTCCCCGAGATCAAGGCCATGGAGGCCCGGCGCGCGATCCGCGACGGCGCCCGCGAGATCGACATGGTGATCAACATCGGCGCGCTCAAGACCGGCGACAACGAGCTCGTCCGGCGCGACATTGCCGGCGTCTCGGACGCCTGCCGCGAGGTCGGGGCGGTCAACAAGGTCATCATCGAGGCCTGCTACCTCAGCGACGAGGAGAAGGTCGTGGCGTGCCGGCTCGCCCAGCTCGCCCACGCCGATTTCGTCAAGACCTCGACCGGCTTCGGATCGGGCGGTGCGACGGTCTTCGACGTCGCGCTCATGCGCGAGACCGTGGGTTTGAAGATGGGTGTCAAGGCTGCCGGCGGGATCGGAAACGCCGACGACGCCCGCGCCATGATCTCGGCCGGCGCCAACCGCATCGGCGCGTCGGCGGGGATCCGTATCGTGTCCGGCGACGAAGGAGGTTCCGGTGACTCGTATTGACCTTCGGTCGTATGTCTTTCTCGACAACCTGCAGCCGCAGTACGCGGCCTTTCTCGGCACCACCGCCCAGGGCTTCCTGCCCCTCGCCGGCGACGCCTGCCTCTACGTCGAGATCTCGCCCGGGATCGAGATCAACCGGCTGACCGACATCGCGCTCAAGTCGACCAGGGTGCGGCCCGGGATGCAGATCGTCGAGCGCTACTATGGGCTGCTCGAGGTCCACTCCGACGACCAGGCGGAGACCCGGGCGGCGGGAGCGGCGGTGCTGTCCGAGCTCGAGATCACCGAGGACGAGCGGCGCAAGCCGAAGATCCTGTCGAGCCAGGTCATCCGACACCTCGACGACCACCAGGTCCAGCTCATCAACCGGATGCGGCACGGCCACATGATCATCCCGGGTCAGACCATGTATGTCATGGAGGTCGAACCGGCGGCCTACGCCGCGCTCGCCGCCAACGAGGCCGAAAAGGCGGCCGAGGTCAACATTCTCGAGGTTCGGGCCTTCGGCTCCATGGGCCGGGTCTACCTCGGCGGCGAGGAGAAGGACATCGACGTCGGCTGGCGCGCCGCGGTCGACGCGATCGAATCGGTCACGGGTCGTGAAGGCGATTGATTCACTTCTCGATTTCCGGCGGTTTCGTCACACGAAACCGCCGGAAATCGAGCCTGCAGCGTGGACACGTCTGAAGGGAGTTTGTTATGGCTGAAGCGTTGGGGATGATCGAGACGCGGGGGTTCGCGGCCATGGTCGAGGCCTCCGACGCCATGGTCAAGGCGGCCAAGGTCGAGCTGGTTTCGTACGAGAAGACAGGCGGCGGCTACGTCACCGCGGTGGTCCGCGGCGACGTCGCGGCGGTCAAGGCCGCCATCGAGGCCGGCGTGCGCGGCGCCCAGAACGTCGGCGAGGTGGTGTCGACCCACGTCATCGCCCGGCCCCACACCAACATCGATCAGGTGCTGCCTCTCGGCCGTGGCGAGCCCGCGGCGACCAAGCGGAAAGGCTGATGCTCCTCGGGAGGGTCGCCGGCACGCTGGTCGCGAGCCGCAAGGACGAGGGCCTCACCGGTCAGACCTTCCTGCTGGTGCGGGCCCTCGACCTCGACGGCGACGACACCGGCGGCCACGTGGTGGCGGTCGACAGCGTCGGGGCCGGTGAGGGCGACGTCGTGCTCTGGGCGTCGGGCTCGTCGGCGCGCCAGACCGAGCTGACCCGAGACCGGCCGTGCGACGCGGTCGTGATGGCCATCGTCGACAGCTGGGAGGTCGGCGGCGAGGTCCGCTATCGCAAGACCCCCGCCGACAGCCAATGGGCCAGCTGACGTTCCGGTGGGAAGCGCGATGTGGGCGTCAGTGCGGGTGCCTGGCTCCAACGTTGTTCGCCGCGAGCAACGTTGTCTGCCTGGCACCCCCACGGCCGAAACCTGGAACGGGTGAATGAAAACCATCAACGACCACGAGATCCAGGCCATCATCGCCAAGGTGAGGCGAACAGTCGGTGACCTCGAGGCCCGCCGGGCGCCGGCGCCCGGTCCCGCCCCGGAGACGGTCGGCGGCGGCATCCACCCGACGGTGGACGCGGCGGTGGCGGCGGCGCAGGCCGCCTTCGAGGTCTACCGCGCCTGCGGCCTCGACGCCCGCCACCGGGTCGTCGACCGGGTCCGCCAGGTCATGCGGGAGCACGCCGTCGAGCTCGCCGAAATGGCCCGCGAGGAGACCGGTCTCGGGCGGGCCGAGGACAAGGTCAAGAAGAACCTCCTGGTGATCGAGAAGACCCCCGGACCCGAGGATCTCGAGCCCCAGACCTGGACCGGCGACCGCGGTCTGACTCTGACCGAGCCGGCGCCCTTCGGGGTCATCGGCGCCATCACGCCGACCACCAACCCGACCGCCACCATCATCAACAACACCATCGCGGGGATCTCGGCGGGAAACGGCCTCGTGTTCAACGTCCACCCCAACGCCAAGCGGGTGTCGGTCCACGCCATCGGGCTGATCAACGCGGCCATCGCCGACGCGGGCGGTCCGGTCGGCCTGGTCGCCACCATTCCTGAGCCGACCATCGAATCGGCCCAGACGCTGATGCACCACGACGGGGTGCGGATCCTGCTCGTCACCGGCGGCCCCGGGGTGGTCGAGGAGGCGCGCAGGACCTCGAAGCGCGCCATCCTCGCCGGCCCCGGCAACCCGCCGGTGGTGGTCGACGACACCGCGGATCTCGAGCTCGCGGGCCGCGAGATCGTCCGCGGCGCGTCGTTCGACAACAACCTCATCTGCACCGACGAGAAGGAGGTCTTCGTCGTCGCCTCGGTGGCCGACCGGCTGCTCGATGCCATGCGTTCAAGCAACGCGTACGTGCTCGCCGAGCACGAGCTGAGGAAGGTCGAACGGCTGATCTTCACCGAGGCGGCCCACGACGGCACGCCCGGCAGGATCAACCCGAAGTGGATCGGTCAAAACGCCGGCGAGATCCTGGCCGCGATCGGGGTCCGCGATGCCGACCACATCCGGCTCCTGGTGGCAGACGTCCCCGTCGACCACAGCCTGATCTGGACCGAGCAGATGATGCCGGTGATGCCGGTGGCCCGGGTCGCCGACGTCGACCGGGCCATCGAGCTCGCGGTCCGCGCCGAGCACGGTTGCGGCCACACCGCGTCGATCTTCTCGCGCAACGTCGACACCATCACGCGGATGGCTCGGATCATCGATGTCAGCATCTTCGTCGCCAACGCCGCCACCCTGGCCGGGCTCGGCGACGGCGGCGAGGGCTTCACCTCGTTTTCCATCGCGAGCCCGACCGGAGAGGGTCTGACCCGGCCGCGGAGCCTGTCGCGCGAGCGCCGGCTCGCCATCGCGGGCGGTCTGAGGATCGTGTGACGCTTGCCGACCAGCCCGCCCTGGCCCTGCTCGAGCTCGGCTCCATCGCGGTCGGTGTGGCCACCGGAGACGCAATGGTCAAGCGCGCGCCGGTGGCCGTCGCCTACGCCGGGACCATCCACCCCGGGCATTACCTCGTGCTCGTCGCGGGCGACGTCGCGTCGGTCGACGAGGCCTACGCCGCCGGGCTCGACGCGGGTCGGGCCGCGCTGGTCGACGAGATCTTCCTGCCGGCGGTCCACCCCGAGATCGTCGCGCGGCTCCGCGGCCGGCGCGACCGGGCCTCGGGCGAGGCCCTCGGTCTGGTCGAAACCCGAACCGCGGCCGCCGTCGTGGCCGCCGCCGACCGGGGGCTCAAGGGCGCCGATGTCAAGCTGGTCGAGATTCGGCTGGCGGACCGGCTCGGCGGCAAGGGCTACTGTGCCTTCTCTGGTCCGCTCGCCGAGGTCGAAGCCGCGGTCGAGGTTGCGGTGGCGGGGCTCGGCTCGCCGGACGCGCTCATCGCCGAGGTGGTGATTCCTCAGTTCCACCCCGAGATGCTGGCGAATCTCGAGGCCGAGCCGGAGTTCTGGCGCCGCCTCGAAACAGCGGAGGCGTGATGCACCTGGCTCGAGTGATCGGAACCGTGGTCGCGACCACCATCACCCCGGGGCTCGAGGGGGTCCGGCTGCTGATTCTCCAGCCCCTCGGCCGGGACCTCGAGCCGCGCGGCGGGGCCGTGGTCGCCGCCGACGCGGTCGCCACGGCGGGCCCCGACGAGCTCGTCTACTACGTGGCGAGCCGGGAGGCGGCGCTGACCCTGCCCGACACCTTCGTTCCGGTCGACCACGCCGTCGTCGGTATCGCCGACGAGGTCGACGAGGCCTCGCCATGATGATCGGACGGGTCGTCGGCACCGTGGTCTCGACAGTGCACCACTTCGTCGTCACCGGCCGGCGGCTGCTGCTCGTCGACCTCCTCGATTTCGATCTCGAACCGACCGGCCGCTCGGTCATAGCCATGGATGTCGTCAACGCCGGCGCCGGCGAGACCGTGCTCGTGCTCGACGAGGGCACCGGCGCCCGTCAGGTCCTGGGCGACCCCTCCGCCCCCATCCGCACCGTGATCGTCGGGGTCGTGGACCGGGTTGACCTCGCGAGCTGAGCACTGCGGAATCCTCGGGCGGCCGTTCGGTCGTGTCCGTCGGTGGTGGGGGTGGCGGATGCCGTGCCGGGGTCGCTGCCGGCGCCGTTCCGGTGTTCTCCAGCGGCCTCGCCTCCAGTATGCTCGTCGGGTGAACGAAAAGTTGCCGGCGAGCGACCCGGCGTCGCGCTGCGGTCGATGGCTGTTGCCCGACGCAGGGCAACGCTGCGCCGGTCGGACCGGGAGGGTGGACGCGCCGTGACAGCTGACATGATCCTCACCTTCGCGATCCTGGGCATCGCCATCGTGCTCTTCGTCACCGAGATTTTGCGCGCCGACCTGGTCGGCCTGCTGGTCCTGGTGGCTCTGGTCGTGATCGGGTTGGTGACCCCGGAGGAGGGCATCGCCGGCTTTTCAAACCCTGCGGTGGTCACCATCTGGGCGGTGTTCATCCTGTCCGATGGGCTGTCGCGAACCGGCGTCGCCAGGGCCCTCGGCAACCACGTGCTGCGGCTGGCGGGCAAGGGCGAAGCGCGCCTGATCGCCGTGCTCATGGGCAGCACCTCGGTGCTGTCGGCGATCATGAACAACGTCGGTGTCGCCGCCATGTTCCTGCCCGTGACCATGGACATCGCCCGCCGCACCCGGACCGCGGCCTCCCGGCTGCTGCTGCCGATGTCCTACGGCGCCCTGCTCGGCGGCATGCTGACCCTCATCGGCACCTCGTCGAACCTGGTGGTCAGCGGCTTCCTGCGCGACGCCGGCATGCGCCCCCTGGCGCTGTTCGACTTCACCCCGATCGGCCTGGTGATCACGGTGGCCGCCATCGCGTACATGCTCGTCATCGGTCGTCGGCTGCTTCCGGAGCGACATACCCCACAGGCGCTGTCGGACCAGAACGGCGACGACCAGCCGAGGCTCCGCGAGCTCTACGGGCTCGAGGAGCGACTGGCCGCGGTCGTCATCCCGGACGACAGCCCGCTGATCGGCAAGACCCTGGCCGAGAGCCGCTTCGGCCGGGCGCTCGGTCTCAGCGTCTTGAGCGTCGAACGACCCAGCGGCCGCCGCCATCCCCCCGAGCGCGATCTTGTGCTCGAGGCGGGCGACCGGATCCTGGTTCTCGGCCGTCTCGACGTCATCGACGAGCTCTGCTCCCGCCCGAGCCTGGTCGTCGAGGAGGATCTGCCCACCGCCTCGCGCCTGAGTTCCGAGCAGATCGGGCTCGCCGAGCTCGACGTCACTCCGGAATCCGTTTTCAGCGGCAGCACGGTGGTCGAGATGGGCGCGCGGCACACGCTGGGGGTGAACGTTCTGGCCGTCCGGCGTGGCGAGGAGGTCCGCCGGACCAACCTGCACGAGTTCGTGTTCGAACCCGGCGACCGCCTGCTCGTGCAGGGAACGGCGGATCGCCTCGAGGGGCTGCGGGATGAGCCTGGATACCGTCGCCTCGGCGCGGCTGAGGCCGACCGTTACCATCTCGAGGAGCGACTGCGCTTCGTGCGCATCCCGGAGGGCTCGAGCCTGGTCGGACGGACTCTCAAGGATGCCCGCCTGGCCGGCGCCTTCGGGATCTCGGTGCTGAGCGTCATGCGCGAGGGCGAGACCTGCCGCATGCCCGAGCCCCTCCTCGAGCTCGGTGCCGGCGACCTGCTGATCGTCGGCGGGCGCGTCGGCGACCTCGAGGTGCTGCGCGGCCTCCAGGGACTGATCGTCGAACGGGACACCCGCTTCGACCTGCGGGAGCTCGAGCACGGCCCGATGGTCCTGGTCGAGGTCATGCTGTCCCCGTCCACGACCCTGGCCGGAAAGACCCTGCGTCAGCTTCGCTTCCGCGAGCGCTTCGGGATCTCGGTGCTGGCCGTCTGGCGCGGCGACCGCCCGTACCGCACCGGGCTCGGCGATCACCCCCTGCAGTTCGGCGACGCCCTGCTGTGCTACGGGCCGCGCGAGAAGTTCAAGCTCCTGGCGAAGGAGCAGGACCTGGTCGTCCTCACCGCCGACGTCCAGGAGATGCCCAGGCTGCACAAGGCGCCGCTCGCGGCTCTGATCACGGCCGGTGTGGTCGCCGCCGTGGTCGCGGGCTGGCTGCCGATCTCCATCGCCGCCATTGCCGGCGCCGCGCTGATGGTGCTGACCGGCTGCTTGACCATGGACGAGGCCTACCGGGCCATCGAGTGGCGGGCGGTTTTTCTCATCGCCACCATGCTGCCCATGGGAGCGGCGATGCTCAAGACCGGCGCCGCCGCCCTGCTTGCGGGCGCCGTGGTCGAGGCGGTCGGTCCGTGGGGCCCGACGGCGATTCTCGCCGGGATCACGGCGCTGACCCTGATCGTCAACCAGTTCATCCCCAGCGCCGCCAACGCGGTCGTCATGACCCCGATCGCCCTCGCCACCGCCGCCGGTCTCGGTGTCTCGCCGTACCCCTTCGTGATGGGGATCGCCTACGCGGCCGCCGCCAGCTTCATGACGCCGGTGTCGCACCCGGCCAACGTCCTGGTCATGAGCCCCGGCGGCTACCGCTTCACCGACTACCTGATCCACGGCCTGCCGCTGTCGCTCATCGTCCTCGGCGTCAGCGTCGCGCTGCTGCCCCTCGTCTTTCCCTTCTGACGGCCACCGCCGCCGGCATCGGCTACGATGGTCGAGACGAACCCGCCCGAGGGAGGACACCGGTGAGGGACGAGGCCGCTGTCAGAACTGGTCCGGCCGACCGGCCGCGGTCCGGCGGCGCCGTCGGCGCCGGGGATCGCTGAGCCGTGCTGCTGCCGATCGGTTCGGACCAGACCACCGTCCGTCGAATGCCGTGGGTGACGATCACCATCATCGTCCTGTGTCTCGCCGCGTACCTCTACACCGTGGTGGCGCCGGGCAGCCAGCGCGCGATGGTCGAGGCCGAGATCCGGGCGGTGGAGTACTTTCTCGAACATCCCTATCTCGAGCTCGATCCGCAGCTCAAGGGGTATGTCTACTACTCGCTGCGCCAGACCAGGGGCGACGATCCGCCGCCGCCCGACGATCCGAAGCGGCTCCAAGACGAGCAGGCCGAGCTCGACCGGTTGGTGACCGCCTACTTCGATACCCGGGACCGTCTTCCGTTCTGGCGCTGGGGCGTCGTGCCGGCCGACATCGACTCGCCGACTCTCGTCACCCACACCTTCATCCACGCCGGCATCCTTCACCTGCTCGGCAATCTCTTCATCCTGTACCTGGTCGGCCCGGCCATGGAGGACGTCTGGGGGCGTCCGCTGTTCGCTGCCTTCTATGTCGTTTCGGGGGTCGTCGCGGCGCTGGTCTTCACCGCTCGCTACCCGGACCTGGCGGAGCCCCTGGTCGGCGCGTCAGGCGCCATCGCCGGCGTCATGGGCGCCTTTGCCGTGCGCTACTGGGACAGCCGGATCACCTTCTTCTACTTTGTCTGGATGATCCGCATCTACCAGGGCACCTTCCGGGCGCCGGCGTGGCTCATGCTCGGTCTGTGGGCGCTCGGCGAGCTTGCCTTCGCCATGGGTCTGTGGGCCTACTTCAGCGTCGCCGATCTCGGGGACGTCGGCTTTCTCGCCCACGTCGGCGGCTTCGTGTTCGGGGTCGCTGCCGCCTTCGTCGTCGCGGCATCGGGCTTTGAAGAGCGTTTCGTCGACCCGGTCATCGAGCGCAGTGAGACGGTCCACGACGCCGGCGCCGTCGAACAGGCGCTGCGGCTCTCGCAGCAGGGTCAAACGGCCGGGGCCATGGCCCGGCTCGAGACAGTGCTCGACGCCGACCCGGGCAACGCCGATGCCGCCGCGGCCCTCTGGAACACCGCGCTGGCGGCCAACGAGCCGTCGCGCGCATTGCCCCGGCTGGAGCACGCCGTGGCGTCGGCGGTCCGAGCCGGCGATGTCGGGCTGCCGGCCCAGATCTGGGCCGAGCTGATCCGGACCTGCCCCGAGGCCGAGATCGACCTGAGGACCGCGACCCGCGTCGCCGAGCTGCTGATGGGCGAGGGTCTCGAGGGCGACGTCGAGACGACGCTCGTGTGGCTCGCGGGCAGGGTCGACGGGGCGACACCCGAGGGTCTCCTGGTGCGACTGGCGAAGCTCGCGCGTCGGCTGTCGCTGGCGATGCCGTTTGCCGCTCTGGTCCTCGACCGCACCGATCTTCCGCCCGGTCTCGCCGCCGAGCTCACCGAGCCGCCTACTTCTTGAGCGGGCTCTCGGCGTAGATCGTGTCGGCCTCGTAGAACGCGCCGTTTTCGAGCACGATGTCGTCGGAGTTGCCGAACTCGCCGTCGGGACCGGCCGAGATCAGGTTGTACTTGTCGATCCGGAGCAGACGGTAGAGCAGCGGGTTGCCCCATCCGTCGGTCTTCTTGAGGTCCTCGGTCAGGTGGGGCGGCATCTCCTCGAGGGTCTCGGGGAACGAGTTTCCGCCCTCCATGTTGGTGCCCATGTACAGGTTGATCATGGGCCCCCACTCGACCATCCGCTTCTCGGTGAGGATGTGCGGCCCGCCACACCCGACCGCCGCCGCCACCACCACCACCACCGCCACGACCATGAAAACACTCAGCTTCGCTCTCATCTGATCCCCCAGTCGATTCCGTTTTCACTCTCGCGTTGAGATCTACAAGTCAAAAGCCATGTTTCAAGATTGACAATTCACGATGACTTGACCGGTACTTCTTTCCGGCCGATGCGGCGAAACAGCTGTCCGTTGACCCAGGAGAAGCGGGCGGTTTCGCCACCCGTGGTCAGGGTGAGCCGGATCGCGTCGCCGCAGGCGGGAACCCGGACCGCCTCCCCCGGGCGCCACGTGGCCACGGCCCGGTCGGCGCACACCGAAGTGCTGGTGTCGGGCTCGACCGACTCGACCAGCAGTCGGGCGCCGCTCCACGCTTTCAAGCCGGCGTTCGCGACGCTCAGCTCGCCCTCGGGCCCGGGCTCGACCGCGATGGTGAGCTCCATGGAGTCGCACCCGACAAGCGCGGCGACGAGCGCCAGGCCGGTGATCATCCGATGCGAGACGGTCATCATCACTCTCCAAAAGTCGGCGCCATTTGGTCTCGATTCGTCCGGGGCCGACAATCATCTTATCCCATCGACCACGGACGCGCGGGCGGGCGGAGACTGCCGCAAAGTGGCTGCGGCGCCGCTTGCGCACCGACGCCGGGCAAGGTAGCGTCGAGCTCAAGGAGTTCCCATTCGGAAACTCCGATGGGGACTGAGCAGTTCTCGATTCGGAAACGAGGGGTTTTTGTGCAAGGTCAAGGAAGATCAGAATGTACGCGGAGGCGTACTTCTGTACGCCGCACAAGGAAATTCGTCATCTGACGCCGAGATTGCCAAAAAGCGCCGTTTCCGGACGGGAACTAAGGAGGCCGCCGGCAGTGGAGCATCGACGCGGGTTTCTCGTCACCGGGAGTGGTGACGACGTGCAGCGGGTGCCGGTCGGGACGCGGGCGCTCGTCGGACGCGACTCGGGCTGCCAGCTCGTGGTCAGGGACCTGGCCGCGTCGCGTCGTCACCTCGAGGTTCGGGCGCAGGACGGCACCTATGTCTGCCGGGACCTGGCGAGCCGCAACGGGACCCGGATCAACGGCGAGCCGGTTTCGAAGTGCGAGCTTGCGGACGGCGACGAGATCCGGATCGGCAACACCGTGCTCCGCTTCGAGCTCGACGCGGTCGACGAGCCGGCCACGGCCGAGCCGACGGTTTTTCTGCAGACCGTGATCGACGCCTCAGGGCGGGCCGAGGCGCCGCCACCGTCTCGGTCGAAGGAGCTGCTGGAGGCGGCCTACACTCTGATGAACGCGATGTCATCTACCTTCGACCAGTGCCAGCTGGTGGACACCATCCTGACGACGACCATGGCGGCGGTCGGGGCCCAGCGCGGAGCGGTTCTGTTTGCCGGTTCCGATCACCGGCTCGAGCCGTGCCCGGTGTGTGGCGGCGTCCACACCATGCGCGACGGTGTGTCGCGCGTCGCGCCGATCGGCGACTTCGAGCTCAGCGAGAGCGTCGCCAACCGGGTTGTCCGCGACGGCGAGAATGTGCTGCTGACCTCGGCTCGGGCCGATGACGAAATCGACACCTCCCGGAGCATCGCATCGCTGAGGCTGACCTCCATCCTGTGCGTGCCGATCCGGACGCGGGACCGGGTGCTCGGGGTGCTCTACATCGACAGCGATCTCGCCGACCACGAGTACACCGAGGACGACATGCTGCTCGCTGCGGCTGCCGGCAACAGCGCCGGTCTCGCCCTGGAGAATGCCCGGATCCACGCCGACCTGCTCGAGAAGCAGAGAATGGACCAGGACATCCGGTCGGCATGGACCATCCAGGAAGGCTTCCTGGTTCGCGACTGGCCGGTCGACGACTCACGCTTCGACGTGTACGGCGTGACCCGGCCGGCGCGGGTGGTCGGCGGAGACTTCTACGACTTCGCGCGCCTCGACGACGACCTGGTCGGAATGCTGATCGGCGACGTCAGCGGCAAGGGCGTGCCGGCGGCGCTCACCATGGCCCTGCTGCTTGCCGAGTTCCGGTTGTGCGCCACCGGCGCCGAATCCACCGCCGACGTCCTTCGTCGGCTCAACGAGCGGATGGTCGGTCGCTCCCGGCGCGGCACCTTCTGCACCGCGGCGCTGGTGGTGGTCAACCTGCGGACGCGCAACGTGATGGCCGCCAACGCCGGACACCACCCGGCGCTGCGAATCACAAGAGCCGGCGCCGAGAGCCTTCTGCCGGCGTCGGGCCCGCCGCTCGGCATTCTCGAGGGCGCGACCTGGAGCGACGAGTCGACCGTTCTCGAGCCGGGCGAGACCCTGCTGCTCTACACCGACGGCATTGTCGAGGCGCAGGACGGGAACACCGTCGGCGGGGCGAACGACGACCGGCGCGAGTACGGCGTCGAGGGTCTCGAGCACGTGGCGCCCGGCGTCGTGCAGCGGGGCCCGAAGGCCCTGATCGAGGCCGTTCTCGCCGAAGTAGACGGCTTCTGCAGCCCGTCGGCGCCGCACGACGACTGCACCATGATCGCCCTCACGTACCACGGTTCGGATCCGGACCTCCGGTCATGACGGAGGACAACGAGCTCTGTCTCGAGGTGTCCTCGAATCCCCGTTTGCTGGCGGTGGTACGCGGTGTCGTGGGGCGTTGGATGGAGGTTCTGAAGGTCGGCGGGAACCGACGCGACGAGGTCGTGCTCGCGGTCGACGAGGCGTGCGCCAACTGCATGCGACACGCCTACCGGGGCCGAACCGACGAGCCGATCCACGTCCGGCTGTCGGCCGACGACGAATGGGTGGAGATTTCGGTCAGCGATCGGGGTGTGCCGTGTCCGGCCGACCAGGCGGCGTACCGGCCGATGTCGCCGCCGGCGCCGGACAGCATCGAGCCGGGCGGTCTCGGGGTCAAGCTGATCTACCGGGTTTTCGACGAGGTTCGATTCTGTCCGGGCGCCGATCGCGGGAACTGTGTCACCATGCGGCTGCGCAGAACGACTGACAGCGAGGACAACCGTGAAGATCGAGACTGACGACCAGGCGTCGGAGACCCGGATCACCGTCGAGGGGGACATTGACCTGTACAGCTCGCCAGAGCTGCGCAAGGCGGTGCTCAAGGCGGTGCCGAAGTCAACCGCCGGTGTCGTGGTCAACCTCTCGGGAGTCGGGTACATGGATTCCTCCGGCGTCGCCACCCTGGTCGAGGGGCTGCGTTGCGCCAAGGAGCACGACAAGTCGTTCGCGCTCGAAGCACCTTCGGCCGCGGTCAGCAAGGTCCTCGAGCTGGCCCGCCTGGACAGCGTTTTCGAGGTCAGAGCCCCGTGATCGCGAGCGCCGCCGGGTGGCTCGGTCGAAGGGCCCTGGCGCAGCTGGCGGCCGCCCTCCGGGTGGCGGTGCTCATGGTCGACACCGCGATCTGGCTGGTGGCGGCGCCGCTGCGGGGCAAGGGATTTCGCTGGCGGGCGTGCGTCGAGTCCTTCGTCGAGTACGGCGTCCGGTCGCTCCCGATCGTCGGCATGATCTGCTTCCTGATCGGGGTCATCATCGCCCTCCAGTCCTCGTACACTCTCGGGCAGTGGGGCGCCAACCGCTACATCGCCGACCTGGTCGCGGTGTCGGCGCTGCGCGAGCTCGCGCCGCTGATGACCGCAATCCTCATCGCCGGCCGCTGCGGCTCGGCGATCACCGCCGAGATCGGCACCATGAAGGTCAACGAGGAGCTCGACGCCCTCGAGGTGATGGGAGTCAATCACATCAAGTATCTGGTGGCGCCCAAGTTCCTCGCCATGGTCACGGCGGTTCCGGCGGTCACCGTGCTCGCCATGCTGATCATGATCATCGGCGGCTGGACCTCCGGCGTCCTGATCGTCGGCGTCGAGCCCCGGGTCTACGCCGATCAGACGGTCGGCGCGATCGTCGAGAAGGACCTGGTCACCGGAATGGTCAAGAGCGTGTTCTTCGGGGTCGTCATCTGCTGGACCGGGGCGCACCGGGGCTTCCAGGTCGAAGGCGGGGCAGCGGGCGTCGGCCGTCGGACCACCGAGTCGGTGGTGACCTCGATCTTCCTGATCATCATCGTTGACCTGATTTTCACCGTTCTGTTCTACTACGTGTGACATGAGCAGCGGGCATCAGGTGATCGTGGTCGAGGATCTGGTCGCGGCGTACGGCGACACCGTGGTGCTCGACCGGATCAACTTCTCGGTTGCCGAGGGTGAGGTCTTCGTGATTCTCGGCGGCAGCGGATCGGGCAAGACGACGCTGTTGCGGTGTCTGGTCGGTCTGATGCGGCCGCGGTCCGGCCGGATCCTGATTCAGGGCGAGGACTTCACCGCCATGACCGCGGGCGAGCGCGAGGACCTCCGGCGATCCATGGGCATGTGCTTCCAGAGCTCGGCGCTGCTCGGCTCGCTGACCCTGGCCGACAACGTGGCGCTCCCGCTGCGCGAGCACACCCGGCTCGAGGAGTCGACCATCGATATCATGACCCGGATCAAGCTCGAGCTGGTCGGTCTCGGCGGCGCCTCCGACCTGCTTCCTTCCGAGCTCAGCGGCGGCATGCGCAAGCGTGCCGGCATCGCCCGCGCCATGGCCATGGATCCGGAGCTTCTGTTCTACGACGAGCCGTCCGCCGGGCTCGACCCGATCGTCGCGGCCGGAATCGACGAGCTGATCCGAACCATGCAGTCGACCTTCAACCTGACCAGCGTGGTCGTGACCCACGAGATGGAGAGCGTACGGATCATCGCGGACACGGTGTGTGTGCTCCACAAGGGCCGCGTCGCGGAGATCGGAACCCTCGACGAGCTCGAGCGGTCGGAACATTCCTACATTCGGCAGTTCCTGGCCCGACAACCGGACGAGCCCGATACCATGGACTCGGCGTACGCGCGATCGCTCACAGCCATCGACTGAGTCGGGAGAACCATGAGCCAGACCGGACAGTTCACCGCAACCGAGATCAAGGCAGGCATCCTGGTCCTGGTCAGCGCCGTGGTGCTGATCGGTTTCGTCTCCGTCATGCGCGGCTGCGGCGGCGGCGCCGACAAGGTCAACCGCTTCTCAGCCGATTTCACGACCATCGAGGGTCTCAATCTGGGCGCTGAGGTTCGGTACGGTGGCGTCAAGGCCGGCAAGGTCGTGGGCATTGCCCCCGACCCGGCGGACTACTCCCGGATTCGGGTCGAGTTCGACGTCGACGCCCGGGTTCCGGTGAACACGGGCAGCGTCGCCAGCATCGAGCAGATCAGCCTGACCACCGCCAAGCATCTCGAGGTTACGACCGGCAACTCCGAGCGACCTCTCCACACATCGGGCGACCACATCGCCTCGGTGACCGGCAGTGGCGAGATGTTCGGCATTCCGGATCTCGAGGGCGTCGTCGACCGGCTGGAGGTCGTGCTCGACGGGATCTCGACCATGCTCGGCGTCGAGCGCGCACGGGCGCAAGCCGAGTCGACCGGCGACGAGATGGTGGACCTGGCGATGATGGCGGCATCCTTCGACAAGGTGCTCAGATCGGGGTCGTCCACGGTGCGGCGGGTCGACGCCGCCATCGCGGACAACAGCGAGGGCTTCGGCCAGGTCGTCGACCGCCTGATCGAGCTCGAGCGCGAGGCGACGACCCTGGTCGAAAACCTCAACGCGGTGGTCGAGGACAATCGCGCACCGATCCTCGCCACCACGACCAACCTCGAGAAGCTGAGCCGGGATGCAACGCGTCAGGTCGAGGACCTCACCGCGTCGCTGCGTGTGACGCTCGACTCTTTCGAGTCGATCGGCGGGAACGCGAGTGACCTGGTAGACCGTCATCGGCCGGCGTTGGCACAGATCCTGGCCAACCTCGAAGTCACCACCCGCAACTTGAAGCAGTTTTCCGAGACTCTGGCCGAACAGCCGAGCGCGCTGATCCGCGGCGCCCGGCCCGAGGGCCGGGCCGATGGAGGTTCGTGATGCGACCGCTGTGCACCGCCGTCGTGCTCGTCGTGCTGACCGCTTCGTGCGTCTCGGCGCCCGACCTCACCCACTACACCATCGACATGACCCCGTCAGGGTCGGCCGATTCCGACGTCGGTTTCGTGGTCGAGCGGTTGACGGTGAGCGAACGGCTCGACCGGTCGCGCATCGTGATCCAGGCGACGCCGATCAGGGTCGACAGCTACGCCACAGCGCGCTGGGCCGAAGGCCTCGGCGGGATGGTGCAGCACAAGCTCGCCGTTGAGCTCGGATCGGACAAGGACGACGCCCGGGTGATCGTCGTGTCCGGGCGGGTGCTCGCCTTCGAGCAGGTCGACGCGTCGACCCCGGTGCGGGCTCTGGTCCGTCTCGAAGTCGGGCTGCGGAACCACGAGACGCCGCGCTACGAGCCGGCTCTGCTCGAGCGGACCTACGAGGCGAGCCGTCCGCTCGACGGCGCCGGCGTCGAGCCGCTCGTCCGCGCCCTGTCTCGTGCCCTCGAGGACGTTGCGGCCCGGATCGCGGAGGACGCGGACTCGCTCTGACACTCCGAGTGCGTCCGCTCGAGTGAGGCTCGAGATCCTCCGAAAACCGCCGAGACGAGACCTACGGGACCTCGTCTCGGCGCTGTGCGGAACCGGTCTCGCCGTCAAGGAGGACGCGCTCGAAGAACTTCCAGATCTTGGTCCGCATCCAGTTGAACCGGAGTGGCGTCAGGGAGAAGAAGGCTCGCCTGTGGCCGGTCATGATGGTGTAGCGCTCGGGTCGGCCCATGGCCCACCACAGGGCGTCCCGGGACGTTTCGGGGACGCACACGTCGCGGCCGGCGTCGAAGATGAGGACCCGATCCGGGTCGATTCGGTTGGGGTAGTTGGCCGGGTCGAGGGGGGCGAAGATGGCTTCGAGCCGGGACTCCAGCTCGTGTGTCGACCAACCGAAGACCTCCGAAGCGTGCTGTTGAATGGTGCCGGTCCGGCTGCCCTGACAGCGGGCGGCCACGGTGTGCGGCAGCGCGCCGCCCATGACCAGCGCGAGGGCGGTGAAGCGGTCGTCGAATGCGGCAATCGTGGGCGCGAGCATGGCGCCGTGGCTGAATCCGACGAGTCCGATCCGGCCGACGTCGATTTCCGGACGCGACTCCGCCCAGTCGACGAGCCGCCGGACGTCGGTGATCATGACCACCTCGCGCGCGGCGCCCGCGGCCCAGATGGAGATGAACTCGTCCTCGTCGCCGGTGGCGCCGAGCCCGGTCCAGTCGAAGAGGAACTCGGGGCCGAGCACGTTGAGCACGTGAATCCGGCCGTCGCTGCGGTTCCGAAGGGCCTTGGTCACCTTGTTCGACGGGTACAGATGACGGCCCCAGATCGGCAGCACGACAACAGCCGGGTGGCGCCCGGGCCGCGTGCTCCGGTGATAGTCGACGGTGACCCGGTTGCCGGGCTGCCCGTTGTCGCCGACGGACGCGAAGCTCAGGCGCCGGACCTCGTAGTCGCCGCCGCTTCGGACGACGTGGTTGTCGACCACGATCGGCGCCGGCTGGTACCGGAACAGCTCGCCCGCCTCCAGCCTTGCTCGCGACGGAAGGGCTCGAGTCTTCGCGTCCGGCGCCGGGGCGTGATGGATCGCGGCGCACCCGATCGCGAGCAGGGCGACGGCGACCGCCGCTGCCGCCGACGCTGCCCGGCGATTGGCCGACGCTGACGAATGTCGGTCGCTGATCATCCCCGGCCGCTCCCGTCAGAATCGGAACAGGGCTTCGAGCATGACGGTCCGGCGCAGGACGTCGCCGAAGACGTGCTGCTGAATCTCGTCGTCGAGCAGGTTGAGGACCTTGAGGCTGGTGGTCACCCGGCCGTCGTTCCAGCGCCGGCCGACGCTGGCGCTGACCTGCGTGTACGAGTCGGCGTAGCCGTAGTAAAAGGGCTGGATTCCCTGGGCGAAGAAGGCCTCGTCGGAGTAGTTGACGGTCAGATTGCCGAGCCAGGTCGTGCCGTTGTAGGTCGCGCCGGCGTTGAACCGGTGGCGCGGCGGGGTGTGGATGGTGTCGGACGGGATCCGGTCCGGGTCGCCGACCGGGTCGAGCGGCTCGGGCAGCGCCTGGTAGGAGTAGTTGCCGAACACGCTGAGGCCGGTCCGGAAGGTGTGGTTGACCGCGACCTCGAACCCCTTGTTGCGGATCGAGCCGATGTTGAGCGACATCACGTTGGACGGGAGGCGGACTCCGAGCTGGGCGAGGAAGTCGATCACGATGGGGTTGAGCGGCCAGCCCGGCGGGGGGTTGTCCGACGTGTAGTAGGGGTCGACGCCGGCTTCGATGAGCGCCTCTTTGGACGGCGCGTTGCTGATCATGTCGTGCAGGTCGGTCAGGTAGGCGTTGACGTCGATCCGGGTCCGGCCCCCGTTGAGCACGGCCGAGTAGCCGAGCTCGGAGTTGACGATGGTCTCGGCCTCGAGGTCCGGGTTGCCGGTGGTGTTGACGACGAGAGGGAAGTCCTCCTCGAGCCGGGGGTCGAACTCGCTGACCGGGAAGGTGCCGCCGATGATGCTCAGGTCGAGGAAGTTGTCGATCGCCGACGGCGCGCGGAAGGCCCGGGCGTAGGAGGCCTTGAAGGAGTGGCCCGCGACGGGCGTCCAGATCAGCGCCGCGCGGGGCGAGAAGCTGAGGTCGTCGAGGTTCGAGAACGAGTCGGCGCGTGCCGCGAGGGCGAGCCGGAAAGCGCCGAGGTTGATCTCGTCCTGGACGTAGACCCCGCCCTGGGTGCGGTTGTCGGCGTCGGGGGCGACCGAGATGTCGAAGGTGTTGTAGCGCAGGTTGCCGCCGAAGGACATGAGGTGTGCGCCACCGAACAGCTCGCTCCAGCCGACGTCGAGGTCGTAGACGCCGTTGACGAAGTCGATCTGGAGCGGGTTGCCCTCCGAGTCGAGGGAGATCAGGCTCGGCGCCTCGCCGCTCAGATAGTTGGCGAAGACCTGGGCGCGGAAGGCGCCGCGGTGATACGCGATCTGCCCGTAGGTCAGGTTGGCGCCGCGCTGGGCGTCGAAGGGCCCGATCGGGGTCTGGATGATGCCCTCGGTGAAGCCGATCCCGGCGGCGTAGAGAATGCGTCCGTCGTCCTCGAGCTCCTGGTCGATCCGGAGGTCGAGCTTGGGCTGCAGCGTCCCGTTGTTGTCGTACGCGACGTCCTCGAAACCGCCGCCGCCGACCTCCACCGCCGGCTCGACCGGGGTCGAGACGATCGGGATCGTTCCGGTCGGCCGTTGGAAGGGATCGCTGTAGGTCGCCCCGGCCGAGATCCGGTAGGCGATTTTGTCCGTCGGAGCGTCGGCCCAGCGGACGCTGAGGGTGCCGGTGCCGCCGGTACCGCCGGCCTTGGACGACCGGCTCATCAGGCCGCCCATCACGGCGAGCTCGAGGCCCTGGGACTCCCGTGGCGACCGGGTCACCATGTTGACCACGCCGGTGGCGGCGTTGGCGCCCCACATGGTCGACGCCGGGCCGCGCACCACCTCGATCTGCTCGATGTCGGTGCTCTGAATCGTGGCGAGGTCCCAGAAAATCAAGTTGAAGAAGTCGAAGTAGAGCGGCCGGCCGTCGACCAGTGCGAGCTGGCTGCCGGTCAGAAACGGGCTCGGCCCGCGGGTCGCGACGTTGACGTCGCGTGCCGACGACTGGACGACGTTGGCGCCCGGCACCTCGCGCATGAGGTCGCCGACGTTCTGCGCGGGCCGGGTCTCGATGATGTCGCGGCCGATGACGCTGATGGTGGTCGGCGTGTCCTCGAGCAGCACCCGGCCTCGCGACGCCGACACGACGACAGTGTCCTCGAATGCCGGCTGGAGCTCGAACTCGAGCTCGACGGTGGTGTCGGCGACGGCGACGATCTCCCGGCTGACGCTCGCGAAACCCGGCATGACCGCGGACACCGTGTACTCGCCCGGTGGCAGCTCGCCGAGAAAGAAGCGGCCGTTGACCGTGCTCAGAACGGTGCGCGATTCCGGTCCCCGGGCCGAGACCGTGGCCCCCGGCAAACCGAAGCCGTTGTGGTCGACCACGGTGCCGACGACCCTGGTCGCGGCCTGTGCGCCGACCGGCGTCGGTCCGGCGACGAGCAACGCGATCGCGATCATCGCTGCGGTGGTGGTGCTCCTCATCCCTCCAACGCCCCCTTCGGCCGGCCGTCGAGTCGCCGCCCATGGTACGTCAGCCCGAGCGACGGCAGGTTTC
The DNA here is from genome assembly GCA_964641415.1 of uncultured Thermoanaerobaculia bacterium. Taxonomy (GTDB): domain Bacteria; phylum Acidobacteriota; class Thermoanaerobaculia; order Thermoanaerobaculales; family Sulfomarinibacteraceae; genus JAHECW01. Next base: position 5,127 of record CAZXMW010000014.1, on the reverse strand, counting down.
GGCTCGAGGTCACGGTCCGTCCTTTCCTTGTCTGACGTCGTGTTCAGGAAAACGGCGCTCGGCCGTGTCGCCCGGTCTCTCCCTGAAGAAGATCCACAGCGCCGCCGGCAGGACGGTGAAGTCGGCGAGCATGGCCAATGCGAAGGCCATGGACGTGACGACGCCGAACTGTCGCATGGGCGGCAGGTCGGACAGTGCCAGGGCGAGAAAGCCGCCGGCGTTGATCACCGTGGCGAACAGGATGGCGTGGCCGGCGACCCGGATGGCGTGGGCCAGCGCAACCTCGGTGGAGCCGCCGTTGCGGCGCTCGAGAAAGTGGTAGAAGAAGTGGATCTGGTCGTTCTCGGTGACCCCGAGCACGGTGGTCGCGATGAGGATGGTGGCGATGTTGAGGGGGATTCCGGTCAACCGCATGACCAGGAAGGTGACCAGGATGGCGAACAGCGACGGCACCATGGCGTTGAGGCGGGCCGGACCCGACCGGAAGACGAAGATGAAGGTGACGAAGATGATCGTGAAGGTGATGGCGAAGCTCTCGATGAGGGTCGGTACCAGGTGCGAGGCGATGGTCGCCTGGAGCACGCCGCTGCCGGCGAGACGATAGGAGCACTCGTCGAGCGCGGGCTCGGCGGTTGTCGCCCGCTCCCAGGCCCGGGCGATGGCCAGGCTCAGACCGTCGAAGCCGGGGTCTTCGCCCGCGGCCGAGGTCACGGTCAGGTAGGTCGCGGACAGGGAGTCGAGGTCGACCCAGCGCGCCACCGACGGCTCGGTCATCATGAGCAGCTCGAGATCGGCGGCCATGCGGTCGAAATTCGCGGGATCCTCGCCGCCGCCCTCGATCCCGGCGAAGGTGCGGCGCAGCTCGAGCACCGACGGCAACCCGACCACCGCACCGACCGCGGGCTCGGCCTCGAGCTCTCCGGTCAACAGGTGAAGGCCGCGGATCACCGCCGGGTCGACCACCCCGACCTCCGGCGTCGTGACCCAGATTTTGGCGACCTTGAGCCCGAGGACGTGCTCCTGGAAGTGCCGGGTGTCGCGGGCGACCGGCACGTCGCCGTCGATGTACGCCAGGGCATCGGTCTCGAGCTCCATGCCCGGCAGCAGACCGGGGACGCCGAGCAGCGCCGCGAGGCCTGCCACGGCGAGCACCGAGGCCGTGAGCACGAGCGGCCAGCGCCACCGGTAGGACCATCGCGGCAGCACCTCGGCGGCGCGCTCGACCCAGGCGCCGGCGACTCGGCGCTGCTGCCGGGTCGGCGTACGGAGCAGCACCTGGAGCGACGGGTAGAGCGTGAAGCAGACCAGCCAGCCGAGCAGCAGCCCGCCCGAGGTCCAGATCCCGAGCTCGCGGATCGGCCGGATGTTGGACACGGTCAGCGCGGCGAAACCGACCGCGGCGGCGAACACCGAGGCGGTCACGGCGACGAATTTGTTGGCCAGGGCGCGGGTCCGATGGGTCTCGAGATCGATTCCGGTCGGCTGGTCGACGAAGCGCGAGTGGAGGTAGACCAGGCTGGCGGTGGCGGTCACCATGAGGGTCAGCGGCACCACCGCCGAGACGATGGTGAAGCCGAGACCGACGATGCCGGCAAAGGCCATGCCGAGCAGCACCGCGACGGCGAGAGAAACCAGGATGGCGGCGAGCGCCCGCCACGAACGATAGAGCCCGAGGACGAGGCAGACGACGAAGATCCCGAACAGCGGGAAGTAGCGCACGCTCGACGCCCCCGTCTCGCGCTCGAGCCAGGCGTCGATCCACGGCCGGCCGATCCGGCGCACGCGCTCGATGGTGGCGGACCACTGTCCGACCCCGTCCGCGGCCTCGGTGACGCGGTCGAGCAACGCGTCGCGGATCTCGGGATCCGAGACATCGAGGGACGCGACGATCGCCAGAAAGCGGTCACCGATGAGCCCCTGGCGGCGGAAGAAGTCGGTGTTGCCGACGATAGCTCGAAACGCCGCGGTGTTGTCGCCGGGGGCGCCCGCGCCCGGCCGGGCGTGTCGCCAGACGGTGGCGATGGAGGTGGCGGTGATGCCCTCGACCGCGTTGATCTCGCGTTCCAGACGCTCCAGATCGGCGAGCGCCTGCGGCGCGAACGGATCGGCGGTCTCGAGCATGAGGAAGACCGTGTCGCCCTCGGGGAACAACCGCTCGAACTCGCGCGACGCCGCGACGTCGGGGTCCGACGACACCACCATCCGCTCGAGGGAGTTGTCGCGCGGGATCCCGACGGCGAGGAAGGCCGCGGCGGCGACCACGACGGCGTAGACCGCCACCACCACCCGCGGGTGTCGGACGACACCGCCGAAGACCGGCACGAGACGGTCCTCGAGGGCACGGTCAACCAGCGCCACGGTATGATCCCTCCATGGCGACGGCCCGGTATCGGACCACCCTGTGCGCGACCTGCCTGACGGTCTGTCTGTCGGTGCCGGTGGCGATTGCTGCCGACGGATTGACGATGGTGGTGTGCGCCCCCGGGTACCCGGGATCGACCGCCGAGGCCCAGCCCGCCATGGACGATCTGGCGGCTGCGGCGACCGCCGCCGCCGGCTGGCCGGCGGGGGTTTTCCGAGCGGTGTACTTCGAGACCGAGGACGGCGGGCTTGCCGCGCTCGACGACCGAGCCGCCGGTCTCGCCCTCGTCACGCTGCCTTTCTTCCTCGAACACCGGTCGGCTGTCGGGCTCGAGCCTGTGATGCTCGCGGTGCCGAGCGGTCGACAGCCGCTCGAACCGTGGACCCTGATCGCCGGCGCCGGTTTGGTGACCGGGCCGGCCGACCTCGGCGGTTGGCGGATCGCGAGCCTGGCCGGACACTCGCAGCGCTTCGTGCGCCGGGTCGCCCTCGGCGACTGGGGAGAGCTTCCCGAGTCGGCGACTGTCGAATTTTCGCGCGCGGTGCTGACCTCGCTGCGCCGCTCCGCCCGCGGCGAGCCGGTGGCCGTGCTGCTCGACGCCGAGCAGGCTGCGGCCCTCGACCGGCTGCCGTTCGCCGACGAGCTCGAGGTGGTCCACCGGTCGCGGCCGCTGCCGGTGTCGGTGCTGTGCGCTGTCGGCGACCGGCTCGCCGACGGGCGGCTGGCCGAGATCGTCTCCGCTCTGGGCAGCCTGGACGACCGCGCCGACGCCGCCGAGGCCCTGGCAGGGGTTCGTATGGAGCGCTTCGAGAGCTTCGATCCCGGCGCGCTCGCGGCTGCGGGACGCGCGTTCGACGGGGCGGTCGAGTGAGTCGACATCGGGCGGGCTCGGTCGTCCTGCTGATCCCGCTGGCTCTGGTCGTCGGTTGCACCTCCGCGCTCAAGAAACCACCGCCCGTCGCCGAGCTCGGCGCGCCGAGCGCAGAGCGCCCCGACTCCGGTCGGAGCACCGAGCAGCTCCTCGCAGAGGCTGAGCTCCGGCTCGATGCGAGCGCCGACCCGGCAGTGGTGGCGCGGGCGCGGAGCATGTTCCTCGAGGCGGCGCGCCGCGACGGCGCTCCGGTCGAGGCCTTTCTCGGCGCGGCCCGAGCCACCGCCTGGCTGGTCGAGCACACCGACGCTGCCGACCGTCGAAAGGAGCTGGTCGCCGAGGGGGTCCAGATCGGCCAGTGGTGCCGCAGGCTCTTTCCCGACGCCGCCGAGTGCCGCTACCGGCTGGCCCTGGCGGTCGGGCAGCAGGCCCGCGAGCGGACGTCGACCGCGGTCGACGGTCTCGCCGTCATGGTCGAGCTTCTCGAGGGCGTGATCACGGACGCTCCGGAGCTCGACTTCGCGGGCGGCCGCCGGGTGCTCGCTCTCGTGCTGCTGCGCGCCCCGGGCTGGCCGACCGGTCCGGGCGATCCGGAGCTCGCCCTCGAGCACGCCCGAGCGGCGACCGAGGCCTTTCCGGGGTATCCGCCCAATCAGCTCGTCCTCGGCGAGGCGCTCGCCGAGAACGGTCTTCGCGACGAGTCCCGCCGCGCCCTCGAGCTCGGGATCGAGCTCGCCCGCGACCGTCGCGACCCTGACTCGAAGGAGTGGGTCGAACAGGGCGAGGCCGCGCTGACCGGTCTTCGTTGACCGGACGATCCGTGAGCCCCCCGAAGCCCGGTGCCTGGACAACCGCAGCCGCCTGAATCGCCGCAGCCGACGTTACTGGCAGCTGTAGGGTTCGTTGGGCGCAGCGTAGATGAACTCGGCATCGCCGGTGCCTTCGGGGTTGCCGTCGACCTTGGAGACGTAGGCGATGAACATGTTCGGAAAGTTGGTCGCGCACGGGTCGGGCATGACGTCGTCGGGATCGAGCCAGAGCTCGACGGTGAGCGCGCTGTCGGTCTTGGGCACCCCAAGGCTCTGAAGAGACCACTGGCTCACCGAGGCGGGCTGAAGAGTCTTCGAACCCTCGGCCACGGTCGTGCCGCCGGCATCCAGAACCCGGTAATGGACCTCGATCGAAGCGATCAGAGCCATGCTCATGATGCCGAGATTGGAGCGGAAGCGATCGCTGTTGACGACGCCGGTGACGACCGACGTCGTCGCAGCGGCGTTGATGGTCCGGCTCAGCGCGGGCACCGTCTGCCCGAAGGTCCCCGCCGGGTCTCCGGTGTTGTAGGTTCGGGTAGTGGCCAGGATCTTCGCGCCCTCGGGGTTGCCGGCGATCAGCGACGGGTCGACGGTGACCAGCATGGCGCCCTTGATGTCGGTGTCGTAACCGTACAGCGCGTTGAGTACATCCGGAAACAACCTGGTCTCCCGCGGCGCCAGGGTGAAGCGGTCGGGAAAGCTCGGGTTGAAGACGTTGGCGGTGTCGGCCTCGAGGAACTGGGCGCCGACCACGAGCTCCTGATCGGTCATGTTGTGGACGCTGAGGTCGGTGACCCACTGGGTGCCGCCGACGCCGGCGGTGCGGGCGAGGATGGGAAAGAATTGGGAGTGGGCGATCTCCTGCGCCGACAGGGTGGCGCCGGAGAGAAGGACCGACCCGACCACCATGCAGACGGTGGATCGGGTGACGAGGCGGACAGTGTTCCAAATCGTGATGCTCATGCTGCCTCCAAGGCGTGATGGTCGAAATCGAAGGGCCCGATCGGTTCGTCCGGCGCCATTCTAACCCGAAGTTCCCCGCGCGTCCAGGCAGGCATCCATCGTGTTATCTGAAGGTTACG
>CAZXMW010000013.1:20087-73241 GCA_964641415.1 uncultured Thermoanaerobaculia bacterium | reverse complement strand
GATCGTCATGAATCACGCCAGCGGCCTTCTTACACCACTTGACTGGACATGACCCACCGCGATACTGAGGAGGCCCGCGACAACCGATGATCTTGGTTTGGAGGCCCCAACAACGCGATAGTACCGCTCAGTGTCGACTGGAAAAACTGACTCTCCGCAAGGACTCAACATGTCAGCTCCCAGACGACGTTGCTGGTGCAGCCCCCAGCTACATCAAGCTGCTCTGTCTCCCTGAAAGCGGCAGAAGCACTCGCCTCCACACAATTCCGCGAAGATCCTCGAAGACCCTCCCCATCCAGGATAGTCGAATCCCGATCAACCTGGGTTCCTTCCCCGGGTCGATTCGGAATGCGCGGAAGAACGGGCCCAGCGCCAAATAGAACCTACCCGGCAGCTCATGTCACCGCCCACTGCTCCGATAGCACTTCCGCCTGCTCGAGGACGGTCTGGGTGGCCTTCTCCTGCTTGTCGGGGGGGTAGCCGTGCTTGCGGAGGATGCGTTTGACGATGACTCGGAGCTGGGCGCGGACGTTCTCGCGCACGGTCCAGTCGATGGTGACGTTGGCGCGCACGGCCTCGACCAGCTCACGCGCGATGCCGCGAAGGGTCTCGTCGCCCAGCACCTCGACGGCGCTGTCGTTGGTCTCGAGCGCGTCGTAGAAGGCGAGCTCGTCCTCGTTAAGGCCGAGGTCCTCGCCGCGCCGATCGGCCTCGCGCAGCTCCTTGGCCAGCGCGATCAGCTCCTCGATCACCTGCGCGGCCTCGATGGACCGGTTCTGGTACTTGGCCAGGGTCTGCTCGAGCATCTCGGCGAACGATCGTGCCTGCACCACGTTCTTGCGACCGCGGGTCCTGATCTCGCCTTTCAGGAGCTTCTGCAGCAGCTCGACGGCGAGGTTGCGGCGCGGCATGCCGCGCACCTCGGCGAGGAACTCGTCGGACAGGATCGAGATGTCCGGCTTGTCGAGGCCGGCCGCCGCGAAGATGTCCACCACGCCGTCGGACGCCACCGCCTTCGAGACGATCTGCCGCACGGCGTGGTCGAGGTCCTCCTCGGGGCGCGCGTCCGCCGGGGCGCGCTTCGCCAGCACCGCCTGCACGGCCTGGAAGGACGCGACGTCGTCGCGGATGCGCAGCGCCTCGGCGTGCGGCACCGACAGCGCGAACGCCTTCGACAGATCGCGCACCGCCCGGATCAGCCGCTCCTTGCCGTCCTCCTGCGCCAGGATGTGCTCCTGCGCGGCGGGCAGCAGCCCCAGCTTCTCCTGCGGCGCGCCGGTCACCCAGGTGCCCCAGTCGAAACCGTGGAAGAGCGCGCACACCACCTCGTACTTCTCGAGCATCACGGCCACGGCCTCGTCCTGGTCGAGGGCCGTGCGGCCCGTGCCGCCGCTCTCGGTGTAGGTCGCGAGCGCCCGCTTCAGCTCATGGGCCAGCCCGAGGTAGTCCACCACCAGGCCGCCCGGCTTGTCGCGGAACACGCGGTTGACGCGGGCGATCGCCTGCATCAGCCCGTGCCCGCGCATCGGCTTGTCGACGTACATGGTGTGCAGGCTCGGCGCGTCGAAGCCGGTCAACCACATGTCGCGCACCAGCACCATCTTCAGCGGGTCGTCCGGGTCCCGGAACCGGTTCGCCAGCGCCTCGCGCCGCGGCTTGTTGCGGATGTGCTGCTGCCACTCCACGGGATCGGACGCCGAGCCCGTCATCACCACCTTGATCCCGCCGTCGTCGTCATCCCCGGCCGCCCAGTCCGGCCGCAGCGCCACGATCGCGTGGTACAGGTCGACGCAGATGCGGCGGCTCATGCACACGACCATCGCCTTGCCCTCGAGGGCGTCGAGCCGCTGCTCGAAGTGATCGACGATGTCCCGCGCAACCAGCTGCACCCGCCGCTCGGCGCCCACGATCGCCTCGAGCGCCGCCCACTTGGTCTTGAGCTTCTCCTTGCGCTCGATCTCCTCGCCCTCGGTCGCCTCCTCGAAGTCGGGGTCGATGTGCGGCTTCTCGGCGTCGTCCAGCTCCAGCTTCGCCAGCCGGCTCTCGTAGTAGATCGGCACCGTCGCGCCGTCCTCCACCGCGCGCTGGATGTCATACACGCTGATGTAGTCGCCGAACACCGCGCGGGTGTTGGCGTCCTGCAGCTCGATGGGCGTGCCGGTGAAGCCGATGAACGAGGCGTTGGGGAGCGCGTCGCGCATATGCCGCGCAAAGCCATCGATGAAGTCGTACTGGCTGCGGTGCGCCTCGTCGGCAATCACTACGATGTTTCGGCGATGGCTCAGCGCGGCACCCTCACCCCCGGCCCCTCTCCCACCGGGAGAGGGGAGGTTCGAGGCTATGGTGCTGAGGATTTTCTCGGTTTTGTTGAGAAGGTCTTCGTTCGAGATGCGGAGAACCCTGACGCCCTGGGAGCGGAGATAGGAATCCCGTTTCTTGTCGAGTACCCGGCGTTCTTCTGAGTCATGAACACCGCCATCGCACTCGACTGCGAGCTTTGCCGCGTCACAGTAGAAATCGAGAACGTACGGCCCGAATTGATGCTGCCGGCGGAACTTCGCCTCGTTGAGCTGACGATTTCGAAGGCAAGACCACAGGAACTCCTCTGCGGGAGTTTCTTCCTGGCGAAGCCTGCGCGCCGTTTCGACCAAACCACTGAACTCGAACCCGCCTCTGTAATGCCCCTCTTCCCCTGGGAGAGGGGTGGCCGAAGGCCGGGGTGAGGGTGCTGCCGAAGGCGGCATGAACTTGTGGATGGTGGTGAACACCACCCCGCCGGACTCCACGTCGAGCTTCGCCCGCAGGTCCGCGCGGCTCGTGGCCTGCACCGGCGGCTGGCGCAGCAGATCGTTGCAGCGCGAGAAGGTGGCGAACAGCTGGTCGTCGAGGTCGTTGCGGTCGGTCAGCACTACCAGCGTTGGGTTCTCCATCGCCGGCTCGCGGATGATGCGGCCGGCGTAGAACGCCATCGTCAGGCTCTTGCCCGAGCCCTGGGTGTGCCACACCACGCCGATGCGCTGATCTCCCGGCTTCGCCTTTGGAGAGGCCATGGCCATGTAGGTACCACGTTCGGCATCCGGTTCGCGTGCCCCATTAATCTGGCCGGCTGCCCGAACCGTCTCGGCCACCGCCACCTGCACAGCGTGGAACTGGTGGTATCCAGCCATCTTCTTCACACGGCGGCCATCACCCGAGTCCTCGAACACCATGAAGTCGCGCACCATGTCGAGGAAGCGCCGCCGGTCCAGCAGCCCCGCGATCACGACCTGTAGCTCAGGAAGACCGCTCTCGGCAACGCCTTCTCCGCTGATCGTCCGCCAGGGCTTGAACCACTCGCGACCTGCGGTGAGGGTGCCGACTCGAGCCTCCAGCCCGTCCGAAACCAGCAGCAGCTCGTTGAAGTCAAAGAGCGACGGGATCTCGGCCTTGTAGGTCTGGAGCTGGTGGTATGCCGACGAGATGGTCGCGTCCTCGTCGGCGGCGTTCTTGAGCTCGATCACCCCGAGCGGCAGACCATTGACGAAGAGCACGATATCCGGCCGCCGGTTGTGCTTGCTCTCGATGACCGTGAACTGGTTGACCGCCAGCCAGTCGTTGTTCGTCGTGTCGTCGAAGTCGATCACCCGCGCCTGAGCGCCGCGGATGCCCCCGTCAGGCGACCGATACTCCACGGTGATGCCATCGACGAGCATGCGGTGCGCCACCCGGTTGCACGCCTCCAGTGTCGGCCCCACAGGTCGGGTCAGCTTGCGGAACGCATCGTCGAGCGACTCCGGCGGCAAACTTGGATTCAGCCGTGCGAGGGCGGCGCGGAGACGCTGCTCGAGAACCACCCGGCCGAAATCGGCGCGCTCCTCGTAAGGTTCCCCCGGCGCCATGTCCGGCCCATGAGCCGGGGTCCAGCCAGCCTCCTGGAGCCAGGAAAGTGCCGCTTCTTCGACGGCGGACTCGTCGAGGGCGCGAGTCACTTCTTCCCGCTTTTCTTTTCGAGCTTCGCCGGTAACCTTTGAATCCGCTTGGCGACTCGCTCGAACTCCGCGTCGACGGCGCAGGGCTCGGCGTCTTTCAGCGCCTTGTATTGCTCGAACTCCTCGTTCGCCCTGGCTCGAGCCGCTGCCGCCGATACCGTCCCAGCATGGTCGAGGAGCTCGCGTCCGGACGCCTTCAGAAACTCATCCAGCTTGTCGATCCAGTCCTGCATGGTCATGGGCCGACGATCGAGGGCCTGAAGCTCGGCAAACTCGATGTAGAGGTTGACGATGCGGTGCAGGATCTGCAGCTCATCCTCGGCCAGGTAGTTTTTGGCGATCTCGGCGTCGTGCTTGCGGATGATGCCGCCCGGACGGGTCGTGTGCATGCCCATGAACGGCTTGGTCGAATCGGCCCGTTCGGCGATGACCTCCGCGGCGGTGTGGCCATGTGCCGCCCAGTGCATCTTGTTCTGAACCGTGGCGAAGAACTGTTGAGAGATCTCGGAGCTCGGCTGGTAGTCGATGCTGGTCGCATAGATGTCGAGCACCTTCAGGTAGAACCTACGCTCGGATGCGCGGATCGCCCGAATCCGCTCGAGCAGCTCGTCAAAGTAGTCGATCTGTCCTGGACCGGGCGGGTTCTTGAGCCGCTCGTCGTCCATGGTGAAGCCCTTGACGAGGTATTCGCTCAGCCGTGTCGTGGCCCACTGCCGGAACTGTGTGCCCCGATGGCTGCGGACCCGGTATCCGACAGCCAGGATCGCTTGCAAGTTGTAGTGAGATACCTTGCGGGTGACCTGTCGTGAACCCTCAGGTTGAACTATTCGATACTGTCGAATAGTTGCCTCAGGCAGAAGTTCACCTTCAGAGTAGATGGCCTTCAGGTGATGGTTAACCGTACCGACACCGACTTGAAAGAGATCCGCCATCAATCGCTGCGTGAGCCATACGGTCTCTTCCTCGAACCGGCACTGAATACGGGTTCGTCCGTCCTCGGTCCGGTAGAGGATGAGCTCCGAGCCGGTGCGGGGTTGATCTGTCATGGTGTTGCTTCTCTCAAGGCCGGCCACTCATTGTTCTCAACGTTGGCACAACCAGTCACCCTCGCCCGCGCGCCACGGGGACCCACCGTAATGGTGACACCATCGAAGAACATCCGGTGAACAGCTTGGTTGCGCGCCTCCAACGTCGTACCCTCGGGCCGCGTCAGCTTTCGAAATGCATCGTCGAGCGATTCCTGCGGCAAGCCTGGGTTCAGCCGTGCGAGGGCGTGGCGGAGTCGCTGCTCGAGGACTACGCGACCAAACTCGGCCCGCTCTTCGTACAGTTCTCCCGGCGCCATCTCCGGCCCGTGGCCGGGCGTCCAGTCAACCTCTCTGAGCCATTCCAGCGCTGCTTCTTCCATGGTCGATTCGAGGAATCCAGCCATGATCACAAGCGCCCAACGTCGAAAACCGTGCCCAGGGATCTTGATAAGGCTGTCACCCGGAACCGATACTTTTTCTGGAGGCTTTGTCGGGAGACCGGCTCTGCCTTTTTTTCGCCGCTGCCACGAATCGTGAGGTAAGTCGTCATTCGGAAGCCCCTAGAGCCTGTAGATCGACCACGTCTTCCGCTGCCGTAGGTATGCGTCCTCGTTCAAGAACATGCGGAAGGGTTCATGGAGCTCGAGCAGTGCCTGGATTCGAAGATCGTATGCACCGGCGTTCGCCAGTTGGTAAAGGATTGAGGATAACCACCTCACAATCTGCATCGTGTACATACGCCCCCAGCGCTGCGCGTAGCTGGTCTCTGTTCCTTGAGTCACCATGGTCTTGACATCTGTGATCTCGTTACCCGACTCATCGTGATGGAGTACAAACGAGTCAGATTCCATCATTCTCACCACACTTCGCCACTTGCGCTCGTCTTTCGCGCGCAATGCCGGTGGGTAGTGCTTGACGAGAATCGGACGGGCGACCTTATCCCACCACTCGGCAAGAGGATCTCGTGCTTTCTGAACGTGCTGACTGACATAGTCCAGATTGAAGTACCGGGTTTTCTTTGCGAATTCCGACAGCACCTCCTCAATCCCAGTGTGGATTTCGCTCACCGGTCGTTCCGCAAAATCGCGGTTGGGATTCAGCGATGCACCGGCAGCCTCACACATCGGCATCAACCTCGTGATGCTGTGCCCGATACTCTTGAGGTCCTGATTGGACGGGAATCCGCCACCATTCTTGATCGCGTGGTCAGCGATGAAAACCAGCTTCCCGGTCCGTTCCAATCCGATCGACAACCCAAAGAACGCTTGATAGAAATACCCGGTGTGAGCGTGGTTCGCCCGACCCAGCGCGGTAATACCCATGGCGATCTGCTCGGCCGCGAGCTGGGCCTCACGATGAACGGCTTGCCATTCCGCCGACAGGCTCACGTCTTGGTCTCCTCGTGAGTTTCGAAAAGAAAAACAGCAAGGGTCGCTGCAGCGCCGACCGCCAACTTGGCGTGCCGAGCTGTCAACCCGGTAGCCTTTCCATCTTGCCCATGGCCGGTCCCATAGAGGCCGCGAAGCTCCGCGAGGCCATTGCCGATCGTACCGAGGTTGCTGAGCAGTCGTTGGATGACCTGAGCGCCACGGGTAGAATCGGGAATGCCCTCAGGCACGAGCTTAAGCTCCTTGAGAGTTGCCTTGGTCAGCGTCGGGATGTCTGGTTTCCCCGCGACAGGATTGCCCCTCTCGGCGAGAATTGTCTTGCAGCAGGTCTCGACGAGCTCTTTCGCGGTGCCGATGGCGAGGCTGGGGTCATCTTTGACCGAGACTTCGAGGCGTCGGATCTGATCGGCGAGATGGTTCGCGTTGAGCACCTTGGCAGTTTCTTTGAGGGGTGCCAGTTGGGGGCCACCGGCCAGAAGACCGGCGGCAATCTGTCTGCACTTCTGACTCAACGGATCCGTTGAAGATTCACCGGTGGATGCGAGGGCTTCCTTATAGTCAATGAGCTCCCGAAGGAGCGTCCCCACCATTTGGTCGGACTCCAATCGCCAGAACTCTCGGAGCTTCTTAGCCTTGGAGGATCCAAAGCTGGTGTACCGCTTGTCGTGGATCTCGACTCCGACCACATCGTAGACGAATGTCTCGAACGTTGCGTCTGTGAAATCGAGAACATACCCTCCGGGCATCCCGAGATACTCTTCGAGGATGCGCCGGCTCGCGGGAGAGAGGAAACTCAAGCTCGTTCTCCGATCTGTGACTGAGAAAGGCCAGCAACCTTCAATTGACCGCCGACGAGTCTTGGCAGCAACACGCCTCTGGTATCCCTAAGAGCCTGGGTGTCCCGCTGTGCGACCTGACCTCGGCTCATCATCGGGTCGACGACCCGCTCGAAACGCTGCAGCAACCTCGGCTGAGGTTTCAGCACGTTTATCCCGCGGATTGCCTGAGGCCGGGCGCGTTGATGGCTCTTAGATGTGCCGGTGACTAGGCCTTCAATCACTTGCCGAAAAAACCAGGACCTGCAGAGACAATAAACAAACGAGCACCCAAAGGGCTCGACTGGTTTCAGAACCAAGAATTCGGTGGAACAGATCCCTAGGTCGCCTTCCTTGACGGCAACGAGCCAAACACGTGGTATTTCGGGGTTGAGCTTTGACAGCAAGATCGTGCCTGGCCGTACTAGCGATTTCTGGCTCTTGATCGCCCCCCCTAGCTCCGCCTTCGGCCCCATCCCGTCGTCGTAGGCCGGGATGCTGAAGTGTTGGAACACCTGATCAGGAGACTCAAGTGGGTTCACCTTGTCTCGCAACTCCTGAACGATTGAACCAAACGGGACGATCTCCCACCCTTCCGGGATGTCGCCGAGCTCGGACGGAACGAGGCGGTCGGGGAAGAGGTCAAAAAGGTGAGCGGGGAGGCCGGGGAGGGACTCGCCGCTGCGCCAGCGGCCGTCGAGCTTGGCGTAAACGGGGTCGAAGTCGACGAACCACGATTTGAACAGCGCCCGGGCCATGGCCTCGAGGGTCTCGCTCATCCGCCGGTTGAGCTCGATCTTGTCGTCCAGCGTGCCCAGGATCTGGGCGATGGCGCGTTGTTCTGAGAGGGATGGCATCGGCAGCAAAAACGACTCGATGTGCCCTTTCGTGATGGCACGTCTTGAGCCGCCCGAGTTGAATGACTCGATGTACGGTTTGACTCCAGGGTGAGTCAAGTAAGCGAGGACATAGCCCGAATCGGCGACATCGTTGTTAATCCGAATGATCGAAACGTGCTGATTCACGCAGGCAGGCAAAGCCCAGTCTGGAGCTGCACAGGAGCGAGCGAACGTCACGCCGTCACCTGTGATATTGAGTAGCAGGTCGCCCGGTTGAATCTCGGCGTTTCTCAGACCATGCGCCTGCTGATCAGAAATGAAGGCTAGGCCATTCGGATCGAAACGACGATCGAAGACGTTTTGGCTTCTCACCAATGCGTAGTTCATTCGCTCAGGCAGATATGTGTCAGCACCACCCCTAGGTGTGGCGCCAGAGCCGATTTTCGTCGTGATATCTCCCAAACGGGCGACCGGCCAATCGGTAGCGTGTACCAAGGGCGATTCAGTCATGCCGAAGCCCCCTCAGATTCTCTCGCATCGCTACGTCGAGCGGCCAGTGCGTCATCCCCCATCATCGGCTCCCTCCCACAGCTGGCTCGAAACCCAATCGGACGGGAACCCCATTCTCTCCAGTGGAATCGTCGGAAACCCGCGCAGGAGGTCGTTGAATCGCTCGAGCCATCGACCCTCGAGGTCGATCCGATCCAGGCAGTACCTGCAGATGGTGAGCACACCGAAGACACGGTCGTTGGGAACCGAGTACGGCTGGTGCCAGTCGGGATGTGTGTACGGTCTCGGGATCATGGGCTTGACCCCAAGAACACGATTCCAGAGGCGCCCGTGATGCGCGCAGATGTTGCGCACCGCGTTCAGACAGAGGAGCCACGAGGACAGCACCTTGCTCGGCACCCCGAACAGGTCAGCAACCTTGTCTGCGACGCCGAGTGGACAGCCCTTGAAGAGCGTCAGGGTCGTGCCGAATGAGAACACCTCGGTAGCCATCCAGATGGGCAGGGCGTCGTGGTCGGCGCCGTACTTCTTCTGAAAATGCTCGACGAAGGTCTCCCGGCTGCGGCTGACCTCTTCGCCGACACGGGCAAGGAACTCGGCCCGGTCCTTGAGGCCAGGAAGCGAGGTCGAGTCGGTCGCATACCCGAAGGCCCCGAACTCCTGTGAGTGGTGGTAAGCGATCCGGGTCCGAACCGCGACCTCGATGTGGGCTATCGCGTCCATGACGAGGAGGCGCAGGTGGCGGTCGAACGCATACCGATCCCACGCCTCCTCGAACGTCGTGCCGCGCTTGAAGGAGTCGTCGGTGTTCCTGAAGGTGTACCAGTATCCGGAGAGCCGGTAGTAGTTGACCGCGGAGAGGCGCTTGACGATGAGCGCACGGTCGCCGCCCATGCCTCGCCCGATCAGCAGGTCGGCCTGCTCTTCGAAGCTCAGGGAGGGCTTCGTGTACTTCACGACCGATGCCCTGAGGAAAGAAAAAACCCACCGTGAGATAGCATGCCTTGCGGCAGAGGCCCGGCGGGTGTGCTGTCTGTAAGTATATATCGCAACTGGGAGAACCGCAAGGCCGGCCGAGAAACGGCGGGGCGTGTGACCCACCCGCTCGGTGCCTCGTGCCTCTGCAGGGCGATCAGAACGGCGGCCCTATTCGCCATATCCCAACCCCCTCAGGTTCTCCCCGATGGCCGCATCCAATCTTCGCGCCTCCTCAACCTGCTGTTGCCACTCGGCGGTGAGGCGCTGCATCTTGTCGTCGAACGGCTCGTCATCCTCCTCGGCGGCCTCGGCGCCGACGTATCGGCCGGGGGTGAGCACGTGACCGTGTTTTTGGACCTCTTCGAGGGTGGCGCTCTTGCAAAAGCCGGGAACGTCGTCGTACTCGCCGGCCCCCTTCTCGCCGCGCCACGCGTGGTAGGTCCCGGCGATGCGCGCGATGTCGTTGCCGGTGAGCTCGCGGTGCGTCCTGTCGATCATGGCGCCGAGCTTGCGGACGTCGATGAACAACACCTCGCCGCGGCGGTCGCGGAAGCGTCCGTTGCGCTTGCTGCGGGCAATGAACCACAGGCAGACCGGGATCTGGGTCGAGTAGAAGAGCTGTCCCGGCAGGGCGACCATGCAGTCGACGAGGTCGGCCTCGAGGATGTTCTTCCGAATCTCGCCCTCGCCCGACTGGTTCGACGACATGGAACCGTTGGCGAGCACGAACCCCGCGGTGCCGGTCGGCGCGAGGTGGTGGATCATGTGCTGCACCCATGCGTAGTTGGCGTTGCCCTTGGGCGGCACGCCGTACTTCCACCGTTTGTCGTCCTTGAGGCGGTCGCCGCCCCAGTCGCTGTCGTTGAACTGTGGGTTGGCGAGGATGAAATCCGCCTTGAGGTCGGGGTGGCGGTCACTGTGGAAGGTGTCGCCGTGGGCGATGTTGCCGTCGATGCCGCGGATTGCGAGGTTCATCTGGGCCAATCGCCAGGTTGTGTAGTTGGACTCCTGGCCGTAGATCGAGATGTCGCCGAGGCGGCCGCCGTGGGCGGCGATGAACTCCTCGGACTGGACGAACATGCCGGAGGAGCCGCAGCACGGGTCGTAGACGCGGCCCTTGTACGGCTCGAGCATCTCGACCAGCAGCTTGACGACGCACCGGGGGGTGTAGAATTCGCCGCCCTTCTTGCCCTCCGCGCTGGCGAACTGGGAGAGGAAGTACTCGTAGACGCGGCCGAGCACATCCTTCGAGCGCGCCTCTTCGTCGCCGACCTTGATGTTGCTGACGAGGTCGATGAGCTGGCCGAGGCGGCTCTTGTCGAGGCCCTCCCGCGCGTACTGCTTGGGAAGCACCCCCTTGAGCTGTTGGTTGTCGCGCTCGATGGCCTCCATGGCGTCGTCGACGAGCTGGCCGATGTTGGGCTGGCGCGCGTTGGCCTTGAGGTGCGCCCAGCGGGCCGCGGCCGGTACCCAGAAGATGTTGAGGGCGCGGTACTCGTCCGGGTCCTCGGGGTCGGCGCCCTTCGCCCGCTCGGCCTCGAGCTTGGCGTGGTGCTCCTCGAACGCGTCAGAGATGTACTTGAGGAAGATCAGGCCGAGGACGACGTGCTTGTACTCGGCGGCGTCCATCGAGCCGCGCAGCGCGTCGGCCATCGCCCACAGCTCGGCCTCGTAGCCGATGTTGGCGCCGGAGTTCTTTCCGTTGCGCGTCATGCCATCCCCCACCCAGTCCCCGTCGATCACGCAAACCGCCGCAAAGCCTGGATTACCCGATCGAACTGAAGCCCCTCGGCTCATGTCGCGTCTCGGACCCGCCAGGCGACTCCCGTTTGAAGCGCGCGCTATCCCGACTGAGACTATTGTCGCGTAAGGCGGTCAAGAACATCGTGATAGTGATCATAACAACCGCCGGCTCCGTTGCCGCCGTTGCTTGACCATCTCCCGGATCCAGACGCACCGAGAGTGCACCACGGCAGCCATCGTTGCCACGGCCATGCTCGAATTGGACTATAAGTCATTGATTCTACTGGTGCCGGAGCCGGGACTCGAACCCGGACGCCCGTACGGGCAGGGGATTTTAAGTCCCCGGCGTCTACCATTCCGCCACTCCGGCAGGGTGGGTCCATGATAGCTCGCATCGAGACGGGTTCGGTCGACAACACCGCCCGTGCGCCGCTCGCTCAGTCGCAATCGCGGGTTCGGGTCGGCTCGGAGGACAGGCTGCGGTAGATGAAGCTCGCGGGCCCGACGGCGATGACATCGCCCGCGGTGAGCCCGACCGGGCCGTCGATGAAGCGCTCGTTGACCTCGGTGCCGTTCTTGCTGCCGAGATCCGAGAGCACCGCGCCCGCGCCGGACAGCTCGAGCCTGGCGTGGCGCCGGGAGACCTCCGGCGAGAGGATCTGAATGGCGACCTCGGGGCTCCGGCCGAACACGACCTCGGAGTCCGCAAGGTTGAGCTCGTGGCCGCGGACCAGCAGCAGATGTCCGAAGGGCCCGGGCTCCGGCTCACGGCAAAGGTGGACGCGATTTGATGAGACGACGGCCAGGGGCCCGGAGCACAACGGGGCTTTCGAGGTGACCGCGGCCGGGGCCTCGAGGAAATCGATGGCGGCGACCAGGCGGTAGCCCCGCTTCGGGATCGTCTCGATGAACCTCGGCACGCGGGCGTCGTCATCGAAGACCTTGCGCAGCGTCGCGATGGCGTGGGTCAGGGTCGAGTCGCTGATGAACTCGGTGGCCCAGACGGTGTCGACGATGGTCCGTCGGGTCACGACCTGGCCCGCCTGGCTCGCCAGGCAGACCAGCACCTCCATGACCTTGGGCTCGAGCCTGATCGACCGGTCGCCGATGGTCACCGTGTTGCGGTCGGGCTCGACGAGCCAACCGTCGAGCTCGAAGGCGCCCTGCGCCCGCGGAGAGTTGATTGTCGCGATCGGCATGTCACCCGATTGTACGCCGAAACCTCCGGATGTGCTGAGCACATCTTCAGTCGTTTGCCGCAATCACGGTCAGCGGGTCGCCGATCCACGACAGCACGGCGTGGCTGTTGAAGTGCTTGTTCGGTTCGCTGCCCCCGGTCGTCGGCAGTCCTTCGCCCACCGCGTGGCCGTCCCGGTAGGCCGCCACGGCGGTTGCGGCGAAACGTCGGACGAGCTCACCGACCGGAATCTCGGACTCGACCACCGAGCCCCACCAGTACGGGTCGGAGGACGCCGACGAGGTGTTCTCGACGGCCATCAGGGAACCGTGTGCGAGCCGGCTCTGGAGCCCGACGAGCAGGGTCTCGTCGAAGTCGAGATCGTCGAGGTCCGGTTTGCCGGTGCCGCAGGCGTGGAGGAACCAGAAGGACGGCGAGGCCTCGGTCGACCGCTGCAGGAGGTCGGTCCCGGAAACCGACTGGTTGAACAGGCTGCCGTTCGGGCTGACGAAGTCGGGGTGACCGTGGCCGTGAACCACGACGATGTCGGCCCGATCGGCGAGGGTGAAGAAGGCGTCGCGGTCGAGGTGGTAGTTCGGCTGGACGTCTTCGGGACCGATCACCGACCACAAGCGGTCATCGAACGCGGAGCTCCAGGCGTCGATCACAACCTGCCGGGTCGGCTGCTCGGTGCCCAGCAGCCCGAGGAAAACGCCGTCTCCGGCGGGTGGGTAGGCGCCGTGCTCGTTCCATACGCCGAGCACCATCTGGATGGCGAGGAGATCCCGAACCGGGCTCATGAACCGGCCGACCGGCACGTCGGGGACGACCCACGGGTCGTTGTCGAGGTTGGCGTAGACGAGATCGGCGGCGAACTCCCAGTGACCGCTGTCGCAGCTCGAGCAGGGCCCGGGATAGCCGGCGGAGGAACCCGCGGCGCCGATGCCGTAGGGATACCGGAACGGAAGCTGGAACCAGTCGCCGGCGACCACCAGCGCTTCGGGACGCACGGCGCCGAGCAGCTCGGTAACGCCGGTGCGGACCTGGCGGGCAACCTCCTCGACGGCGACGAACTCGCTCCAGGCGTCGGTGAGGTCGTATGGCGGCGGCTCGACCTCGAGGATCTTGGCGTCGCGCTGGACCGCCCAGAGCACGTGCTCGGGGAGCAGCCCGCCGGCGCGGACGATCATGACCACCGGCCGATCGGCCAACGAGTCTGCGTACGCGAGCGCCTCGTCCCTGGTCGGCAGGCACACGTCCGAGCGGCGCACCAGGGTGGTTCGCTCGACGCCGACGAGAATGTCCGGACCGCTCGCTGTCGACCGCTCGAAGACCAAGCTGCCGCCGGTCCGCATGGCGATGAGCGCGGCGACGTCGTCGAGCCCTTCGTCGGCCGAGTAGACCACCGGGCCGTCGTGTGTCCGGTCGAGGTCGGCGGGTGTCACCACGTCGTCGACGTCGAACACCGTGCCGCGGTCGGACACCCACACCACGTCGCCCTGGGGCAGCAGCTCGAGCAGGTGGACCAGGCTGGCGGTCCACCGCTCGTCGTCGCCCGAATGGAGGATGACGGGCACGAAGCCGTCCGGCGTCGTGACATCGACCAGCGCCTGCCAGACCGTCGGGTCCGACATGCTCCGGTCGACGACCCAGACCGTGCCGAAGGGCTGGTCGGGGGTGACGCGGCGGCCGCCGGGGCGGGTCTGAACCGCGGCGGCCGGGTTCGCAGAGGCGACGAGGGCGATCATCAAGACCGTCGTTGCGATGGGCCGAAGGGGGTGTGTGCTCATGCCCAAACGGTCGGGCCGGGCACGAGCTAAGTAATGAAATAAATGTGGTTAAGTTGTGAAGAAGAGGTGGGGACTTCGTGAGCGATCCACCTCGATGGAAGGTGCTGCTCTGTCGGCTCCGGCTTCAGCGGAGCAAAGTCTCCTCCCACGTCAGTCTCGTCTCAGGAGCTCCAAAGCGAACGGCCCGGCGGAGGCCGGGCGGGAACGTATCGCGGCACTTCGTCGGACGAGCTGTTACTCGTCGTCCTCTTCTTCCTTGGCCGCCGCGGCGGCGATCTTCTCCTGCAGCTGCTTGGGCACCTCGGCGTAGTGGCTGAACTCCATGTGAAAGTCGCCGCGGCCGCCGGTGATCGAGCGCAGGGTCGGCGCGTAGGTCAGCAGCTCGGCGAGCGGCACCTGGGCCTTGACCGTGGTCGTGCCGTCCTCGGAGTCCATGCCCTGAACCCGGCCGCGGCGGGAGTTGAGGTCGCCCATGACGTCGCCCATGGCATCCTCGGGAGTGAAGGCCTCGATCTGCATGATCGGCTCGAGCAGGGTCGGGTTGCAGCGCGCGGCGCAGTCCTTGAACGCCTTGCGGCCGGCGATTTTGAACGCCATCTCGGAGGAGTCGACCGTGTGCTCCTTGCCGTCGAGCAGGGTGATCTTGAAGTCGACCATCGGGTAGCCGGCGAGGACGCCCTTCTCGGCGGCCTCCTGGATGCCCTTGTCGACCGCCGGACGGTAGCCCTGGGAGATCGAGCCGCCGAAGATCTTGTCGATGAACTCGTACCCCTCGCCGGGGTTGGGCTCCATCAGGATCTTGCACTCGGCGAACTGACCGGAACCGCCGGTCTGCTTTTTGTGCCGGGTGGTGCTCTCGGCCGAGCCGGTGATGGTCTCGCGGTACGGCACCTTGGGCTGGTGGAGCACGACGTCGACGCCGTAGCGCTTCTTGAGGCGGCCGACGACGACCTCGACGTGGAGCTGACCGGCGCCCGAGATCAGCAGCTCCTTGGTCTGGGGGTCGCGACCGACCTTGATGGTCGGGTCCTCGTCGCGGATCTTGGCCAGCGCCTGGGCGAGCTTGTCCTCGTCACCCTTGGAGACCGGCTCGAGGGCGAAGCTGATCGCCGCCTCGGGAATGGTCACCGGGTCGATCCGGATGTCCTTCTTGGCCTCGCACAGGGTGTCGCCGGTGTGGGTGTCCTTGAGCTTCGGCACGGCGGCGATGTCTCCGGGGACAACCTGGCCGACGTGCTCGAGCTCCTTGCCCTGGATCAGCGACAGCGCGCCGAGCCGCTCGGCGCCGCGATTCGACGAATTGGCGACATGGGTGTCCGACGCGACGCCGCCGGAGAACACGCGCATGATGGAGATCCGCCCGGTGTAGGGGTCGGAGATGGTCTTGAAGACGTAGGCCACGAAGGGGCCGTCTTCGGTCGCGGCGAGCTCGACGTCGTTTTCGTCGCCGGTCGCCTTGGTGGCCCGCCAGTCGGGCGACGGGACCAGGTCGACGAGGGCGTCCATGACCGGCTGCACGGCGATGTTCTTGCCGCCGGACAGCGCGAGAACGGGCACCAGCGAGCGCGACGCGACCGCCTTCTTCAGACCCTTGACGAAGGTCGGGGTGTCGAGCTCCCCGGCCTCGAGGTAGGCCTCCATGAGCGCCTCGTCCTGCTCGGCCACCATCTCCATGAGCGCCTCGCGGGCCGACGCCACGGCGTCGGCCAGGTCGGCCGGGACCTCGGTCCGGGTCGCCGCGCCGCTCTCGTCGTGGGGCCAGGTGAAGGCGGCGCCGGAGATCAGGTCGACCACGCCTTCGAAGCCGCCCTCCTCGCCGATCGGCACCTGCACCGGGGTGACCTCGCGGCCGTACTTCTTCTGGAGCGCCTCGACGGTGCGGTCGAAGGATGCGCGGTCGCGGTCCATGAGATTGACGCCGAGCAGCACCGGCAGCTCGAAGTCGGCGGCCGCCTTCCACATCTTGTCGGTCTGCACCTCGACGCCCGCCACCGCCGAGATCAGCAGCAGGGTGGCGTCGGACACGCGCAGGCCCTGGAGCGCGTCGGTGGTGTAGATCGAGTATCCGGGCGTGTCGATCAGGTTGATCTTGGTGTCTCGGTGCGCGACGTGTGCGACGGCGGTGTTGATGGTGATCTTGCGCTCGTGCTCGTCGTCGTCGAAGTCGGTGACGGTGTTGCCGTCGTCGATCTTCAACAGCCGGTTGACCGCGCCGCCGTTGAACAGCATGGCGGCGACCAACGAGGTCTTGCCGGTGTCGGAGTGGCCGGTCACGGCCACGTTGCGAATCGCGTCTGTTGCGAACGTCGTGCTCATCGGTGCTCCTCCGGTCCTCGGACTGGGATGTCAGGCTGTGACGTCACCGAGGTCGATCGCGCTGCCGGTCAGCAGGCGGAACGCCTCGGTGTAGCGCTCGAGGGTCCCCTCGACGACATGAGCCGGCAGGGTCGGCGGCGGCGGCTCTTTGTTCCAACCGCTTTCGACCAGCCAGTCGCGCACGAACTGCTTGTCGAACGACGGTTGGGCGCCTCCGGGTCGGTAGCTGTCGGCCGGCCAGAAGCGCGACGAGTCGGGGGTCAGCGCCTCGTCCATCCAGACCACCGCACCGTCCGCGGACAGCCCGAACTCGAACTTGGTGTCGGCGATGATGATGCCGCGCTCGAGCGCGTACTCGGCGGCCTGGCCGTAGAGCTCGAGAGTGAGGCGGCGCAGGGTCTCGGCGAGATCGCCGCCGATGATACCGGCCATCCGATCGAAGCTGATGTTCTCGTCGTGGCCCTCGGTGGCCTTGGTCGCCGGGGTGAAGATCGGCTCGGGCAGGCGGTCGGACTCGATCAGCCCGTCGGGCAGAGCAATGCCGCACACCTCGCCCGTCGCGCCGTACTCTTTCCAACCCGAGCCGGTGATGTAGCCGCGGGCGACGCACTCGACGGGAATCGGCTCGAGCCGGCGGGCCAGCACGCTGCGGCCGGCAAGCTCGGGACAGTCGCGGTAGGGCTCGGGGAAGTCGGCCAGCTCGGTGGCGAGCAGGTGGTTGGGGACCAGATCGAAGAAGTGGTCGAACCAGAACGAGGACAGCCGAGTGAGAATGACGCCGCGGCCCGGAATGCCCGGCGACAGCACACAGTCGAAAGCGCTGATCCGGTCCGTCGCGACCAGGATCAGCGTGTCGTCGTGGGCGTAGATGTCGCGGACCTTGCCGCGGCTCACCAGGTCCCCCCCGGGGACCGACGTGGTGAGCAGGGCGTCATCCATGTCAGGCTTCCTTGCCGTCGATCACCGCCTGGGCCTGCTTGGCCATGCGCGACTTGTAGCGCGCCGCCGAGTTGCGGTGCAGCACGCCCTTGCGGCAGCCCACGTCGATCACCGAGAAGGTCTCGGGCAAGAGCTTCTCGACTTGGGCCGCATCGCCCTCGGAGATGGCGGTGCGCATGAGCCGCATCTGGCGCCGCACCCGGGAGCGTACCGAACGGTTGCGCATGCGGCGCTCGAGTGACTGGCGGTGGCGCTTGCGCGCCTGCTTCTTGGTTCCCTTGATCGTCATTTCGTCCACTCCTCGAGTGTTCGATGCCGCGGATGCGGCATCGGGGCGCATATATTAGCGGAAGATCGGCTTTTGTGCCAGTGCAGATT
Organism: uncultured Thermoanaerobaculia bacterium; assembly: GCA_964641415.1. GTDB lineage: Bacteria > Acidobacteriota > Thermoanaerobaculia > Thermoanaerobaculales > Sulfomarinibacteraceae > JAHECW01. Next base: position 55,372 of record CAZXMW010000013.1, on the reverse strand, counting down.
CCGGCAGTGCCGACGGCTTCCAGTCGAAGCCGTCGGCACTGCCGGAAATCGGTTTCTCTTTCGGGCGCTTCGCGCCGCTTACCGGATCGTGAGGCCGAGGGACTTGAGGCGCTCGCGGGCGAGGTCGGCCTCGCGGGTGCCGGGGTACTCGTAGACCACGTACTGAAGGTGGACGACGCCCTGGGCCTGGTCGTCCATCTTGAGGAAGAGCAGGCCCTTCTTGAGCTGGGCGGCCGCCGCCTTGTCCGAGGTCGGGTAGTCGTTGAGAACCTGACTGAACACCGCGAGCGCCGGGCCGAGCTCGCCCTGCGCGTCCAGGCACTCACCGATCCAGTACAGGGCGTTGTCGGTCAGCTCGGTGCCCGGGTAGCGCGACATGTAGTCGCGAAACCCCTGCGAGGCGAGGTCGTAATTGCCCCGCATGTAGTCCTCGTAGGCGGAGCGGTAGAGCTGCTCCGGGCTCGACGGCGTCGAACCCGGTGTCGGCGGCGTGGTGGCGGTTCCGGCGTCGGCGTCGTCACCAGCGCCTTCGTCGGAGCCCCCGTCGCCGGCCGTCACCGGCGGCAGCACCGCGCCGGTCCCGAGATCGGCACGCGACGCCGCGAGCTCCTGGGAGATGTTCTGCAGCTGCCGGGTCGTCAGATCGAGGCTGGCGTGCAGCGCCTCGATCTGTTCCTGAAGCCGCTTGACCTCGGCCGTGAGATCGGCGTTCGAACGCAACGACTGCGCGCTGATCTCCTGCATCCGCTTCTCCATGGACTGGAGGTCGCGCTGGTCCAGCCCGTCCGCGCGCAGCTGCTTGATTTCGCGCTGGACGTCGGTGATCTCGCGGTGAAGCAGGGCCATGTCCTCGGAGCCCGTCGAGCATGCCGCGAGCACGAGCAGCGCCGCGGCGAGGATCGGTTGACGCACGCGCATACTGGCCTCCCCAAGCCTCAGCGGGCGGTGATCACGAAGTGGGTCCGCCGGTTGAGCCGCCATGCCTCCTCGGTGTGTCCGAGGGCGAACGGGCGCTCCTCGCCGTACGAGATGGTACGGATGCGGGAACCGTCGACGCCGAGCGACATCAGGTAGTCACGCGCCGCGTTGGCGCGGCGTTCGCCGAGGGCGAGGTTGTACTCCCGGGTGTTGCGCTCGTCGCAGTGGCCCTCGATGAGAGCCATCACCGACGGGAACTCGAGCATCCAGTTGGCGTTCTTGGCCAGGATGCCGCGGGCCTCGGGGGTCAGGTCGTAGCGGTCGGTGTCGAAGAAGATGTCCTCGAGGTAGCCGCGGGCATTGAGGATGGCGAGATCCTCGGGCAGCTCGGTGGTGACGTCCTCGGTGGACAGGGTCTCGGTCACCGGCTCTTCGATCTGCTCCTCGACGACCTGGTCGTCAGGCTCGGAAACGGCCTCGGGGGGCGGCTCCGGAGGCGGCGCCTCGGCCTTGGGCCCGCTCGAACAAGCCACCACGCTCAGCGCGACAACAAGCACGACCGCACCTGCCAGAACCCGTGTGTCGATGTTCATGATCGCCTCCTTGTTCGCCTTACTGTAGCCCGATTCCACCCTCAGGTCCACTGCCCGAGGCGCCGACTCCGTCGGCTGTGACCACGCTCACCGGCGGCGGTTCCACCGGGCCCGGTCGGGCGGCGCCGATCAGGCTTCGTCGGACGCGGCCAGGCCGCCGTCGGGACGGTCGAGCAGCCCCGCTCGGCGACGCTTGCCCAGGTAGTCGTAGATCACGATCGACCCCGCCACCGCCAGGTTGAGGCAGGGCACCAGTCCCCACTGCGGGATCTGGACGACGAGGCCGGCATCGGCGATCAGCTCGTCCGGAATCCCACCGAGCTCGGCGCCGAGCAGGAAGCACGGGCGCTCCGGGTAGCTCGCGTCGAACAGGCTGACCGAGCCCTCGGCGAGCTCGACGGCGACCAGGGTCCAGCCCGAGCGCGCGAGATGGCGGCGCAGCGCGTCCGGCTCGGCCGGCAGCTGGACGATCTCGGTGTAGTTCTCGGCGGTGCGCGCCGCCTCGACGTTCCACTCGCGGTCGCCGAGCAGGATGACCTCGGCGGCCGCGGCGGCGTGCGCGGTGCGGACCAGCGTCCCGACGTTGTGCTCCTTCGAGATCTCCCACGCGGCGACGGCGAACGGCCGGAGCCCGCGCCGGTACTCGGCGAGTCGGCGGGCCCGGCGCTCGGCGCGCCGACGGGCGGCGTACTCGTGCTTCGTTGTCATCGACTCAATCTAGCACCTGCAGTCTGGGCGAGCGTGAGGCACGCTCGCCCAGACTGCAGGAATGCGAAACCCCCCGCCTGGGGGGATTTCGCTGCGGCGGGTGTGCCCGCCCGGACCTTTTCAGTGGGTCTCGCGGCTGTCAGGTCCGTTGAACACCCGCGGTCCCTCGGGACCCTTTCAACCTAAGCTCAGCGATTCTCACTGGCGATCTGCACCAAGCTCTTGCGCTCTGGATGGTTGCGAAAATACTCGACATACCAACGGGTATGCCTCCGTTTTTCGCAACCACCAGCGCATCACGATCTTGGCACATCTCATCCAGCAGAATCGCTGAGCTTAGGTTCAATATGTGGCGCGCGACCGTCCCCTGTCAAGACTCGTCCGAAACCCCGCCCGGACCACCCCGCGGCAACGCGTCACGGCCGAAGGCCGCGGGCAGCAGCGCGCTCACCGAGGTCATCTCGCGGGACCCGTCGGCGCCGGCCAGAACCACCGGGTAGTCGCCGAACTCCGCGAGCACCTGCCGGCACGCACCGCACGGCGAAGCCGGCGGGCTCGACGCCGTGACCACGGCGACCCCGACGATGTCGCGGCAGCCGGCCGCCACCGCGGCGGCGACGGCGTGGCGCTCGGCGCAGACGCCGAGGCCGTACGACGCGTTCTCGACGTTGCAGCCGACGAAGATGCGACCGTCACGGGTCATCACCGCAGCTCCAACGGGATAGCCCGAGTAGGGCGCGTAGGCGTTGGTCCGGACGGCTGACGCCGCCTCGACGACTCGATCGATGTCGTGTGGTTTCATCCGTTTCATCTTATCCCGGACCTCAGAAAAAAACGGCCGCGGATGCGGCCGTTGCGACGTCACGGGACGAGGATCCTCGGGCTATTTCGGTCTCGGTCGCGAACCGCCCGACGAGGAGGCCGACGATCGGGACGAGGCCGACGAGCTGGAGCTCGACCGGCTCGGCGCCGACGATCGGACGCTCGATGACCCGGATGACGACCGGGTCGGCGCGCGGTAGGACGACGAGGATCGACCCGACGACGGAGCGCTCCGGATGGAGGAGGGGGAGCTCCGGTACGGCGTGCTCGGTCCCGTGGTCCGGCTCGGACGCATCGGTGAGGTGCGGGGGACGATGACCGGTCGCGACGAGCCCACCGAGGGGCTCGGGCGACCACCACCGACGCGAGGTGATACCGGCTGTCGCACCAAGGGGGACGAAGAGGAACGCGAGCCCGAAAGCGATGACGGGGTTCGGGCTCTCGGCAGAGACGAGGCGCTCCGGCTGGTCGGCAGCGCACGGCCGCTCGAGCCGAGTGCGCCCGAGCCGGTCGGCGGCAGGGCGATGGGCCGGCCGATCGATCCGGTCCTCGGATCGACCGTGGTCCGCCCCGAGCCGGCGCTCGACGACACGGCCCGGCCGGGCCGGTAGATGTTGGGCTGCGTGCTGCGGCCGGCCACCGTGCGTTCGGCCGCCGGGGCGCCGAAGGCGGCGCTCCTGGTGGTGAGCTCCGGCTCGCGGCGGCCGCCGCCGGTCGCCGCGGCCGCCGGCGCATCGCTGACAGCTCGTTGGGCGACGACCGACTGGGCCGAACGCCGACCCAGGTCGGACAGCGATGTCGGCTCGACCAGCCTGGCCAGGTCGGCGCCGCGCAGGCTGTCGTCGCGCGCCATCACCCGGGTGATGTCGCGATCGGTGCGTGAGGCGACGTCGCTGAAGGAGCGCGCGATCTCGTCTGCCGCTCGGCTCTCGAACGGCGAACGGGTGGTCAGCGGTCCGGTGACGACGACACCCCTGGTGGCGTCGTCGGGGATGGCTCGACTGCCTGAACGGACAGATCGCGACAGGTGTTCGCTGGCGAAATCGTCGGCCGCGACCACGTTCCAGGCCGTACGATCGACCTCGGCGACTCGGACCCGACCGGTGAAGTCGGCCCCGATTCGATCACCGGAGGTGGCGCGCAGGTTGCCGCCCGAGTCCGGCGTCGCGCGACGGGTCAAAGTGTCGCCGTCGCCCGGCGCCCGGACCCTCGGATCCGGTGTCTGCCGGCGGCTGCCGGCGCCCGCGCCGACGCCGTCGCGCGGCGGCACCACGTCGCCTCTCGGCGGCCGCGGACCGGCGGGAGGAGAGCCGCCCCAGCCCGGATAGGCGCCCCAGCACCAGGTGTCGTAGTAGCCCCAGGGCGCCCAGGCGACATGGCCCGGCCACCACATCCAGCTGACCCAGGCCGGGCTCCACACCGAGCCCCAGCCCCAGACCCAACCGTAACCGGCCGAGTGGTACCAGGAGCCGTAGTGATAGGGCAGCCAGCCCCACGGCTCGTAGGAAATCCACGACCACCCGGTCGGAGTCCAGTACCAGCGCCCCGCGGTGTAGGGACGCCACTCCGGACCGACCGAGGGCTGCCAGGCCCAGCTCTGATTCGCGTCGACCCAGACCCAGGCGCCGTAGTCGTCGAGCACTGCCGCCTCTCGATCGTAGCGGTTGTCGACGAAGCGGGCGCTGTCGCTGTCGTCAACCGTGCGTCGCTGCTCCACCCAACGGGCGAAGTCGTCGCCCCATGTCAGGTGGGGCTCGACGCCGGTGACCTCGCCGCCGCGCACCTCGGCTGCGGTCGACGGCTGGACGAGCACGCCGCCGGCCGTGGTGGCTGCCTCGGCGAGGCCCTCCCAGACCTCGACCCGCAGCCCGCCCGAGCGCAGCACCTCGAGGCGGTAGGTGCCGGCCTGCGCCAGGTAAACGGTGGCGCCGGAGCTGTCGACCCTCAGCGGCTCCGCGCTGAGAACGTGGTCGGGAACTTCGATCATCAGCGTACCGTCGACCAGATAGACCACCGTGCGGTCGCTCCCGACATCGCGGCTGAACGCCACCGCGTCGAGGCTGACGGTCGTGTACTGGTCAAGCCAAACGACGCTGCCGTCGGCCAGGATCAGTTCCATGCGGGTTTCGCGGGCGGTGTCGACCCGGTCACCGACGACCAGGGGCATGTTGATCACGGCCTCGATGGTCTGGTCGCTCGTGGCGGGCTGGATCGTGGCGTATCGCTCGAGATAGGAGATGTAACTCAGCGAGGTCAGATCGTCCTCCCAAGAGGCCATCAAAGGGGCCGCCACCAAGAGGAGTAAGGCTGCCGTCGTGAGCGTTTTCATGTCGAACCTCCCTGTCGCAGGAGCTAAATTGCAAGGGTCATACCAAGCTCGGGTGCAGCGACAGCCCGCAACGGCAGGAGCAGCCCCGCCTCCAGAGCCGGAATGGGCGCGCTGAGCTCGTTCTCGTCCGGAAACGGCGCTTTTTGGCAATCTCGGCGTCAGATGACGAATTTCCTTGTGCGGCGTACAGAAGTACGCCTCCGCGTACATTCTGATCTTCCTTGACCTTGCACAAAAACCCCTCGTTTCCGAATCGAGAACTGCGCAGTCCCCATCGGGGTTTCCGGATGGGAACGAGCTAGAATTCCTCCATGCCCGACCAACGACGCCTGCTCGACATCGTTGCCCGGTTCCCGACAACCCGGGTGGCCCTCATCGGCGACCTCGTGCTCGACCGGTTCATCCTCGGCACCCCGAAGCGGATCTCGCGCGAGGCGCCGGTGATCATCCTGCACCACGAGGAGGAGCGCGACATACCCGGCGGCGGCGCCAACGCCGCCGCCAACCTGGCGGCGCTCGGTCTTTCGGTCACGGCATTCGGCGCGCTGGGCGACGACGAACCGGGCACGGCGCTCCGGCGCGCCCTGTCCGAGCGCGGCGTCGACGCCGGCTCACTGGTCACCGTCTCCGGCTACCGCACTCCGACCAAGGTCCGGATCCTCGGCGGCGGGGCGTCGTCGCTGCGCCACCAGGTTGCCCGCTACGACATCGAGGACGAGCTGCCCGACCACGGCGACTGGACCGACCGGCTCCGGTCGGGTCTCGGCGCGGTCGGCGGCTGCTCGGCCGTCGCCCTGTCCGACTACGGCTACGGCTTCGTCCGCCCGGTTGACGTCGCGGCAGTTCGGAAGGCCGCCGACACCGGGGCGTGGATCGTGCTCGACTCGCGGTACCGGATCGCGGACTTCGTCGGCGTCGACGGCGCGACGCCCAACCTGGACGAGCTCGAAACCGCGGTCGGGCGGAGGCTGGCCGGGGATGACGAGGTCGGCGCCGCCGCCGACCGGCTGCGGGCCGATCTCGGCAGCCGCTTCGTGCTCGCCACCCGCGGCAGCCGCGGCATGACGCTGGCGGCCGACGGCGATCTGCATCACCTGCCGGTGTTCGGCTCGGACGAGGTCGCCGACGTCACCGGCGCCGGCGACACGGTGCTCGCGGTGCTCACGGCGGCCCTCGCTGCCGGTGCGACCCCTCGCGAAGGCGCCCACCTGGCCAACATCGCCGCGGGCCTGGTCGTGATGAAGCTCGGCACCGCGACGGTGTCGGCCGCCGAGCTCGAGGCGGCCGTCGCCGGGAGCGACGAGTGACCGCGCCGCAGGCCAAGCTGACGGCCATCGAGGCGCTCGCACGCGACTGCGACGCATGGCGCGCCGCCGGCGAGACGACGGTGCTGGTCAACGGCGCCTTCGACCTGCTCCACGTCGGCCACCTGCGCTACCTGGAGGCGGCCCGAGGCCACGGCGACCACCTCGTCGCCGCGGTCAACTCCGACGCGTCGGTTCGAGCCTCCAAGGGCGAGCAGCGGCCGATCCTGCCCGAGGCCGAGCGGGTCGAGATCCTGTCCCACCTGTGGATGGTCGACCGGATCTGTCTGTTCGACAGCGTCACGGTGGCGCCAATCCTCGAACGGCTGCGGCCCGACGTCCACGCAAAGGGAACCGACTACACGGTCGACGGCGTCCCTGAACGCGAGGTGGTCGCCGCCTACGGCGGCCGAACCGTGATCTGCGGCGACCCCAAGGATCACGCGACCACCGACCTGATCGGCGTCATCGTCGAGCGGTTCGGCCGGCGATGAGGGTCGTCCTCGTCCGGCTGTCGGCCCTCGGCGACATCGTCCACACCTGGCCGCTCGCCGCTGCCATCCGCCGTGCCCGCCCCGACGCCCACCTGACCTGGGTCGTGGAGCAGCCTCTGGCGCCGCTGGTCGACGGCCATCCGGATGTCGACGCCGTGCTCACCGTCGCCACCCGCCGCTGGCGCCGCAGCCCCTGGTCGACCCGGACCCGGGCCGAGGTCGGCCGGCTCAAGACCCGTTTCTCAGAGCTCGAACCGGACCTCGCACTGGACCCTCAGGGCACGCTGAAGTCGGCGATCGTCACCCGCTGGACCCGGGCCGGGCGTCGGATCGGTCTCGCCCGGCCGTGGCGGCGAGAGCTGGCTGCCGGTCTCGTCCTGACCGACACCGTGCCCGGCCGAACCGGCCACCGCCACATCGTCGCCACCAATCTCGAGCTGGTTCGCGCCGTCGGCGGTGAGCCGCCGGAGCTGCCGACACCGCCCGACGGCGCGTGGCTGGCGAACGCGGCGCCGCGCATCGAGGGGCCGTGGAGGCCGCCCTACGCCGTTGTCCTGCCGGGCGCCGGCGGCGCCGGCAAGACGCTGCCGGCCGCGACCTTTGCCGCCACGGCCGACGATCTGGCGGCGCGCGGCATGGCTGTCGTGGTCGCATGGGGGCCGTCCGAGCGGCAGCGTGCAGACGAGGTCGTCGGGCGAGCCGGGCCCGGCGCCTGTCTGGCGCCGCCAACCGATCTGCTTGAGCTGACCGGTCTGCTTCGGGACGCGGCCGTGGTGATCGGCGGCGACACCGGCCCGGTCCACCTGGCGGCGGCGCTCGGAACTCCCACGGTGGCGGTCTTCCTGACCACCGACCCGAACCGCAATGGACCGCTCGGGCGATCGACCGCCGTCGTGTCGGGCGCCCTTGACGGTCGTGCCCCGAGCGGTTCCGCCCGCTCGGGAGCGGCCCGGGCCGTGGCGGCCGCCGAGCTCACGGCGGCTGTCGACCGGCTGACCGCCGCTCTCGATTGAGTCTGTCGATGTCGTGTACATCACACAAAGACCAATCCTCATCAGTGCTACAATTTGCACTGAAGTGATGTAACGGAAAGGGAATATGCCTCTCAAAATCGGAGAACTGCTGACCAAGGCCCGGCTGTTGAACGAGGAACAGCTCAACCGCGCGTTGGACGAGCAAAAGCAGAGCGGCGGACGCATCGGCGAGCACCTGATTCGCCTCGGCTACGTCACCGAGGAGGACATTCTCGACTGCCTGTCGCAGCAGTACGGAGTGCCGTCGATCAATCTCCAGCATTTCGAGATCGACGAGTCCATCATCCGCCTGATCCCCGCCGACGTCGCGCGCAAGTATCGGTTCATCCCGGTGTCCAAGACCGGCGCCACTCTGACCGTGGCCATGAGCGACCCGACCAACGTCTTCGCCATGGACGACATCACCTTCATCACCGGCTACCGGGTCGAGCCCGTGGTGGCGTCCGAGGAAGCGCTGCGCGAAGCCATCGACACCTACTACGGCACGACCCACGCCATCGAGCTGAAGAAGGTGATGGACGACCTGTCGACGGTCGAGGAGACCGCGCTCGAGGTTCTCGAAGACGACGTCGACGAGGACCTCGACATCACCGACGACGAAGCGGCGGCCGACGAGGCGCCGGTGGTCCGGCTGGTCAACCTGATCCTGACCGACGCCCTCAAGCGCGGCGCCTCGGACATTCACGTCGAGCCCTACGAGAAGAGCTATCGGGTTCGGTTCCGGGTCGACGGCGTGCTGTACGAGATCATGAACCCGCCCATGAAGCTCAAGGACGCGATCTCATCGCGCCTGAAGATTCTCGCGCGGCTCGACATCGCCGAGAAACGCCTGCCCCAGGACGGCCGCATCAAGATCAAGATGAAGCTCCAGGGCAAGCTCAAAGAGCTCGACTACCGGGTCTCGACGCTGCCCACGCTGCACGGCGAGAAGATCGTCATGCGGCTGCTCGACAAAGACAACCTGATGCTCGACATGACCAAGCTCGGCTTCGAGAAGTCGAGCCTGAAGAACTTCGAGCACGCCATCACCCAACCCTACGGCATGGTGCTGGTCACCGGACCGACGGGCTCCGGCAAGACCAACACGCTGTACTCGGCACTGTCGCGGGTCAACACCCCCGAGGTCAACATCATGACCGCGGAGGACCCGGTGGAGTTCCAGCTGCCCGGCATCAACCAGGTTCAGATGAAGGAGAACATCGGGCTCAACTTCGCCGCCGCACTGCGCTCCTTCCTGCGCCAGGACCCGAACATCGTGCTGGTCGGCGAGATCCGCGACTTCGAAACCGCCGAGATCGCCATCAAGGCCGCGCTGACCGGTCACATGGTGCTGTCGACCCTGCACACCAACGACGCGCCGTCGACCATCAACCGCCTGATGAACATGGGCATCGAACCGTTCCTGGTCGCGACCTCGGTCAACCTGATCGTCGCCCAGCGCCTGATCCGCAAGATCTGCCCCAACTGCAAGGAGGAGGAGGACGCGCCGCTCCAAGCCCTGCTCAACGTCGGTTTCTCCGAGGCCGAGGCGCCCGAGATCCAGCTCTACCGCGGCCGGGGTTGCGACAATTGCAACCAGCGCGGGTATAAAGGACGCATCGGGCTGTTCGAGGTGATGACCGTGAGCGACGACATCCGTGAGCTCATCCTGTCGGGCGCGACCGCCATCGAGCTCCGGCGCAAAGCGATCGAAGAAGGAATGATCGCGCTGCGGCATTCGGGCCTGCAGAAGATCCGCGACGGCATCACCACCATCGAAGAGGTGGTCCGCGAGTCCGTGCTTTAATCGGGAGGAGAGGGCAGAACATGACGGTCAGCCTGCACCAACTGCTCAAGACCATGGTCGAGAAGGGTGGCACCGATCTTCATGTCACCACCAACTCGCCGCCACTGATCCGGATCGACGGCCTGCTCGTCCCGCTCAACCAGCCAGCCCTGTCCGCCGTCGACACCAAGAAGCTCGCCTACTCGGTGCTGACCGACGCTCAGAAGCACCGCTTCGAGGAACATCTCGAGCTCGACATCTCGTTCGGAGTCAAGGGCCTGGCGAGGTTCCGCGCCAACGTCTACGTCCAGCGCGGCGCGGTGGCCGGCGCCTTTCGGCGGATCCCCTACGAGATCCTCGGCTTCCGCGAGCTCGGCCTACCGCCGGCCGTGGAGTCCCTGTGCAGCAGGCCACGCGGCCTGGTGCTGGTGACCGGCCCGACCGGGTCCGGCAAGTCGACGACCCTGGCTGCCATGATCGACAAGGTGAACCGCGAAAAACCGTTGCACATCCTGACCATCGAGGATCCGGTCGAGTACCTTCACACCCACAAGAAGGCGATGGTCAACCAGCGCGAGCTGCACGCCGACACCCTGTCTTTTCCCAACGCGCTGCGCTCGGTGCTCCGCGAGGACCCGGACGTGGTGCTGATCGGCGAGATGCGCGACCTCGAGACCATCGAGTCGGCCCTGCGCATCGCCGAGACCGGGCACCTCACCTTTGCCACGCTGCACACCAACTCGGCGCCCCAGACCATCAACCGCATCGTCGACGTCTTCCCGGAGCACCAGCAATCGCAGGTCCGGGCCCAGCTGAGCTTCGTCCTCGAGGGCATCATCTGCCAGACGTTGCTGCCGCGGGCCTCGGGCAAGGGACGGGCGCTGGCGTGCGAGATCCTGGTACCGTCGAGCGCCATTCGAAACCTGATCCGCGAAGATAAGGTGCACCAGATCTACTCCATGATGCAGGCCGGCCAGATCAAGCACGGGATGCAGACCTTTAATCAGAGCCTGGCGACCCTGTACCACCGGCGGTTGATTTCGCTGCAGACCGCGCTCGGGTACAGCTCGCACCAGGACGAGCTGCAGGACATGATCAACCGCGGAGTCGGCGCGGTGACGCAGGCTGAGTCCCAAGCGGCCTCGAGGAGGACCTGATGCCGAGTTTCGAATGGAAGGGACGCGACCGCCACGGCAACGCGCAGACCGGCGTTCTCATCGGCGACAACAAGGACGCGGTCATCTCCGCGCTGCGCAAGCAGCAGATCGTCGTCACCACGGTCAAGGAGAAGGGCAAGGAGATCGCCCTGCCGAAGTTCGGCGGCGGCATCAGCTCCAAGGACATCGCGGTCTTCACCCGCCAGTTCTCGGTGATGATCGACGCGGGTCTGCCTCTCGTCCAGTGCCTCGAGATTCTCGGCCAGCAGCAGGACAACAAGGCCTTTCAGAAGGTCATCCTGCAGGTCCGGCAGGACGTCGAGGGCGGTCTGTCGCTCGCCGAGGCGCTGCGCAAGCACCCTCAGGCCTTCGACGATCTCTACGTCAACATGGTCGCCGCAGGCGAGGCCGGCGGTATTCTCGACACGATCCTGCAGCGGCTCGCCAACTACATCGAGAAGTCGGTCAAGCTCAAGAGCCAGGTCCGATCGGCGCTGATCTACCCGGTGGCGGTCGTGACCATCGCGGTCGTCGTGGTCTACGTCATCCTGTGGAAGGTCATCCCGGTCTTCGCCACCCTGTTCGAAGGCCTCGGCGCCAGCCTTCCGTTCCTGACCCAGATGGTGGTCAACCTGTCGCGCTTCATCGGCAACTTCTGGTGGCTCATCCTCGCCGTGGTGATCGGCACCATCTTCGGTCTCCGCCAGTACTACCAGACCGACGGCGGTCGATACCAGATGGACAAGATCCTGCTCAAGCTGCCGGCCATCGGACTGCTGCTGCGCAAGATCGCGGTCGCCCGCTTCTGCCGCACCCTCGGCACCCTGCTCAGCTCGGGCGTCGCGATCCTCGAGTCCCTCGACATCACCGCCCGCACCGCGGGCAATGCGGTCATCGAGGAGGCGATCCTGGTCGTCCGCAAGGAGGTCGAGGAGGGCAAGAACATCGCCGACCCGCTGTCGCGTACCGAGCAGTTCCCGCCGATGGTCTGTCAGATGATCGGGGTCGGTGAGCAGACCGGCGCCATGGATACCATGTTGAGCAAGATCGCCGACTTCTACGAGGACGAGGTCGACGCCGCCGTCGAGGGCATGATGGCCCTGCTCGAGCCGATCATCATCACCTTCCTCGGCGTCGTCATCGGCACCATCGTGGTCGCCATGTACCTGCCCATGTTCAGCCTGATCAGCCAGATCGGATAATGTCGCGCGAATCCGGCAGGCACACCACGGGCGGGGCTCACACCCCGCCCGTCGCGTCCCCGTCGTCGCGGGCGCTCAAGTGGCTGATCGGGCTGCGGCTCATCGTCATCTCGACCCTGTTCCTCGGCGTGCTGCTGATCCAGGTCAACACCCAGCTCATCCTGCCGTTGCGCTCGTTCTACGGCCTCATCCTCCTCGCCTACGGTCTGTCGCTTCTCTACCTGGTGCTCCATGTCCGGGGTCTGGAAACCCGGATCCAGGCGGCGATCCAGCTGACCGGCGATCTCGGCATCGTCACCGGCTTCGTGTACGTCACGGGCGGGGTCTTCTCTCCGTTCTCGTTTCTCTACCTGACGGTGATCGTGGCCGCTGCCGCAATGCTGCGCGGCGGCGGCGTGATCTTCGCCGGGCTGTCCGCCGTCGCCTATGGCCTGCAGGCGGTGCTGATGTACCACCAGCTGCTGCCGCTGCCGACCACCCTCGAGGGCGTGCCGGTGACGCCGTCGGCGTCGCGGGTGCTCTATCAGATCCTGATCCACGTCGTCGGATTCGTGCTCGTCGCGCTGCTCGTGTCCTACCTCACGGAGTCGCTGCGCCGGGCCCACACCCGGCTCGAGGAGGAGACCGAGCGGGCGACGCAGTTCGTCGCCCTGACCCAGCACGTGGTGCGCTCGGTCGGCGCCGGGATCCTGGCCGCCGACCTCGACGGTCAGGTGCTTCACGTCAATCCGGCGGGCGCGTCGATTCTCGGCATCCGCGACGTCGATGCCCAGATCGGCTCACCACTCAGCGAGGTCATGCCGCTCGCCGAGCACAATTGGGGTCTGATCGCGACCCGCACGAGAAGCCAGTCCATCGCCCGAGTCGAGGGAACCCTCGAGCGCTCCGGGGCCCGGCTCGGGCTGTCGGTCGATCCCCTTCGTGACGAGCGGGCGCAGGTGGTCGGGTTCATCGTCAACTTCCAGGACCTCACCGAGCTGCGGATCATCGCCGAGCGGCAGCGTCTGCGGGACCGCATGGCCGCCACCGGCGAAATGGCGGCTCGGATGGCCCACGAGATCAAGAACCCTCTCGCCTCGATCTCGGGCTCGGCCCAGGTGCTGTCGTCGGTCGGCGGCGTCGACGACACCGACCGGCGGCTGCTCGACATCATCGTCGACGAGAGCCGCCGGCTGTCGAAGATCCTCGACGGCTTCCTGGTCTTCTCGCGGCCGGGCCAGTCGACCCACGCGATGTGTGATCTCGGCCGGCTGCTCGAGGACTGTCTCGACCTGCTGCGCCGATCCGACGAGCTCCGGCCCGACCACGAGCTCGTCCTCGAGGCCGAGGACGATCTGATCATCCTCGGCGAGGAGCATCTGTTGCGCCAGATCTTCTGGAATCTCTCGCGCAACGCGGTTCAGGCCATGCCGGACGGCGGCACGCTGAAGATCAATGCCGAACGGCGCGACGACTTCGCGAGCCTGCGCTGGAGGGACAACGGCGTCGGAATGACCGAAGAGATCCGCCACCGCGCTTTCGAGCCCTTCGTCACGACCCAGCCCGACGGCACCGGTCTCGGCCTCGCCGTGGTGTACTCTGCGGTTCAGGAGCACGGCGGCACGGTCGACATCGTCAGCCAGCCCGGCCGCGGCACGACGATCACCGTCGAGCTGCCCGCGCCCAGGGGGGAGGCATGAGCGCCGATCGGATCCTGGTGGTCGACGACGAGAAGTCGATCCGGGAGTTCCTCACCATCCTGCTCCAGCAGGAGAAATACGACGTGGTCACCGCGGCCAGCGTCGAGGAGGGCATCTCGCGGTTGGCGTCCGACCGCCCCGACCTGGTGATGTGCGACCTCAAGCTGCCCGACGGCTCCGGCCTCGAGGTCCTCCGGCAGGCACGCAAGACCGAGCTCGACACTCCGTTCATCATCATCACCGCCCACACCACGCCGCAGCACGCTCTCGAGGCGTTGCGCGCCGGCGCCGCCGAGTACCTGTCGAAGCCGTTCAACGTCGATGATCTCAAGGCGATTCTGAGCAAGCTGCTCGAGCGACCGGCGCCCGATCGCGAGAGCTACGAGGTCCCCGAGTTCATCGGCTCGTCGGCGCCGATCCGGCGCATCCTGGACATGATCCCGCGGGTCGCCGCGACCCCGTCGACGGTGCTCATCACCGGCGAGAGCGGCACCGGCAAAGAGCTGCTGGCGCGGGCGATCCACGCCGCGTCGGCGTGCGCCGCCGGACCTTTCTTGAGCGTCAACTGCGGCGCACTGCCCGAGGGCCTGCTCGAGTCCGAGCTGTTCGGCCACGTTCGGGGCGCGTTCACCGGCGCGGTCCGCGACCACGCCGGACTGTTCGTCGAGGCCGAGGGCGGCAGCCTGCTGCTCGACGAGGTCGGCGAGCTGACCCCGCCGATGCAGGCCAAGCTGCTGCGTGTACTGCAGGAGCACCGCGTCCGGCCGGTCGGCGGGACCCGCGAGATCGAGTTTCACGTCCGGGTGCTCGCCGCGACCAACCGCGACCTTCGGGCGGACGTCGAGGAGGGCTCGTTTCGCGAGGATCTCTTCTATCGCCTCAACGTGCTGCACCTCCACCTGCCGCCGCTCAGCCAGCGCGTCGACGACCTTCCCGAGCTCGCCCGCCACTTCGTCAGCCGCACCTGCCGCCGGTTCGGCACCGGCGAGAAACGACTGACGCCGGACGCCGTCCGCGTTCTCCAGGCGCACTCGTGGCCGGGCAACGTCCGTGAGCTCGAGAACATCATCGAGCGCACTGTGGCCCTCGAGACCTCCGAGCTGCTGTCCTCGGGGAGCCTGCCGGAGCACCTGCGCGGCGGCGTCGGCGAGCCGCGCTTCAACCACATGGGACTGCCCGAGGAGGGTCTCGACCTCGAGGAGTATCTGGCTTCGGTTCGCGCCAGTCTCATGCGCCAGGCCCTGGAGCGTTCCGGCGGTCAGCAGAAGCGCGCGGCCGAGCTGCTCCGCCTGTCGTACCGGGCGTTCCGCTATCATGCCGAGAAGCTCGGGCTGGTCCGCGACGACGACCCGACCGGCTGAGCGCGGAGATCCCATGACCCAGACCCCGTTCGCTCCGCTGAACAGTTTTGCCCGGACGATGCTCGTTGCAACCGCGGCCCTTGTCGGGCTGCTGCCGGCAGCGGCCTGCTCACCGGTCTCCGACAGCGAAGGTCCCGCGCGCGGTGCTCCGTCGTTCGCCTCGCCGGCGCCGCCGCCGCAGGTGGTGCTGCCCGACGGCGCAGAGATCGCCCTCGAGCTCGCCATCACCCCCGACGAGCTCGCGCAGGGGCTGATGTACCGCCCGAGCCTGCCCGAAGATCGAGGCATGCTGCTGATCTTCTCCGAGCAACGGCTGCCGAGCATCTGGATGATGAACACCCTGGTCGCGCTCGACCTGGTCTACCTGGACGACGCCGGCGTCGTGGTCGACATCATTCAAAACGCTCAGCCCTGCCCCGGCGAGCCGTGTCCGCGGTTCGTCCCCAAGCGGCCGGCCCGCGCCGTGCTCGAGATCGTCGCCGGCGCGGCAGACCGTCACCGGCTCGGCGAAGGGGATCGGCTCGAGTTCGACCGCGTTCCCGGCTACCCGGAACCTGACGACAGCTGATCGCTCACGAATGATCCGTGCTCGCTGTCTTCGCGCCGTCCTTGACGGTGCTGTCGCTGTCGGCGCCCGGGCTGCTGTCGGGAGACTGCGCTCCTGCCTCGTCGGACGCCGTTTTCGAGCTGTCGCCGCCGGCATAGTCGGTCACGTACCAGCCGCTTCCCTTGAACTGGAGAGCCGGCGTGCCGAGCAGACGACGGACCTTCCCGCCGCACGCCGGGCAGTCGCGGATCGGCTCGGCGTCGGCGCGCTGGATGCGCTCGAAACGGAAGCGGCACAAAAAGCACTCGTACTCGTAAAGCGGCATGGTTCAACGATCTCCGGCGTGGGCTCGAGCGCTCCCGGTCTGCGTCGCCGGCACGACCAGGCGCAGGACCATGGCGGCGTACAGGATCCGGGCGATGACTCCCGGGTTGAGCGACCCGGCCTGACACAGCTCATACAGGGTGCGCTGACCGTCGACCAGGTCGAGCAGCTCCTGCTCCTCCGCGTCGAGCTCGAGACCGTCCAGGTGCGGCGGTCGCCTGACCGGCTTGAGCACGCTCGACCGGCCGCCGAGTCGCGCGGTGACCAGCTTGGGGTCGGGCAGGTAGCGACAGCCCTCGAAGATCGCCCGGGCGGTCGGGATCTTGATCTTGTAGACCTCGTCGCTGCGGAAGGTACCGACCCGGAATGTCACCGAGCCCTCGGTCCAGGTGAACAGGCTCCAGACGATCGACTGGACCTGGTTGCGAACCGCCGACCCGAGCTCGTGCGGCTCGAGAAAGCCCATCTGGACAAGCACCGTGCCGTGCCTGCGCCCGGGCGTCCGTCGCAGCTCGTCCGACGACAGCCTCAGCTGATCCTCGGTGATCAGGCCCTCGCGCATCAGGGTCTCGCCGAGGCTCTCGCCACGGTCGGTCGAGGTCGCGAAGATGATGTCTCCGGTGGCGAAGTACACGCACTTCGTGACCTCGCCGCGGCTGCACTCGAGGACCCCCGGGACGCCGTGGCGGTGGATGGTCGCGAGCATCCCGGGGAGCGAATCGCTCTCCAGATCGCCGCGGAACACAAACTCCTCACCCGCCATGGGTACCGACACCCCCCGACCGCACCTGAAGAAATGAGCTGGCGGAAGCGCAAGGGAATCGAACCCTCCGACCGACCCGACAAGAGCCGGCCCAACGGATTTGAAGTCCGCGGAAGCCACCAGACTCCACGCGCTTCCCCCCGCGCGGTATCTTATCACCCGTCCGGGCGCCGACCGCGTCCGCGGCCTCATTCCAGATTGACACGCATCCGGCCTTTTGCTACAACTACGCTCCCTCGTGGGGCCGTAGCTCAGTTGGGAGAGCGCCTGAATGGCATTCAGGAGGTCGTCGGTTCGATCCCGATCGGCTCCACCAAGCATGAAGAATTCGAACCCGCCGCCGAGGGGCGGCGGTTCTTATTGCCCACCCTCCCTTCAGCCGCTCTCCAAGGTCGTTTCGTTTCCATTTCGTTTTGTTTGTCTCAAATGTTGCGGTTATTTCGATTAAGATCCATACTATGAGTGGAGGCCGAACGATGAACAACGCAGCAATTGATTTCAGTGGACCCACACTTCCGTCAGAGGACGAGGCGAGGGTCGCCAGAGAAAGCAGCAGGTTGCTGGCCACGATCATTGGTCGAGGCGACGCGGCTCAGCTCAGGGTTGTCGATGGGGAAGACGAGATCACCGTGCCCCTCCCTGCGCTTCGAATGCTCATGTCGGTTCTCGCTCAGATGGCCGAGGGTCGGGCCGTCACGGTCGTACCCTACGATGCCGAGCTGACGACCCAACAGGCAGCGGATTTTCTGAACGTCTCTCGCCCACACCTGGTGACCCTGTTGAAGCGGGGTGAGATCCCATACCGAAAGGTCGGCACTCACAGAAGGGTGCGCTTCGAAGACTTGGTTGCCTACAAAAAGGAGTCGTATGTGCACCGAAGTCGCGCCCTTGACGAGCTTGCCGAGGAGGCTCAAGAGCTGGATCTCGGGTACTGACGAATGTCGTCATTCGTCGCCGTCCTCGACGCCTGTGTGCTCTACCCTGCCCCGCTCAGAGATCTGCTGCTTCGTCTTGCCTTGACCGATCTCTATCGGGCTCGCTGGACCGATAGAATCCACGACGAGTGGATCAGGTCTCTGTTGTCACAGCGGGCGGATCTCTCCAGGGATCGCCTCCAACGGACCCGGGACCTGATGGATCGAACGGTCCCGGACTGCCTGGTGACGGGTTTCGATGAGCTCATTGACTCTCTGGTTCTTCCGGACCCGGACGACCGGCACATCCTTGCGGCAGCGCTACGATCCCAGGCTGGTGTGATCGTGACGTACAACATCAAGGACTTCCCCGAGGAGATCTTGGACGGGTACGGTATCGAGGTTCAACACCCCGACGAGTTCGTGACCCACCTCTACGATCTCTCTCCAGGGGCGGTCTGCCGAGCCGTCCGCGGTCAGCGGCAAGCACTCAAGAACCCACCGGTTTCATCCTCAGACCTTCTCAACACGTTCTTGAGCCTCGGGCTCGCAACCACAGTGGCACACCTTCAGTCGATGGAGGAGTTGATCTAGTTCCCGTCCGGAAGCGGCGCTTTTTGGCAATCTCGGCGTCAGATTACGAATTTCCTTGTGCGGCGTACAGAAGTACGCCTCCGCGTACATTCTGATCTTCCTTGACCTTGCACAAAAACCCCTCGTTTCCGAATCGAGAACTGCGCAGTCCCCATCGGAGTGTCCGGATGGGAACGATCTAGGTTCTCCTCACATCGCGTTGGCGCAGCATCCACCGGACCGCTTTGCCGACCGTCCACCTGTCGACGCCCAGCTTCATCCCAATCTCCGGATAGGTCATCCCGAGCTCACGGAGCGCGCCGCCTTCATAGCGATCCGTTGATACACCGGTGGCTCCCGGGTCTCGGCGATCGGGATTTCTACCTGGATCGAGGCAGCGGTTCGAATTCTTCGCGACCGCGTCCACCATTTTTTTGGCCTTGGCCGCAGGCGCAGCCAAGGTCAAGAAAATGCCACGGCGCAGCGGAGCGAAGCCGGGTGTCCCCGGCCTGTTTGTGGTACCCGGATTGGTAGAGGATCGGTATGTCGCGAAATCCTGGCAACCTACCGCGCGTCGATGGTGATCGGATCACCGCTGGCGTTGACCCGGAACGCCTGCGCGAAGACCTCGCCCGTGGTGGTCAGCTCGAGACGGCGGACCTCGCCGGTCTGCCCCGGCGCGATGACGTTGACGATGTTGTTGATCTGGATCAGCTCGCCCGCCCGCACCGTGCGGGTGATCGACCCTTCCGGCGAGGCACCGGTCGAGGCGCCGAAGAGGTCGATCGTCACGTCAACGTCGGCGTCGCCCGGGTTGAAGATCGCGATGTGGCTTCGTTCGGTCCCCTCCGGCGTCTGGCGCTGGCGAAGGCCGATGAAGTGCCAGATGCTCCCCGGAGTCAGGAGGTCCTCGTCCAACAGCCCCGGGATCCGCTGCCCCGCGGTGCCCTCCACGGCGCCGCCGCCGCCGCGGAAGATGGCGTACTCGCGACCGGTTGCCGCGATCGGCCCGCCGGAGAGGACGGTGAGCACAACGGTGCCGACATCCCCCTGGATCCCGAAGACCTCGTCCATGAAGTCGGCGTACCCGGTGGCGGTCCCGGGCGGGAGGGTCAACTCCCGGCTGCTCTCGACGCCGGGGACGCCGCGCCGGTAGAAATCGGCGCGAATCAGGGTTTGACCGGCGCCCAGGTTGGTCACGGTGGCCGAGCCGGAGAACTCGTTCAGCCCGACGATGGAACCGAGCTCGAGGAGGGTCACTCGGGTGTTGCTCGAGCGCTCCGCGAAGATCGTCGTCGGGTCGCTCGTGCCGGCGCCGCCGAGACCGTCGAGGACCGAAACATAGCCGGTGGCCGAACCGGTCTGGACGACCAGCTTCACGAGGTAGTCCGATCGGTCGCCGAGATTGAAGGTCGTTGCCAGATCGTTCACCTGGGCGCTCTGGTTGGCGTCGAGGTCGATGATCGATCCGAGCGCGAGGGCAACGTCCGTCGGGTCGACCGGCTGGACGAGGACCCGCGTCCCGTCGACCAGCGCCATGACGCCCGCATTGACCCGGTACCGGCCCGCGTCGTGGGTGGTGCTGAAGAGAGCCGACTCTCCGGTTTCGAGCGCGTCGACTACATCCACGGTCGGGAAGAACTGCCCGTACTGTGAACCATCGGGCTGGTTGGCGATCACCGTGCTGTGGAGCTTGACGGCGCCGATTCCCTGTCCCACCGGTCGGATGTCGACGGCGCCGACGGCGCGACCTGAGACCAGACCGAAGTAGTCGGCGAGCGGGTCGTCGGTTTCGATCAGCTCACCCGCAGGGATGACCGCCGTTGCCGTCACCGGGTCGCCGGACTGATCTGCCCGCGGCGTGTACTCGAGCTGCAGCTCGACGTCCCTCGGACCGGTGTTGGCGAGGTTCCAGCGGGTGATGAACGTGGTGCCCGCCCCCGGGGCCCGGGCGACGGCGGGGAGCACCCGGCGCGGCGCCGGCCCGTTCGGCCGCGCGATGCCGCCGAGATCGAGGATCACGTGCTCGAAGACGACGTTCTGGTTCGAGAAGTTCGACACCCCGAAGAGCTGGATCGCCGATGTCTTGGCGTTCCGACTGTCGAGGATGTTCTCGTCGAGGGCGAATGTGTAGGTGTTGAGCGACTGGCCGCTTGGAAGGGTGAAGCTGCCGACCTCGGCCTCGCTGTTGTAGCCGAAGAAGATCACTCCCTTGAAGTCGAAGCCGACCGCGAACTCGTTGATGGCGTTCAGGTCGGTCGCGGTGGTGAAGGTGATCGTCGACTGATTGCCCGGATCAGCGAGAGCGTCGTTCAACACGGTCGTCGGGAGATCCACGGCGATCTCGGTTCCTGAAGACTGCGCCGGAGCAGTCACCGGCGTCGCCGAAATCGCCGGCTTGCTTCCATGATCGGTGATGAAGAAGATGAACTGCTCGTCGGCGCCGTCGTCCATCTTCTGGCCGATCTCCTGCAGCTTGCTGCGCAGGTTGGCCCTCGTCGCGGCGCCGACCGAGTCCGCGCCGGTTCCGAAGCTCGTGGCGCCGTCACCGTAGAGCAGGTCGACCGTGGTGTTCGGGTGGCCCTCGAAGTTCAGCACGATGTTGATCGCGTCGATCTCGTCGAGGCCGTTCGGCTGCCCCGCCCACACCAGGACGTGGGTCGAGGTTCCGCCCCCGACCCGGCGGAAGAAGTCGCCCTGGATGCGCGGCAGCTCGCGCCGATCTCTCCCGTCGGCGCCCCCGGTGTGCACCTGAGCCGCGGTTCGACCGGGGACGAGTCCGAACGCCGCGTCATCGTGGTAGCCGCGGTAGTACGAGGTGACGCCGGGACGTTGGGCGGCGAGGTAGGTCGTGGCGGTGAAGCTGACGGTGTCCGTCGCCGCGTCCCCGGTCGCCTCCCCCTTCGTCGGATTGAAGTTGTCCGCCCCTTCTTCGTAGCACTGGGTCTCGATGTAGAGGATGTTCGAGGTGACGGTTCCGTCCCCCGGTGCGCCATCCTGGAAGTACTGGTCGATCCACCCCGCGATCTCCCAATCGAAGGGCGCCGGCCCGGAGTGCGTGGTGAGCCGACCCCAGGTCCGCACCTGGGCTTCCGAGGACGGCGCCATCGCCAGGAATACCAGCACGGTGCAGATCCAGGTTGCGGTTCGAACGGCTCGCTGTTTCATGTTCATGCCTCCTCCTCGGGACTCGGTCTTCACTTGGGGTCCGCCGGCGCCCGTAACCCGGCCCGGGTCGGTCGATCGAAACTGGAAACGAACCATAATGAAAATTAATCTCATACTCAGTCTATGTCAGAGTCGATGCGACGGTCAAGGCCCACAGTTGCTGTCAACACCGTTCGGGGCTGAGCTGGCTTCGACGGCCGGGACGTTCTCCTTTCGGTGCTTCTTTTCGAGTTCCTCCCGGAGCCGTTCCAGGTGGACGCGTTCGCAGCGCTTCTCCCACCGACCCGTGACCTCGTCGCAGTGCGCCTGAGCAGCTCCGGTGACTCGCGCCAAAGAGACCGGATCTCTCCGAAGCGCGTGCTTCTACGTCACTCGACCTTCTTCGCGCGAAGTACAGGTCACAAGGGGAACTCGTCGTCCATCTCGTCTTCGAGTTCGAGCCCTGCCAATCCGTCGGCCATCACCATGGCCTGGTGGGCCGCGTCGACGACATCTTCATCGTCGTGGTCGGTCAGATCGACGAGAATCACGCCGGCTTCTTCCGGGCGGATCGAAGCGACGGCTTCGATGGCCGCGAGCAGCAGCTCCTTGTCGGCACACTCCGAAGCGATGATCCCGGAGACATGCCTCCAGGCCGCGTCAAGCCCCCAAGCCCCGGCCGCGCGAACCGCCTGGTACTCGATCTCGTCGTCCCCGCTTTCGAGGGCGTCGAGGATCTCGCCGTCGAAGCCCTGCACGAACTCCATGGCGAAGACCGCCGTCAGCTTCCAGTCGTCGTCCGCCGAAGCGTATGCCTCCCGAATCGCCTCCCGATGCCAGTCATGCGGCGCACGCACCGACGCCTCCAGGATCCGGCGACGAACCTCCTTCGGCAGCTCGCCATCTCGAAACAGCTCACCAAGAGCCTGCTGTGTCTCGAGATGACAGCGCTCCGAGATCGGAGCACCGTCATGCTCGTCGAAGCCGTCCATGTCGCCGGCCTCGAGGGCCGGACCGAGAGCGATCGCCGCGCAAGCGCGCAGATCCTCTGATTCGCCGGCGCGGGCGACGATCGACACCAGCTCTGCAGCAAGCTCGTCGTTGATCACAACGACGTTGCCGGCGAGCTCCACGGCGATCAGTCGATCCGACTGGGCGAGCCCGCCATCGCGAAGCGCGTCGAGCAGCACCTGCCCGGTCTCCCCCGGCCAGTCCCAGGGGGCAAGCCTTGCCAGAGTCTTCAGATCCATACTGTCCACCTCGCCGAGACCCGCGATTTCCAGCCAATTCACCGTACCCCGCTTTGCCGAGCCCAGCAAGGCGCCGATCATCGGCGTCCGCGGAGTCAGTCCTCAAAAGCTGCAATCCGGATCGGGAACGGGCCGGACACGGGGGCGGGCGCTATACTCCACCCATGGCACAACTCGAAGGCTTCGACCACCCGTTGGCGGGACGTTACGCCTCTGACGAGATGCTTCGGTTGTTCTCGCCCGGCCACCGCTACACCACCTGGCGGCGGATGTGGCTCGCCCTGGCCGAGGCCGAGCGAGAGCTCGGGCTCGAGATCCCATCGGAGGCCCTCGAGCAGATGCGCGCCCACGTCGAGGTCACTGCCGAGGATCTCGTCCGGGTGGCCGAGGTCGAGCGCGAGACCCGGCACGACGTCATGGCACACCTCCACGTGTACGCGGAGAAAGCGCCGGCGGCCAGGCCGATCCTCCATCTCGGGGCGACCAGCTGCTTCGTCGGCGACAACGCCGAGCTCTGTATCACCCGGGACGCCATGGCCCTAGTCGAGAGGAGGCTGCTCGCGGTGATCGCGGCGCTCGCCGATTTCGCTCAGGCGTGGGGGTCGGAGCCGTGTCTCGGGATGACCCATTTCCAGCCGGCGCAGCCGACCACGGTGGGCAAGCGCGCCTGTTTGTGGCTCCAGGATCTGGTTTTCGATTTGGAGCGGCTGCGCTTCGAGCGCTCACGCCTGAAGGCGCGCGGGGTCAAGGGAGTCACCGGCACCCAGGCGACCTTCCTCGAGCTGTTCGACGGCGACCACGACAAGGTGCTCGAGTTCGAGCGCCTGGTGTCTGCAAAGATCGGCTTTGACGCGGCCTATCCGGTCACCGGCCAGACCTATCCCCGCAAGGTGGACGCCTTCGTCCTCGACGTGCTGTCGGGGATCGGCCAGTCGGCGGCCAAGATGGCCACCGACATCCGGCTGCTCGCTCGATTGAAGGAGGTCCGCGAGCCCATGGCCTCGGGCCAGGTCGGCTCGTCGGCCCAGCCGTACAAGGCCAACCCGATGCGCTCGGAAAGGGTCACCGCGCTCGCCCGCTGGCTGGTCAACCTCGCCGCCAACCCGGCCCAGACCGCGTCGACGCAGTGGCTCGAGCGCACCCTCGACGACTCGGCCAACCGGCGCCTCGCGATCCCCGAGGCCTTCCTGTGCACCGACGCCATCCTCCGCGTCCAGCACAACGTCGCCTCGGGGCTCCAGGTCTTCCCCGCCATGGTCCGCGCCAACCTTTCAGCCGAGCTGCCCTTCATGGCGTCGGAGGCCATCCTCATGGAGGGGGTCAAGCGCGGCGGCGACCGCCAAGCCCTCCACGAGCGGCTCCGACTCGCATCACGCGAGGCGACAGCCGCCGTCCTCGAGCGCGGCGAAGCCAACCCCTTCCTCGACCTGGTGGCCGCCGACCCCGAGGTCGCCCTCGACCGGGCCGAGCTCGACGCGCTCATGGACCCCGTACGGTTCGTCGGTCGCGCGCCCGAACAGGTCGCCGAGTACCTCGCGGATCACGTCCGGCCGCTCCTCGCCGCAGCCGGCGAGCTGCCCGAGGCCCGCGATCTCGAGGTCTGATCCGCGCCGAAAGCCTCGTCAGTCAGCTCGGATGCTACACGCGAGACTGATCGGTCGGAACAGTCCCGACAACCGCGATTGGGGGCTCGAATGGCGGCTCGGCTCGCAGCGTTGATTCTCGGCCTTGCGGCGGTGGTACCGCCCGGCGTCGGCCTCGCCCAGGACTGCCTCGAGCCGGTGGGGCGTTCGCTGTACGGCGTCGTCCATGCGGTGGTGGCAGACGGTCAGCGAGTGCTCGTGGGCAATGGCGGCGTCCTCCAGATCATCGATCTCGCGTTCGACCGAGAGCACGTCTTCACGGTGAGGTATGCCTCCGGGTTCGAGAGCTTCACCCTCTGCCACGACCCGATCTTCGCCGACGGATTCGAGTCGGGGGACACCTCGGCGTGGGCGTCCGTGGGCCCGAAGCGGGTGCCGAACTTGCTGATTTTGATGGAATAATCTTGAAATCGCGGTCTACAACACCGAGTTTTCGAGGTAATATTGGTTGGTGATCCACCGTCATCGCCATCTTGACCGGGTTTCCGGCCTCCTCGAGCGCTTCCCGGTCGTCGGTCTCATCGGAGCGCGACAGGTCGGCAAGACCACCCTCGCTCGCCAGATTTCCGAAAAGCAACCCGGCAAGGTCGCCTTCTTCGATCTCGAGAACCCGGGGGATCTCGCTCGCCTCGCCGACCCGATGCTCGCGATCAAGGACCTCGAGGGCCTGGTGGTGATCGACGAGATCCAGCGAGCCCCGGAGCTGTTCCCGGTTCTCCGAATCCTCGCGGATCGACCGCGAGCTCCCGCCCGGTTTCTCATTCTCGGAAGTGCGTCACCCGAGATGCTCCGTCAGAGCTCGGAATCTCTTGCCGGACGAGTTGCGTACCATGAGCTCGAGGGGTTCTCGCCCGACGAGGTCGGGGTCGATAACCTCGAGCGGTTGTGGATTCGCGGCGGGTTTCCCCGGTCGTATTTCGCGGCGTCCGACCGGGACAGTCTCGAGTGGCGGATGGAGTTCATCCGGACCTTCCTCGAACGGGATCTGCCCCAGCTCGGAATTGCCGTTTCGGCAACCACTATGCGGCGAATGTGGACCATGCTGGCGCACAGCCACGGACAGATTTGGAATGCCTCGGCGTTTGCACGGAGCTTCGGTCTCGCCGACACCACAGTCCGTCGGTACCTCGACATCCTGACGTCGACATTCGTCGCCCGGCAGCTCGCGCCCTGGCACGCCAACATCCGCAAACGTCAGGTCAAATCGCCCAAGGTCTATGTCACCGACAGCGGACTGCTCCACGCCCTGCTCAACCTCGGAGATCTCGATCAGGTCGAGGCCCACCCCGTGGTCGGGACGTCGTGGGAGGGGTTTGCGGCGAAGATCGTGCAGCAACGGCTCGATGTGAGATCGGACGAGTGCTTCTTCTGGGCCACCCACGCCGGGGCGGAGATCGACCTCGTGGTCGTACGCGGCAGCACGCGGCTGGGCTTCGAGTTCAAGAAGACCGTCGCGCCTCGCACTACCCGCTCGATGCACACCGCTCTGGCGGACCTCGACCTCGACCGGATCGATGTGATCCATGCCGGTGACGAGACCTTCCCACTCACGGTACGCATCAGGGCCCTCCCGCTGGTCCGGGCATACGACGATCTCGATCCCCTCGACTGAAAGGCGTGAACGTGACGATCCGACGCCTGACATGCCCGCTTGCCCTTGCGATTCTCCTCGGTTCGGGCTGCGCCCACCGCGGGCCCGGGCCGGCGGCGGCGCCCCAGGAGCCGCCGGCGACCCGAATGCCGAGCGCACAGCCGGAGCCGGTGGCGAAGGGCGACACCGAGAATGGGCTGGCCTCGTGGTACGGCAAGCCGTACCACGGCCGGCGGACGGCGTCGGGCGAAATCTACGACATGCACGAGCTGACCGCGGCGCACCGGACGCTCGCCTTCGGCACGGTGGTGCGGGTGACCCGGCGCGACACCGGCGCCGGCGTCACGGTGCGGGTCAACGACCGCGGGCCCTTCATCCGCGGCCGGATCATCGACCTGAGCTTCGCCGCGGCGAAGAAGATCGGACTCGACATCGACGGGGTCGCGCCGGTCAAGGTCAAGGTCGTGGGCCTCGGCGCGACGCCGAGGCGCACGGGGAAGAAGCCGGAGCGCGGGGCCGAGCCCCCGACCGGCGGCGACTGCCTGTGGATCCAGGTCGGCGCGTTCTCCGACCTCGGCAACGCCGAGCGCGCCGAGCGCCGGCTCGAGTCGGCCGGCGAGACCGCAGTCGTGATCGAGGGCCCGGGCGGGCTGCATCGGGTCCGGGTCGGCCCCTTCGCCGACGAGAGCGAGGCTCGCGCCGCCCTCGCCCGCATCGAGCGCGACTGGCCCGCGGCGGCCGCCGTCCCCTGCGGGTAGGGATCTGACCATGTCCAAGCAGCCGTCGATGCGATGGGTGCCTGGCTCCAACTTTGTTCGCCGCGAACAAAGTTGCGTGCCTGGCATCCCCTCCCATCGCGCCAACAGAATACGGTCCGGCGTGCGATACCATCGCGGTATGTGCTTGACCACCCCGACCCGCATCGCTGCGATTGCCCTCGCCGGTCTGCTCAGCCTCGCGGTGGGGTGTCAGAGCGGGGGGGTGCGGGAGGGCGAGCGGGCGGAGCGGGTCGTGCTGGTCAGCTACGACGGAGTCGGCGCCGACCTGGCCTGGCGCTGGATCGTCGACGGCGTCGCGGATGAGCCGGACGGCCTCGCCGCCATGGCGCGCGAGGGACTCTCGGTCCGCCGGCTGCGGATCGCCGACCCGACCCTGACCTCGGTCAGCCACGCGGTCCTCGCCACCGGCCGGCCGCCGGCTGAGACCGGCATCGTCGGCAACTCGTTCAGGCCGCCGGGCGGGGCTCTGGGGGAGCGGGTCAACGGCTTCAGCATGGTGCCCGAGGCGCCGACCCTGTGGCAGGTCGCCCGCGCCCGCGGGCTGCGGGTCGGGTCGCTGCTCTGGCCGGCCGGCGCGGCCGGGGTCGCTGCCGAGGCCGCCGACTTCGGGCTCGGTTGGCCGAACCGACCGGCCGCCCCGGCGGCGGTGCTCGAGCTCGACCCGGAGACCGCCGGCACCACCGGCGAGCTGCCGTCGGCCGACGGCGTCGCACCCCTGGCCTGGTCGCTGGTCTTCGACTTCGCACCCGGCGCCGAGCCCGAGCGGGTCGAGGCCGTCGTCGCCCTCGTCGACGGCAACCCCGACGGCAAGCCCCGGTGGGACACCGTGGGAATCCGCGCGCCGGGATCGGGCGACTGGACGCTGCACGGCGACCGCGACTGGTTTTCGGTCGAGGCCGAGCTGCGGCTGCCCGACGTCCTCGGTCTCGACCGCTGGGGCTCGTGGTCGAAGGTCGTCCACCTCGATCCGCTGCGCGGTCGGCTCACGCTGTACCGCGGCGCGGTGTGGCGCACCGTCGGCTGGCCCGAGCGCTTCGAGACCGAGCTCACCGACGCCATCGGTCCGTGGCCGGGCATTCCCGACGACCCCAAGCTCGCCGATTGGTGGCTCGACGCGGCCCACGGCATCGACCTCGACGTCTACCTCGAGCAGATCGAGCGCCTCGACCGCTGGCTCGACGACGCCGCCCGGTGGGTCGTCGACCACGAGGAGTTCGACCTGCTGCTCGCCTACCACCCCGGGCCCGACGAGTACCAGCACTCGAGCCTGATCGTCGATCAAGACCAGTGGGCGTGGAGCCCGGGCCGCGAGCTCGCGGCGGCCGAGGGTCTCAAGCGGGTCGGCCGCTCGGTGGATCGCTCGATCGCGACCCTGTGGTCGCTGCTCGATTGCGAGCGGGACGCCCTCATTGCCGTGTCGGACCACGGTCTTCTGCCGATCACCGACGAGGTCGCGCTCAACCTGGCCCTCGCCGAGGCGGGCCTGGTGACGGTCGAGACCGGCGACGGCGGCCGGCCCTGGATCGCGCCGTCGTCGCCCATGGCGGCGGTGGCCGGCGGCGGCGCCGGCCACCTGTACCTCAACCTGCAGGGTCGGGATCTCGGGGGCGTCGTCCGCCGCGCCGAGGCCGGCGAGCTCCTCGCCCGCGCGGTGAAGGTCATGGCCGACCTGTCGGTCGACGGCCGGCCGGCGGTCGAGCGGGTGGTCGGGCGGGACGAGCTTGCCGAGCTCGGTCTCGACCACCCGTCGAGCGGCGATCTGGTGGTCTTCCTCGAGCCCGGGTTCGCCGCGTCCAACCGGCTCTCGGGCGACATCGTGGCGCCGACGAAGTACTACGGTCAGCACGGGTTCCTCGCCCGCCACGACGCCATGTGCGGCATGCTCTTCGCACGGGGCGCGGCGATCGGCCGCGGCCGGGTCGACGAGCTCGCCGCCACCGAGGTGGCGCCCATGGTCGCGCGCCTGCTCGGCTTCTCGATGGCGGACTGAGCCGGACAGCACTGTCGCCACGGAGACCCGGCCGGGCGCCCGGCTCCGACATTTCGCTTCTCCCTTCCCCAGGCTTCGCCTGGCGCACGCCTGGCACCCCTGCCATCGCGTTGATCGAGCACGCGGCTCTTCACGGCATCTTTACCGCACGCTTCGATGTCCTTCATCCGCCTCCGTTCTCATAACTGCGGTCGGGGAAATGGGCACCCCGGCACCGCACGAGGGACGGACGGAGGAGACAGCAATCATGAATTGGAAGACCCTGGGCCTCGTTGCCCTGCTCGGCGTGAGCTCTGCTCTCGTCGCCGCCCCGGCTGACGCCGACGGCGTGATGTCGGGGGTTGTCATCGACGGCTTCACCGGCCAACCGGTTCGTGGCGCACAGCTGCAGGTCGAGGGCACGGATGTGACCGCCAACAGCGATCTCGGTGGCTCGTTCCAGATGGCCGTACCGCCCGGCACCCACTCGGTCGTCGTGTCGAAGCCCGGCTTCGAGGGCCAGCGGGTGACCCAGGTCGTGGTCGAAGAGGGCGGCGTCGCCGACTTCGCCGTCGTCCTCCTCCCCGCCGACGAAGCCACACCGGTTGGTGAGGTCGCCGAGGCGACGGCCGGCGCGGCGCCCGAGGCCGGCTCGGGCGCGGTCTTCGCCGGCGAGATCACGGTCGAGGCGGTGGCTCAGGACTCCACCGAGGCCGCGCTGCTCGCCGAGCGCCGCAACGCGGCCCAGATCTCCGACGCCATCGGCGCCGACGAGATGAAGAAGAACACCGGCTCGGACGCCGCCGACGTCGTCAAACGGGTGGTCGGGATCTCGCTGCAGAACGACAAGTACGTCTTCGTCCGCGGGCTCGGCGACCGCTACTCCAACACCTCGCTCAACGGCTCCAAGATCCCGTCGACCGAGTTCGACAAGAAGGTCGTTCCGCTCGATCTCTACCCGGCGGGGCTGCTGGAAAAGGTACAGGTCTCCAAGTCCTACACCGTGGACAAACCGGGCGACTTCGCCGCCGGGTTGGTCGAAATGGAGACCCTCGACTTTCCGGTCGGGCAGACCGCGTCGATCGGCTTTTCCCTCGACAGTCACAGCGTCACCACCGGCAACGCCTTCGGCCAATACGCCGGCGGGCTCGACTTCAACGGCGCCGGAGGCCAGCCGCTGCCGGGCAACCTGCCCGAGGAAACCCTGACCCGCCAGAACCCGCTCACCGGCGAGGGTTTCACGCCGGACGAGCTCCAGCAGATCGGGCTCGAGATCCTCGGGGCCGGCCCGGTGTGGACCGCCAGCGGCGCCGACCCTCGCTCGCCGTTTCCCGGCTCGGCCGACGACGCACCCCTGGATGCCGGGTTCAACGCGAGCTACGGCAACACCTTCGGCCGCCTCGGGCTGGTCGTCTCCGGGACCTACGACCACGAGTACCGGAGCACCGAGGAGGAGCAGAACTTCTACCGCTTCTCGACGTCGTCGCCCAACAACCAGTTTCTCGCCGACTACTACGACTTCGACCGCGACGTCGAGAAGGTCACCACCGGCATCATCGGCAATCTCGCCTACCGTTTGAGCGACAATCACCACCTCAAGTTCCGCTCGGTTCTGTCGACCATCTCGGCCGCCGAAACCCGTCTCCAGGAAGGCACCTCGAGCGACTTCGGCGCCGAGATCCGCGACTACAAGGTGGAGTACCGCGATCAGGAGACCCGGACCTTCCAGCTGTCCGGCGAGCACTACTTCGACATCGGCGCCCTGGGCAGCCTGCTCGAGTGGCGGGGGGCCTCGTCGACCGCGACCACCGACTCGGACCTCCGGTTTTCGCTCTACCTGGACCGGACCAACAACGGGATCTTCCAGCTCACCGACAACGCCCAGTCGCTGTTCATCTACACCAACGACCTCGAGGACAGCCTCGACGACACCGCCGTCGACTGGACGACCTTTCTGTCCGGAGACAACTGGTACGGGTCGATCAAGGGCGGTCTCTCCTACACCGCCAACGACCGCGAGTTTGCCGGCCGGCGGCTCCGGTTCCGGCCGCGCTCGACCTCCGGCGTCGACCTGACTCAGGCGCCCGAGGACATTCTCATCCCAGAGAACATCAGACCCACCGGCTGGGAGATCGAGGAGGTCACCCGGCCGACCGATTTTTACACCGGCGACCACACCATCGGCGCCGCCTACGCCCAGTTCGACTGGTCGCTCGATCGCTGGCGCGTCATCGGCGGCGTCCGCTACGAGGCTTCTGACCTCGAGGTCGTCACCCTCGACCGGCAGAACCCGGATCAGCCGCCGAGCACCTCGCTGATCGAGGACCGGGACTGGCTGCCCGCCCTGTCCGTGATCTACCGGATGGGCGACAACCACAACCTGAGGCTGTCCGGCAGCCAGACCGTCAATCGGCCGGAGTTCCGCGAGCTCGCGCCGTTCCGGTTCAAGCCCATCGCCAGCGGCCTCGAGCAGACCGGAAACCCGGACCTGGTGAGCGCGACCATCCAGAGCCTTGACGCCCGCTGGGAGTGGTTCCCGGCGGCCGGCGACGTCATCGCCGTCAGCCTGTTCTACAAGCGGTTCACCGACCCCATCGAAGCGGTCCAGGTTTCGGGGGCAGCGCTCACCGAGACGCTGCAGAACGCCGACAGCGCGCGCAACCAGGGCCTCGAGCTCGAGCTGCGCCGCAACATGGGGGCCTGGGCCGGGGCCCTCGAAGCCTTCACGCTGATCTTCAACTACTCCTTCATCGACTCCCAGATCGAGCTCGGCCCCAACACCATCCAAACCAACCTCGACCGGCCGCTGGTCGGCCAGCCCGACCACGTCGGCAACCTGGTCCTCGAGTGGCTCAACCCTGCGACGAGCTCGACCGTGCGGCTGCTCTACAACTTCACCGGCGAGAAGATCGCCTTCGCCGGCAGCAACGGCCTCGACGACGTGGTCGAGGATCCCCGAGGAACCGTCGACGTTGTCTATCGCCAGGGCTTCCGTCTGTTGGGCGCCGACTGGAGCTTGAAGGTGTCGGGCGAGAACCTGACCGAGGAGTCCCAGGATTGGTCCCAGGGCGGCGAGGTGTGGCGCGGTTGGAACCCCGGTCGCAAGATCGGTCTCTCATTCGGAGTTAACTTCTCATGAACGTCGGCCTGACAGTGACCAATCATCATACGCCAGTGTGTTCGAAAACCCCACGAGTCGAGGCGCCTGTGAGGCGCCGAAAATTCATTGCGACGAAAAGGAGGAATTCGTCATGAGAAGGTCTTTGACCCTCGCGTGCGCCGCCGCTCTGTGCTGCGGTCTGCTGTCGGTGGCACCCGCCGACGCCACAGTCCTGACGGCATCACCCGCCGCGGCCGAGCTGCCGGACTGGGTGCGGCCCGCCGCCGTCACCGACGCGACCCTGGACGCCCACTCGGCGAGCGCCAAGCTCATGCCGCAGGTGGCCAAACGCCCGGCGATGCTGCTCGAGACCGACTACTACGTCTACCCGTACTCCGGCGGTGACAGGCCGACCCTGGTCGCCACCATCGACGGCAACGGCTACGCCGAGCCGGTCACCATGTACCTCTATTGGCAGAACCGGGTGACCCACGAGCGGCGCTACATCTCCGCCACCGGCGGGATCCAGGCCCGCGGCGTCGTGGTCGACCTGTTCGGCGCCGAGGGCAGCCCGCTGCCGATGTGGGTGCCGAGCTTCACCGATCTCGAGCTCCTCGGTGACGGCGGCGCCTTCGGCCCCGGCCCCGACAACCCGACCGGCCTCTACGAGTTCGTGCTCGAGCTCCGCGACGCCACCGGTCAGCTCGTGGTCTCGCGCGACAACGCCATGTACAACCACATCGACGAGGTGGTCGTGGTCTCCGGCTCGATCACCGAAGACACGGTGTGGACCAACAACAACGCCTACCTGCTCAACTCGGCCCCGGTCTACGTCGGCGGCAACCCGATCACCGGCAGCCCGGCCCCGACTCCGACCAACCTGTTCATCGAGCCCGGCACCGTGGTGCTCGGCGACACCGGCAGCCAGGGCACCCTGGTCGTGATCCAGGACTCCAAGCTCTTCGCCACCGGCACCCCCTCGCTGCCGATCATCTTCTCGTCGGTGCAGGCTCTCGGTGAGCGCGGCGCCGGCGACTGGGGCGGCCTCGTGCTCAACGGCCGGGCCCCGGTCAACGACCCGACCGTTCCGACCAATCCCGATGCCGGCGAGGGCGCTTCCGGTCCGTTCGGCGGCGACAACCCCAACGACAGTTCGGGCGTGCTCCAGTACGTCCGGGTCGAGTTCGCCGGCATCCGCTTTTCGGACACCAACGAGCTCAACGGCATCGCCCTGCAGGGCGTCGGCACGGGCACCGTCGTCGACCACGTACAGGTGTCGTTCAACCAGGACGACGGCATCGAGTGGTTCGGCGGCACCGTCAACACGTCGTACGTCTTCATCTACGGCGCCCGCGACGACTCCTTCGACTGGACCCTCGGCTGGACCGGCCGCATGGACCACGGCGTGGCGATCCAGCGCGGCGACGACGCCGACAACGGCTTCGAGAACGACAACTGGGAGTTCGGCTTCGACTTCGAGCCCCGCTCGATGCCCAAGATCGCCAACGTGACCGTGGTCGGCCTCAACAACGTGCCCGGCGTCGAGAACGGCTCCGGCGCCCGCATGCGCGCCGGCACCGCGGGCCTGGTGACCGGCAGCATCTACTTCAACTTCGGTCGCTCGGGCATCCGGATCCAGACCGACGAGAGCATCGGCCAGATCACCGAGGGCAATCTCTTGATCGCGAACTCGATCATCTTCGGCAACCCGAAGGACTTCGAGGGCGACGACGAGGCGATCATCGGCGGCATGCTCGAGAGCGCCGCCAACGCCAACCTGTTCGTCGACCCGATGCTCGCCGATCCGCTCAACCCGGTGAAGCCGGACATCACGCCGCTGCCGGGCTCGCCGGCGGCCAGCGCGGCCAACGCGGGCACCCTGGACTACATCGGCGGCGTCGACCCGAACGCACCCTGGATCTACGAGGGCTGGACCTCGTTCTCCGACAACTGAGTGGAGAGGAGTTGATGATATGAGACGCGCACTTTTCGCAGCCGTTTGCATCCTGCTGCTGCCGGCCATCGCCAGCGCCGCCGCCTACACGGCGAGCCTGACCGGTGGCGTCGGCACCGGCTTCGCCACCATCACGATTTCGGGTGACACCATCGACTACAACATCGTCGTCTCCGGCATCTCGCCGAACTCCGCGGTCCTCACCGACGGAACCGACACCCTCGACCTCGGCGCCGCCTTCTCGGGCGGTATCGCCATCGGCTCGGTGACCTCGCCCCTGGCCGCCAACGTCGCCGCCGACCCGGCCTCCTGGGAGGTCGAGGTCAGCGACGGCTCGTCCTTCCTGGCCGGGCCGCTGAGCGCCGGCGTCGCCGCCGGAACCGTGCTCTACCATCCGGTCATCGCCAGCCTCCCCGGCCAGGGGGGCACCAACTTCGTCACCGACGTCCGGGTGCTCAACACCGGCAGCTCCGTGGCGACCGTGACCATCGACTACTACCGTGAGGGCGCCGGCGGCCAGAGCTCGCCGACCGCTTCGGCCACCGTGCCCATCGCCGCCGGCGAGCAGCTCGTTGTGGCGGACATCGTCGTCAACGTCTTCGGTCTGTCGGCCGAAAAGGGCGGAGTGATCATCACCGCCGATCAGCCGATCACCGCAGGGGCCCGGATCTACAACGACCAGACCGGCGCCGGCGAGGGCACGTTGGGCCAGTATCAGGCCGGGCTCGTGCTGTCGCACGGCTGGCCGGCCGGCAACGTGATCTTCCTCGAGAACGTCGCCGCGGGCACCGGCGCGGGCTTCCGCTCGAACATCGGCTGGTTCAACCCGAACCCGTCGGCCGTCGAGGTGACCTTCACCGCCTCTGACACCTCGGGCTCGATGATCGACTCGATCACCGCTACGGCGGGCCCGTTCGAGATGCAGCAGGCCAACGTCGGCGCCCTGTTCTCGGGCCTCGGTGACTACGGAGACCACTACATCTCCTACTCGACCACCGGTGGGCAGAACCTGTTCGTCTACGGCTCGGTGGTCGACAACGTCAACGGCGACGCGAGCTATATCGCCGCGACGCCGTAAGTCTCTTTTTCACTTCAGTTCTTCCGTCCTTCGTTCATCTGCCCCGGCGCCCGCCGGGGCTTTTTTGGTTCTCGGTGTCGGCCGTTCTTCTACTGCGAACGTCGGGGTACTGCACCCAGCGGTGCCAGCTTGGCCTGAAATGCTCGACGTACCCCAAGTACGCCTGCGCGTTCCAGACCGGCGCTGACCCCACTGGGCGCCGCACCCCGACGTTCTCGTCACGAAGACCGGCCGACGCCGAGAACCTGAGCCTCTTGAAGCCGTTTCCGCGCCCCGGGTCGGCGCAG
>CAZXMW010000013.1:0-19987 GCA_964641415.1 uncultured Thermoanaerobaculia bacterium | reverse complement strand
GACGAAGTCCCACCGAAACCAAGGGCTTCGGCTTTCTCAACCTCGATCGAGTCCGCGTCCCGGCGCCGCACCCCGACGTTCTCGTCACGAAGACGCGCAAGCGGGACCGGAATTCGATGCGCGTCCGGTAGGATAGGAGGGTGTCGAGATCCTGTGTCATCGGGGCCGTACTGGCCCTCGTCGTCGGTTCCGCTTCGGCGGAGACGCCGGCACCGGTCGGCCCGGTGGCCGCGGAGGCGATCCGGCGCCACGTCGAGGTTCTCGGCAGCGACCTGATGGAAGGCCGCGCGCCGGGCACCGCCGGCGGTGACCGGGCCGCCGCCTACCTCGTCGAGCAGCTGACCGCGAGCGGAGCTCGGCCGTTCGGCGACGGTGGTTCATACCGCCAGCGCGTCCCGCTGCACGGGACGACGCCGCTGCCCGACAGCCGGTTCGAAATCTTCAACCTGGGAGATGCGAGAACGCTCGAGCTCGGGTCCGACTACCTTTTGGCGACAGCCGGTTCGCAGACCCTGATCCCCCGACCGGCGGCCATGGTCTTCGTCGGCTTCGGCATCGTCGCCCCGGAGTTCGACTACAGCGACTACCGCGGCATCGACGTCCGCGGCAAGACCGTCGTCATGCTCGCCGGCGAGCCGCCGTCCGACGACCCGGGCTACTTCGCCGGCGCGGAGCCGACCGTCTACGCCCGGCCCGAGACCAAGCAGAAGATCGCGCTCGTGCGTGGTGCGGTCGGTTCCCTCGTCATCCCTCCGATTCGCGCCGGCTTCGATGAGGACTGGCGGCGGGCCAGGCGGGACTACGGACTCGAGGCCCTGAGCCTGGCCTACTCCCTTCCCGAGCACCTGTGCGCCCTGATCCATCCCGAGGTCGCGGCCTGGCTGTTCGCCGACGCTCTCCACGACCTGGAGTCGGTGCTCGAGATGGCGGCGAGCGGCACCCTGCGCAGCTTCCACCTGCCGGGCGAGATGACCTTTGTCGGCCGGTTCGCCATGCGCGACGTGGTGGCGTCGAACCTGGTCGCGGTGGTCGACGGGATCGACCGGGATCTGAGGGACCGGTTCGTGGTCATCACCGCCCACTACGACCACCTCGGGGTCGGCCCCGAGATCGACGGCGACTCCATTTACAACGGCGTGGTCGACAACGCCCTCGGCGTGGCGTGCGTGATCGAGATGGCGCGCGAGCTCGGCCGAACCCGGCCGGTGCCCCGGCGCTCGGTGCTGCTGCTGCTGAGTACTGCCGAGGAGGCGGGACTGCTCGGGGCGCGCACCTTCATCGACCACTCGCCGGTGCGGCCGTCGCGGATGGTCGCCGCGGTCAACGTCGACGGGTTGGCCTTCCTGGCCCCGTTCAGGGATCTCGTGGCGATCGGCGGCGCTCTGTCGGATCTCGACGCGCGGCTGCGCCGGGCGGTCAAGCCTCTCGGGCTCGAGGTCGCGCGTCCGCCGGACGCGGTGTGGGACCACGTCGCCTACAGCCGGGGCGACCAGCTCGCCTTCGCCGAGGCCGGGGTGCCGTCGGTGCTCGTGGTCGAGGGCTTCAACTGGCCGGGCTGGCGCCGGGACGACGCGCTCGCCGCCGCGATGACGTGGATGGCCGAGCGCTACCACACGCCGCAGGATGACCTCGCGCAACCTGTCGACTACGCCGCCTCGGCAGCCCACTGCAACGCCATTTTGCGCCTGGTCGGCCAGCTCGCTGCAAGCCCGACCGAGCCTCAGTGGAATCCCGACTCGCCATACGCCTATGACCGGCTGCTGTCGCTCGCCATCGATCACTGAGGTCCTCCTGGTCGCCCTTCTGGGGGCCGGGCTGACCGCGGCTGCCTGCCGTACCGCACCCTTCGGCCGACCCGGCGAGGTGCGGATCGCCGGCTCGGACTCCATGCTGTCGCTCAATCGGAGGCTCGCGGCCGCCTACATGCGCGACCACCCGGGGGTCGCGATCCGGGTCAGCGGCGGCGGCACCGGCGAGGGCGTGCGTCGGCTGCTCGACTCCGAGGCCGATCTGTGCGCCGCGTCGCGGCCGTTCCGGGCCGACGAAATCCAGGCGCTCAACCGCGGTTTCGGCACCCTCGGCATCCGCTACCTCATCGCCCGCGACGCGCTCAGCGTCTACGTCCACCCGTCCAACCCACTGACCTCGCTGACCGTCGAGCAGATCAGCGACCTGTTCTCCGGGCGGGTGACCCGGTGGTCCGAGCTGGGTGGCGCCGATCTGCCGGTCCGGGTCGTCATCCGGCCGCCGTCCTCGGGGACCCACCACTTCTTCCGCGACCACGTTCTGGGCGGCCGGGACTGGGCCGCCGACGTCGAGATGGTGGGCCGGGTCGTCGACGTCATCGAGCGGGTCGCAGCTGAAGAGGGCGCCATCGGGTTCGGCGATCTCGCTCACCACGGCGACGTGGTCGGCCTACGCGTTGACGGTGTCGCCGCCGCGGCCGGCACCGTTCGCGGCGGCGACTACCCGCTCGCCCGGTACCTCTACTACTACGCGGTCAAACCTCCCGAGGGCGCCCTCCGGGCCTACCTCGACTGGTGCCTCGGCCCGGACGGGCAGCGATTGGTGGAGGAGGTCGGGTTCATCGCCCTGTGGGTCTCCGACTGACATCCGCAGGCCGGTCCGGGCTCGATGTTAAGATGGCATGAAGGCCGGCTGCCGCCCTGTGAGGTTCCCCAGTGATCACAATAAGTTTCCTGCATCATTGCTTTTATCATTCTCCCATCGGGACGGGACGAGGATCCGACCGGGGCCGAACCGGCGATGCGGATGCGGCCTTCACAGGGCCTTCACAGGGCCTTCACAGGATCCGGTTATCGTCGCTCAGGCGACCGTGAAGGCGGTTCGGGCACCGGGGAGACGCACCGTGACGAGGATTCGGACCATCGTGCTGGCGATGCTCGCGACGGCCGCCGTGGCGGTGGCGAACGACGTGCCGCGACTCGATCCCGAGCTGCCGCCCTACCGGCCGGTCGAGGGCCTGTCGGGGACCCTGACCGCCATCGGCTCGGACACCATGCTCGTCCTCCAGACCCTCGTCGTCGAGGAGTTCAGGCGCTACCACCCACAGGTCACGGTCGAGATCGAGGGTAAGGGGTCGTCGACTGCGTCTCCCGCGCTGCTCGAGAGCACCGCCCAGATCGCCAATATGTCGCGCCGGATCACCGGAGGCGAGGCCGACGCCTTCGTCGAGCGCTTCGGCTACCGGCCGATCGCCTTCGAGGTCGCCCTCGACACCGTCGGCGTTTTCGTCCACAACGACAATCCCGTCCGGTCGCTCACCGTGGCCCAGGTCGACGCCATCTTCTCCCGGACCCTGCGCTGCGGCGGTGACGAGCGGCTCACCGTGTGGGGTCAGCTCGGCCTGGACGGCGACTGGCGCCGGGCGCCGATCTCTCTGTACGGCCGCAACGCCGCGTCCGGCACCTACGGATTCTTTCGGATTCACGCGCTGTGTCGCGGCGACTACCGGGACTCGGTCAAGGAACAGCCCGGCTCGGCGTCGGTCGTCCAGGGCGTCGAGAACGACCGGTTCGGCATCGGCTACTCGGGCATCGGTTACGCAACGGCCGGCGTGCGTGCGGTGCCGATCTCGCGCAGTGAAGGCTCCGAGCCGGTGGCCGCGAGCTGGGAGAATGCCGCCAACGGGCGTTACCCCTTCGCCCGATTCCTCGAGATCTACGTCAACAAGTCGCCCGAGCGTCGTTTCGACCCTCTCATCCGCGAGTACCTCCGCTTTCTGCTCTCGGCCGAGGGCCAGGCGGTCGTCATCCGGGCCGGGTTCCACCCCCTCGACGCGGCCGCCGTCAGCCGTCAGCTGACCGAGCTCGAGGAGTAGGAGCTTTCGTGCGGTCGCCGGCATCGGAGCTCCGCAGGGATCGCATCGCGGCCTTCGTGATCCGAACCAGCGGCATTGCGGTCATCCTGATCGTTCTCGCCATCGTGGTCAGCATCGCCGTGCAGGCGCTGCCGCTGTT
This sequence comes from uncultured Thermoanaerobaculia bacterium, assembly GCA_964641415.1. GTDB lineage: Bacteria > Acidobacteriota > Thermoanaerobaculia > Thermoanaerobaculales > Sulfomarinibacteraceae > JAHECW01. Next base: position 16,007 of record CAZXMW010000013.1, on the reverse strand, counting down.
CCGACCGGCTTCAACGGGGCCGCAGGTCGAGCTCGCGGCAGTTGATGCCCGGGCAATCGGCTCGACCGGTCGAGCCGGGTCGGTGTGGTGGCTCGACGCCGACGGTGAGCTGTCGGCGATGCACGACGGGCGGCTGCTGCGTACCGACTCGGTCACCGCCGGGTCGCCGGTTCACACGGCCGCGACCGGCCCCGGCGGGGCGGTGGCGATCGTCGCCGACGGGTCGGTCATGGTCGGCCGGGTCTCGATCCTTGATCGGTCCGAGGCGTCGTCGCTGCCGGGACATCTGCGGTGGACCGAGCTCGCCACGGCGGCTGCGTCCGAGCTCGGTTTCGACGCCGAGGGCTGTGGCGCCGCGATCGACTCGGTCGGCGACCTGGCGGTCGCCGCCTGGGGTTCGGACGATGCGGTGGTCGTTCGCTGGCGCTCCGGTCGGCCGGTCGGCCGGCCGGGACGGCTTCCGCGAGCCGGCGTCGCCACGGTGGCCGTGGCCGACACCCTCGAGCTGATTGCGACGACCGACCGCCGGGGACGGCTCGCTCTGTACCGTCTCGACGGTCTCGAGCCGCAGGCCGTCGCCGATGACGTCGGTCCGGTCGAGGTCGCCGCCTTCCTCGACGGCGGGCGGTCGCTGGCCGTCGCCGGCCGGGACGGCTCGGTGGCGGTGCTGATGGAGACCCCCCGCGCGTCGGTGACGAACCTCGGCGAGCTGCCGCTGCCGATCGGAGGCGCCACCATCGAACCGGGTCGCTCGCTGATTCTCAGCCGCGACGACGCGGTGATGGCTGTCGCTCGCCGACCCGAGGTGCGGGTGCGTCGAGTCGATCCGCGGTGGCGTGTGGTGCACCGATTCGAGGGGCCTTCGGCGCCCGCCACGGCGCTCGCTCCGTCACCCCTGGGGCGGTCGTTCGCGGTCGGCGACGCCGCCGGGGGCGTGACGTTGTTCAACGCCACCTCGGGCCGACGATTGGTCGCGGACCGGTGGTCGTCGGCGCCGGTTCAAACGCTCGCCATGAGCCGGCGCGGCGATGTCGTGGCGGCGCTGGCCGGGGCGCGGGTGCTGCGCCGCAGCCTCGACAGCCGGCACCCCGAGATCAGCCTGCGAACGCTGTTCCTGCCGGTCTGGTATGAGGGGTACGCCGCGCCGCGGGCGATCTGGCAGACCTCCGGCGGGGCCGACGACTTCCAGCCCAAGTTCGGTCTGCTTCCCCTGCTTGTCGGGACGATCAAGGCGACCGTGTACGCGATGGCGATCTCGGTGCCGTTGGCGCTGCTCGCCGCGCTGTATGTCTCGCAGCTCGCTCCGAGCTGGCTGCAGGCCGTGGTCAAGCCCGCCGTCGAGATGATGGCCGCAGTGCCGACGGTGGTGGTCGGTTTCCTCGCCGCGCTGTGGCTGGCGCCGCGTCTCGAGCTGTGGCTGTTTCCGGTGCTCGCCGCCGCGGCGGCGGTCCTGCCCGCCATCGTCATCGCCCTGCTCGGCTGGCGGCTGCTGCCGTGGGCCGTCCGGCGCCGTGCGCCGGAGGGCGCCGAGCTCGGCGTTCTTGTCATCTGCCTGGTCGCGGTCTGCGGCGGCGTCTTCGCGGTCGCCGACCAGGTCGAGGACCGGCTGTTCGACGGCGGGCTGCCCCAGGCGCTGTTCGACGGCCTCGGCATCCAGTACGAGCAGCGCAACGGGCTCGTCATCGGTCTCGCACTGGGCTTCGCGGTCATCCCGGTGATCTTCACCATCGCCGAGGACGCGTGCTCGGGTGTACCGTCGTCACTGGTTTTGGCGGCGCGATCGCTCGGGGCCACCCGATGGCAGGCCGCGGTCCGGCTGGTGGCGCCCGCCGCCGGCCCCGGGCTCGCCGCCGCGGTCATGCTCGGTCTCGGGCGGGCCATGGGTGAGACCATGATCGTGCTCATGGCGGCGGGCAACACCCCGATCCTCGGCCTCGGTCCGTTCAACGGCATGCGCACCATGTCCGCCGCCATCGCTTTCGAGATGCCCGAGGCCGCGGTCGGCGGCACACTGTTCCGAGTGCTCTTCCTCACCGGCTTTCTTCTCTTCGTCCTGAGCCTGGTCTTCACCACCGCGGCCGACCTGATCAGCCGGCGGTTGCGGAGTCGCTATGCCGGGATCTGAGCCCGCGCTGCTCGGTCGGTGCCGGATCGGATCCGGCTTGCTGGTGACCGCCGTGGCGACCCTGATCGTTCTGGCGATGCTCGCCGCGCTGATCTGGATCGTTGCCGTCAACGCCCTGCGCTGGTTCTGGCCGGCGCCGCTGTGGCGCCTCGGGATGGCCGACGGCCGGGTGCTGGTCGGCGAGGTCGTCGAGCGCCACAGGGTCGTCCGCCATGGCTTTGACGACCGGTCGGAGCGGGTGCTTCTCAAGCTCGGCAACCGCGAGATCTCGGGCCGGGATCACGTCTGGTTGCGGGCCTCGGCCATCCAACGGGCCGATCGGCCGCTGCAGCTAGTTCGCCTCACCCGGCAGCGCAACGGCGATGCCATCGGCTTCGTCGATGCGGTCGTCGACCTCGACGGACGGCGACGACGGGCCGATTATCCCGCGATGGTCGAGGGGTTGGTCGACGACGCCGCCCGGCTGCGCCGGCGCCACGCCGAGCTCGCCGCCGAGATCGAGCGGCTGCGCCGGCCACTGACCCGGGCCGAGCGCCGGGCCGCCCGACTCCAGCGGTCGGACCACGGGCGGACTCCCGATGGGCAGGCCGAAAGAGCCGAGCTGGGGGCCGAGATCGATTCGCTGACCGCCGGGCTCGCGGCTCGGCTCGCCGAGCTCGACGCCGTCTCCAACGGCATTGCCGACCGGCTTTCGGTCGCCCGTCTGGAGATCCGCTCGGGAAGCGAGACCCTCCTGGTGCCGCTTGCCGACGTCCTCGACGTCGAGTGGCCGAACAGCCTCGGAGCCGCCGAGCGGGTGTGGGTGGCGGCGGCCAACTTCGGCCGCTTTCTGGTGTCGTCGCCGCGCGAGGCGAACACCGAGGGCGGCATCTTCCCGGCGCTGTACGGCACCGTCCTCATGGTGCTGCTCATGAGCCTGGCGGTCATGCCCCTGGGCGTGATGACCGCGGTCTACATGACCGAGTACGCGCGGCCCGGGCTGCCGCTGACCATCGCCCACCACGCGGTCAACAACCTCGCCGGCATTCCTTCGATCGTGATCGGGATCTTCGGGCTGACCTTCTTCGTCTACGGCATCGGCGGCGGGATCGACGAGCTGCTTTTCGCCGACCGGCTGCCGACGCCGACCTTCGGCACCGGAGGCATTCTCTGGGCGTCGCTCACTCTCGCCCTGCTGACGGTGCCGGTCGTGGTCGTCGCCACCCGGGAGGGTCTGCTGGCGGTGCCGCCGGGCTGGCGCGAGGGCGCCCTCGCGCTCGGCGCGACACGTTGGCAGGCGCTGCGGCGGATCATCCTGCCGGCCGCGATGCCGGGGATTCTCACCGGATTGATCCTCGCGGTCGGCCGGGCGGTCGGTGAGGTCGCGCCGCTCATGCTGACCGGCGCCGTCAAGCTGGCGCCGAGCCTGCCGGTCGACTCGACGCCGCCCTTCGTCCACCTCGAGCGGAAGTTCATGCATCTCGGGTTCCACATCTTCGACGTCTCCATGCAGTCGCCCAACGTCGAGGCCGCCACGCCGATGGCTTTTGCCGCCACCCTGGTGCTGCTCATCCTGGTGCTCGCCATCAACCTCACCGCGATCGTCATCCGGCGCCGTCTGCGCACGGCCTACCGGCTGATGGAGATCTGATGGTCCCGGCTGCCGAGCGTCCCGCCATCGAGACCCGGGACCTGAGCCTGCACTACGGCGACCGGCCGGCGCTGCTCGACGTGACCCTCACCATTCCGCGCCGGCGGATCACCGCCATCATCGGGCCCTCGGGCTGCGGCAAGACGACCTTTTTGCGCTGCGTCAACCGCCTCAACGACGAAATCCGCGGCGTCCGCCTGACCGGTCGAGTGCTGGTCGACGGGGTCGACGTGTACGGACCCGGCGTCCAGCTCGAGAGGCTTCGAAAGCGGGTCGGAATGGTGTTCCAGAAGTCGAACCCGTTTCCCATGTCGATCAGCGACAACGTCACATTCGGGCCGCGCATGGCCGGTGTGCCGGAGCGCGACCTCGGCGTCGACATGGTCGAGCGGGCCCTGCGCCGGGCCGGGCTCTGGGAAGAGGTACGGGATCGGCTCGACCGGTCGGCGCTCGACCTGTCCGGCGGCCAGCAGCAGCGGCTGTGCGTCGCCCGGGCGCTCGCCAACGACCCCGAGATCCTGCTTCTCGACGAGCCGGCGTCGGCCCTCGACCCGATTTCGACCACCAAGATCGAGGAGACCATGCTCCAGCTCAAGGCCGGCTTCACGATCGTCATCGTCACCCACAACCTGCAGCAGGCGGCGCGGATCGCCGACGACACGGCCTTTCTGATGGACGGTCGGCTGATCGAGTTCGCGCCGACCACGACCTTGTTGACCAACCCGCAGGAGAAGCTCACCGAAGCCTACATCACGGGCCGGTTCGGATAGGTTCGGGAGGGTCTATGTCACGAATCTTCGACGCCGACCTCGACGCCATCAAACAGCAGGTCCTGACCATGGCCGGGCTCGCCGAGAAGAGCCTCGACGACGTCGCCAAGGTTCTCGCCACCGGCGACCGGGAGCTCGCCGAGGCGGTCATCGGACGCGACGACCGGATCGACCGCTGCGAGCTCGAGATCGACCGGCTGGGCACCGAGTTCATCGTCCGTCACCACCCCATGGCGGGCGACCTGCGGTTCATCATCACCGCGATCAAGATCGCGCCGCGGCTCGAACGGATCGGCGACAACGCGGTCAACATCGCCCGCTACGTCCTCGACATCATGGCCGGTCCCTGGATCGCTCCGGTCCCCGAGGTGCCGCGGATCCTGGCCCAGGCCCGCGCCATGGTGTCCGACGTCGTCGAGGCGTTCGTGTCCCGCAACGCCGAGCGCGCGCGCGAGATCATCCGTCGTGACGACGAGGTCGACCGCCTCTACTGGAATCTGTTCCGGGCCCTGCTCGAACGGATCCGCGACCAACCGGAGGCGGTTCACAACCTCATTTCACAGGTTCTGGTTGCGCGCTTCGCCGAACGGATCGGCGATCAGGCCACCAACATCGCCGAGGAGATCATCTACCTGGTGGAGGGCGCGCCGGTGAAGCACTCGCCGTTGCCGCCCGCCGCCAAACGGTAGCGGGAGGCAAGGAGACAGCCATGGTTCGAGAAAAAATCGCTCTTGTCGAGGACGACCTGGACCTGAGCGGCACCCTGAAGCTCGCGCTCGAGAAGGAAGGGTACGAGGTCGAGCCGTTCACCACCGGACGCGCGGGGCTGGACGGCATTCTCGAGAGCCCGCCCGACATCGTGCTGCTCGACCTCAACCTGCCCGATCTGGACGGCCTCAGCGTATGCCGCGAGCTGCGCGAGACCGAGGCGGTGCACGACCTGCCGATCATCATGCTCACGGCCCGCGTCGAGGAGAGCGACCGGGTCCTCGGCCTCGACCTGGGCGCCGACGACTACATCACCAAGCCGTTCTCGCTGCGCGAGCTCAAGAGCCGGATCCGAGCGCTGCTGCGCCGTCGTGCCCTCGACAGCGGGGTGCCCGAGGACGAGTACTCGGATGAGCGGCTGGTGGTCCGGCGCGGGCCCATGGACGTCACCGTCGACGGTGCGGCGGTTCGGCTCACGGTGCGCGAGTTCGAGCTGCTCTGGTACCTGATCACCAACCGGCCCCGGGTGGCGCCCCGAGAGCGCATTCTCGAGCGGGTGTGGGGGATCTCGTCCGATGTCGAGACCCGCACCGTCGACGTCCACATCCGCGCCCTGCGGTCCAAGATCGGGTCCGACGCCATCGAGACCGTGATCGGCGCCGGTTACCGCTTCCGGGGCTACCAGTGAGCCGAGTCCGCCACCTGCTGGTGGTGATGGCGGCGGCGCTGCCGCTGCTCGTCGTCGTGCTCGTCGCCGTCGACCGCAGCGACCTGTCGGTGATGCTGTCGTCGGTCGCTTTGTGGTCGGTCGGCGTCGGTGTGCTCGCGGCGATCATCTGGCGCGAGACCGTCCTCCCGCTGGCCGACGTGGTGAACCAGCTCGGCGCGGAGAACGTCCAGCACGCCCGCTGGCGGGTCCGCGAGGTCAAGGACCAGCTCGAGCTCAGCAGTCGGGCCGAGGCCGAGCTCGACAATCTCATCGAAGACATCTCCCAAGGCCTCGGCGAGGGTTTGCTGGTCGTGGGCTCGGATCTCAAGGTCCGGCTGGTCAACCGCAAGGCGCTGCATTTCCTCGGCGTCGAGCGCTTGTCCAAGGGTCGGCATCTGCTTGACGCCCTCCGGGCGCCGGACGCCGTCGAGGCGGTGCGGACGGCCGCCGGCGGCGAGCCGGCACGGAGGGTCATGGTGGAGAACCCGAGGGGCATGTGGGAGGTGCATGCGTTCCCCGTGCGGAACAAGGGAGCGGTGGTCCTGATCTCCGAGGTCGGTCTGCTGCGGCGCGCGGCAGAGCTGCGACGACGCTTCGTGCAGGACCTGTCCCACGAGCTCCGGTCTCCCCTGGCCGTCATGCGCACCACGGTCGAGGCCATGGAGGGCGAGGTCACCCCGCAGCTCGCCGAGATGATGATCCGCCAGGTCGAGCGCATCACCCGGTTGACCGATGAGCTCTTCGAGCTCGCCACCATCGAGGCCGGCGCCGTCGACCTCAAACCCGAGGCGCAGATGCTCCGTCCTCTGGTGTCGGAGATTCTCGCCGATTTCAGGGCCGTGGCCGAGCAGAACGACGTCTCGTTGCGGATGGAGGTCGCAGACGAACTCAGCTGCGTCTGCGATCGGCGGGGGCTGTACCGGGTGCTGAGCAACCTGGTCGACAACGCGATCAAATACAACCGGCCCGGGGGGTGGGTCGAGGTGCGGGGCGCCGCATCCGAATCGGGGTTGACTCTGTTTGTCGAGGACAGCGGAATCGGCATCCCCGCCGAGGAGCTCGGCGCCGTGATGCAGCGCTTCTACCGCATCGACCACGCCCGGACCCCGGGCCAGGGCGGTCTCGGCCTCGGTCTCGCCATCGTCAAGCACATGGTGCTGCAGCTGGGCGGCAAGCTGGTGCTCGACTCGCGCGAAGGCGTCGGCACCGTCGCGACGCTCACCCTGCCGCAGAACTCGGGCTGATCCGCGCCCCGGGGGCGGTTCGACGCCGTCGGCTGCGTCAGCCGGAGGTGCGCGGCGGCAGCTCGTCGGGTGGCGTGCCGTTGCCGACGGTCAGCCACTCCTCGAGGATCGACAGCAGCTGGACCGTCTGCTCGCCGATCTTGACCGAGTCCCAGACCAGGGAGTAGAAGAGGATGCTGAGCCTGGTCTTGGAAACGTTGCTCTGGATTCGCTCGATCTGGTGCTGGTCGAAGACGTTGGCGAGGTTCCGCAGCTCGGCGAACTTGGCCGCGATCGCGTGGCAATCGGGACAGGCCTTGTCCCTCAGCGCCGCCGACGCTCGGTCGAGGATCTCGTCGAGCCGGGAGTGAATCTGCCGCAGCTCGGCGATCTGGTCGGCGAGCAGGCCCGAGTGGTTGTTGTCCACGTGCTGCTTCGACCGGACGACGATGTCTCGCAGGCTCTCCGAGGCCTCCTGCAGGGAGCTGATCGCCAGGGCGTAGCGTTGGGTGTGCTCGACCTCCTGCCACTGGAGCAGACGGAAGACCTTGAAGACGTTGGCGGCGATGACGTTCGACCAGTGCTGGATGCGGCGCTGGTCGACCCGTGCCTGACGCAGGGGCTGCAGCTCCTCGTTGAACAGCCCGTTGAAGGTCTCGTCCAGGACCGTTCGGACCTCTGACAGGAAGCTGCCGGCGTGCTCGAAGGTGATTCGGGTCGCGCCCTCCGCGTCGCGGATCTTGCGCAGGTTGAAGACCTCGACCGAAGTTTCCACGGCCTCCCGACCTTTGTGCAGTCGGTGGGTGCGAACCACGATCGCAACGGCGATGATGAGAATTCCGGCCATCGCCCAGCCGCCACCGAAGAAGATGGCGGCGGCGAACACCGACGACACCGTGAAGGCCGCCATGGCGGTGAAGAACCAGCCGCCGATGACGGTCAGAACCCCGCTCACCCGGTAGACCGCGCTGTCCCGCCCCCACGCCTGGTCGGCGAACGACGTGCCCATGGCGACCATGAAGGTGACGTAGGTCGTCGACAGCGGCAGCTTGAGCGAGGTCGCGAGCGAGATCAGTGCGCTGGCGACCATGAGGTTGACCGAGGCGCGGACGAGGTCGAAGGACGGGACCACTCCGGCCGCGTCGGGAACCGGCCGTTGGCCGGTCCGGTCGAAGCGCTCGCCGATCGCTCTGCGGAACCGGGTCGGGCAGACCCGGGCCGTGGCGCATGACAGGGTCGAGACGAGCCGCACGACGACCCGCGCGACCAGGTTCGAGTCGAAACGTTCGAAGCCCTCGTCCTGCCGGCCGAGGGAGACCTCGGTCTTGGTCACCGAGCGGGCCTTGCGTGACACCCACAAGGTGACGACCATGATCAGCCCGGCGATGATCAGCAGCACGGTGTTGCCGCGAACCGGTTGACGCAGGGCCTCCATGGTGGCCGCGAGCGGATCGGCGGTCGCACCCGCGACCTGGAACGCGCTGAGGCCGGCGAGCGGGACCCCGATGAAGTTGACCAGGTCGTTGGCGGCGAAAGCCATGGCCAGGGCGAAGGTCCCGACGAGCACGATGAACTTGAGAATGCTGACGCGGGTGAAGACCATCAGCAGCTGGAGCAGGATTGCTGAAACCACGAAGGAGATCCCGAGAATGAGCAGGGAGTGGCCCTGGATCCACTCCGCGGTCGCATCGGTCAAGAAGGACGCTCCCTTGGCGCCCTTGATCAGGATGAAGAAGGTGATGAAGGCGAGCGCCGCGCCGCCCCACAGTCCCCCGAACCGGCGCAGCCGTGGCTGGAAGTCGAAGGTCAGGAGCAGGCGGCTGACGAACTGGATGGCCGCACCGACCGCGAACGCGATCACCACCGACAGCAGGATGCCGAAGATGATCGTCAGGGCGCTGCCGGTGTTGATGAAGGTCGACACCGCAGAGAGGCTCTCGCCGACCTGGTGGAGCTTGAGCAGCGACACGGCCACCGCCGCGCCGAGCAGCTCGAAGACGATGGACACCGTGGTCGAGGTCGGCAGGCCGAAGGTGTTGAACAGGTCGAGCAGGATGATGTCGCAGAGCATGACCGCGAGAAAGATGGTCATCAGCTCGGGCATGGTGAAGAACTGCGGGTTGAAAATGCCCTTTCGGGCCACCTCCATCATGCCCGATGAAAAGGTCACTCCGGCGAGGATGCCGAGGCTGGCGATGATCATGATCACCGAGCGGGGCGCGACCCGCGACCCGATGGACGAGTTCAGGAAGTTGACCGCGTCGTTGGACACCCCGACGATGAGGTCGGAGACGGCGAGACCGAAGAGAACGACGATCGCGATCTGGAAGAACTCCATCTTGACCCCTCGGTCGACATGATCAACGCCCATGTGATCCGGTCCGCCCGCCGGCGCACAACCGCAGACACGGTAATACAGCGGCGGGTGAAACTCAAACGGTCGGCCTGACGATCCCGATCCGGGTCAGCCTCTCGGCATGTTCGGCGATCCTGGTCGCGATCCTTCGGTCGGCAGCGGGCGGGGCACCGGCGCGACGCTGGCCAGGGCTGCGAGCACCGGCGGGGCCATCACCAGGCGGAGGACCATCGCCTCCGACCGGTCGTCGATCCGGGACGGGTTGTCGACGACTGCCGGCGGGTCGCTGACTGCCTTGACCTGGGACACGGTGATCGCCCTCCATCGAGACTCGTCGCATCGATCCGCCGGCCCGAGCCTGGCGCTCACACGAGCGCGAGCACGACCACCGCGAACAGACCGCCGATCACTCCGCCGGCGAGAACGTCCGTGGGGTAGTGGACTCCGAGCACGACCCGGGATGCAGCCATCAGACCCGCGACCACGATGTAGAACGGCGACGCGGCTGGAACCAGCACAATCATGACCGCTGCCGCGAGCACCGCGTGCAGGGTGTGACCCGACGGGAAGCTGCCGCGGTCGGGGATCGGCGCCCGCTGGGGCGGACCGCCGGGGCGGTGGCACGGGCGGGTCCGGCGGCACAGCCGTTTGACACCGCACTGGAGCGCGACCGCGGCCAGAGTGGCGGCCAGGAAGACACCGAAGACCCGCGGTCCGTGGACGGCGAGCAGAAGCAACGCTGCCGACGTCGACAGGGCCCAGTTGCCGAATCTCGACGTGGCGACGAGCAGCAGCACGAGGCTCCGGCTCGCCACAGCTTCGGCGAGGACGCACGAGAGCCCGTGCTCCACTGCCTGGAGGTGTTGAATCCGTCCGAGCGGTTGAATGTGGCCGAGCGCGGGTTCAGCGTGGGTCGTCATGAGCCGATAATGGACCGGTTCGGTAAAGCCCTGTCGAAGGGAGGGTCAGTGCCGGGTGAACCCGCTGTTAAGTTTCCTTGAAACCCAGGCCGCGACATTGTGGGTGCCGCGAGCTTCGAGCCGCTGTCGACCGAGCTCCGCGGCCCGCGCGAACCAGCCGTCGGCGAGCTGGCGCGCGACCCACGGGCCGAGCTCGCCCGGACGCGGTCGGTCGCAAGCCACCCCGGCCGCCAGGGCCATATCGCGGTTGCGGGCCTCGTGGTCGCCGATCGCCGGCTCGAGCACCAGCGGCAGCCCGAGCGCGCCGTAGAAGACCATCTCGCTCGGTTTGGTCCACAGCACGTCGGCGTTCGCCAGTGCGGCGTTGAACCGACGGTACATCTCGGTGAAGTCCCGCGAATGGAGGATCTCGAGGCGGCTCGGCGGCAGCTCGTCGAGGCCGAGCGTCCGCCGCCAGCGCCGGAATCGGCGCGCGATCTCGTCGTGGCAGCCGGCTGCCAGCACCAGTCTCAGCCGCCCCAGACGAAGCTCTTCGGCGAGCTCCACGAGCAGCTGCCGGCCGGTCCCGACGTGGGCGCCGGCGCCGCCGACGGTGAAGACGAGACGCAGTGCGCCGTCTTTGGGACCGGAACCGCCGGCGAGCCTGCGCCGGCGGGCCGCGAGGTTGTCGTCGAGGCGCTCCAAAGCTGGCGAGCCGACCAGCTCGCCGGGCAGCGGAAAGCCGGTCAGGTAAATCCGCTCGGCGGGCACCCCGTAGCCTGCCAGCCGGCGGACGGCGGCGTCGGTCGGGGCCAGATAGTCGATCCGGCTTCGGGCCGGGTCTCGCGGGGCCCAGATCCGGTGGATGTCGCTGTCGGTGACGACCAGGGCGACCGGCGCTGTTCCGTGATGGGCGGCGGCAATGGCGTTTGCGTAGAAGGTCGCGACCAGCGCCGCGCCCCGACGGTCGAGCTCTCGACCCAATCGTCGACCGAGACCGAGGCGAATCAGGACGTCGAGCAGACGAACCGGCAGGCCGGCGCCGAGGCCGGTGTCCGGGTCGATGGCGGTGATCCGCTCGAGCATGGGCTCGAAGACCGACCCCCGCAGCCGGCCCTGGGACCATCGGGAGAGATCGTGGTAGCCGCGCCGGGCGACGGTCCAGACCCGCCGCTCGAGGGGCGAGACCAGGGGCGGCCGGTCGGCGAGGGTGACCGGCACGCGCCAATGATCAGCCAACGCCGCCGCCGCCCGGAGGTGGCCGTACCCCATGGTGACGGCCGCCACCAGCGGCGGACATGCGCAACTCGAGGTCGGTGCGTCCATCTCGGCTCCGCGGCCGAGTGTGCGGCGTCGCGGGCGAAATGAAAAGGGCCCTCCACCGGCTCTTTGCCTCGACTTCACGGCGTCTTCACCGTCGGTGGGCGACAATTGACCGATGGTGTCACTTCTGCTGGTCGTGATGATCGTGGCCGGCTGGGTGCTCGTGGTGACCATGCACCTCAGCCAGCGACGGCAGCTGCGGTCGGTGTCGGGACCGACCGACGAGCAGCCTCCGGTCAGCATTCTCAAGCCCCTCAAGGGGGTGGATGCCGAGCTCGAGACCAACCTCGAGTCCTTCTTCGATCTCGACTACCCCGAGTACGAGATCGTGTTCGGGGTCCAGGACCCCGCCGATGAGGCCTTGCGGGTGGCCCGCCGGGTCGCCGACCGCCATCCCGAGATCCCGGTCCATTTCATCGCCGGCGGATCCGACATCGGGCTCAACCGCAAGGTCAACAACCTGGCCAACATGCTGCCGAGGGCTCGGTTCAAGCACCTGCTGATCTCCGACTCCAACGTCATGGTGATGCCGGACATGCTGTCCGACATGATGGCCCACCTGGGCCGTCCGGAGGTCGGGCTGGTGACCTCGTTCATCCGCGGCACCGGGGGTCGGGGCCTCGGCGGCGCCCTCGAGAGCCTCCAGCTCAACACCTTCGTCATGGGCGGAGTCGCCACCGTCAGCGGTGTCCTCGGCCGGGTCTGTGCGGTCGGCAAGTCCATGCTGCTGCGCCGGTCCGACCTCGAGCGCATCGGCGGCTTCGCGCGGCTCGGCCGCTTTCTCGCCGAGGACCAGGTGTGCGGCGAGGAGGTCCGGGCCCTCGGGCTCAGGGTGGTGGTCTGCCCGCGACCGGTGGACAACGTGCTCGGCCGGCTCAGCGTGCGCGGCTTTGCCGGTCGCCACCTGCGCTGGGCCCGGATCCGCCGCCGGATCCATCCCCTGGCCTACGCCGGCGAGATCCTCACCAACCCGGTGCCGCCGGCGGTGGCGCTGCTGCTCGTCGATCCCGGACCCCTGTCGGTGGGCATGGCCGGGATGACGGTGCTGCTGATGTCGGCGGCGGCCTTCGAGTCGGAGCGCGCGCTCGGCGTGCGCCGCAGCGCGTTCGCCTACCCCCCGCTCGAGGTCCTCCGCGGTCTCGCGGTCGGCGCCCTGTGGCCGGTGCCCTTCATCAGCTCGTCGGTGGCCTGGCGCGGCACCCGCTACCGGGTCGGTCGGCGCACCCTGCTCGAGCCCCGAGATCGGCGATCGGCGCACGATTCCGGTGGGCCGACGTAGCGCCGGGTCGGCTTTACACCATCTTCACTCCAGCTTAACATCTGAGTCTGTGCCGGATCCGGCCGGCTCGCCGGGCGACCCCTGGACAATGGGTGGTCCGCAGGCCGGATCAGGGCCGTCTGTCGTGAAGGAGGGGGCAGGATGCGGTGGACCCTATGTCTCGCCAGCGGTCTCGGCGCCGACATGGGAGGCGACTCCCTCAGCTACGCCGGCAACAAGTACGGCGCCCGACACGGCAGCGTGGCGGTCGGGCTGTACAACGGCTCCGGCTACCACGGCGACGAGCGCAACGTCGACAAGACCGTGGAGGCGCGGCTGACCTGGCGGCCGTTGCCCGACATGGTCAAGGGGCTGCAGGTGGCGGGCCTCGTCATTCACGGCGACGGCAATGTCGAGGACACCGCCGGCGATGCCCCGACCTGGAAGACCCTCAACGCCTTCGTCTCCTATCAGTTTCTCCACGGGACCGTGACCGCCCAGGACCTCGAGGGACAGGGCCGGGGCGACATGGAGGTGCGGCTCAAGTACGCGCTCGCCAAGTTCCACTGGCGGGACGTCGGCGTGTTCAACGAACCCAATCTCGAGCTCGGCATCGTCCACATGGTGTGGCTCGACTTCGAAGAGCACATCAATCTGTATCGGATGCGCGGCCCCATGTTCATGGAGCGTTCGGGGATCTTCAACTCCGCAGACTTCGGCGTCACCTTGGCCAGCGGTCTCGGCGCCGACATGGGAGGCGAGTACCTCAGCTACGCCGGCAACAAGTACGGCGCCCGACACGGCAGCGTGGCGGTCGGGCTGTACAACGGCTCCGGCTACCACGGCGACGAGCGCAACGTCGACAAGACCGTGGAGGCGCGGCTGACCTGGCGGCCGTTGCCCGACATGGTCAAGGGGCTGCAGGTGGCGGGCCTCGTCATTCACGGCGACGGCAATGTCGAGGACACCGCCGGCGATGCCCCGACCTGGAAGACCCTCAACGCCTTCGTCTCCTATCAGTTTCTCCACGGGACCGTGACCGCCCAGGTTGTCGAGGGCGAGGGCAACCAGCGCGGCAGCTGGGTCGAGCCCGACGATCCGTCCGAGGCGATGGACTTCTCCGGCTGGTCGGTGTTCGCCGAGTGGCGGCTCGGGCCGCGCCACGAGTGGCGGCTGATCGGCGGGTGGGACGACTTCGAGCGGGTCGCCGAGAACGGGCGCGATCACAGCTTTCGCTACTCCTTCCTCGCCGTCGGCTACGGCCTCGGTCGCAACAATATCCTCATGCTCGACGTCGACCAGCGCGACTGGCGGGACCCGGCCCGGGACACCGACCGCCGCGCCCAGCTCGTGTTACAGCTCTCGTTCTGAGCCGCGGTCGCGGTCGATCACCGCCAGGTTGTCGAGCAGCATCCCCGCGCAGCGCGCCCAGGACAGCTCGAGCGCGTGGTCCCGGCACACCGTCGGGTCGAGCTCGAGAGCCCGCCGACAGGCGGCTGCGAGATCGTCGTCGAGGATCCCGGTGACGCCGTGCTCGACCACGTCGACGGGCCCGGTCACGGGGTAGGCCGCGACCGGCAGTCCGCTGGCGAAGGCCTCGAGCATGACCACGCCGAAGGTGTCGGTCTTCGACGGAAAGACGAAGACGTCAGCGCCGGCGTAGTGGCGCGCGAGGTCCTCGCCGACCCGCATCCCGGCCCAGTGGACCTCGGGATGAGCCGCCTCGAGCCTTGCGCGGGCCGGCCCGTCGCCGACCACGACCTTCGACCCCAGCAGGTCGAGGCCGAGAAAGGCCTCGATGTTCTTCTCGGCTGCCACCCGGCCGGCATAGAGGAAGATCGGACGGTCGAGCTCGTAGAGGTTGCCCTCCCGGGGTTGGAAGAGCTCGGTGTCGACGCCGCGCATCCAGCGCACGAGGTGCTCGAAGCCCTGCGCCTCGAGCTCAAGTTTGAGGCTTTCGGTGGGCACCAGGGTGCGGACCGCGGCGTCGTGAAACCAGTGGAGCGCGCGGTAGCTCCATTGTTCGGGGACGCCGGCATAGACCCGGAGGTACTCCGGGAAGCGGGTGTGGAACGCGGTGGTGAACGGCAGCTTCCGCCGGCCGCAGTGGAGACGGGCGGCGATGCCGAGCGGGCCCTCCGTGGCGATGTGGACGGCCCCGGGCCGGTGGGCTTCGAGCAGCCGGCCGACCCTGCCGCCGGGCCACACCGCGAGCCGGATCGACGGGTAGCGCGGGCACGGGACGTTTCGGAACAGATCGGGCGAAATGACGTCGATCTCGTGGCCCCGCGAGACGAGCTCGTCCCGGCAGCGGGTCAGGGTGGTGGTGACGCCGTTGATCTGAGGCAGCCAGGCATCGGTAACCAGCGAGATGCGCATCGGCGGAGTCTCGGTCGCGGCGGTGAAGACCATGTGAAGGGCTACGGAAACAGATGCGGCTTCGGCAACGGCTACGGAAACGGAGACGGAGACGGTTACGGGTTCGGATTCGGTCCTACCGCACCGGCCTTCTGGTCCGCCCTCGCCTGCTGGCCGAGCGCTCGACGTAGGGTGGGCCTTGGCCCACCGTCCACGACCTTGAGCGGAACGACCACGTGCCGGTCTACGAGAACGGCCTTCTGGCCCGCCCCGTCTCAGCGACTCCAGCGTCCGCATCCGCGCCCGAGTCCGGGTCCGAGTCCGAAACTGAATCCGAACCCGAGACCGAGCCCGGGGGCACGGATGCGGCTACGGTCACGGTTACGGTCACGGTCACGGATACGGCTTCGGATACGGATACGGCTTCGGAAACGGATACGGAAACGGTCCTACCGCACCGGCCTTCTGGTCCGCCCTCGCCTGCCGGCGAGAGCAGCCCAGCGTCGCCCGCGCAGCGCGGTCGTGCGGAGAGGGCCGGAGGAACACAGACCGCGCTGCTCGGGCGCCGGCGGCCTTCCTGCTGGCTGCGCGCCCGACGTAGGGTGGGCCTTGGCCCACCGCTGGGGTTTGGCCATTTACTAGAGTAGC
>CAZXMW010000012.1:0-86518 GCA_964641415.1 uncultured Thermoanaerobaculia bacterium | reverse complement strand
ACCTCCGTTTATGGCTGAATTATACCATGACCTTAAGCAACCGGAGACGCAGGAAATGAAATTTGCGATCCGTTCGACGTTCTCCCTGCTGATCCTGGTGCCGCTGTTCGCGGTCACGGCCGGGGCCACGGGTTTCGGTGTCAACGCACACATCCCGTCCGATGCGCTGACCGACCGCATCGGCGCGGCCGGTATCGAGTGGGTCCGGATCGATTTTCTCTGGTCGATCGTCGAGCCGGAGCGCGACCTCTACGACTGGGCGGTGTACGACGCGCTGGTCGACCGATTGACGGCGCGGGGTTTGCGAATCTACGCCGGGATGGGCGCGACTCCGGCCTGGGCAACCTCGGGCGCCGAGTTCTCCGGTGTCCCCGACGATCCCGCCGAGTGGCGTGAGCTGTGCTATCTGGCGGCGGCGCGCTACGCCGGTCGAATCGACGCGTGGGGCCCCTGGAATGAGCCCAATCTGGAACGGTTCTGGCAGGGCTCGCGGCGGCAGTACATCGATCTCATCCTGCTGCCGGCGATCGAGTCGATCCGGCTTGCCGATCCGTCTGCGCTCGTCGGCGCCCCTGACCTCGCGCACCTGAGCAGCGGCAACTGGGACGACTGGCTCGACGACGTCGTCAGCTCGGTCGGCGACCGTCTCGACGTCGTCACTCACCACGTCTACCCGAGCGACGGCCGAGCGTGGGACGTGACCTCGGATCTCGAGGACGGCGGCCCGCTTCCCTTCGACCCGCCGTCGGTTCGGCGGGTGCTCGACGAGGCCGGCTGGAAGAACCGGCCGTTCTGGCTGACCGAAACCGGCGTCGAGAGCGATCGTTGGGGCGAGATCCGGCAGGCGAGCTTCGTCAGCGACCTGCTGAACCAGTGGATGTCGCCGACGCGAGGCGATCGCAGCTGGGTCGACCGCGTGTTCTTCTACGAGATGGCCGATGCGCCACCACCGTCCCAGTACAGCTTCGGACTCCTCGAGGGACCCCCGGAGTTCGAACCGAAGCTCGGCTCCACCACCTACGCGGACTTCATCGCCGGCGCCCGGGTCGACGACGCCGAGCTGTCGGCGATCGATCTTCCCCGCTACTTCAGCCCAGGGATGGTCGTTGACTCCGGGCTGTCCTTCACCAACACCGGGACGACCCCATGGTCGTCGGATGAAGGAACCCGGCTCGTGGTCGAGATCGACTCCGTAGGCTGGCTCGTGGAGGTCGGGCAGCTCGGAGCGGACGAGGTTGTCAAACCCGGTGAGGAGCGCACCTTCACCGTTGTCATCACCGCACCGGGCGGCGCTGTCAAGGGAATCGGCGAGGCGCCCGCTCTACTCGCCCGTCTCGGACGCGAAGACGCGTGGCGGTTCGGCGACGCGGTCTACCGGAAGGTCGAGCTGGTTCCCGATACGCCACCGTCCTTCATCAAACACCCCGTGGATCTCATGCTCGCAGCCGGCGCCGTCGGCATGCTCCGGGTCACGGCTACGGGCGCCGAACCGCTCGCCTACCGGTGGCTGCGAAACGGCGTGCCGCTCGATGACGGCGGCCCGTATGACGGCGCCTCGACTCCGACTCTCCTCGTTCAGGCATCGTCGTCCACAGCCGCTGCGTTCTATCGGTGCCGGGTGACCAACTCGTTCGGCGAGGCGGTGTCGGCAGCAGCCGCCGTCTCAATCGGTCAGCCGGGACCGCGAGCACCCGGTGGCCGGGTTCGGCCGATTGTGGTCGGACCTCCGGCCGACGAGCTGCCGCGGCTGACCGGGCCGGGGGCTGCTCAGGCGTCGTCTGTCACCGCGCCCGGCGCCGCGGCGCCGAACCACTCCGAGTAGAGCTCCGGCCGGCGGTCGGGGAGAAACAGCCGCTTCGCGGCGGAACGGTCGACCTCTCCCAGGTCGAGATTCGCGACCAGGAGCTGCTCGACGCCGGTTTCGGCGCGCGCGACGACCCGGCCGTCAGGGGCGCAGATGAACGACTCACCGGCGAACACCAGGCGGTCTTCCGGGCCGACCCGGTTGCACAGCGCCGTGAAGAAACCGTTCTGGAACGCCGCCACCCGAAGCTCGGCTTCGTACAGGCCGTCGGGCCACTCCCCCACCGCTCCCGCCTGCGGCACAGCCACCACCTCGGCGCCGGCGAGAGCCAGGGCGCGCATCTGCTCGGGGAAGTGACGGTCATAGCAGATCGCGACCCCGAGACGACCGGCGGCAGTGTTGAAGACCGGCGCCCCGGTGTCGCCGGGCGTGTAATACCCCCGCTCGTGGAAGCCCTCGTAGTCGGTGATGTGCAGCATCCGAGCTCGGCCGAGCAGCGCCCCGTCCGCGTCCATCACGGGCGAGCTGTCGTAGCACCGCTCGCCATCGCGCTCGAAGAGGTTGAGGACAACGACGACTCCGAGCTCGCGGGCGACCGCCGCAACGGCATCGGTGATCGGCCCCGGTACCGGCTCAGCGAGGGCCTCGAATCCGTCGCGGGCCCGGCGCTGGGGATGAAACCAGTCGAAGGCGAGCTCTGAGAAACAGACCAACCGGGCGCCCTCGGCCGCCGCCCGGCGCAGCGCACCGAGCCCGCGGCGAAGGTTGTCGTCACGGTCACGGGTCGCGGGCTGCTGGACCAACGCGATCCTCATACCACCTCCCCACCGGTCGAGCACGATCCGGAGCGCAACGCCCGGTCACCACCGCGATCCGGTGCGAGTAGGGTAGCGCAGATGGCATCTGGTTCTCCGCGCCGCGGCGGTGACCTCGGACGCAGACGAGCGATTCTCACTGGCTATCTGCACCAAGCCCTCGCGCCCTGGATGTTTGCGAAAATACTCGACAACCCAACCGGTTTGCCCCCGTTTTTCGCAACCACCAGCGCATCAGGATCTCGGCACATCTCGTCCAGTAGAATCGCTCATCGTCGGCTCGGCAAGGTGGCTCGCGTCGGGGCCGGCCGACCCGTCAATTCCGGCTCGGAATGCCGACGACCTTCGAGCTCGTTGGACAGCTGGGATATAGTTTGAACCGGCGCTGATCCAGCGCCCGCCCCTCGGAAAGGTGTTTTGATGAACACACGCTTGCTGACAGTCGCACTCACACTCACGATCGCGGCCGGCCCGGTGGTGGCCGGCAGTTCGGCGTTTTCACGCACCGAGCCGGCGGTGAAGGCCCTCACCGACGTCGCGGCCGAGCCTCCCGTGTTGAGCCGGACCAGCGGTCTGATCCGGTCGGCCGCATTCGCCTCGGGTGCGGTGGCTGCAGACGGCTCGAACGTCGCCGAGAAGGCCGAGCTGTTTCTCCAACGCTACGGGCGGGCGGTCGGAATCGCCGCGCCCCTCGCCGACCTGTCCGAACCGGAGGTCGCCGGTGACCGGCTCGGACACGTTCGCGTCGCCTACTGTCAGCTGTACCGTGGCGTTCCGGTTTTCGGCGCCCGGCTCCACCTCCACGTCGACGATCGCGGCGAGCTCGTGGGCGCGACCTCGAGCGTGGTTCCCGACATCGGGCTGGCCACCGTAACACCGACTCTCGGCGTCGATCGGGCCGAGCGTCTCGCACGCGCCCTCGTCGCCAAACAGCAGGACGTTCAAGCCGACCATCTTCGCCTCGAGGCATCGGAGCTCGTCATCTTCAACGACGGCGTGATCTGGGGCCGGAGCGGGTCCGACCACCTGGCATGGCAGATTCTGGTTACCGACCATGCCACGATCCGCGAGCGTCTGTTCATCGACGCCCATTCCTCGCGCGTCCTCGAGCAGCTGACCGAGGTCGAGGACATCCAGCGCAGGGTCTATGAGTACGCCGGCAGCAACCTGGTGTGGCAGGAGGGCGATCCGCTTCCCTATCAGGGCAGCGGACCGGGCCGGGACGACGAGATCAACAACCTGATCGACGTCGCCGAGCAAACCTACACGACCTTCGCACACCTCTCCGGAGGCGACTTCGTGTCGTGGAACGGCAGCGACGGCGTCATGCGCAGCTACTACGACCGCAACGGCATGGACTGTCCCAACGCCTACTTCGACGGGTCGTCGACCAGCTTCTGCGTCGGCACCGCCACCGATGACGTCATCGCCCACGAGTGGACCCACGGCTACACCCGGTCGACGCACAACCTGGTGTACGCCTGGCAGTCCGGCGCCCTCAACGAGGCCTACTCGGACATCTTCGGCGAGGTCGTCGACCTGCTGTACGACTCGGGGTCCGACGACCCGAGCACGGTGCGCGCGTCGGAGACCTGCTCGGCCGCGACGGGTTACGACGAGCCCGAGCTGCTCGTCGTCGAGCCGGCGTCAATGGCCGGCCCGCTCGACATCCGGTCCGCGACCTTCAATCCGGCGCCGCCCTGGTCGGTCACCGGGACGGTCGAGGAGGCCGACGACGGCGTCGGACTCGGCAACGATGCCTGCGACCCGCTGGTCGACTTCACCCCGGGACGCATCGCGATGGTGACCATGGCCGCGTGCCAGGACAGGTTCGTGACACCGGTGGTCAACGCGGAGGCGGCCGGAGCGATCGGCGTCATCGTCACCAACCCGCTGAACGACAACTTGGTGACCATGACCGGCTCGGGCTCGGTGTCGATTCCGGCGGTCTTCCTCGGCCGCACCGCCGGCGACGCCCTGCGCGCCGCGCTGGCCTCGGGGGTCGTGGTGACCATGCAGTCGAGCTCTGACGGCTCGTTGCGGTGGCTGGTGTCGGAGGACAGCGCGGCGTTCGGCGGCGCCATCCGCGACATGTGGAACCCCGAGTGTCTGGGCGATCCCGGACGCGTCTTCTCGAGCAACTACGTCTGCAGCGACAGCGACAACGGCGGCGTCCACACCAACAGCGGCGTTCCCAACCGGGCCTTCGCGCTGCTGGTCGACGGTGGTTCCGCCAACGGTGTCGACGTTCCGGCGATCGGCCTGACCCGGGCGGCTCACATCTACTGGCGGGCCATGAGCGTCTATCAGTTTCCGCTGTCCGACTTCCGCGACCATGCCGACCTGCTCGGCGCCAGTTGCCGGGACCTGATCGGCGCGCCGCTGTCCGATCTGGTGGTCGGCGAGCCGTCAGGGGTCGTCATCACCGCCGGGCACTGCGCCGCCATCGACGACGCCATGCTCGCCGCCGAGATGCGCGACTGGCCGACCCAGTGTGCTTTCGACACCATTCTCGACAAGGACCCGCCGCTCGTGACCGGTGAGCTGACGGTGTTGGAGGAGGGCTTCGACAGCGCTCCTGCCGGCTGGTCGGTCAGCAACCAGGGCGTCTACCCCGAGTACCAGACCCGCGACTGGGTTTGGACCGAGGCGGTGCCCGAGGGCGGCGACGGCGGCGCGTTCTACGCCGTCAACAGCCCCGATCTCGGCAACTGCGCTCCCGGCGATGATGATCAATCTGGCGTCATGTACCTCGACACTCCGGTGCTCGAGCTGCCCCTGGGCGCCCGACCGGTGCTGCTCTTCGACCACTACGTGGCGACCGAGGAGCGGGTCGACGGCGGCAACGTCAAGATCAGCGTCAACGGCGCCGACTTCGTGACCCTGCCGTCCGAGGTCTTTCTCTTCAACCCCTACAACGATACGCTCAGGCCCGCACAGTGGAACGACAACCCGCTTGCCGGCCAGGAGGCATTCATCGGCACCGACGCCACGACCTACCGCGGTTCGTGGGGCCAGTCCCAGATCGGCCTGTCCGGCCACGCCCGCGGCGGCGACACGATCGTGGTTCGCTTCGCCTTCGGCACCGACGGCTGTGCCGGCCAGGATGGCTGGTACATCGACAACGTTCGGCTGGTGATGACCGGTCGTGAGCGGCCCGGCGGGACCCGGGTGACGACGGCGGCGCCGTAGTCGCCGACGCCCTCAGGGCGCGGCCCCGACGACGCCGGCGGCGGCCGGCGGCAGCTCGGGCAGCAGCAGGGCGTTGAACAGCAGCTTGTAGGTGGTCGGCGTCGAGGCGCGGAACTGGGGCTGGAACCCGAACAGCACGAGCTGCCCCCGCCCCAGCCGGGCCCACACCATGGCCGGGCGTTCGGCGAGCAGTTCGGGCCGCTCGGCATACCCGCTGACGACGATGTCGCGCTCGGGAAAGCGCCCGATGACCCGCCGATCTGCCACCAGCATGGGAGGCTCGGTGGCGAGCACGGGCCGGCCTCGCGAGAATGCCGGGGTGTCGGCCGGCATGCCCCAGGTCAACGGATGGTCCTCGATCAGCTCGACCGCGAGCAGCGATCCCGGCACGTACAGTCCGCGGTCGGCGAGAGCTTCGGCCTGGTCGTCAACCGGAACCTCGACCTGGACGGCGTCGTCGCCTTCACCCAGGGTGACCGGCTCGACAAGCAGCCTCGTCGACCGTCCCCAGGCCACCACCCGTCCGCCGGCCTCGAGAAACCGCTCAATCGCGGCTCGCCCCTCGTCGCCGAGACCCGTGCGGTACTCGGGACGGTAATCGGCGACCCGGTACTCGCTGCGCTCCTCGTAGGCGCCCGTTTCGAGCACGTCGGGGTCGGCGTCCGGAAAGACGACGACGTCGAAGTCCGCCGCCAGATCGGTGGCGGCCACATCCCCCGGCCGCAGCAGGGAGTACTCGATCCCGAAGCGTTCGAAGAGGTAGCGGGTCCAGCCCCCGTCCATGTCGTGGAACCAGGTTTCGATCAGACCGATGCGCGGCGGATCGAGCGCCGTCAGACCGTCGTCGAGAGCCGACGGAATCGCAAACGACCTGCCGCCGGCCGCGGCTTCGAGCACGTCAGCGTCCGGGTCACGAATGACGAAGGCGCCCGGCTCGAGCCGGGTCTCCCCCATCGTCATCGGAACCGTCGCCCGGAGCACCTCGGCGCCGGCTGCGAGAGCGCGAAACGCCGCTTCGTACGCGGAGTTGTCTCTCGGGTCGAGAGCCAACCCGCGGGCGCCCGGCACGGCCGGAGTCACCGACTCCGGCGGTTGGAAGGGCTCGATGCGCTCTTCGAGCTCTGTCGAGCGTGCGTTCAGCTCGACCGACACGACGCCGAAGTGCAGCGGCAGCGACCAGCTGGTGATGTCGTAGGGTCGGATGATCTCGCCGTCGGGCACGTAGCGCCGCACCGGGTAATACTGCCGCTCCATGACCTCTTTGATGAAGGCACGATATGGCTGGGCCAGCGTCACGACGACGTCGCCGGCGTCGAAGACCCGACCGCCGACGGTCACCGGCGCGGTGAGCCGATGCAGCTCGACACCATGCTCGTCGAGCAACCGCAGCAGGTGGTCGAGCTCGCTCGCATCGTGCTGGCGCAGGGGAAGGACGAAGTAGAAGGGCGGGCGGCTGCGGCCGGCCTCGACCTCGGACCGGCACAGGTCGTTGCGCAACCTGAGGATCTCGGCCCGCTTCAGCGACGCCGTGTCGAGCAACCCGCGCCACGATGCGAGCTCGTAGCGGACGATGTCGCCCAGCCGCCACCAGCCGCCGGGCCACGGCGCCGGCATGTTGACGCTCTTCTTGTACTCGGCGAGCCCCTTGCCGCGAACCCGGAGCTCATTGGGCTCGACGAAGACCGGAGTCGCCAGACGGCAGCTCGCGGCCTCGGTGAGCAGACTGACCAGGTTCTTCCAGTGCGAGGTTGTCGTCGCGCCCGGCCAGTACTCGTCAAACGTCCAGTGGCTCGCGACCCCGGCGAGGCCCTGCGAGGCCATCTCGGTCGCCATCGCCGATCCGAAAACGTCCGACCAGTTCCACAGTCGGGCATCGATGTTCTCGGCGATCGGGTCGTGGTACTCGGGCACGAAGTAGCGCGGCCCGGTCCGCCCCATCTGGTGCTTGTCCACGTGCACCTGCGGGAACCACTCGGCCGCGTACAGGCGGTTGAAGGCCCGGCTCTCCGCTTGGTTCAAGACCACGAAGTCGCGGTTGTTGTCGTGGCCGATGAAGTGATGGTAGAGACCGGGCATCGAGGCGCCCTCATACGGCGTTCCGACGCTTGACCGGAAGTGCTCGACGATCATGTCCATGCCGTCGGGGTTGAGACAGGCGACAACCATGATCACGACCTCGTCGAGCCACCGCCGGGTCGTGTCGTCGTCACCGGTGGCGAGCTGGTGGACGAGGAGCGGCAGGGTTTGCGCCGGTGCGACCTCGGTGGAGTGCATGGACAGAGTCGCGACCAGGAACACCCGGCCGCGGTCGATGAGCTCGGCCCGCGTTGCCGCCTCGATGTTCGGGTCGAGCGCCAGCCTTCGGTTGACCGCGCGGAGCTCGTCAAGGCGGCCGAGGTTGTCCGGCGACGAGATCAACACCACCACCATGGGTCGGCCGAGAGTGCTGGCGCCGAACTCGCGGACCTCGACCCGAGGCGACCCGGCCGCCGCCTGTTCGAGATAGTCGACGAGCTGCGTGTAGTCGATCAACTTGCCGTCGTCGCCGGGCGTGAAGCCGAACACCGCAGCGGGTTCGGGCACCGGCTGCGCCACGTCCTGAGCCGCGGCCGAGTTGGGAAGCGAAACAACGACGACGACGAACGCCAGCCTCAGAATCCAGCAGTGCATCACAGGACCTCCATCCTCGCACCGCATTGTACGCCCGCGGTGCCGTCGGCTTGTTCGTGGTGCTGCATCAGTGGCCGGCGCCGAGGCTCGCGCGGAGCCGGCGGCAGCGTCAGCCTGCCTCGTCCTGCGCGATCCGGGCCGCCGCGGCGCGACCGTTGTCGAGCATGATCGCGATCGGCAGGGTCCGTTCGTTGGACTCGAGGATGATCTTGATCATCATGGTCAACGGCACCGACAGCAGCATGCCGACGGTGCCCAGCACCCAGCCCCAGAAGACCAGGGACAGGAACACGACCAGCGTCGACAGGCCGAGGGTCCGGCCCATGACGTTGGGCTCGACGATGTTGCCGAACAGCACGTTGATCACCAGGTAGCCGATCGCCACCGCGAGCGCCGGACCCGGTCCGAGCTGGACCAGAGCGAGCAGCACGGCCGGAACCGCCGCGATGAGCGAACCGATGGTCGGGATGAAGTTGAGCAGAAAGGCGATGAAGCCCCAGATCAAGGCGAAGTCGAGGCCGATGATCGCCGTCAGGGTGAAGACGAGCACGCCGGTGGCGAGGCTGATCAAAGTCTTGACCGCCAGGTAGCGCTGGATCTTCGCCGCAACCAGCGACAGCTGCTCGACCGGGTCCGAGTCGGCCCCGAAAGCGACCCGGAGCTTGGTCTGGAACCAGACTCCTTCAAGCAACATGAAGACGACGATCAGTGCGATCATTAGAGTACTGGACACCAATGCGGCAAGGCCCTTGAGCCCGGTGCCGAGCCAGCTCATGACCGAGCCCGGACTGACGATGCCGCGGAGATCGGTCTCCTCGACCTCGAGATTGAATCGCGCGAGCAGATCCGGAAGCGTTTCCACCAGGCTGTCGATCCGGGCCTGGTACTGCGGAATCGCGACGACGAAACGATTGACCGAGTTTCCGAGCACGATGCCGACCACGGTCAGCACCCCGAGCATCACGACCACCACGAGCAGAACCGCCACCGCGGGCGGCACCCGCCGACGCTGGAGCCAGGCTGCGCCGGGCGCCCCGATGAGGGCGAGAAAGAGCGCGAGCATGAACGGAACGACGAGGGCCTGGGCGGCCCGCAGACCGGCGATGACGATCACGGCCGAGGCCAGCACCACCAGAGCCAGGGAAGCTCGGGACCGCAGAAAACGACTTTCCATCATGCCGACATCGTCACGATCAGAAAAGCGTGTAGATGAACGGCGCCGCGGCCGACCCGGACAGAACGATGAGCAGGGCGACCAGCAGCAGCACGACGATGATCGGCGTCAACCACCACTTCTTGTTGTTGACGATGAAGTCGACGAACTCGGTGACCAGTCCCCGGTGCGGAGCGTCGGCCTCGCGCTCGAGCTCGAGCTCGAGCTCGTTTCGAGATTTTCTGTCTTCAGCCATCGCACACCTCAGAACTGCCGGAAATAGCGCTCGACTCCTCGAGAGTCGGTCTGCCGCAGCACCCAGCGGCTCGCTCCGGGCTCGCCCGACCGCCGCGCCATCGGATCATACCCGAAGAGCCGCATCGACCAACCGATCGGGGTCAGCACCAGGTAGTACACCATCGCCAGGATGACGTGGGACACCACGAAACCGACGGGCCACGCGGCGTACGACATGCCGACGAAGATCAGTCGCATGAACCCGGGCGCCAGCCAGCCGATGATCGGCACCACCACGGCGACGACCCAGAGAACGCCTGCGACGGTCGGCGCCGTGAGCCTGAACCAGGCGAAGGCTCCGAACAGCGCCATGAAGCCGAGCCAGATGAACCCGAACTGGTTGAGCTGGCGGCGGCTCGGCTCGCGGTTGATCCGGACGATGCTCACGGCGTCCCCTCAGTCCAGCTCGAAACGCCCGAGGTAGCTCTCGCGATCGACCTCGGAGGTCGGCTGCTCGGTTTTGAACAGCAGGTGGTTCTCCAGCACGAGGACATCCATCTCGGTGCCCATGAAACAGTTGAATGCGTCCTCGGGGGTGCAGACGATGGGCTCACCGCGGACGTTGAACGAAGTGTTGATGAGCACCGGGCAACCGGTGCGTCCGAAAAATCGTTCCATCAGACGGTGCAGCCGAGGATGACGGTCCCGATCGACCGTCTGCACCCGCGCCGAGCCGTCGACGTGGGTCACGGCGGGGATGGTCGAGCGCGGGACCTTGAGCCTGTCGAGCCCCTCGGCGCCGCCGCCGTCGCCGTCGAGACGGACCGAGTGCGCGACCGGCGACACGATGAGCATGTACGGGCTGTCCAGTCCGCCCGCCATGTCGAAGATCTCGGCCGCGTGCTCGGCGAGAACGATCGGCGCGAACGGCCGGAACGACTCACGGAACTTGATCTTGAGGTTCATCACCGACTGCATGGTGCGGCTGCGGGCATCGCCGATGATCGACCGGCAGCCCAGCGCCCGAGGCCCGAACTCCATCCGGCCCTGGAGCAGCCCGATCACCTTGCCGTCCTCGAGGAGCGACACCAGTTTGTCGTCGAGCTCGTCGAGATCGCCGAACCGGTGCGCAACCGCTGCCCGGGCATCGAGCAGCGCTCGGATCTCGGACTCGCCGTAGGCCGGACCCAGCAGCGATCCGTGCTGACCGTCGGGCCGAGCCGGCCGCCGCTCGTTGCCGAGCAGCTGATACCAGATCAAGAGCGCAACGCCGAGCGCACCGCCGGCGTCTCCCGCCGCGGGCTGGATCCAGATCTCGTCGAACGGACCGTCCCGCAGGATCCGACCGTTGCCGACACAGTTGAGCGCGACGCCACCGGCGAGACAGGCCCGTCGCATGCCGGTCTCGGCGTGGACGTGGCGCGCCATCCTGAGCATGATCTCCTCGGTGACCGCCTGAATCGAAGCCGCGAGGTCCATCTCGCGCCGGGTGAGCGGCGATTCCGGCTTTCGCGGGGGTCCGCCGAACAGCGTGTCGAACCGCCGAGAGGTCATGGTCAGCCCCTGGCAGTAGTTGAAGTACTCCAGATTGAGCTGGAATGAACCGTCGTGGTGGAGGTCGACCAGGTGCTCGAGGATGGCCTCGGCGTAACGCGGCTCGCCGTACGGCGCGAGGCCCATGAGCTTGTACTCGCCCGAGTTGACCTTGAAGCCGGTGAAGAAGGTGAACGCCGAGTAGAGCAGACCGATGCTGTGCGGAAACCGGAGCTCGTGGCTCAGCTCGATGGTGTTGCCGCGACCGACGCCCCAGCTCGCCGTCGCCCACTCCCCCACTCCGTCGAGGGTCAGGATCGCCGCCTCGTCGAACGGCGACGGATAGAACGCCGAAGCGGCGTGCGACTCGTGGTGCTCTGTGAAGACGATGCGGCGGGTGAAGCCCCCGTCGAGCTCGCGGTGGATCTCCCTCGGCAGGTGGAGCTTCTGGTTGAGCCAGAGCGGCATCGCCTTCAGGAATGAGCGAAATCCGACCGGCGCGAAGGCGAGGTAGGTCTCGAGCAGACGCTCGAACTTCAGAAACGGCTTGTCGTAGAAGCCGACAAAGTCGAGGTCCTCGGGTCGCAGCCCGGCCTGATCGAGGCAGAAGGCGATGGCGCCCGACGGGAAGCGGTGGTCGTGCTTGACGCGGGAGAAACGCTCCTCCTGGGCCGCGGCGACGATGTCACCGTCCACCACCACCGCGGCGGCGGAGTCGTGGTAGAAGGCGGAGATGCCGAGAATCGCGGTCAATCGTCAGCTCGACGGTGTTCCCAGATGCCCAAGCAGCTCGGCCTTCTTGGTCTCCATGAGCGCTTCGGTCCGCGCCTCGAGGACCATTCGAAGATACGGCTCGGTGTTCGACGGCCGAACGTTGAACCACCAGTCGTCGAACTGGACGGTGATCCCGTCCAGAGAGTCGATCCGGCCGTCGGCGTAGGTTCGGGCCAGGTGCTCGATCATGCTCTGCTTGTCCTCGACCTTGAAGTTGATCTCGCCGGTGGCGAAGTAGCGCTTGAGCGGCGCCACGAGCTCGGACAGCGGTCGGCCGGTCTCGCGCAGGTGGTTGAGCACCTCGATCACGGTGCCGATGGACGAGTCCGCGGTGTAGTTGCGTTTGTAGTAGAAGTGACCCGCGAGCTCGCCGCCGAACGGCGAGTCGTGCGCGCGCATCGTCGCTTTGATGAAAGAGTGGCCGACGCGCTCGCGCACGGCGTTGCCGCCGGCCTCCTCGATCGCCTCCTTGGTCGCCCACGACGATCGCAGGTCGTAGACGATGGTCGCCCCCGGCGCATCGCGCAGGAAGCGCGGCGCGAGCAGAGCGGTGATCATGTCGGCTGAGATCGCGCTGCCGCCCTCGTCGATGATGATCGCGCGGTCGGCATCACCGTCGAACGCGACCCCGAAGTCGCAGCCGTGCTCGGCCACCGCCCGCTCGACATCGACCAGATTCTCGGGCTTGAGCGGGTTCGCCTCGTGGTTGGGGAAGGTTCCGTCGAGTTCGAAGTAGAGAGGAACGACCTCGAGGTTGAGCTGCTCGAGGATCAGCTCGTACAGCGTCCCCATCCCGTTGGCCGCGTCGGCCGCGAGCTTGAGCCGCGGCTCGGTGTCGACGAGCTCGGAAAGAATGTGAGCGGTGTAGTCGCCGAACAGATCGCGAGCCTCCTCGCCGGCACGCGGCGCGAGATCGGTCGGCACGTCGGTCGCGGCGATGAGCTCTTCGAGCCGATCGATCCCGGTCTCGTACGACACCGGGATGGCGTCCCGGCGCGAGATCTTGAAGCCGTTGTAGACCGCCGGGTTGTGGCTGGCTGTGATCTGGATGCCGCCTGACGCCCGAAGGTGACCGGTGGCGAAATAGTTCTGCGGCGTGTCGGCGACGCCGATGTCGATGACCGCGACCCCCCGGGCTCGAAGACCGTTCTTGACCGCCTCGGCGAGAGGGACCGAGTGCGACCGCATGTCGCGGGACACCACGACCTTCGGGCCGAGGGCGAGGTCGTCGTCTTCGAGCAGGTCGCGGAAATAGTAGCCGACGTGAAACGCGGTGGTCTCGTCGAGCTGATCTGGGTAGGTGCCTCGGATGTCGTACGCCTTGTAGATGCCTGCCATGGTCGATGATCTCCCGGGTCGTAAGCGTACCACTGTCCGGAGCCGGTGCAGCGGGCGGGTGATTCCTGGTTGACGGAGAGTGTTGGCGCGATCAAGCACGACTCTGCGGGTCCGCCGAGGTGGCATCCGGTCTGCACTGATCTGCGAGCCCGCGATGCTTCGCGCGCTTCGCGTCTCGGCGGTGGGCTGACACCGCCGAGACACGGTAGGATCGAACCATGTGCGGTCGCTATACCCTGACCGTCAACGCGTCGGTGCTCGCCGAGCTGTTCGAGATCGAGCCGCCCACCGAGCTTCAGCCGCGGTACAACATCGCCCCGACCCAGCAGGTGCCGATCATCCGCTCAGACGAGGAAGGCATCCGGGAATGGGCCGCGGTCCGCTGGGGCTTGATTCCGTTCTGGGCCGAGGACGAGACGATCTGCAACCGGCTGATCAACGCCCGCGCCGAGACCGCAGCCGACAAGCCCTCGTTTCGCGCCGCCTTCAGGCGCCGGCGCTGCCTGGTCCCCGCCGACGGTTTCTTCGAATGGGTCAGGACCGGTGGCGCAAAACAGCCACATCACATCCGCTTCGCCGACCGACGGCCATTCGCCTTCGCGGGACTGTGGGAGCGCTGGTCGTCAAAGGACGGCGACGCCGTGGAGTCCTGCACCATCCTGACCACCTCACCCAATGAGCTCATCGCCGAACTTCACGATCGGATGCCGGTGCTGCTTCCCCCCGGCCGGTTCGGCGACTGGCTCGCGTCGGGCCCGCTTTCCCCGGACACAGCCGAGGCGATCCTCGTCCCCCACCCCGCCGACGGCATGGAGGCGGTACCGGTCGGCACCAGGGTCAACTCACCCACGCACGACGACCCGGCGTGCCTCGAGCCCATCGGCGGCCAGGGGTCGTTGGGTTTGTGAACCTCCAGTCGCCGATCGGCGCACGCGAACAACCGCGAAGACGCCAAGAACGCGGAAGAGGGGGTCGCGTATACTCCTCCAGCACAACGCACGAACGGAGGCAGCATGAGCGACAAGCAGTGGTACGTGGCAGTGGACGGCAACAGCTTCGGGCCCTTCGCCGAGCACGAGCTCCGGGCGAAGTTCACGGCCGGCGAGTACACGGGCGAGAACCACGTCTTCACCGAGGGCATGAAGGGCTGGGTCCCGGCGCGCACCGTGGACGAGTTCAAGGATCTGACCGCCGGCGCCGCGGTTGTGGCCGCGCCTCCGCCGCCGGCGCCGCGTACCGGCGTCGCCGACGAGGTCGACTACGAGATCTTCGGCACCGAAATGCAGTTCGTCGAGGTCGAGCTCGACCCCGGCGAGAGCGTGGTCGCCGAGGCCGGCGGCATGATGTACATGACCGACGGCATCCAGATGAACACCATCTTCGGCGACGGCGGAGGTCAGCAGGGCGGATTCATGGACAAACTGGTCGGCGCCGGCAAGCGTCTGCTCACCGGCGAGAGTCTGTTCATGACCGTGTTCACCCACGAGGGAAACGGCAAGGCGCGCGCCGCATTCGCATCACCTTACCCGGGCAAGATCATTCCCGTTGACCTCGCGAAGGCCGGCGGCACCCTGATCTGCCAGAAGGATGCCTTCCTGTGCGCCGCGAAGGGCGTATCGGTGGGAATCGCCTTTCAGAAGAAGATCGGCACCGGGTTGTTCGGCGGCGAGGGCTTCATCATGCAGAAGCTCGAGGGCGACGGCCTCGCCTTCATCCACGCCGGCGGGACCATCGTCGAGCGCGAGCTCGGCGCGGGCGAGCAGATTCGGGTCGACACCGGCTGCCTCGTGGCCCTCGAGCCCGGCGTCGACTACGACGTCCAGTTCGTCGGCGGCGTCAAGTCGGCGATCTTCGGCGGCGAGGGCTTCTTCTTCGCCCAGCTGCGCGGCCCGGGCAAGGTCTGGCTGCAGTCGCTGCCCTTCAGCCGACTTGCCGGACGGATCTGGCAATCGGCGCCCCAGGGCGGCGGCAAGAACCGCGGCGAGGGCTCGGTGCTCGGCAAGATGGGCGGCATCGGAGGGTTCTTCGACGGCGACTGACAGCCCGCAGGGCCTTTGAGCTCGGCAGCTTCTCAGGACTCACCGGCAGAGTCGAGGAAGCGGGCAAAGGCCCGCCCCCTCGCCTCGACCGTCCTGGCGGTGAATCGAACGCCGATCAGACCTTCAGGCAGCGCCTGGCGAACTCGTCGAGGACCTGCAGGTAGGGCTCGATGGACGGGATGTAGTGGCGCTCGTCGCGGGCATGCGGGCCGATCCCGGTCTGCCCCCAGACAACCTGGTTGCCGCCCGGGGCGAACCGCGCCGACGAACCCGGCTTCTTGCGGCCGACGACCGCCGGCCGGCCGGACACCGCCTCGACGCTGGCGAGGAGGCGTTCGAGGTGCGGGTTTCCCGGCGGGCACGCGACGCCGGGTTCCATGACCTCGATGTCGACCTCGATGTCGAGCTCGCGGCACAGCTCGATCACACCCCGGCGCAGCCCCTCGAAGTCGTCTGACGGGATGGGTCTGATCTCGAGTCCGAGCACGCCCTCGCCGGCGGTGATGTTGTAGACCCCGCTGTCGCCGAGATTGAGGAAGGGAAAACGCGCCGCCGACTCCCACCCGTCCTGGCTCGACACGGTCAGATAGCGGCTGAACACCGAGCCCAGCGCGCCCTTGAGCTCGATCAGGCGATCGAGCAGGTCATCGGGGACCGCGCCGGTTCCGCTGTGGCCGCGCTGCCCGGTAGCCGTGAACCGCATCCGGGCGACGCCCCTGCTCTCCGGGCACACCGACCCGAACAGATCGTCGCCCTCCTCGCCCGTGCGTTCGCCGACGAGCATGAGCTCGGGTGACCAGCCCTCCGATTCCGCGAGGTCCGCCAGAAGATGCGGCGTGCCCCAGGGCTCGCCCTCGCCGTTCTCCTCGTTGCCGACGAGCAGCGCATTGATGAGCGGGTACGGAGGACCGTCCGCGGCACGCTGCCTCATCCAGACCATCATGCTCGCGACCACGGTCTTCATGTCCGCCGTGCCTCGTCCCCACAGGTAGTCGCCGTCGACCCGCGGTTCGAATTGCCGGTCGTCGGGCTCCGGCGGCACGACGTCGAAGTGGCCGCTCAAGGTGATCGGAGCGAGCAACCGGCCGGGGAAGCCCGCGACCAGCGACGGATAGCGGGCGTCGTCGTACAGCCGCACCTCGAGCCCGGCCTCGCGCAACCATCCGGCCACGAAACGAGCGCACGTCGCGACCTGGTCGAGTCGCTCGTCCGGGCAGTTGGTGACCGACGGAATCCGCACCAGCTGCCCGGCAAGCGAGACCACGTCACGGGTTCGTTGCGAACCGTCGCCGATGACGAGAACGTCGGGATCTCCACCGAGCCGGATTGGCATCCACGGCTGCCGCACCGCCATCCCGCACACGCCGGCACGAAGCACGGTCAGCTTCGCCGGCCAGTCCGCGCCGCGCCCGAAACGCCCGTCGAGCCACTGCAGATCCTCGGCGAGCCGGCGCCGACGGTCCACGATCAGGTCGCGCACGAGATCGTCGGCAACGACGGTCTCGCCGGTGAGCAACCGGCGGGGCGTCCGGTCCCGGTCGCCGATGAACTCACGAATCCGGCCGGCCGGGTTCGGCCCGCCGCCGGCCATTTCGTGCAACGGCTCGAGCCGGTTTTCACAGCCCAGCCCCTCGGCCAACGGTCCGAGCCCGACGAGGGTCGCAGCCAGGATCTCGCGCACGGTGGCGCGACGAGCGCTGAACGGACATCCGACGACGGCGTCGAGACCGTCGAGGGCGGCTGCGCGCTCGTCCCGGCGGGCGGCGGCGACATCGGCATCGTCATAGGCGTAGGCCGCCCCGAGCTCCGGGTCGGCGTAGGCCCGGAGCATCAACAGCTCCTTGAGCAGGATCTTGGCGTGGGAAAGGTCGAGGTCGTCGCCGCCCTCGTCGGTTCGGACCTCGACGCGGTCCATCGGCAGATCGACCCGCGCGCACAGATTCTCGATGATCAGCTCGCGCTCGGCCTCGTTGAGGCTGCCGTGCTCGCCCGAGGTGTAGATTCCCCGACGATAGAGCTCGCGGAGCTGGTCGCTGGTTGCCAGGATGTTGCGCCGCACCGGGTCGACATCGGATCGTGCCCTGACCGGCGTCCAGTTGTTGGCGCCGAAGCGGATCCCCCGGCGGACCAGCTCGTACGAGATCCGGAGGTAGTCCTGGTGGCTCGCGTACAGCCCACCGACGTCGAGGTTGTCGGGGTTCGGAAAGGCGAGCAGCCGCTGGGAGTCGACCTGGGTCAGCACCGCGCACGGGGCGCCGTCAACCTCGCGCCAGGACAAAGGCGAGGCGGCGCTGATCGCGATGAACAGCGGGCAGTAAGGTCGCAGCAGCCGGGTGGCTCGAATCACCGCATGGCTGCGAAAGCCGTCCAGGGTCGCGTCGCGGCGCACGGACAGCGGCTGGTGAAAGAAGTCCCACGACAGCAGCGCCTCGGGAAAGCTGTGGTTGGTGTGGATGCCGGCGGTGGCCAGGCGATGTCCGTACTGCTCGACGCAGCGAGCCAGGTAGCGCCGTCGCGCCAGGTTCCAGCCGTCCGGAATGCTCTCCGATCCGACCTCCACCGGGAAAGGGATGTTGCCGTGGAGCGGCAGCAGCTCCTCGCCGTGGCTGAGCTCGATGTCGGCCAGGGTGTTGACCAACACGGCCTCGAGCAACCGGCCCTCGGCCGCGGTGTCGAAGGCGTCGAAGTGGGGCCGCGTCGTGATCTCGGTCATCCAGTGGAAAACTTCGAGCTGGAAGCTCGGGCGAGCCCATTCGGGAAGCCGCTCGTCGTGCAGATAGTCCGCGAACGACCGACGCTCGGGCCCGACGCCGACCGAGGCCACGGGCTCGAGCTTCCGGTCGAGGATGTTGAGCTCGATCTCGAGACCCGAGGTTCCGCTGTCGGGCTCGATGTCGCGCGACGACTCGAGGGACATCCGGACCTTCTCGGCGAAGCGATGCCACAGTGTCGGATTGTCGACGGCCATGACGAACAAAATCTCCCGAGGGGCCGCGGCGACCCCGCATCCGGTCCTGACACGGCGGAATGCGCCGCGGCTGCGATGGATTGTACCCAAGCCAGCTTCGGACCTCGCCTCGTGCTCGCCGTTGCAGTTGCCGTCACCGTCGCCCTGACGGGATTCGCCGGCGCCGGCGGACCCGTGCTTCCGGACCTCGAGCTTGTCGAGATCGTGCCCAGCATCGCGAACTCGACGGTGATCACCCACGCCGGGGACGGCTCCGATCGCCTGTTCATCGTCGAGAAGGCGGGCAGAATTCGGGTCGTCGCCGACGGGACGCTGCTGCCCGATCCCTATCTCGACATCACTGCGATCGTCAACGACGGCGGCTTCGAGTCCGGCGGCACGGGGGTGTGGAGCGCGACCTCGCCGGAGCGCGGCCTGGGATCAAACGCGAAGACGCCACGCACGCGAAGCGTCCCACGATGGATCTATCAACGCGGAGGTGCCGAGCCGTTGCACGTCATCGTGGGGCGGGCTTCCACCCTGCCGTCTTCAACCCACTGCCGCCGCTCAGAGCGACGACAGTGCCTGCCACAGGCGGTCGGCCGCGGCGCGGGTGACCTCGGGCGGCAGGGCGTAGGAGAACCGGATCCAGCGCGCCCCGAAATCCGAGAAGTATCCCCCCGGCACCACCGCAAGCCCGAAGCGCTCGGCGAGCACCGCACCGAGCTCGGCGCCGTCGCCCAGGCCGGCACGGTCGATCCACGGACCAACGTCGAGGAAGGCATAGTAGCCCTTGCCCAGGATCGCCCGGATCCCGTGCTCCGCCGCGAACGCCTCCATGACCCCGCGGCTCGCGTTGGTAGGGCCGATGATCGGCGCAGCCGCCCGCTCGAAGCCCATCCGATAGGCGGCAATGGCCACCGCCTGGCTGTGGAACGACGGGATCACGGCGTGGGAGGCACGGCTCTGCATGAGCTTGACCAAGGTCTTCGAGGCAACCAGGTGGGCATTGCGGATGTTGCTGGCGCCGAGCGACTTGGTGACGCCGTCGAGGAAGATGCAGCGGTCGCGCTCGTCGGGGTCCATGGCGAGCAGGAAGCCGTTGAGATCGTGCGGTGCCTCGTCGGTGACCCGATGGTAGATCCAGTCGAAGAGGACAAAGGGAATCCCCGCCGAAAACGCCGCCCGGGCGAGCTCGAGCTGGCGTTCGGGGGACATGCTGCGTCCGGTGGGGTTGTCGGGGCTGGTGATGACCAGCATGACCACCTTTCGTCCGTCGTACCGTGCCGCCGCCTCGACGCAGGCCGCCACCGCCTCGGGGGTCAGAGCCCAGGCCAGATCCTCGTCGCCGGGCGCCAACACGACGTTGGCGCCCACGGCGTAGGGTCCCCAGTTGTACGAGATCCAGGGCACCCTCGACACGGCCACGAAGTCGCCACGGCGGCCGAAGGCGAGGATCTGGGCCGCGTCGTACGCCTTGACGAGGGCATCGCGTCCGCCCTGTCCGGCGAGGACGTTGTCCGGGCCGAAAGCGGTGGCGGCGTCGAGCTGCCAGTAGTCCTCCACTACCGAGGTCCGGAAGACCGGCGCGCCGAAGGGCTTGTCGTAGCCGGTGCCGTGCTCCTTCTGCAGGACGTGGGCCGCGTCCAGGAGCTCCTCGGGGACACCGGGAAGGCTGGCCCCGCCGTCGCCCTGGCTGGCGTCGAACATCTCGGCGTCGGGGTTGGCCTTTCGAAAGACCGCCAGAGCCTCCTTGATCTCGAACATCCGGCTGCCGGGGATCGCGGCCATTCGCCCCGGCCCGTCGTCGAGACCGGCGAGCTGGTTCGGCTCGACCACAAGCTGAGGTCCGTGATCTGTCATCTCTCCTCCCGCCGCCATCTTACCCCGTACCCGTTCCAAACCCCGGTGACAACGGCGTCGGTCACGATCCGGTGGGATCGCTCGATCGGGCACATGAATCGTCGGCAGCAGACCGCTGATGAGTACCTTGGGCTCACCGACACCACGATGAGCGATCCTTGCTGGCGATCTGCACCGATCTTCTGCGCCCGAGAGGGCAGAACCTCTCGCCTCAGGCGACAGACAGGCGGTCACCGACCGGATGCAGCTCGAGCAGCGCGTCCCGCACGCCATCGAGCCGGCCTCGTCGGCCCAGCTCGCGGGCCACCGAGCGCGCACGCATCGCGAGACCGTGGTCCCGGGTCAGGTCCGCAAACCGGAGATCCTCCGCGCCCCATTGACGGACCCCTGTCAGCTCGCCGGGACCGCGGTGGCGAAGGTCGGCCTCCGCGATCTCGAAACCGTCGTGGCTGCGCTCGAGCACGGCCAGCCTCTCGGCCGCGGCATCGCTGACGTCGTCGCCGGTGATCAGCACGCACCACGATCGCCGGCGACCGCGACCGACCCGTCCGCGCAGCTGGTGCAGCTGCGCCAGGCCGAATCGCTCGGCCGACTCGACCACCATCACCGACGCGGCGGGCACGTCGACCCCGACCTCGACGACGGTTGTCGCCAGGAGGACCGCCAGCTCGCGGCGCCGGAAGGCGTCGACTACAGCCTGCTGCTCGGCGCGGTCGAGGCGTCCGTGAAGCACGCCCACCGGCACTCCGCCCAGCGCGTCACGCACCATGGCCTCGTGGCTTGTGAGCGCGGCGGCGGCGACGCGCTGCGACGCCTCGATGATCGGGTAGACGATGTAGCCCTGGCCGCCGGCTTCGATTTCGGACCGGAGAAAGCGGAGCACGCGGTCGCGGGCATCCGGCCGACGGATCGCCGTCCGGACCGGCCGGCGACCCGGCGGCAGCTCGTCGATCACCGACAGGTCGAGGTCGCCGTAAAAGGTCAATGCCAGCGACCTCGGGATCGGCGTCGCAGTCATCACCAACAGATGAGGCGTGTCGCCCTTGTCGACCAGACGCTGGCGCTGGCCGACGCCGAAGCGGTGCTGCTCGTCGATCACCACCAGTCCGAGGTCGGCGAACGTCACACCCTCCTGAAACAGGGCGTGGGTTCCGACCACCACCGGAAGGTCGCCGTCGGCGAGTCGTGAACGGATCGTGCGGGCGTCGCGGACCGTCGTCGAGCCGGTCAGCAGGCGGACCTCGCGCCCGACGCGACCGAGGGACCATTCGAGCTCGTGGTGGAGCTGCTCCGCGAGCAGCTCTGTCGGCGCCATCACCGACGCCTGGCGCCCGCCATCGACCGCCGCCAGGACGGTGAGCGCGGCAACGGCGGTCTTCCCCGAGCCGACGTCGCCCTGAAGCAGACGGGCCATCGGGACGGTCCGCGCCAGATCGCAGTTGATCTCGTCGAGAACCCGTCGCTGCGCCGCGGTCAGCTCGAACGGCAGAACCTCGCTTGCGCGTTCCGTGACCGGCACCGCGGGCCGGATCGCCCGGGTCCGGCGGTCGAACCGGCGGGCCCGGCAGCTCTCCACGACCGCAGCAAACGTCAGCAGCTCGTCGAAGGCCAGTCTGCGGTGACCGGGGCTGGTCCTGGAGTTGAGCCGCTCGACCAGTCTCGCGCGCAGCTCGGCGCTGTCGGGTGCGACCGGCCGGTGGAGGCCGAGCAGCGCGGTGCCGAGACCCGGCAGGCCGACCTCCGATCGAAGCGCACCCGGCAGGGGGTCCGCCAGATCGTCGATGCAGGAGAGGGCCTGCTGGACCGCGGCGATCAGGCGCCGACCGCCGAGGGCGGCGGCGCGCGGGTAGACCGGCGCGAGATCGTCGACAGCCTCCGACCCGTCGAGCACCGTGATCTCGGGGTTGACGAGCTGGGTTCGCCCGCCTCTCGATCGACCGACGGCGCCGAAGACCACGGCGTCGACGCCGTCACCCCATCGTTCGACCTGCCACGGTTGGTTGAACCACCGCACCGGCAGGCGTCCGGTATCGTCGACGAGCTCGCCGTCGGCGATGTGCAGACCCCGTCGAAGCCACCGCCCGGGACCGCACGTCAACCGGCCCCGCACCAGCACCGGCCCGCTGACGGCCAGGGCCGCCGCCACCGAAATCACGGCGCCGCGGTCTTCGTACCGCCGAGGCAGGTGCAGCAGCAGATCGACGACCCGCCGGATTTTGACCCCGGCGAGAGCCGCCGCGGTCTTCGGTCCGATTCCGGCCAGCCGGTCGACCGGATCGCCGAGCCGAGGCGGATGCCGCACCCGAGCCCGCGTCAGGAATCGGTCTCGAAGCGGCACTGGATCGTGCCGAAGATCACGATGTCGCTGTCGGCCAGCGGGTGCGGCTCGCCCGCGGTCAGCCGCACACCCTTGACAAACGTCCCATTCATGGTCCCGACATCCTCGATCACCGAAAAGCCCCCGTCGTCCTCGCGCCGGATTCTGGCATGCCGACGCGAGATCGAACGCTTGCCGTCGACCGGCGTCAGGTCGACGTCCGGGTGGATGCCGGTGACCGGGTCGATGCGGCCGATCGTCGTGTCACCCTCCTCGGCCAGCGGGAAGACCAGACCCGAAGTCATCTCGATCAGACGGGCATTGGGGTCCGGCGCCGAATTCGGTTCGTCGTCGAGTCCCTCGGCAGCCAGATCGACCTTGCGGCCGAGCGCCTCCTCGAGAAGGTTGGTGGTCTGGCGCAACCGGCGGACCAGCTTGCGCATGATCCTGATGGTGATCTCGGGATTGTGTTTGAGGATGAAGGTGAACGCCGAACGGTCGATGGCGACGGTGTCGACGTCGTTGAGCGCGACGGCGGTTGCCGACCTCGGAACGTCGTCCTCGAGCATGCACATCTCGCCGAAGAAGTCGCCCTTGCCGAGCACCGCCAACACCCGCTCCTCTGCGCCGAACGTCTTCCGGATCTCGACCTCTCCGCTCTCGATGACGTACATGGTCAGACCGAGGTCGCCTTCGCCGAAAACCGTCTCGCCCGCTTTGAACTGACTGCGCAGGGGTTCGAGCGAGTCGTGGGTGTCCTTGCCGCCGGTCATCTTGAACTTCGCCATCACGCTCTCCAGATTACCTCACCGGCACGGGTATCGACAGAGACCACGGCGCCGACGGGAAACGCGAGGTTCGCGGCGCCGTGGCCGAAGGGCAGTCCGAAGGCCACAGGCACGTCGCCGCCGGTTGCCTCGAGCACGAGCTCGGTCCACCGCGTCAGACATTCGGCGCGAGGGCGACAGCGGTGCAGTGCGCCGCACACCACCGCCCGAACCCCCCGGAAGCTCGATCCGCCGGCCAGCTGGGTCAGAAGACGGTCGAAACGATACGCCGGTTCGGCGACCTCCTCGACGAACAGCACCGCGCCGTCGAGATCCGGCTCCCAGCGGGTGCCCATCAGGCTCGCCATGAGCGACAGATTGCCGCCGGCCGCGACGCCATCGGCTCGGCCGTGCCGGACCACCGACCGCTCGGCAATCCGAAAGAGCGTTTCGCCTACCAGCCGACCGTGCAGCGCTGCGAGCAGCCGACGTGCGTTGGACGGGCGATCCAGGCCCGCCGCCACCATCGGGCCGTGCACCTGGATGGTCGAGATCGAC
Source organism: uncultured Thermoanaerobaculia bacterium (assembly GCA_964641415.1). Lineage (GTDB taxonomy): Bacteria > Acidobacteriota > Thermoanaerobaculia > Thermoanaerobaculales > Sulfomarinibacteraceae > JAHECW01. The sequence goes on along the minus strand of CAZXMW010000012.1, from coordinate 62,511 downwards.
AGAGGATTGAGCAGCGCGGTGAGATCCGAGAACCCGACCAACCGGACGCCGTCGCGGCGCAGACGCTGCCACGGAATCCGATCGAGCAACCGGGTCACCCCGTAGCCGCCACGGGCCGCCACGAAGGTCCGCACGCCCCGGTCGAGCAGCTCGATGAAACCGTTCAGCCTCGTCTCGTCCGAACCCGCCAGGTAGCCCTCCCGTTCGGCGAGATTCGAGGCGAGCTCGATGGGATGCCCCCAACCGCCAAGGACATCCCGTCCCTTCTTCAAGCGCCCCGGGTCCACCGGACCCGACAGCGCAATCACCCCGATGGGCTCATCAGCCTCCAAAGGACGCCATTCCTTCATGGTGTGTCAACAATACCCCATCAACAATTTCGAGCCGCCGTGCGTCGCACGGCGGCTCGAAATTGCAGGAGGAGGCTGTAAGCCGGATTCTGTGCCCGAGGGCGGCGTTCATTCATCTGGGCCGCGCGTCACCGCGCGGCTCGAGCGGCCCACCCGGAAGCCTCCCCCGCCGAAGCGGGTTGCGGGAACGGACGACCCTCGGCTTCCCTACTCGGCCTTGCTCCGCATGGGGTTTACCGTGCCTCCGCCGTCACCGGCGAAGCGGTGCGCTCTTACCGCACCCTTTCACCCTTACCCGCGGTCAACCGCGGGCGGTCTGCTTTCTGCGGCACTTTCCCTCGCGTTGCCGCGGCCGGGCGTTACCCGGCATGCTGTCCGTTCGGAGTCCGGACTTTCCTCGACGGTCCGAAGACCGCCGCGAACGCCCACCTCCTCCTGCGCTCCACAGAATACCACCCTGCCTCTTCGGTGGCGGGACCGTCTTCGGGGATCGGCGTCAGAGCCCGAGCCTGCGGATCTTCTTGAACAGCCCGGTGCGAGACAACCCGAGACGACGCGCCGCGTCTCCCTGACGTCCGTCGCTCGCCTGAAGAGCCCTGCGGATCATCCACGCCTCGAAGGCGTCGCGCGCCGCTCCGAGATCCAGGTTCGCCAGGTCGTCGAGATCGAGTGCGTGATCGCCATCCGCCGCCGGCACGACGCCGGTCGGATCGATCGCGTGGCGCCCGGCGCCGAATCCGGTCGACCCCGAGGCGGCGCCGCTCGCCAGAACCGCGCGAACCGAGGCGATGATCGACCGCAGATCGCCGATCGCCGGCGGCCGTCCCGTGTACCGCATGACCAGCACGTGCTGCGCGCCGACCGACGCGACCAGCAGGTTGATGTCGTTCTCGACGTACTGACGGACCCGCGTGCCGCCCGACGACGGCCATTCCTCGGTCGCCAGAGCAGTCAGCTTCTCGGTGTCGCGCCCGACGCCACCAAGGTCGCCGACGCTCGCCACCATGGCGACGTGCCCTTCGTCGTCGCGGTACAGCACGACGACTCCGTCGAAGCCGAGATGGTCCACCGCCCAGTCGAGCGGCCCGGCGAGCGACCCTCTGACGACCGCCGTTGCCGTGGTCTCGAGCAGAGTGATGACGTCCTCCATGGACGCCACGCCTCGGAACTTCTGGGTGTCCTCACCGACGGTCGTACCGCTGTCGTCGCGTCTCGCGATCGCCTCGGGTGTCGTCGTGAAGCTGCCGGTGGTGACCTCGACGATCACCACGCGGGCCGACGACAGATGAAGCATATCGCCGCAGCCGAACGTGCCCGCCGTGTTCTTCGCGCCGTTGATGAAAGTGCCGTTCTTGCTGTCGAGATCGGTGATGTGGAACGAGCCGTCCTCGACCCGAAGCACGGCATGGCGGCGAGACACGTCCTTCTGGTCGATGACGATGTCGTTGTCCGGACTGGAGCCGATCCGATAGCTGCGGCCGCGAACGAGCTCGAATCGTTCTTCGCCCTCGGTCGGGTGGGTGTAGACCAGAATGAACTCCGCCATGTCTCTTTGCCTCGGTCCGATCCGCTGAGGTGTCGCGATGTCCGCTCAGTTTACTGCACTCGCGAGAAGGTTGGAAGCTCCCAACTCAGCCGTTTCTGCCGCCGACCGCCCGCCGCACCATGTCCGTCGTGATCAACAGACGGTGGCCGCCGTCCGAATGATTCTCGAGGCCATCGAAGTCCCAGGGATCGAACTCGATCCGGTTGACGATTCGACCGAACACGGCGCGCAGCGCCCGGGCCCCGGTGCGCGTGCTCTTGGCCGCCTCCTCGGCGATCATCGCTGCCGCCACGTCCTCGATCTCGAGCTCGATGTCGAGCACGTTGAAGTAGCGTTTCGACCGCAGAAAGGGAGAGTCCACCGACTTGAGGAGAATCTCCTTGAGCACCGGTGCGTCGAGATCGCGCAGCAGCACGACGTCGTCGAACCGGGCCATGAACTGCGGCACCATGCCGTACTCGAAGAGGTCTTCCGGCTTGAGGAAGTCGCTGAGCGCGAACCTGGACTCGATGCGGACCTGGCCGTCCGCGGTCTGGATCGCCTGCGACTTGAGCTTTTCGCCGCTGCCCGGCTTCACCACCCTGAGGTAGACCTGGTCGTACAAGCCCTCGAACGCGCCGCCGCAGATGAACATCATGTGGCGGGTGTCGATGGCAAGCGTGACCTCGCGCTCCTCACCGTCGGACCAGACATGGGTCCGGTGCGCCACGAGCTCGCCTTCCATCAGGGTGAGCAGGCCCTGCTGCAGGACGACGCCGATCGGATTCGGTTTGCCCGCGACGATGGACGACATCTTGTCGATCTCGTCGATGCAGATGGTCGCCCGTTCCATGGTCGACTTGAGCTCGTCGGCGGTCGGCTGATCACCGACCAGAGCCCGGGCGCGCTGCTCGACCGCCGACAGCAGCCGCGCGGGCTGGAACTCGAGCCGCTCGGCATCGACCAGGAGGTTGGCATTGATGATGGTCATGGCGCGGAACGGCCGGTACTCGACGACCTCGTGGTACATCCGCTGGATGTTGTTCATGATGGTGGTCTTGCCGGTCCCCGAGTTGCCGATGAGTAGAATGTTGCCCGGGACCTTGCCCGTCGTGTGCTTGTAGACGGCAACCGAGGTGTAGCGCAAAGCCGTGCTCTGCCCCAGAACGCCCTTCTCGAGCTCTTTGAAGATCTCCGGCGGCGTGATGTCGGTCAGCTCTCGCGTCTGATCGCCACCGGTCGATGTCGTCTCAGAAATCATGCTGGCTCCCACGGCCGATCGCTGCTTTTGCCGAACATTCCGCGTCCTTCGAGGATTCCGGCCGCATTGATTGACGAAGGCACTCGACGTCCCATTTCACCGCGCGGCCACCCACACTCCGTCGCGCGGCACCAACTCGGTGGCGTCGAAGTGGACCGAGATCCCACAACCACCGGGCCGGAAGTCGGTCACGATGTCAACGTGCTGGGCCGACCGGTTGAGCACACCTTCGGCTTCGAGCCTCTCGATGCGGGCGCGACCCTGCTCGGTCGACGGGTCGTCGACGTAACAGTCCTCGTAGCTCGCGCCGATGGCGACGTGGAGCGTGCCGCCGACCTTCTCGACGAACAGCGGGTGCTTGAGCACCCGGTCGAGACCGGGGTTCATGCCGAGCGCGACCTCGCCGAGCCGGTGCGACCCGTCGTCGGTCTCGATGATGGCGGCAAGGGCCTCGTGGCCCAGGTTGGCCCGGTAGTCGACGATCCGCCCGTCCTCGAAACAAAGGTAGATCCCCTGAATGTCGGTGCCGCCGTAGGTCACCGGCAGATCGACGAAGATCTCGCCGGTCACGCTCGACGCGTCCGGACTGGTGAACACCTCACCATCGGGAAAGTTCCTCAGTCCGTACGACAGCCGAGCCCGACCCTCGGTGATGTTCATGGTCAGCGTCAGCTCGCGACCCTCGCCGGGGTGACGGGTGACGATGCGGACCGCCGACCCGTCGTCGAAAAAGCGCGCGATTCGCTCCTCCGCCTCGCGCAGCGGCGTTGGGTCGACCGTCGATGCACCGACAACGAACGCCTCGAAGTCCTCGAGCGTCATTCCCTCCAGCTCGGCAAACCCGGCCGTCGGGTAGAGGGTGATAACCCACGGTTTGGACAATCGGATGTTGGCGAACGGTCGATCGGCAGCGGCCAGCGCCTGGGACTGAGCCGAGTCGAGCCCCATGTACTGGCTCGGATCCTCGGCGCCGAGGACCTCGATGTACTTGGTCATGCTCTGGTAGCGCCGCCTGTGCCACTCGGGCATCGCTTCCAGCTGTTCTGCCGAACCGTGACGACCCATGGCTGCGGACCACACCCTGCCCCGATCGTTGTTGGGCGGAACGAGATTGACATCGGGCACCGCGCCGGCCTCGATCACCCGACGTTCGAGGATCGAGATCAGCGGCCAGCAGACCCGCTCTCCCTTGATCATGACCCGATCGCCGGGCCCGACGCCACCCACCGAGTGGTTCAAGAGGTATCCGGCCCAGGTTTCCAAGTCGCGTCGGTCGATCATGTCGCCTCCTTCAACGGTGATCGCGCCGCCCGAATCCGAGCGATCGGCGACCAGGATTGTAGTCGGTTATGCTCCGGATATGAAAACCGTGCTCTGCGAACGACCCGGCGACAAGAGCCCGCCCCGCGTCGCCGATCGCCCGGCGCCCCTCCCGGGCGCGAATGAGTTGACGATCTCGGTTCGAACCGCGGGTCTCAATCGAGCGGACCTGCTGCAGTGTCGCGGCCTCTATCCCCCGCCGGCCGGGGTCACCGACAGCCTGGGTCTGGAGTGCGCGGGCACGGTGGCCGAACTCGGTCCCGGAGTTGACGACCTCGCCGTCGGCGACCGGGTGATGGCACTGCTCGCCGGCGGCGGCCAGGCCGAGCTCGCATTGGCCGACCGCGGGTCGGTGCTGCGCATTCCGAACGCCCTGTCGGACGACGAGGCGGGCGGCCTGCCCGAGGTCTTCCTCACTGCATACCTCAACCTCTTCGTTCTCGGCGGCCTCGAGCCCGGGGCGATCGCCCTGGTCCACGGGGGTTCAGGGGGCCTCGGCACTGCCGCCATCGCCCTCGCCGTCGAGGCCGGCGCCCGGATCGCGGTCACCGCGGGCGCCGACGACCGATGCCGGCGGTGCAGCCGGCTCGGCGCCGAGCTCGCCGTGAACTACCGCATTGACGACTTCGTCGACGCGGTGCGGGAGCTCACCGACGGCAGTGGCGCCGACGTCGTGCTCGACTGCGTCGGAGGCAAGTACCTCGACCGCAATTTGCGCGCTCTGGCGCCGGACGGACGACTGGTGGTCATCGGGCTGATGGGCGGCCGCTCGGGGCAGCTCGATCTGACGCAGTTGCTGACCCGCCGGCTGCAGGTGATCGGATCGACGCTGCGGTCCCTCGATGTCGACCGCAAGGCCGAGATCGTCCACGCCTTCCTCGATCGCTTCGGTGACGCCCTCGACGCCGGCCGGATCCGGCCGGTGATCGACAGCGTCTACCCCGTCGACCAGGTTGCCGATGCCCACCGCCGGCTGGCCTCCGGTGACGCCTTCGGCAAGGTCGTGCTGCGGATCACCGACTAGGGATTCACCGGTGGGTGTCTGCGACGATGACGATCAGCCGGCGACGAGGCGCTCGAACTGTTCCACGAGCTCGGCGGCCGAATGGTCGTCGAGGTCGAGCAACGGAGGGCGGGTGCGGTACGAGCCGATGCCGCGGTAGCGCAGGATCGCCTTGACCGCGGGGCCGAGACCGAAGTCCTCGAGCAGCCCGCGCACCCGGTCCAGCTCGGGCTGCCGGGCCGGATCGCGGTGGCTCGACGCGACCAGCTCCGGCGCCACGCTCGCCGCCGCGGTGATGCTCCCTCCACCGACAGCCGCCGCTGCCGACAGCAGGCGGTCGTGACCGACCATGTAGGCCGATCCACCGAGCGCCGCGCTGAGGCGATTGAGCTCTGACGGATCGCCCGAGCTGTCCTTGACGCCGCCGAAGAGTGGATGAGCCCCGACCCCCTCCAGGATCCGGTCCGAGATCGGCACCCCCGTGACCTGCGGGATGTGGTAGAGCAGCACCGGGAGGTCGGAGGCGTCGAGGACCGCCAGAAAAAAATCAATCAGCCCCGCGACCGGCGCCGACCGGAAGTAGAAGGGCGGCGCCGCCAGAACCGAACCATAGCCCCCGTCGGACGCCGCTCGGAGCATCCGGCGCACCTCGCCCAGCGCACACGAACCGACGCCGAGCATGAGCTCGAGCGACCCGGACACGCTTGCGGCGGCCTCGGCCACCGCGAGCCGCTCGTCGAGACCGAATGACGGAAACTCGCCGTTGGTGCCGAGCACCAGCACGCCGTCGAGCCCGCCGGCGCCCAGGGCCTCGAGATGGCGCCCGATCGCCGCCAGCTCGAGATTGCCCCGCTCGTCGACCGGGGTCGGAATCGGCGCGAACGCCCCTCGCGGCAGGCTCATCGTCGCTCCACTGACTGTCGAGCATACCCGACCCGCTCGGCCTCAACGCGCGGTCGCCGAGATCCGTAGTAGAGTGCAGGGACCGGTGCGCTCTTCGGCACCGGTTTTCAAGGAGCCCCATGGACCATCGCCCGTTGATCTTCGCTCTCGCGCTGCTCGCCGTGGCGCTTCCTGCAGCGGCGTTCGAGTTGATCCTGCCGGTCTTCGCGCTCGACGCCGTTTCACTCGACGGCACCTACCGGTCGACCGAGGTCTACCTCGTCAACTCGACGCCGAAGCCGATTCAGGTCACCCTCGAGGGTTTTCTCCCCGGCCGGATCCACCGCCCGGCTCCGTGCAACCAGTTCATGTCCCCGACGCGCGTCGTCCCGCCCCGTTCCGCCGTGCTGTGGACCGCGTCCGGTCTGGCCACGGACCTCGGGTGCGCCGACCAGGTGCTCGGCGGACTCACGCTCCGCGCCGACGGTCCGGTCCGGATCACCGGTCGCATGGTGCACCGACCTGACTCCACCCCGCCGGCCACCGCCGTTCTCAACGGCGCCGGCCAATCGATCGAAGCGGTTGCCATCGCCGAGCTTCCCGGGCCGACCACCCTCCTGCTGCCGGCCCTGGTGTGGCACCGAAACCCGTGCGGCAGAGCCTCGTTCGCGACCTCGGTCGGTTTCGCGAACCCCGGCGACGAGCCGGTGACCGCAACCCTCTTCGTCCACACCGAGACCAGTCGGGCCGTCAAGATCGACGGCCGGTTGGCCGCGCTTCCCCACCAGGTGGTCATCGAGCCCGGTCGCTGGCGGGAGCTCGAGCTGGCGCCCGTCGAACGCACCGACGACATCTGTCACGAGCCCGAAAGCTTCGACCTCGAGTTCATCATCGACGGCCCGCTCGCGGTCTACGGAACGGTCACCGATCGCCGGAGCCTCGACGGACGGACGGTCATGGCGGTCGACCTCGATCGCGACTGATTCCGCCTGGGGCCAGGACAGGGATCAGAGCTCGAGCGGCAGCGCCCGCTGTCCGGCCACTCGACGCAGCCACTTCAGCTCGAAGCGCCCGCCCCCGAACGGTTCGAGCTCGAATCTCGGCGGCTCGTGTCGCGGCCACTCGTCGAGATCGTGGCGGCGAAAGAAATCGCGTAGCCCGGGCGACCGCAAGACCGGAGAACCGTGCCAGAAGCTCGCGGTCAGCACCACTTCGACGGATTCCGGCAGATCGGGCAGCCGCACCGTCACCGATTGCCACTCGGGACGGAACCAGAGACTGAGATCACGCTCCAGGATCCGGATTCCGAAGCTGCTGTGGCCGTCGTACCACGCTGACACGATCATGTCGAAGATAAGTCTACCTAGTTCCCGTCCGGAAACGGCGCTTTTTGGTAATCTCGGCGTCAGATTACGAATTTCCTTGTGCGGCGTACAGAAGTACGCCTCCGCGTAAATTCTGATCTTCCTTGACCTTGCACAAAAACCCCTCGTTTCCGAATCGAGAACTGCGCAGTCCCCATCGGGGTTTCCGGATGGGAACTACCTAAGCTGAGCGATTCTGCTGGATGAGATGTGCCAAGATCTTGATGCGCTGGTGGTTGCGAAAAACGGAGGCATACCCGTTGGTATGTCGAGTATTCTCGCAACTATCCAGAGCGCAAGAACTTGGTGCAGATCGCCAGTGAGAATCGCTCAGCTTAGGGTCTAGCATTCACAGCCTGTTGATTGCTACACAACCCGGGCACGCAGCGATCAACCGCGACGACGCGAACAACGCCGAGCAGCGCACTAGAGCCGACACAGCAACGCCTGGCGCGTTTGGCGTCTTCGCGGCTGATCCCCTTCGTCGGTCACCCCCGATCAGGCTCGCCGAAGCTGACACCGAGGTCGCGCGCGGTCATCATGGTGTCCGAGTCGATCGGCACGGTCTTCATTCGGCTGGTCGCCTCCGCCAACGGCACCGCGCGGACCACCGGAGGATCGAGGGCGACCATGTGGTTGAAACGGCCCTCTTCGATGAGCCGTACCGCGGCAGCGCCGAAGCGCAGCGCGAGCAGCCGATCGAACGTGGTGGGGCGTCCGCCGCGCTGGATGTGGCCGAGCACCACGACCCGAGATTCCTTCTTCGTGCGCTCCTCGATTTCGCTCGCCACGGACTCGCCGATCCCGCCGAGCTTGACCTCGCGGCCGATCTCCCGCCCCTTGACCACCATGGAACCTCCGATCCGGTGTGCGCCCTCGGCGACGACAACGATGGAAAACCGACGGCCGTGAGCCTCTCGGTCCATGATCTTGTCGCACACCGCATCGATGTCGAACGGGATCTCCGGGATCAGGATCGCGTCGGCGGTGGCGGCGACCCCGGCGTGCAGCGCGATCCAACCCGCATAGCGACCCATGACCTCAACCACCATGACCCGCTCGTGCGCCTCCGCCGTCGAGTGCAGGCGATCGATGGCGTCGGTCGCCACGGAGACGGCGGTGTCGAAGCCGAAGGTGACCACTGTCCCGGTCAGGTCATTGTCGATCGTCTTGGGCACGCCGACGATGGGAACGCCCTTGGCGGCGAATCGGCTCGCGATCTTCATGGAACCGTCGCCGCCGATGGCGATCAACGCGTCGATTCCCATGCGTTTGACGTTGTCGACCACCTCATCCGAGCGATCGACCAATGACGGTTCCCCGCCGGGCAGCGCCATCGGGTACTCGAAAGGGTTGCCCTTGTTGGTGGTGCCGAGAATGGTCCCGCCGATGTGAGTGATTCCGCGAACGGCGTCCGGATCGAGCTGCACGAGATTGCTGGTGTCGAGCAGGCCTTCGTAGCCGCGACGGATCCCGATCACCTCCCATCGCCGCTGGTCGGCGGCGAGCACGATCGCCCGGATGACCGCGTTGAGACCGGGCGCATCGCCACCTCCCGTGTTGACGGCTATTCGACGTATGGCAAACGGCATGGCTCGACCTCCGGCGGTGTACTGCGTCGCTCAGTGTACCGCCTCCAGGCCGCCACCGACGGCGCCCCAATCGTCGGATTCGGACACCTTCGACATCGAAACGGGACGTCATTCGCTCATTTCTGGGTCCAATTTCTGGCACTTTTTTTGCTTAGCCTGAATGTGAAGGAAAGAGGCATGGCACCCACAAAACCGGATCACCGGGCCGAGAAGGCCCCGCGAACCCGCCGCGAACGAGGCCGTCGAGAACGAGTCGGTCTCGGCCGCGGGGTATAGTGGTTCGGTATCCATGGCACCCGATTTTGCACTCGCCGAGCGGCTCGCCATCGTCGTTCAACTCACGGTGGTCGTCACGCTCTTCGCCTACTTCTGGCTGCTGCGGAGGACGGTGCGCCTCGAGGAGGTCCGCCTGTGGAGCGCGGCCTGGTTCGCAGATTGCATCGCGCTGCTCGCCGTCCTGATCATGACCCGTGTTCCCGACGGCAGTCTGTCGCTGAGAGTTGCTCTCTTCGCCTACCTCGCCGGCAAGACCGCCTTCGTGGTGCTGATGGTCGCCGGCGCGCGGAATCACGTCCGTCCCGGCGCCGAGCCGACCCTGAGGTCGGGCCCCCTCGCGTCACTGATCATCGTCTGGAGCCTGGTCGTCGGCACCCTCGCCGGAAAGGTGGTGATCGCCCAGTTCGCCCAGAGCGTCATGGTCGGCCTCGTGCTGGCGACCGGAAGCTGGATCGTGCTGCGCAACCCGCGGTCCCAGATCTCGCGCTGGCTCGGCGTCGCGTTCGGGCTGCAGGCCGTCGTCTTTCTCGCCTACTCCGTGATTCTGTCTCCGACGCTCGGCTGCAGTGAGGTCTTGACGCCGCTGGTCTCGTACTCCTCGTTCCTCGACGCCTGGCTCGAGATGGTGATCGCGCTCAGCTGTCTCGCGGCGGTCGCCGACCGCAGCGAGGAGCAGCTGCGCTACGCCAATCGCGAGCTGCTGGGTTCGCAGGAGCAGCTCAGCCGGATGGTCGACACCGACCCGCTGACCGGTCTCGCCAACCGGCGCGCCCTGCGGCCGGTGATGGACCGCGCGACCTCCAACGGCGCCGCGTTGGTCTTCGTCGACATCAACGACTTCAAGCTGGTCAACGACCGCTTCGGACATCCGATCGGCGACGCCGTCCTCCAGCGGCTCGCGAATCTCCTGCGTCAGGTGTTCCGCCCCGAGGACGTGGTCGTGCGCTACGGCGGCGACGAGTTTCTCGTGATCGCGCTGGGCATGAGTTCGAAGAGCGTCTCGTCGCGGGTCGAAACCGTCCGTCGGTCGATGTCCGAGCCGGAGTCCGGAACCCCGCCGATCAGCCTCGCCATCGGCGTCACCGAACTCGAGGTCGGCGGCGATCCCGCTGCCGCGCTGGTTCGGGCCGACCACCTGATGTACCACGACAAGCCGGGCGCGCGGACGGAAGTCGAGGTCGTGTGACCTCCGGCGCGAGTCGTGGCTGACCGTTTTCGCCCGTTGAGCGCGGGCCGGCTCGCACAGTGGATCGCCGCGGAGCTGGCGAACTCCGGCGCGGTCTGCGGAGTGCCGAGAGAGCTCTTCTTCGTTCCGGCGACGGACGACGCTCTGGCCCTCGAGGTCCACGGTCGCCGTCGCGGCACGCCCATCGGCGTCGCCGCCGGACCGCACACCCAGCTCGCCCAGAACATCGTCGTCGCGTGGCTGTGCGGCGCCCGAACCATCGAGCTCAAGACCGTTCAGACCCGCGACGTCCTGTCGATCGCCAAACCGTGCATCGACATGACCGACGAGGGCTACAACACCGAGTGGTCTCAGGAGCTCTCGGTCGAGGCGTCTCTCGACCAGTACCTCGCGGCATGGGTCCTGATCCATGGCCTGCACCGGCGTCTCGGGTGGCCCGGTTCGAGCCCCGACGTGGCGTTCGACATCAGTGTCGGCTACGACCTCGACGGCCTGAGAAAGCCGAACATGGAGTGGTTCCTCGAGCACATCGTCGATGCCGGCGACCGCCTCGACCGATGCCTCGACGAGGTCGGACGGTGGCTGCCCGAGGTCGCCGACATCGACATCCCGAACCGGCTCGCCCACAGCTGCACCCTGTCGACTCTGCACGGCTGCCCGCCCGGCGAGATCGGCGCCGTCGTCGAGCACCTGATCGCCGGTTGGGGCTTCGACACCGCGGTCAAGCTCAACCCAACCCTGTTGGGCTACGAGACGGCCCGATCGATCCTCGTCGACGAGCTCGGCTGGACCCGGGTCGAGCCCGACCGGTCCGCGTTCGACATCGACCTCGGCTACCGCGACGCGATCGATCTCGCACGCCGGCTGCACGACAGTGCTGCCGGCCGGGAACGTGTTTTCGGCGTCAAGGTGTGCAACACCCTGCCGGTCGTCAACCGCCGGCCGACGCTGGCCGCGGGAGGGGCCACCGCGTATCTGTCCGGGCGGCCCCTCCACGCTCTCGCCGTCGAACTTGCCCGACGGCTGACCGCCGACATCGGCGACGGTCTGCCGATCTCGTTTTCGGGGGGCGCCGACCCGTTCAACACTCCGGAGCTGCTCGCCGCACGTCTGCGTCCGGTCACCGTCTGCTCCGACCTCCTCAGGCCCGGCGGCTATCTGCGCCTGGGCCAGTATTTCGACGAGATCCGGAGCGCACTCGAGCGCTTCGGCGCGGCCGATCTCGACGACCTCGTGGTCGCACGGGCCGGACCAAACGTCCCGTCGGAAATGGCCGCACGCCACAACCTGAGGCGCTGGGCCGATCGACTCCGCGCCGACCCGGAACTCGCCTGCGCCAGCTACCACCGCACCGAGACGAAGACCGGTCGTTCCCTCGGGCTCTTCGACTGCGTCGACGCACCGTGCATCGAGGCGTGCGGCGTGTCGCAACGAGTTCCTGACTACATGCGGGCGGTTGCCGTCGGCGACATCGGGCGCGCCGCCACGGTCATTGCCCGCGACAACCCGCTGCCGTCCATTCTCGGTCGCGCCTGCCACCACCCCTGCGAGCGGGTGTGCATCCGCACCCACCTCGACCAGCCGGTTGCCATCCGGGAGATCAAGCGTTTCGTGACCGACGCGATCCAACCTTCGATCCAGGCGCCCCCGGAGCTCGGCGCTGAGCCGACGGTGGCCATCATCGGCGCCGGGCCGTGCGGTCTCGCCGTCGCCGTTGAGCTCGCCCGCGCCGGGGCCCGGTCGACGATCTTCGAGGCCCGCGACACCGGCGGCGGCATGGTGTCGGCCACGATTCCCGGCTATCGCGCGGCACCGTCCGTCGTCCGCCGGGACCTCGCGGCGATTGCGGAGCTCGGGATCCCGGTCGAGGTCGGCGTCGAGATCGGGCGGGACGTCACGCTCGATCAGCTGCTCGGCGGCCGTTTCGACGCCGTGGTCGTGGCCGTCGGCGCCCAGCGGGGTCTCCGGCTCGGGCTGCCCGGCGAGGACGCCGACGGGGTGATCGACGGGCTCGATTTGCTCCGGGCGATCGGACACGGCGACCACCCCGATCTTGGATCCCGGGTCGCGGTGATCGGCGGCGGCGACGTCGCGGTCGACTGTGCGCGCAGCGCTCGCCGGCTGACCGATGGCGAGGTCACGATCTTCTACCGGCGCACCGTCGATCAGATGCCCGCCCGCCCGGAAGAGATCCGCGAGCTGAGGGCCGAGGGTGTCGAGATTCGCGAGCTCGTCTCCCCGTCGCGGCTCATCGTCGACCGGCACCGCCTGCGCGAGTTGGAGTGCTCGATCATGGCGCTCGGTGAGGACGACGAATCCGGCCGGCCGCGTCCGGTCAAGGTCGGCCGTGACAGCGTCCGGTTCGACGTCGACTCCGTGATCGTCGCCGTCGGCCAGCAGGCCGACCTCGGGGTGTTCGGCGATCTCGCCGTCGAGCTCGCGCCGTCGGGGTTTGTCGCGGTCGACCCCGAGACTCTGGAGACCTCGATTCACGGAATCTTCGTCGGCGGCGATCTGCGCGATCCCGGACCCGCCACCATCGTCGACGCCTGCGGCGACGGGCGCCGGATCGCCCGTGCCATCCTCCGGCGGGCCGGCCGTCAGATCTCCGAGCGGCCGCGAGTCGTGGTTGCGCCGAGCGATCCGGTCGACCTTCTCGGCCGGCGCAGCCGACGGGTACCGCGCGTGGTTGCGCCGCGCCGCACTGCCGGTATCGACGAGGGTTTCGTCGAGGACGTGCTGACGTTGGACAGGGAGGCCGCCGAGATCGAGGCCGGCCGTTGCCTCGACTGCGACCTCATGTGTGCGACCTGCGTCGGCGTCTGCCCGAACCGAGCCATCTTCAGCTACCTGGCACCGCGCTGGCGAGCCGTTCTACGCGCCGTCGACAACGACAACCCGGACGAGCTCTTCGAGATCACTCAGGAGCCCCAGGTCGCAGTGGTCGCAGACCTGTGCAACGAGTGCGGAAACTGCGCCACCTTCTGTCCGACCGTCGGTCGTCCGTGGCGCGACAAACCCAGGCTGGCCCTGAGCCGGACGGACTTCGAGGCGGAGACCGACAACGCCTTCATGCTTCTCCGGGCCGACAACCGACCCGCAATCCAGGGTCGCTTCGCCGGGCGGACCTTCCAGCTCGCCGACGGCACCGAGCTCGAGTACCGGGGTCCCGCCTTCGCCGTGCGGCTCGACCCCGAAAGCCTTCAGATCGTCGGGTCGTCGAGCGCCGCGCCCGAGGCCACGCATTCACTCCGTGTTGCGGCGGTCATGTGGACGCTGCTGCGCGGAATCACCGCCTCGCTCCCCCACTTCCCCCTCGTCGAGGCCAGACCGGAGTGGCTGCTCGACTGACACTGCGATCCCGCAACTTCTGCAGATGGGTCGCATGGATCAACCATGCTTCACCCCGTACGCGGGCGCGGGGGCGATACAATGCCCGGCGGAGGCCCGATGCGGACCAGATTCGTCAACCTGAGAATTCCGGCGGGCGGCAACGGCGTCCGGTCCGCGGAAATCGTCGTCGAGGATGGGCAGATCGCCGAGATCGTCACGACCGTGGGAGAGACCGCGGCAGGCGGCGAGACCTGGGTCAACCTGCGCGGCGCCCTGGTGCTGCCCGGCGCCATCGACGGCCACGTCCACTTCAACGACCCCGGCTTCCATCACCGCGAGGACTTCGCCAGCGGCACCGCCGCGGCAGCAGCCGGGGGCGTGACCTGCGTCGTCGACATGCCGTGCACCTCGCTGCCGCCGGTGGTCGACGTCGACGCCCTGGCAACCAAGGTGCGGGCAATCCGGGCCAAGGCGTCGGTCGACTACATGCTCTGGGGCGGGGTGACCGGCGACGCCGTGGCTCAACCGGGGTGGCGCGACCGGTTGGCCGAGCTCGCCGAGGGAGGCGTCGCCGCGATCAAGGTCTACTGTCTGTCGGGCATGGACTCCTTCACCGATCTCGAGTACGAACGGATCGCCGACGTTCTCGAAGTGGCAGCCGAGCTCAAGATCCCGGTCGGCATTCACGCCGAGGACGCGACGATCATCCGCGAGCTGACCCGCAGCATCCGCGAACGCGGTGGCGACGGCCCCGCCGCATACGCGGAATCGCGGCCGGCACTGGCCGAGGTCGCGGCGGTGCGCCGGATCATCGAGCTCTGCCGCAACACGGGATGTCGTACCCACGTTGTCCACGTCGCCAGCGGCGCTGCCCTCGACCTCATCGCCGGCGCCCGAGCCTCCGGGGTCCGGATCAGCGCGGAGAGCTGCCCGCACTTCCTCCAGTTCACCACCGCGGATTTTGTCCGCCAGGGCGCATTGCTCAAGACCGCTCCGGTGGTCAAGAGCGCCGACGATCGCGACCGCCTGTGGACCGGCCTCGCCGATGGTGATCTCGAGCTCGTCGCCACCGATCACGCGCCGGCACAGTGGCCGGAGGAGAAGAGCACCGGTTCGATATGGACCGATTACGGCGGCGTCCCGGGTGTCGAGACCCTGCTGCCCTACCTGCACTCCGAGGGCGTGGTCGCCGGACGGTTGAGTCTGGAGCGCCTGACCGAGCTGGTGTCGGCCAACCCGGCAAAACTGTTCGGGATCGACCACCGCAAGGGCGCCCTCGCCGAGGGCCTCGATGCCGACTTCGTCGCCTTCGACGACGACGTCCGATGGACCGTCACCGGCGCCGGCCTGCACAACCTCAACCGCTACACGCCTCTCGACGGAGTCGAGTTCACCGGCCGGGTCCGCGCAACCTACGTTCGGGGCGTGCCGGTCTACGAACGGACCCCGGACGGCCGCGAGCTGTTCGCCGCCGCGGGCACCGGACGCTGGGTTCGCCGGGGCGAGCCGTGACCGTCGGCGCCGGTTCCGCGACCGCCATTGTCGGGCCGGGCACCGTCGTCACCTCCTTCCGCGAGCCCGAAATCGTGCCCGGTGGAGCGGTCGCGTGGTCGGGCGCCGACATCGTCGAGATCGGCCCGGCGGCCGAGCTCGAGGGTCGCCACCCGGGAGCCTCGCGGCTCGATGCCCGGGGTGGTCTCATCCTGCCCGGGCTGGTCAACCTCCACCACCACTTCTACTCGTCCCTCGGCCGCGGTCTCGATCCCGGTCGGGAGCTCGCCGACTTCGGCTCGATTCTGTCCGGGCTGTGGTGGCGCCTCGACCGCGCTCTCGATGACGACACCGTCCGGCTGTCGGCCGAACTCGCGGCCGCGGACTGCATCAGGTGGGGTGGCACCACCGTCTTCGACCACCACGCATCGCCGTCGTCGATCCCGGGCAGCCTCGAGACCATCGCCGGCGCCATCGAGCGCGCGGGTCTGTCCGCCGTGCTGTGCTACGAGGTCAGCGACCGCAACGGCCACGACGGCGCGCGGGCCGGGGTCGAGGAGACCTTCGACTTCTGTGACGCCCGAGCCGACCACCCCAGCGTCCGCGGCATGCTCGGGCTGCACGCCAGCTTCACCGTGGCTGACGAGACCTTCAAGGCAATCGCCCGCAACTGGCGCCCCGAGTTCGGCTGCCACGTCCACGTCGCCGAAGATCCCATCGACGTCGAGGTGTCGCGCTCGGCCTTCGGCGCCGGTCCGGTCGAGCGCCTCGATCACCACGGTCTGCTCGGCGATCGGACTCTGGCCGTGCACTGCATCCACCTCGATCGAGGCGACCGGCAACGGCTCACCGAACGAGGAGCGGTCATCGTCCACAACCCGGAGTCCAACGCCAACAACGGCGTCGGCCGGCTCGATCTCGACGCCGCGGCGGCCGACGGCTGCCGGATCGGTCTCGGCACCGACGGGATGTCACCGGCCATGCTCGGCTCGCTCCGGGCCGCGTTCCTCGGCGTCCGCGCCGGCCGACGCGACCCCCGGGCCGGGTTCGCGGTGGTGCCCGACCTGCTCGCGGTCAATGCCGAGATCGCCGGGCGTTTTCTCGACCGGCCCCGGCTCGGCAGCCTCGAACCCGGGGCCCCGGCCGACCTGTGCGTCCTCGACACCGCGCCGCCGACCGAGCTGACGGCGGACAACCTGTTCGCCCACCTGGTGTACGGCTGCGCGGTGACGCCGGTCCGGCACACCGTCGCCCGCGGCCGCGTGCTGCTCTCGGACCACCGCCTGACCACCCTCGATTCGGCGGCGCTGACAGCCGAGGCTCGCGACCGCGCGCCCGAGCTGTGGCGGCGCTTTCGCGAGATCGCCCCGAGCGTTCCGAAGTGGATCGAGCGTCACTGAGACCAGACGACACCGTGACGCGCGATGAAATCGCGAGGACGCAAAACGTTGCGGCGTCGGCCTGGCGCTGGAGTTCGGGACGCTGTGAACACGAACCGGGTCCGCACGGGAACCGCCCGAGCGCCGGGTCTCGCGGTTGATCCCTGCGACCGACCCGTCCGCTTCTCGTGCACTCCATTCGGGCTCGGTGGCGAGAGCGCCGCGGCCGCAGCGCCGACGATTGTCCACACCACGATCGACGTTCGTCGCATCCGGACCTCCCGCGGCCATGTCAGGGCGACGTGAGTCGGGAGCTTCGGACGGACCGCTCTACGGCGGCGGTTCTTTTGCCCGCTCCGGGCCCGGAAATGGCATAATTCGGCGATCTCCGCTGTTGACGGCGAGCGAGCGCGTGGCCGACAAGGAGCGTTTCAGGGTGGCACACTCACCGTCCGACAACCCATCCGACAGTCTTCTCGCCAGCCAGGATTACGTTGACGAGATGTACGACCGGTGGCTCGACGACCCGTTGTCGTTGCCCAAGCAGTGGCGCCACTTCTTCTCAGGCTTCGACCTCGGGTCGCGTTCGCCGACTCCGTCGTCCGAGGCCGCCGCCGACCAGAGCAAGGTCGCGAGCCTGATCTTCGCCTATCGCAACGTCGGTCATTTCATCGCCGACGTCGACCCGCTCGAAGAGGGCGACCGGGACGACCCGATCTTCGATCTCGCCACCCACGGCCTGTCCGACGAGCACCTCGATCGGGTCTACGACACCGGCCACCTCGGTGGACCCCAGCGGATCACCCTGCGGGAGCTCGTCGATCTTCTGCGCAAGTGCTACTGCCGCAAGATCGGGGTCGAGTACATCCACATACAGGATCGTGAGGTCCGGCGCTGGCTCCAGGACCGGATGGAGCCGGTGCTCAACAAACCGGAGGTGCCGAACGAGAAGAAACGGCGGGTTCTCGGCTGGCTGATGAACGCCGAGGTCTTCGAGTCGTTCCTCAACACCCGCTATCAGGGTCAGAAGCGGTTCTCGCTCGAGGGCGTCGAGTCCGTGATTCCCGCGCTCCACGAGCTGCTCGACGCGGCGTCGGACACCGATGCCGAGGAGATCGTCATGGGGATGGCCCACCGGGGCCGGCTCAACGTCCTGGTGAACCTCCTCGACAAACCCCTCGACATGGTATTTCACGAGTTCGAGGACAATCTCCGGACCACCGACGACAACGACGGCGACGTCAAGTACCATCGGGGCTACTCGTCCGACTACTCGGTCACGTCGGGCAAGACGATCCACATCAGCTTGACCGCCAACCCGAGCCATCTCGAGGCGGTCAACCCGGTGGTCGAGGGCCGCGCCCGCGCCAAACAGCGCCGACGAGACGACACCGAGCGGCGGACCAAGGTCATGCCGCTGTTGCTCCACGGCGATGCCGCCTTCGCCGGCCAGGGCCTGGTGGCCGAGACGCTCAACCTGTCGCAGCTGCCGGGCTACCGGACCGGCGGCACGGTGCATCTGGTGATCAACAACCAGATCGGATTCACCACCACAGCGGCCGACGCCCGGTCGTCCCGCTACTCGACCGACATCGCCAAGCTCGTCGAGGCCCCGATCTTCCACGTCAACGGTGACGATCCCGAGGCGGTGGTGTGGACGGTCGAGCTCGCGGTCCGCTTCCGTCAGACCTTTCACCGGGACGTCGTCGTCGACATCGTCGGCTACCGGCGCCACGGTCACAACGAGGGCGACGAGCCGGCCTTCACACAGCCGGTGATGTATCAGAAGATCGCCAACCGCCCCTCGGTTCGAGAGCTCTATCAGCTCCAGCTCGAAGCCGAGCATGCCATCACCCTCGAAGAGAGCGCGCACTTCCGCGATGAGCTCCAGGCCATGCTGGTCGACAAGCACCGAGAATCCCAGGAGAGCTGCCCGCTTCCCGACGACGAGCACGCATTCCAGGAGCTGTGGACCGGCCTCAACCACCCCTACACCTTTTCGCCCGCCGACACCGCGGTCGGCCACGACACCCTGAAAGCCGTCACGGCGGCGCTGACCACCGTCCCCGACGGATTCAACCTCAATCGCAAGGTCGCTCGTCGGCTGTCGTCGCTGCGCGACGCCGTTGCCGGCGGCGGCGACGTCGACTGGCCGCTTGCCGAGCTCCTCGCCTTCGGGACCCTGCTCGTCGACAAGGTGCCGGTCCGGCTGTCCGGCCAGGACAGCGTCCGGGGAACCTTCTCCCAGCGGCATGCGGCATGGTTCGACACGCGAACCCAAAACAAGCACGTCCCGCTCAACCACATCAGCGACGACCAGGCGCGGTTCTGCGCCTACAACTCCATGCTGTCGGAGGCCGCGGTCCTCGGCTTCGACTACGGCTACTCCCTGGTCGAACCCAACATGCTCGTCGTCTGGGAGGCCCAGTTCGGCGACTTCGCCAACGGGGCCCAGGTCATCATCGACCAGTTCATCGCACCGGCGCTGGACAAGTGGCAGCGGGGCAGCGGCATCGTCATGCTGCTGCCGCACGGCTACGAGGGCCAGGGCCCCGAGCACTCGAGCGCCTACCTCGAGCGCTACCTCAGCCTGTGCGCCGAGGACAACATCCAGGTCTGCAACCTGACCACGCCGGCGCAGTACTTCCATGTCCTGCGCCGCCAGCTCGAGCGCAACCTGCGTCGGCCGCTCATCATCATGTCGCCCAAATCGCTGCTCAGGCACCGCTTGTGCGTCTCACCCGTTGCCGACCTCACCGGCGGCCGCTTCCGCGAGTTTCTCGACGACCCGACACCGCCGAAGAAAGTGCGCCGGCTCGTCCTGTGCAGCGGCAAGATCTTCTACGACCTGATCGCCGGTCGCGAGGAAGCCGAGGTCGACGACGTCGCGATTGTTCGCGTCGAGCAGTTCTACCCCTTCAACCACTCGCTCTTCGCCGAGGTCACCGGGCCCTACCGCGAGGCCGAGGAGATCGCCTGGGTCCAGGAGGAGACCGCGAACCGCGGTGGCTGGGGGTTCATGATGCCCCGACTGCTCGACGCTTTCGACGGCAGAAGGCCGAGGTACATCGGGCGTGCGCCGAGCGCGAGCCCGGCGACCGGCTCGCCCCGGGTCCACAAGCAGCAACAGCAGGCCATCGTCGACGAGACCCTGGGTGTGGACTAGACTACGCGACGCGGACCGAACCATCGGGGGAGTCCGCAACGAAGGGAAGTGCCATGGCGGTCGACGTTACGATTCCGGAGATCGGAGAGTCCATCAGTGAGGGTTTCCTCGCCGAGTGGTCGCAGCCCGACGGCGCGGACGTGGAGCCCGAAACACCGCTGTTGGTCCTCGAGACCGACAAGATCACCATGAACGTCACCGCCGAGGTCGGCGGCAGGCTCGAGATCCTGGTCGCCGAGGGCGAGGACGTCCGGGTCGGCCAGGTGGTCGCCCGCATCGACCCTGATGCCGCCGGCGACCCGGCGGCGAAGGCGCCCGATGCCGATGCCGATGCCGACGGCAATGCCGAACCGGCGCCCGATGCGGAGGTGAAAACCGAGCAGGAGCGGCCCCGATCGACCTTCGACCTGTCGGGGCTTTCGCCGGCGGTTCGGCGGCTGGTCTCCGAGCACGAGCTCGACCCTTCGACCATCGAGGGCACCGGCAGAGACGGCCGCATTCTCAAGGCCGACGTTCTGGCCCACATCGACAAGGCCGAGCAGTCGGGAAAGGCGCCGAGCGGCGACCCGGAGCTCGACCAGGTCACGCCCGCCGAGCCGCCGGCGCCGACGCCCGAGCCGCCGAAGGTGTCGGGCGCTCCGCGATCGGCGCCATCGGCGTCGTCCGGCCCGACCACGGTCGGCGAGTTCGGCCAACGCCAGACCCGAGCGCCGATGTCGCGGCTGCGGCGCCGGCTCGCCGAACGCCTCGTCGAGGTTCAGCAGACCGCCGCCATCCTCACGACCTTCAACGAGGTCGACATGAGCCGGGTGATGGCGCTGCGTTCGCGGCACAAGGAGACCTTCAAGGACACTCACGGTGTCGGCCTCGGTTTCATGTCTTTTTTCGTCAAGGCCGCGGTCGACGCGCTGAAAACGGTGCCCGGGGTCAACGCCTTCATCGACGGCGACGACGTGGTGAGCAACCACTTCTACGACATCGGCATCGCGGTGAGCAGCGAGCGCGGGCTCGTGGTGCCGGTGGTCCGCGACGCCGACCGGCTGTCCCCGGCGGGCATCGAGACCTCGATCGCCGAGCTCGCCGGCAAGGCGCGCGACCGGACCCTCGAGCTCGACGACCTGACCGGCGCGGTGTTCACGATCTCGAACGGCGGCGTCTTCGGCTCCATGATGTCGACGCCGGT
The DNA here is from genome assembly GCA_964641415.1 of uncultured Thermoanaerobaculia bacterium. Lineage (GTDB taxonomy): Bacteria > Acidobacteriota > Thermoanaerobaculia > Thermoanaerobaculales > Sulfomarinibacteraceae > JAHECW01. The sequence goes on along the minus strand of CAZXMW010000012.1, from coordinate 41,200 downwards.
CCTCAACCCGCCGGGCAGTGCGATCCTCGGCATGCATTCGATCACCAAACGTCCGGTGGTGGTCGACGACGAGATCGTGATCCGGCCCATGATGTACCTCGCCCTGTCCTACGACCACCGGATCATCGACGGCCGCGAGGCGGTCACCTTCCTCAAACGGATCGTCGAGTGCATCGAGGACCCGGAACGCATGCTGCTGGAGATCTGACCATGAAAAGCTACGACCTGGTCGTCATCGGCTCCGGCCCCGGCGGCTATGTGTGCGCGATTCGCGCCGCCCAGCTCGGCCTCGAGGTCGCCATCGTCGAGCAGTTCGCCACTCTCGGCGGCACCTGCCTCAACGTCGGCTGCATCCCGTCGAAGGCGCTCCTCGAGTCGTCCGAGGTCTTCGAGGCGACCTCGGCCCACGTTGCCGAGCACGGCGTCAGGGTCGGCGGGGTGGACCTCGACCTGCCGACCATGATGGAGCGCAAGAACCGCATCGTCGGCGAGCTCACCGACGGCGTCGCCATGCTCATGAAGAAGAACAAGATCGATGTTGTCATCGGCCGGGGCGAGTTCGACGGCGAGAACAAGGTCGTGGTGCACGGCGACGAGACCAGCGAGCTCGGCGCGAAGAACATCTGTCTCGCCATGGGCTCGAAGCCCATCGAGCTGCCGTTTCTGCCCTTCGACGGCGACCGGGTGGTGTCGTCCACCGAGGCGCTCGCCTTCGACACGGTGCCCAAGCGCCTCGCGGTCATCGGCGGCGGGGCGGTCGGCCTCGAGCTCGGCAGCGTCTGGCGCCGGCTTGGCGCCGAGGTCACCGTCGTCGAGATGCTGCCGAAGATCGCGCCGTTCGCCGACAAGGCCATGGCCAAGGCGCTCGAGCGTGCGCTGTCCGACCAGGGCCTCGACATCCGGCTCACGACCAAGGTCACCGGCGCCGAGGTGCTCAAGACCAAGGTCAAGCTGACCCTCGAACCCGAGTCGGGCGAGGCCGAGACCCTGGACTGCGACCGGGTGCTGGTGGCGGTGGGCCGCCGGCCGGTGACCGACACCGCCGGTCTCGAGACCGTCGGGGTCGAGCTCGACGACGCCGGCCGGGTGAAGGTCGACGAACACCTGCGCACCAACATCGACGGGATCTACGCGATCGGCGATCTGGTGCGCGGTCCGATGCTCGCCCACAAGGCCGAGGACGAGGGCGTCGCGGTCGCCGAGCGGCTCGGCGGCCTGCCCGACCACGTCAACTACGATGCCATTCCCAACGTGGTCTACACCGACCCCGAGCTCGCCATGGTCGGCCGGACCGAAGCCGAGCTCAAGGACGCCGGGATCCAGTTCAACGCCGGGAGGTTCATGTTCCGGGCCAACGGCCGTGCCAAATGCCTCGGCAACGAGGTCGGCCAGGTCAAGATCCTCGCCGACAAGGAAACCGACGAGATCCTGGGCGTCCACATGGTGGGACCGCGGGTCTCCGAGCTCATCGCGGAGGCGGTCGTTGCAGTGGAAATGCGGGCGTCGGCCGAGGACCTGGCGCGGACCTGCCACGCCCACCCCACCCTGTCCGAGGTCGTGCGCGAGGCCGCCCTCGCGGTCGACAAGCGAGCGCTGCACAGCTGAAGCGATTGACCGCGACCGCGTCGTCGCGGGGATCAACCGCCAAGACGCGAACATCGCCGAGCATCGCAAACATTGATAGATCACGTAGAATAGTCGTGATCGTGAATACATACTCTCAATTCGATCGTGTCTTTTGGTACGCGACTCTGCTCTGTGTCGTGGCGGCGGTCGCGGGTTGCGCGCGTTCCACCGAACCGCCCCCTTCTCCCACGGAGCTTCGCGTGCACCGCGGAGTGCTCGTCCGACGGCACCTTCTCACCGGCGAGCTGGAAGCGATCCGGGGAACCGAGATCAAGGTGCCGAGAACCCGGGAGCACCGTCTGCAGATCCAGCGGCTTGCAGACGACGGCTCGACCGTCGCCGAGGGCGACCTCGTTCTCGAGTTCGACAACTCGACCTTCACCGCGAATCTCGACCAGCAGCGCAGCACGGTTCAGCTGAGCTATCGGATGCTGCTTCAAAGGCGCGCTGTCGGCGAAGCTCGACTGCGAGAGTCCGAGGCTGCCGTCGAACGAGCCCGGATCGCGCTCGCCAAAGCGCGGATCGACGCGTCGGTACCGGCGTCGATCCGGAGCCGATTCGACCAGCGCGCTTCCGAACTCCGGGCGATCAGGGCCCGGGCCGACAACGAGAAGTCCCTCGCCGACCTCGAGTCGAGCCACGTTGAGGTGACCGCTGAAACACGGGTCGCTGAGGAAGAGCATCGCAAGAGCGAACGCGAGCTCACCGTCGCAGAAACCGCCCTCGCCGCGCTCAGCCTCACGGCTTCGCGAGACGGCATCGTCGTCGTCGAAAAGAACCCCTGGGAGGACCGGAAGTTTCAGGTCGGCGATACGGTTTTCCCGGGCTGGACCGTGCTTGCCATTCCCGATCTCGACCGGCTGAGGGTCCGCGCCTCGTTGAGCGACGTCGACGACGGCATGATCGCGGTCGGCATGGCGGCTCGCTGCATTCCGGACATCGAGCCCGAGCTGGAGCTCGACGGGCGTGTCACCTCGATCACCCCTATTGCACGGGAGCAGCGCGTTCTCTCGGAGCGCCGCGGCTTTGATGTCACGATCGAGATCGTGGGTTCGTGGGGCGACGTGCTGCTGGTCCCCGGCATGTCGGTCCGGATCGAGATCGAGCGCGATTCCCCCGACCGTCTGTTGGTACCGCGGGCAGCGTTGGATCTCTCCTCCGGCCGACACCGTGCCCGACTCGCAGGAGGGTCCTGGACCGACGTCGAGGTCGGCGCCTGCTCTGCGATGCTCTGCGAGCTCGTCAGCGGTCTCGAGACCGGTCAGCGGCTGGCGCCGGTCTCAAAGGCCGGGTCATGATCTCCCGGCGACGCCTGACGCTCGCCGCGCCGGTGCTGGTTCTGGTGTCGGTCGTCGTGGCCGCAACGGCGGTTGCATGGCACCACTCCGGGGGCAAAACGATCCGGGCATTGCGCGACGATCTAGTGATCTCGGTCGATTTCAATGGAACGCTGCGCGCGGTGGACTCCTCCGTGCTCACCCCGCCGCAGGTGCACAACCTCTGGCGGTTCAAGATCTCCATGATGGCCGATGAAGGCACAGAGGTCGAGACCGGTCAACCGGTGCTCGGTTTCGACCCGTCGGAGCTGCAGCAGCGGCTCCAGACCAAGATTGCCGATCTCGACGCCGCCCGCGCCGAGGTCGACAAAAAGCGGGTCGACCTCGAGGCGACGATCGCCAACGACCGTTTGGCGCTCGCCGAGGTCGAGGCTCGCCTGCGCAAGGCCGGGCTCATCGCCGATCGGCCCAACCAGCTCTACTCGAACAACGACGTCGAGAAGGCCCGCCTCGATCTCGAGCTCGCCGAGCTCGAGGTCGACCTCGTCCGACGGCGAATCGCGGCGACCCGCACCGCCGGCTCCGAGGAGCTGGCTGTGCTCGAGGCCAACCTCGAGCGAGTCGAGTCGGAGGTCGCTCAGATCCGTGATGGAATCGAACGGATGCAGCGAATCGCGCCGCGCAGGGGCATCGTCGTCTACCTCAGCAACTGGCAGAACGAGAAGAAGAAGGTCGGCGACAGCTGCTGGGTTGGCGAACCGGTGCTCGAGATTCCGGATCTGAGCGTGATGGAGGTGGACGGTGAGATCAAGGAGGCCGAGGCCGGCCGGGTCCGGGAGGGTCAGCCGGTGTCCGTCCGTCTCGACGCCTACCCCGACCGGGAGTACCGCGGGGCCGTTGCCGCGGTGTCCCGCGCCGTCCAGCACAAGAGCTGGCGCAATCCTCTCAAGGTCGTCAAGCTGACGATCTCGCTCGAGAAGACCGACCTCGAGCGGATGCGCCCCGGCATGCGGGTCCGCGGCACGGTCGAGATCGAACGCCGCGAGGGCGCGGTTCTCATTCCGATGACCTCGGTGTTCGCGGACCGCGGCGAAACCCTGGTCCATCGGCGCGGTGTGCTCGGCTGGCGTCCGGCGCCGGTTGTTCTCGGTCGCCGGAACGCGGATCAGGTCGAGGTCCTCGACGGCGTCGAACCGGGCGACCTGCTCTCGCTGGAGCCCCGATGGTGAGCCGTGACCGGTGGCTCGTCGTCGGCGCGATCGCAGTCGTCGTTGCCGCGGTCTCGGTTCTCAGCGTTGGGCTCGGCGCCGATGGACCGACCTTTCCAACCACCGAGATCCGCGCTGCGTCGTTCCGGGCCCGGGTCACTGCCGAAGGGATCCTGGCGGCGGTCCGGGCGACGCCGTTGACCGCTCCGATCAACCCCCAGGTTCCGTTCGTCCTGGCCTGGCTCGTCGAGGAAGGAACCCGGGTCGAAGCGGGCGACGTCATCGCTCGCTTCGACCCCAGTCAGCTCGAGAAAAGGCTCGAGGACGGCCTCTCCGACCGGAGAATCAGCGGGTACCGGATCGCGAGCGCGGAAACCGGCCGCGAGACCAGCGTCGGCAAGCTCGAGCTCGACGTCGAGGTGGCCGGTGAGGAGCTCGAGTTGGCGCGCGAGTTCCGGAGCACGGACTCGCTCCTCTACTCCAAGAACGAGATCACCGAGTCGCGGATCGATACCGAGCTCGCCGGGATTCGGGCCGAGCACGCGACAAGATCACGGAAGGTCGAGGACCGGCTGTCGCGGGCCGAGATCGAGCTTCTCGCCATCGAACAGCGCAAGGCGGACATCAAGATCGACCAGGCCGAGGAGGGGCTCGCCGCCCTCGAGGTGCAGGCGCCGCACCCCGGAATCGTCATGATCGAGCGGGACTGGCGCGGCAACCCGGTTCGGGTCGGCGACACGGTGTGGTCGGGACGCCCGCTCGCCAGCATCCCCGACCTGGCCGAGATGCAGGCCGAGGTCTACGTCCTCGAGGCCGATGCCGGCGACCTCCACCCCGGTCAGCCGGCAACCGTGTGGCTCGAATCGGATCCCGACACCGCTCATGCCGCCTCCCTCAGGAGCGTCGACCCCATGGCCGGCCGCCGAAATCGACAAGTCCCAGTTCAGTACTTTCGCACCGTGCTCGAGCTCGAAGATACCGTGCCCGAAGTCATGAAACCGGGTACCCGGGTGCACGCCGAGATCCTCATCGCCGACTACGATCACGTCATCACTGTGCCGCGCCAGGCGATCTGCCGCCTCGAAGGAGAGCCCGTCGTGTACCGGTGGCAGAGACCCCAGTTCGTCCCGGTTCAGGTCGAGCTCGGGCCCGCCGCCTTCGGCAGGGTCGTCGTCACGAGCGGGTTGTCCGACCGCGACCGGATCGCTCTCGGCAACCCGATGATCGTCGGCGACGCGAACGACGTGGAATCCGCGACCACCGGCGGACCCATCGTCCCCGGGGGCCGCCGGTGACCCTCGCCGACGCGTTCCGGACCGCGGTCGAGAATCTCGCGACCCATAAGCTGCGCTCGATGCTCACCATGCTCGGCATGATCTTCGGGGTCGGCGCGGTGATCGCCATGCTGTCGATCGGCGAGGGCGCCGAGCGCGAGGCCATGGCGATGATCGAACGACTCGGGGTCCGCAACGTGCTCGTGCGCGACGTCGACATGCGCGACGACGAGCTCCAAGAAGTGCGGGAGACCTCACTCGGCGTGTCGCGGCGGGACGCCGTCGCCATCGCCGACGCCGTGCCCGGCGTCGAGCAGACCTGCGCCCGGGTCGAGATCGAGCCCTACACCGTGCTGTCGGGCGGTCGCACCGTTGACGCCACCGCCCACGGTGTCGATGCCGCCTTCGCTGAGCTCACCAGCCTCAAGGTCGCGAGCGGGCGATTCATAGACGCCGTCGACGTCCGCAACCACGCCCAAGTTTGCGTCATCGGGGACGGCGTCCGCCGCGAGCTCTTCGGCTACTCGGGGCCGATCGGCCATGTTGTCAAGATCAATGAGCTCTGGCTCGAGGTGGTCGGAGTGCTCGGTGGCGCCGGCGGCGCCGCCTCGGTCCAGGGCGTCACCGTCGGGTCCTCCGATCTCGACATCTATCTGCCGGTGAGCACAGCGATTCGAAAGCTCGACCTTCCGGCCCTCGAGGCGCCGCTTGACGAGATCATCGTCCGCCTGACGGCAGACGCATCCCCTGCTGAGGCCGCACGGCTCATCGACCAGCTTCTCGACCGCCTGCACGGCGGCGAGGAAGACTACGAGCTCGTGGTGCCGGAGGCCCTGCTCGAGCAGAGCCGCCGGACCCAACGGCTGTTCAACATCGTGATGGGCGCCATCGCCGGAATCTCGCTGCTGGTGGGCGGCATCGGCATCGCCAACATCATGCTCGCCACCGTCTTCGAGCGGACCCGCGAGATCGGCGTCCGCCGGGCCATGGGCGCACGACGGGACGACATCCGGACATTGTTCCTGATGGAGAGCTTCGCGATCAGCGTCCTCGGCGGCGTCGCCGGGGTCGTCCTCGGGCTCGTCATCTCCAAGCTCGTCGCCGCGTCCGCCGGCTGGTCGACGGTCGTCACCTTGTGGTCCGTTGTGCTCGCCTTCGGTGTCTCCATGGCGGTCGGTATCGGCTCCGGGCTCTACCCCGCCCTTCGCGCCGCCAACCTCAATCCCATCGACGCGCTGCGGTGGGAGTAGGGGTTGCCGGGTCCGGTCCCGAGTCCGTTTCCGTTTTCGTATCCGTATCCGTATCCGTAACCGAGGCCGTCTCCGAATCCGTTTCCGTATCCGTATCCGTGCCCGCGTCCGCGGCCGTGGCCACATCCGAACCGCCGAGACGCGAAGCATCGCAGAGAAGGAAAAGCGGATCGTCGCGGATGACATCGCATCCATCGCAGTTGAACCACTGAGCCCACGGAGAACCACGGAGTTACATTGCGATGTCTGCGATGGGCTTTGGGATCCCTACGATGGCTTTGCGCCTTCGCGCCTTTGCGTCTTTGCGTTGAAATGGGTGGGTGTGGGTGGGCGCTCTGCGTCTCTGCGCCTCTGCGTTGAACTGCGATGCTGCGATGCTGCGATGTCTAGACAATCCGCTCGCGGATCTTGGCGGAGATGACGTCCATGAGCCACACGGTGCCGGCGATGAGCAGCACCAGGGTGCCGACCTCGCCCCACTCGCCGAGGTCGACTCGCGGCTTGAGGATGTAGCCGATGCCGCCGCCACCGACGAAGCCGATGATGGTCGACATCCGGACGTTGATGTCCCAGCGGTAGATCGTGAAGCTGAGGAAGGGCGGAATGACCTGGGGCACGACGCCGTAGCGCAGCACCTGGAGCGCCGACGCCCCGGTCGCGGCGATGGCCTCCATGGGCCCGGGATCGATGGACTCGATCTGCTCCGAGTAGAGCTTGGTCAGCGCCGCCACCGAGTGGACCCACAGGGCGAGCACCCCGGCGAAGGGCCCGATCCCGACCCACGAGATGAAGATCAGAGCCCAGACCAGAGGCTCGACGGCGCGGACGAAGTTCATGAGGGTCCGGGCGACGGTGTACACGAGCTGCCCGGTTGCCGAGCCGCGGGTCAGGTTCCGCGCCGACGGGAAGGCGAGCACGAAGGCGACCGGAATCGCGAAGGCGGTCGCCATGAAGGCCAGGAACACGGTCTGGACCAGCAGCACCAGCCCCTCGTGGAGCACGGCGCTCGACGGGTTGGCGAGGCCGCGGACGATGTCGGCCGCCTTGCCGAACTTGGTCAGGAACGTGACCAGGTCGAGCTCGGTGATGAGCCAGCCGGTGAAGAAAGTGAGCTCGACGAAGACCGCGACGAACCAACCGCGCAGCGTCCGGTTCCAGTCCAGCGAGGCTTCCCAGTCGGGTTCGCCGGACGTCCAGGCGCCGCCGGGCGAGGCGCCGACCCGGCCTTCTGAGAGATTCCACAGCACAGCGAGCGCTGTCGCGACCAGAGCGGCACGGCCGTAGTGCAGCAGGTCGAGGATGTGCTCGGCCGACAGCAGCAGCCCGGTCGATCCCCGCCGGCCGGAGAACGCGAGGGCCAGGAACTCGACCATGAGGACCACGATCCCGATGAGCACGGCATCGATCGCCACCGCCTGGAGCCGCGCCAGCGCGGTCTGCCACACCGACCGGGCGGAGATTTCCGGCGTCGCCACGCTCAGAACCCCGTGTTGGACGCCGGCTGGGCGTCCTCGCCGTAGATCTCTTTGAAGGTTGCGTGGTCGAACTGGTCGGGCACACCCTCCCAGACCAGCTGGCCGTCGCGCAGCGCGACCATCCGGGTCGCATACTTGGTCACCAGGTCGATGTCGTGCAGCGAGCACATCACGGTCATGCCCTCGTCGCGGTTGAGAACCTCGATGTGACGCATCACCGAGTGGCGAAGCGCCGGGTCGAGAGAGGCGACCGGCTCATCGGCGAGGATCAGCTGTGGTTCCTGCATCAGCGCGCGGGCGATGGCGACCCGCTGCTGCTGACCACCCGACAGGGCGTCGGCCCGGCTCGCCGTCCGATCGGCGAGCCCGACCCGCTCGAGGCAGGCCACCGCGCGGTCGCGCTCCTCGGCGCTGAACGAAAGCAGCAGGCTCGAGAGCATCGGGCTCCGGCCGAGGGCCCCGGACAACACGTTGTGCAGCACGGTGTGGCGGCGGACCAGGTTGAACTGCTGGAAGATCATGGCGGCCTGGCGCCGCATGGCGCGCAGCCGGGCGCCCCGTGCGCCGGTGATCTCGTCACCGAGAATCCAGACCCGCCCCTCGGTCGGATCGATGAGCCGGTTGATGCAGCGCAGCAGGGTCGACTTGCCCGACCCCGACAGCCCGAGCACGGCCAGGAACTCGCCGCGCCGAACCTCGAGCGACACACCGTCGAGGGCGCGGATGCCCCCCGGGTAGACCATCCCGAGGTCGGCGACCCGGATCGCCGCCTCGCCGGTCACGAGCCGCCTCCGGATTGCGCCCGACGCCGCTCGAGCTTGGCCTCCGCCGCCTCGAGCAGCTTCGAGGCACTGACTCCGGCTCGTTTGAGGGCATCGCGGAAGTCGTCGAAGTCGGTGTCGGTGCACGGTTCGGCGGCGACTCCGGCAACCAGGTCGTAGTAGGCGCTCTGTCCCTCGTCGGTTTGTAGGAAGCGCTGCAGCGAGGCCTCGAAGCGGCGCCACGTCGCCGCCGGAAAACCTCGGCGGACGCAGCACACGTCGTTGGGGATGGGTTCGGTGAGCGCCAGCACCCGGACGGTGGCGAGAAACTCCTCGCGCCGCTCCTGCTCGGGCATGTTCTTGACGATCAGAAAACGCGCGTCGCCGACCTTGGTGCCGTCGGCCTCGTTGGCCGCCGAAGGTGGCGAGTAGAACGACGCGCCGCCCGCCACCTTGTCGTCGGCCACCGCCTGCACCGCGTTCGGGTGACCGCCAGCGAAGAACACGTGGCCGAGCTCGACCCGGTGCCGCTGAAGCAGCGCGCGAGCGAAAATGTGGCCCGAGGTCGAGGTCTCGTCCGAGAAAGCGAAGGTCCGGCCGTTGAGGTCCTCGATCCGGTCGATGCCCGAGTCCGACCGGGTCAGGATACAGCCGTAGTACACCCTGCTCAGCTCGGGCGCGGGCTCGGTCGTGCGGTGGACGACGCGGGTGGCGCGCATGGTCCCCGGCCGGTCGTACTCGAGCTGCTTGCGGCCGTCGCCGACGAAGTCGTTGGGCCCAGAGGTGACGTGGCGGCTCGCAGCGGCGACGACGCCGTCGGTGCGCTCGACCAGGGCGCGAACCGCGGCCTCGTCGTCGGTCACCGGCACCTCGACCCAGCCCGGCGCGGCATCGTCGAGCAGCTCGACGAGCATCTCTCGGAGCCGGCCGGCGACTGTCGCCGGGAACGCCACCGGCTGACCGGCGAGGGCGCCGAGGGCCTCCGGTTCGCCGGGGCCTGACCGGGTGACGAGAATGCCGTAGCGGTCCACCGACCTCACCACCTGGAGCCGGGCCTCGGCGCCGTAACGGGCGTTGGCCAGCACGTAGGCGAAGGCCGGGATCCAGGCGACGTCGGCCTGACCGGCGCCGAGCGCCTCGATGACCGCCGCGTAGCTGGTCGGCACCTGCGACCGCAGGGTCAGCCCGCTGTCGGATCGGACGAAACGGGCGAGCTCGTCGCCGCGCCGGACCAGGGTGCCCTGCTCCACCGACGGCACGAAGAGCATGTTCACCGCCTGCTCGCCGGAAGCCTCGAGGCGGGCCCGCCGGTTGAGGCCCCAAAGAAACGCCGCGAGCAGCGCCACGACGACGACCCAGCCGACCCACGGGACCCATCTTCTGCGGTGCAACACGTCCGGCGCAATGTAGCACAGCGACGCCGACACGCTCCGAGCACGCGACCGCGTCAGGATGGTTCAACCTGCGATGGACCTGCCTGATCTGGGGTTTCTCCGATGCCATGGGACCCGGAGCGACGTGGACGGCAGACTGGAGACCTTCCCCACACCAGTGGCCGGGGCTGCTTTGGTACCCTTGATGGTTGTCGATCGACCATCCCGGAGGACCGTCATGACCCACCGCATTCTCATCGCCGTCTGTGCCGCACTCATCGCCATTCCCGCAGGCGCCGCCGACGCGCCGCTGCCGCGCCACCCGGCACCATCGCCCGACGGGTCGGTGATCGCGTTCTCGTGGCAGGGCGACCTGTGGCTCGTCCCCGTCGCAGGAGGCGATGCCCGTCGACTCACCGCTCACCCCGCCGACGAGCGCCACCCGGTGTGGTCGCACGACGGGCGTCTCATCGCCTTCGCGTCGGATCGCCACGGCAATCCGGACATCTTCGTCATGCCGGCCGACGCCGGTGAGCCGCCTCGGCGCCTGACCTTCGCCTCGGTCGCCGACACGCCGCACGACTTCACGGCCGACGGGCGCGCGGTTCTGTTCACCTCGAACCGGGCGATGGGAATCCGCTGGATGCCCCAGCTGTGGACGGTGGCGGTCACCGGCGGCACTCCTGCCATGGCCGACGATGCCTTCGCCGAGCAGGCCGCCATCTCGGCCGACGGTGGCGCCATGATCACCGTACGCGGCGCCACAAAATGGACGCGACACGGCTACCGCGGCTCGGCCGACCGCGATCTCTGGCTGATGAGCGACGGCGACTCCACCCGGCTCACGGAGTTCGAAGGCGACGATGACAACCCCTCCTGGCTCGACGGCCACACCGTCGCCTTCCTGTCGAGCCGTTCGGGCCGCAAGAACGTCTTCAAGCTCGACCTGATCACCGGCGCCGCGACGCCGCTCACCGAGCACGACGGCTCGGACGTGCGCTTTCCGCGCGCTTCCACCGACGGCGCCATCATCGCCTACGAGTTCGAGGACGCCGTGTGGACCGTCCGGGCGTCAGGCGGCGAGCCGACCCGGCTGACGATCGACGTTCCAGCGGACCGCCTGTCCAACCCCGTGGAGCGCCGCGCCGACCTCGATGGCGCCTCGGATCTCGCGATCAACCCCGAGGGCACACTGGCCGCCTTCGTCGTTCACGGCGACATCTTCGTCACCGATATCGTCGATGCGGACGAGCAGAAGATCGCGGTGCCGCCGACGGTTCGCGTCACCGATACCCCGGAGCGCGAGCTCGACCTGAGCTGGTCGCCCGACGGCGAGACGCTGCTCTTCAGCACCGCACGCAACGGCAACCTCGACCTGTACACAGCAGCCAGGACTGACGACGGGGTCGCCTGGACCGACACGTTCGACTTTGCGACCGAGGCGCTCGCCTCGGGTCCCGAGCACGAACGTGCGGCCCGCTGGTCGCCCGACGGCGAGCGGATCGCCTTCATCCGCGGCCGCGGCGCCCTGGTCGTCGCAGAAGCGGACGGCAGCAACCCGGTGGTCGTGCACGACAACTTCTACCCGCCCGACTATCGCTGGTCGCCCGATGGCCGCTGGCTTGCTTTCGCATCCGAGGATCAACACGCCAACTCCGAGATCTACATCGTCCCCGTCGGCGGCGGTGACGCCTACAACGTCAGCCGACACCCGGACTACGACGAGGATCCCGTGTGGTCGCCCGACGGTCGCCGGCTGCTCTGGTCGTCCCACCGCCACGACAACAACTACGACGTCTGGGCGGTGTGGCTCACCGAGGCCGACCACCAGCGGACCCCTGCCGATTGGCTCAAGCTCTGGCGCGCAGCCGACGACGCCGAGGAGGACGAAGCCGACGAGACGGCTGAGGACGCCGCGCCCGAGCTTCCCAGGGTCGCCATCGACTTCGAGCGACTCTGGACGCGACCGGTTCGTCTGACCTCGAGAAGCGGCAACGAGTCTCCGGTCGCAGTCGGGCCGCAGGGCCAGCGGATCTTCTTCGTCGGCACCGATGAAGACGAGACCGATCTGTTCAGCATCCGTTTCGACGGCGAGGACTTCGAACGCCTGACCGAAGGCGGGACCGGGCCCGGCAACGTCCAGCTCATCGGCGACGACACCCTGTTCTACCTCGCCGACAGCGGCATCATTGAGCGGGTCGGGCTCGACGGAACCTCGGGCGACCCGGTGCCCTTCACCGCCCGTTACGAGGTTGACCGTCTCATCGAGCGCGGCGTCGTCTTCCAGGAGGCATGGAGCGCGCTCGACGAGCACTTCTACGATCCGGAGTTCCACGGAGTCGATTGGGAGGGTGTGCGCGACACCTACCGCCCGTGGGCGCTGGCAGCGTCGAGCGACGCCGACTTCGCCGACATCATGAACCTCATGCTCGGCGAGCTCAACGCGTCGCACATGGGCTACTACCCGCGCGGCCGCGGAGCGCCGGAGCGGGGCGACCGGACCGGCTGGATCGGCGCCGTGTTCAATCCCGCTGCCGGCGGGCCGGGTCTGCTCGTCAGCGAGGTTCTGCCTGACTCACCGGCCGCCGACGCCGCCGTCTCGATCACCGCGGGCGAACGGCTGCTCACCGTCGCGGGCCGCGCGCTCGAGCCGACCATCAACGTCTACTCGCTGTTCGTCGACACCGTCGGCCGGCGAGTGCCGGCCACCGTGCTCGAACCCGACGGCAGCGAGCGCAGCGTGGTGCTGCGACCGGTCGCCTCCGGAGACAATCGACAGCTGCGCTACCGGGAGTGGGTGCGGCAACGGCGTTCCCTGGTCGAGGAGTGGTCCGACGGCCGGCTCGGTTATCTCCACATCCAGGGTATGAACGCGCCGTCCTTCGAGCGCTTCGAGCGCGACCTGTTCGCCGCCGCTGACGGCAAGGAGGGTCTGATCATCGATGTCCGCTCCAACGGCGGCGGCTGGACCACCGACTACCTCATGGCGGTGCTCATGGTCCAGCGACACGCCTATACCCTGCCGCGCGACGGCGACCCGGAGATCAAGTCCTACCCGACCTCGGAGCGGTTGCCGGTGGCCGCATTCACCAGGCCCGCCGCGGCGTTGTGCAACGAGGACTCGTACTCCAACGCCGAGATCTTCTCGTGGGCATTCCAGACCCTGGACCGCGGTCCGCTGGTCGGCTCGCCGACCTTCGGCGCGGTGATCTCGACCGGCGGCACCCAACTGCTCAACGGCGCCTGGGTGCGGCTTCCCGGCCGCGGCTGGCACGTCGCCGGTTCCGGCATCAACATGGAGAGGCAGGGCGCCCAGCCCGACGTCGTGGTCTGGCAACCGCCGGCCGAGGACTCGTCGGCAACCGAGGACACCCAGCTCGCCACGGCGGTCGAGGTGCGGCTCGACGGAATTGAACAGGATCCGAGGTATGGCGCCTGGTAATTCTGAGTTTTGAGTTCCGAGTTTTGAGTTTCGGTCCCGTCGTCACGGCTCATTCTCAGGATGACGAGGAAGCCACGCGGTGGGCTATACTTTGCCGCGGAGGGAGCTGTGGGGCAGGCGTTGATTCTGCTGGTCGATGACGATCCGGTGTTCGTCGACGCTCTGTCGGCCGTGCTGGCGACCCGCTACGAGGTGCGCACCGCGGCCGACGGCGAGGAGGCGCTCGCCCGCATCGCGGAGCAGCGGCCCGACCTGATCGTGCTCGACGTGATGCTGACCTACCAGTCGGAGGGCTACGATCTCGCCGCGACCCTCAAGCGCAATCCCGATACCGCCGCCATCCCGATCGTCATCCTGACCGGCGTCAGCCGGGTGTTCGAGGCCCGCTCACGGCTCGAGAAGAGCTGGGTCGAGGTCGAGAGCTTTCTCACCAAGCCGCCCGACTTCGACACGCTGCTCGCGACCATCGAGCATCATCTCGCCCGCGTCCAGGCGGGGTGACCAGCACGAGCCGCAGATCAGACAGATCGATCACGGATACGGTCACGGATACGGTCACGGACACGGATTCGGACGCGGACGCGAAGAAGAAAAACCCTCCCGGCGGGCGGGAGGGTTTCAACCGTGACGGGCGTGGGGATCAGATCTCGGCGAGCATCTTCTCGACCTCGTCGCAGGTCTTGCGGACCGCGCCGACCGAGTGCTCGAAGGCCACCTTTTCGTCGTCGGTGAGGTCGAGCTCGATGATCTGCTCGACGCCGTTGCGACCGACGATGGCAGGAACACCGACGAAAAGCCCGTTGACGCCGTACTCGCCTTCGAGCTTGGCGCACACCGGGATGATCTTGCGCTTGTCGTAGATGAAGGCCTCGGCCATCTCGAGCGCGGCCCACGCCGGCGACGCGAAGGCCGATCCGAAGCCGAGCAGCCCGACGACCTCGCCGCCCGCCTTGCGGGTCCGGGCCTCGATCGCCGCCAGGGTCTCCTCGTCGACGAACTTGTCGACCGGGATGCCGGCGACCTGGCACGACGAGCGCACCGGCACCATGGTGTCGCCGTGGCCGCCGAGGACCATGGCGGTGACGTTGTCGACCGAGACGTTCGCGGCCTCGGCGACGAAGTAGCAGTAGCGGCCCGAGTCGAGCTGACCGGCCATGCCGAAGAGCTTGTTCTTGGGCGGATTGAGCGCCTTGTCGAGGGTGTAGACGATGGCGTCGAGCGGGTTGGCGATCGAGATCACGGTGGCGTCGGGACAGTTGTTCCTGATGCCCTCGGCGACCTGCTTGGTGACCTTGAGGTTGATGGTCAGCAGCTCCTCGCGGGTCGGAAAGGTGCCGTCGGGGCGGGCCTTGCGGGGCACGCCGGCGGTGTTGATGATGAGGTCCGCGCCTTCGATGGCCGAGTAGTCCTTCGATCCGTAGCACTTGACGTCCGAGCGGATGGTCGGGGTGCCCTCGGCGATGTCGAGGGCCTTGCCCTTGGCGACCGACTGCTTGGCCTGGGTCGCCTGCTGCTCGGGCGAGGCGTTGGGGTCGACAAAGGGGGCGGGGTCGGACATTCCGACCTCGCGGGCGAGGCGACGCTGGACGATTTCCTGAAGCAGGACGCCGCCGATGTAGCCGCCACCGATGAGACCGATCTTGTTGAGCATTGCAGACTCCTTTCAAAAACCAGCTTCAGCGCCGCGACGAGATCGCCCGGCCCTGTGTGAAAAAATGCACGAATGCCGTCATGCGGCAAGAGAATAGCACCGAACAGCCTCTTCGTGGTCGAAAATCTCGTCACCGTCGCGGCAGCAACCGCGAAGACACCACGCACGCGAAGCATCGCGTTCGTTGCGTCTTGGCGGTTGATCCTCAGCCCCGGTCGCGGAGCCAGGCGCGCAGGCGATTCATGCCCTCGTCGATGCCGACCCGAGGTGTGTAGCCGAGGTCGCGCTTGGCCGCCGAGATGTCGTACCAGTGGGCGGTCGCCAGGTTGCGGGCGAGGAACGGCGTCATCCGCGGCCCGGAGGGCGACGGGAAGAAGCGGTGGAGGGTCTCGAAGAGGTGGCCGGCCGCGACGGCGGCGCCGACGCGGACGGACCTCTCGACGGGCGGCAGCCCGGCCGCGGTGACGAAGCCGTTGATGATCTCCCTGATCGGCCGGGGATCGTCGTTGGTGATGAAGTAGGCTCTTCCGGCGCAGGCGGCGCCGGGTTCGAGGCGCTCGGCGGCGGAGAGGTGGGCATCGACGGCGTTGTCGATGTACACGGTGTCGACGAGGTTGGATCCGTCGCCGACCAGCCGGAGCCGGCCTGATCGGGCCCGCTCGACGATCCTCGGCACCAGGTTGGTGTCTCCCGGGCCCCAGATCAGGTGCGGCCGGAGCGCCACCGTCGACAGCTCGGGGCCATTGGCAAAGAGCACCATGCGCTCCGACTCGGCCTTGGTCTCGGGGTAGTGGGCCGCATACCGATCCGGGTACGGCAGGCTCTCGTCGGCGCCCTCGATGCCGGCCCCGCCGTGGACGACGCTCGGCGAGCTGGTGAACACGAGCCGACCGACCCCGTGTCGCCGGACGGCATCGATGATGTTGGAGGAACCGACGATATTTGCGCGGACAAACGGCTCTCGCGGCCCCCACATCTCGACCTTGGCGGCAACGTGGAACACCCGATCGCAGCCCTCGACCGCCCGATCGACGACCCCGGGATCGGCGATGTCGCCACGACAGCACTCGACACCGAGCGCCTCCAGCTCCGGAGTGCGTCGACGCTGCAAGGCGACGACCGCGTCGCCTCCGGCGACCAGCCGGCGGACGATGGCCCCGCCGAGAAACCCGCCGCCGCCGGTGACCAGGCTGCGCATCAGCCCCGCCCCAGCCGTTTGCTCGCCCACTCGCCGAGCGCCGCGCGGCCGATCTTGACGTTGTGACGGATGTCGACGGGGAAACCGTGGTGGAAGAGCACCGTCCGGATCGGCGCAGTGTGCTCGAAGGCGGCGCCGAGATCGAGCAGCTCGGACCGGATCCGGTCGTGATCCGAGCGAGTCGTCCCCGGCTCGGGCTCGACGCAGATCACCGGTACCGTCACGCCGTTGACCTCGGCGCCGGTCAGCGCGCTCCGGAAGACATCCGGGTGGCTGTCGAAGACACCCTCGCACGGATCGGTGAAGAAGGTCCGGTCGGCCGTCACGACGCGCTGCGACTTGCGGCCGCAGAACCACAGCCTGCCATGCTCGTCGAGATAACCGAGGTCGCCCATCCGGTGGCGAACCGTGTCGCCGTCCGGGATCTTGCCGAGCCGGTCGTGACCGTCGGCGTTGAAGTAGGCGTCAGTCACCTGACCGCCCTTGACGACGATCTCGCCGATCTCCCCCCCGGGCAGCACGAGCTCCTCGTGCCAGGGCTCGATGGGGCCGTCTTCGACGCGGATGATCTCGAGCTCGATGGAGTGGACCGGGCGCCCGACGCAGGTCCCCGCGCCCTTCTCGGTGGCGTTCCGAGTCTCGGCGAGCACAACGTCGCTCGAGTTGACTGCCACAGGCAGCGCCTCGGTGGCGCCGTACGGGGTCAGGATGCGGCCGCCCGGCGCCATGAGGGTGAGGAACCGCTCCATGATGCGCGGCGACACCGGAGCCCCGGCCGACACAACCTGTCTGAGCGTCGGCAGCTCGACACCGTGTGCCACACCGTATCGGCCGACCGTGTCGAGCAGCGCGGGCGACCCGAACATGGTGGTCACGCCGTGCTCGAGAATCGGACCGATGATCCTGGCGGGGTCGACTTTGGCCGGGCGGGTCGGGTCCATGTCGGGAATGATCGTCGTCATCCCGAGCGCCGGGTCGAAGAGCGAGAACAGCGGAAAGGTCGGCAGGTCGACGTCGCCGGGGCCGCAGTCGAGGACGCCCCGCACCGCCTCGATCTGGGCCGCGAAGTTGCCGTGGGTGTAGACGACGCCCTTGGGCGGTCCGGTGCTGCCCGAGGTGAACACGATGGCCGCGGTCTCGTCAGCGGTCGTGTCCGCGATGTCCCGCCCACCCGCATCGCCGCCGATGGCCTCGATCCTGGCGAGCGTGTCCCCACCCCAGAACAGCCGCGGCCCCGCGGTCACCTTGCGCCGGAGGGTGTCGCGCGCCCAACCGAAGATCACCCTCGCGGCGTGCGCCTTCGGCACGCCGATGAAGGCCTCGGGTCGGGCATTGCCGAGGCACGCTTTGAGGTGGTGCAGCCCGATCCCGGGATCGACGAGCACCGGAACTGCCCCGGCGCGGAAGACGGCGAAGGCGAGCACGAACAGGTCGAGCCCCGGCGGAACCATGAGCGCGGTCCGGACGCCGTGGCCGATCCCCGCTTCGGTGAGCCCGGCCGCGACGTGGGAGATCCTCGTCTCGAGCTCGCCGTAGGTCATCGATCCGCCACGTCGGCCCCAGGGGCAGATCACCGCGGTCGCTTCGGGCTGGCGAGCCGCCATCTCGCTCACCGTGGTTGCGATGTTGACTCGTTCGGTCATGGTGACGCTATTGAAGCACGTCATGGGATGTTCTGCGAACCCGAACGCCACGCTGACTCTTTTTCTGCCGTCTTCTTTCCCCCTCTGGAGTTCGTCAATTACCGAGAAGTGTCGAGCGAGGGAGAGAGAAGACGGCAGAAAAAGAGAACTAATCGATTTCGTTTCGGGTCAGGAAGTTCCTGATCAGGGGCAGGATCTCGTCGGGGTAGTCCTCGAGGATGTAGTGGCCGCCGTCGGCGAACCGGTGGACCTCGGCCGAAGGAAAGATCCGCATCCACTCCGCGAGGAAGTGGCGGTCGAAGACAAAGTCTCTGTCGCCCCAGCAGATCAGGGTCGGTTTGTCGGCCAGCCTCGGGAGCCCGTCTGCGATCTCGTTCACCAGGTCGTAGCCCGGGTCCCCGGGTGCGAGGGGGATGTCCTCGACGAAGCGGAGCACCGCCCGCCGGTTCTTCCACGAGTCGTAGGGCGCGCAGAGACCCTTTCGGACCTCTTTCGGCAGCCTGCGCCGAGTCACGCCGAGGTGGGTTGCACCGAGGGCGAAGGCATTCAACCCACGGACCAGCAACGCTCCGACCGGCGTGTTGCGGACCAGCCAGAGCTGCCAGGGCAGCGGTTTGCCCGCCGGCAGGTGAAACGCCCCGGTGTTGAGCACCACGAGCCGCTTGACCCGGTCCGGGTTGCGCACCGCCCAGGCGCAGCCGATGGCGCCGCCCCAGTCGTGGACCACGAGGTTGACGCCATCGAGCTCGAGCCGCTCCATCAGAGTCTCCAGGTCGGCGACCCGACGCTCGAGAGTGTACGGGTACACATCGTCGTCCGGCCGGTCCGAGAGCCCGCACCCGATGTGGTCTGGCGCGATCACGCGGTGGTCGTCCCGAAGGTCCTTGATGAGCTCACGGTAGTAGAACGACCAGGTCGGGTTGCCGTGCACCGCCACCACGACCTCTCCCTCACCCTCGTCGACGTAGTGCAGACGAAGGCCGCCGAGCTCAGCGAAACGGCTCTCGAACGGGTACAGGTGCCTCGCGATGGATCTCATCTCTTCATCGGCGATTCCAGGCCGCGGCGTTCGACCCCGCGGCCTGGAATCGCTACCAGACCACCTCCGCCATGGTGCAGTTCAGGCCGCTGCCGATGCCCATGAGTGCGATCCGATCGCCGCTTCTCAGCCTGCCTGCCTCGGCGAGCTTGGACAGCACGATGGGCACGCCGGCCGGGCCGATGTTGCCGAACTCGGGGTAGAGGCGAAAAACCCTGTCCAGGTCCAGCCCCAGGATCCCGGCGAACTTCTCGGTGTGGGTCTGGCTGACCTGGTGGATGACGAAATGATCGAAGTGATCGGGAGACCACCCGAGTTCGTCGACGCCCTTGTCCCAGGTCCGTCGGGCCAGATCGAGGCCGGCGACCAGCAGCTCGCGGGTGTTGGTGACCATGCCGTCGACCTGACCGAAACACAGCCGGCAGTGCTCGGTGGCGGCCAGGTTGACGCCGCCGAGAAATCGATGGCCGGCGCTGTCGCCGTCGCTTCGCCCGAGCACCATGGCGGCGGCGCCCGAGCCGAGGGTCAGAGTGGCGAAGTTGGCACGGAAGGTCTGCTCGTCGACCCCGGGTTCGAGCAGCCGATCGACGGTGCTTTCCACCGGCAGCCGGGCCGATTCGCCGTTGGTGATGATTCCGGCGTCGATCTGGCCCCGCTCGATCATGTTGCCGACCATGTCCATGCCGTTGATGAAAGCGAGGCATGCGTTGCCGAGGTCGAAGTTCATGCAGGTCTCGGACAGGCCGAGCTGCGAGTGGACGATGCAGGCGGTCGAAGGCTCGACATAGTCGCGGCACACCGAGGTGTTGATCAGGCTGCCGATCCGATCGCGCTCGATGCCGGCAGCCTCGATCGCCAAGCTGCCCGCCCGGGTCGCCACGTCGCTGGGCTGCACGCCGTCGTCCCAGAATCTGCGTTCCATGATGCCCGACGCATCCCGAAGCAGGTCGTCGCGCATTCCCAGCCGCTCGAGAGTCGGCTTGAGGCGCTGTTCGATGGACTCGGAGGTGACACGGAGCGGGGCGTCGACGTGGGCGACCCCGAGAATGGACACGTTGTCGAATCGCATGCTTCACTCCCAGCGGGAAACCGGACGCAGCCGGAGCTGCCGTCGGACAACGGATCGCCCGAACGGCATGCCAGGGACGGTCTGCATCCGTGTGCAGAGGGTACCACCGTCGCTGCCGGAGTTCGTGCCGCCGTGCGGCACAGCGGCGCCGTCACACCCTCAACTCGATCCAGGCTCCCGAGCGCCAGCGCAGGGCGAATACAACCGTCTGGAGCATGCGATAGCCGATTTGGGCGAGCCAGACCTCCGTCATTCCGTAGCCGAGCACCGGTCCGATGACATAGGCGACGGGGAGAAAGAGGACCCACTGCAGCGTCAGCGCCACGATCATCACCCGCAGGTTGTCGCCGACGCCGAGCAGAGCGTTCATGAGCGCCAGGCCCAGAGTGTCGACGAACATGGTGGCTCCGAGCGCGCGCAGCGGAACGCGGGCCAAAGCCAGAATCTCCGGGTCGTGGAGAAACGGCCGCAGCAGCAGATCGGGAAAGACCAGTCCGATCAGGGCCATCACACCGACCAGAGCTGTCGCCATTCTGGCCACGTCCCAGCCCCATTCGCGGGCATCGTCGGGCTGCCTCCTGCCGAGGGCCTGGCTGACCAGCGACGCCGCTGCCATGCCGAAGCCGACCCCGGGGAGGATCGCCACCAACAGCAGCTGGGTCAGCACGTTGGACGCGGCGAGCTCGGCAGTGCCGATTCGACCGATGATCCAGAAGAACGCGGTCAGGCCCGAAGCGAAGAAAAACTGCTGGAGCCCGGTCGGCACCGACAACCGGAGCATGGTCGCGACCGTCGATCGGTCCGGCAGTCGGCGCAGGAACCCGCTGCATCGAGCCATCTTCAGCCCCTGCACGAGGTAGAGCAGTGAGCCGAGGAAGGTGGCGATGGCCGAACCGATTCCGGCGCCGGTCACGCCCAGAGAAGGCAGGCCCAGGTGGCCGAAGATCAGCACGTAATTGAGGACGATGTTCGACGCGTGCATCACCACCAGGGTTCGCATGTAGACC
The DNA here is from genome assembly GCA_964641415.1 of uncultured Thermoanaerobaculia bacterium. Lineage (GTDB taxonomy): Bacteria > Acidobacteriota > Thermoanaerobaculia > Thermoanaerobaculales > Sulfomarinibacteraceae > JAHECW01. The sequence continues at coordinate 19,907 of CAZXMW010000012.1, read as the reverse complement.
TTGGACATGTTGACGCCGTTCCAGTAGCCGCGGAAGGCGAAGTTGGCACCGAGCGCCACCATTGCCGCCAATCCTCAACCCGTGGGAGGTGTACCATGATGTCGAGGACCTGAAGATGAACGATTCTGACCGGCGATCCGCACCAGTTTCCTGCGCCCTCGATGGTCGCGTCAGCACTCGACATGCCGAAGGGCATGCCTGTGTTTCCCGTGACCATCAGCTCATCAGGATCTTGATGCTCCCGACCCGGTACAACCGCTCGCCTCGGGTACGGAACAACCCCAATGGAGGTTCAAATGAGCCGTTTGTTCGTCGTCCCAGCGCTGATTTTCGTGATCGCCGTTTCCATGGCCCTGTCCGGAGTCGCCGACGAACCCCAGACTCCGGCAGCCGGGAAGATTCGCGATGAAGCGATCTCACAGACCTCGGCCTGGCGCACCAAACCCGCTGATGTCACCCTGAAAAACGCCTCCGGAATCGAAGACTCGCAGCCCTATCTCACGGCAAAGGCGTTCCTGATGGCGACCACCAGCCTCAACCAGGGCACCGAGCTCGTCGAGCGCGCTGTCGAGATTCTCCAGGACCAGACCCAACGCGACCTGAAGGATCCGGTATCCCAGTACTGTCTCGGCGTGGTGCTCAACTGGCTCGAGAAACCCGGTCCGGCCAAGACCGCCTGGAGCCGCGCCAGGGACCGCGCCGACGCGATGATCAAGGTCGAAGACCGCAACGCCGCCGCCCACTTCTACCGCGGCGCCGCGCTCATCCAGCTCAAGAAACCCGGCGAGGCGATCAAGGCGCTCAAGAAGGCCGACCGCTACGGCTTCGACCCGACCATGGTCAACTTCCAGCTCGGGCTCGCCTACCTGCTCGAAAAGAAGTGGAAGCCGGCCAAGGAGGCATTCGACGAGGTCCATACCGTCGATCCGCGTTTCGCGCACCTGTACTTCTACCGCGCCCTCGCTTGGGACAAGCTCGGTCGTAAGGACAAGATGCTCAACGACTTCGATCAGTTCGTCCGGCTCGCTCCCAACTCTGCCGAGGCCAAGACCGCGCGAGCGATGCTGTCGGCGATGAGGTAGCGCGCGGGGGCGTCAGGGATCCACCGCTCCAAGAAACGGGCCGAAGGACACCCAAAAGGCGCCGCTCATTTCGATGCGCTTCAGGCTCCTAGAACGGCCGGCCGATGCCGACGTAGAACTTGGGCTTCGAGGAGCTCATCCGCCGGTTGTCGGGAAAACCGAACGGCAGCTCGATGCCCGGGTCGTTGACCCACGGGTTGACCACGGGCCAGGCGATGTCGGCCCACACCGGACCGATCGGGGTCGCCCAACGGATGCCGACCCCGGCGCCCACAGCGAGGTCCCAGTCGGCATCGTTCCAGCTCTCCCAGACCCGGCCGACGTCTGCGAAGACCGCCGCTCGGAGACCGCCTCTGACCGGAATCCGGACCTCCTGGTTGAAAATGAACAGAGCGCCGCCGCCGGCCGGGTCCCAGTCGTCCCCACCGTCGATCACCGGACCGACCGAGTCCCGGTCGAAGCCCCGGATCGAGCCCTGTCCGCCGGCGAAGAACTTGTTCTGACGAACCAGGTCCTGACCGTGCAACGGCTCGGTGATTCCGAGCCGGAGTGTCTGGATCACGGTCGAGCCGAAGGGGGCGCCGAAGGCCGTCGAACCGCTGCCGAATGTGGTCCAGTACGTCAGGTCCGATGCAAGGTACTCGTCGGCCCAGCCGGCGTCGACGATGACCGCGTAGCCCGAGGTCGGGTCGAAGGACGAGTCGAAGCGATCGTGAACGTAGCGGGCGCCCAAAAAACCGGTGTCATTCGTGGTGTCGATCTCCACGGTGATGAAACCGGTATCGAGAAGACCGTAGAAGCGCGTCCTGGTGAATCGATAGTAGCCGGTGATCTGCTCGCCCGCGGTGCCGACGGCGAGGTCGCCACGGCCCATCCAACGGGTCACCTCGGCGCTCCAGAACAGCTCGTCCTGGTTGAAATCCGGATCCCCAGGCGCCTCGCCGCGCGAGAACCCCGCAGTTGAGGTCAGGGCCAGCCGCCTGCCGGGCGGCGGCGGCAGCGACGCCACGACAAATCCGAGCCACTCGGTCTGGTCCCATCGACCACGCAGGTTGAGGCTCAACCCTCGCCCGATCAGGTTGTCGTCGCGCAGCCCGAAGCGCACCTGGGCGCCGCGCTCGGTGCTCCAGCCTCCGCCGACCTCGGCGGTCCAGCGCGGTTTCTCGGCGATCTCGAGCTCGACCTTCGCGCCGTCGGCCCCCAGCGGTTTCGTCCGCACATCGACCCGCTCGATCGGCGCGAAGTTGGCGATGCGAATTGCGGTGGTGTCGAGGTCCGAGTTGCGCAGAATCTCGCCCTCCTCTACGGCAATTCCCGACCGCAGCACCTTTTCCCCGGTGTGCCGAATCCCGGTGATCTCGATGTCCGTCACCGTCCGGCGCCGACCCGGCTCGATGACGATGTCGACCCGTGACTGTCCGTCATCGGTCGTGTCGAACTCGGCGGACACCACGACGTCCGAGTAGCCTGCGGCGTCGTACGCGGCGCGGATCTGGCTCGCGGCCAGGTCGACCGCCGAGCGATCGATCCGACGGCCCTCGGCGAGCCGGAAATCGTCGGCGCGCGTCAGCCCGAGCGGATCGTCTCCGGTGACCACCAGCTCGTCGACGACCGCCGGCCGGCCGAGCTCGGCGTCGATTCGGATTTCCGACCTGCCGTCGCTCACCTCGACCGTGGTCACCGAGCTGATCCGGGCGTTCGGGTACCCGAGGTCGTTGAGCACCCGTTCGACCACTCGATTGGCCCGGGCAACGTCGGCTGACAACAGAGCGAGCTCGGCGGGCGATCCGAGCCGCGCCCGCAGCGCCTGTGTCACCTCGTCCGGCGCACCCGCCAGCACCGGCCCCGAGAGCTCGACGCCGGCGCTGCGATCGATCCTGGCGATCACCGCGTCGCCGCGACGATCGACTGTGATGTCGGTTTTCGGATAGCCGGCCTGGGCGTAGTGCCGGTCGAGCAGACTCCGCATGTTCCGGAACGCGAGACCCTCCAGCGGCGGCGGCTGGTACAGCGCGGTGACCTCTTCACGAATCCGACGAGGTGGTTCGTGGCCCTCGAACACCACCGTCTGCCGTTCCCCGGCGTCACACTGGAAGACCATGACCCATGCGTTGTTCGATTCAACCGCCCTCGCGCTGACCGCCGCCAGCTGAAATCCTGCGGCGGCCAGCTCCCGCTCCATACGGACCTTGCCGACAAAGGGCAGAAAAGGGTCGTAGGGTTGACCGCGGCGAAAACCGGTCGCCTTCTTCAGGCGCCGCGTGCCGATCGGCCACTCCCCCTCAAGCTTGAGCTTGCGGATCGTCGGGCGTTCCTCATACAGCGAGTTCCCTCCCCACTGGAAGCGCTGGACCACGTTGCCTCCGGCCTCGTCGGTCAGGGTCTTCTGGTAGCCCTGAATCGCGAGCCCCTTGAGACCGGGGATGTTCCACAGCTGGACCAGCGACGTCCGATCCTGCACGTCCCTGGTGTTGGAGGCGAAGAACAACGCCAGGTTGTGGCTCAGGCGCTGGCCCAGCATGAGCTGCTCGGCCGAGTCCTTCTCGACCTCGACCGAGATCTCGGCCGGCTGCAGCGTCTCGTTCTCGAAGCCCAGGGCGCCGGCGAGCCCGCTGACCAGGCCCTGTGCCGCCAGATTGGTGGTGTCGATGCCGTCGCCCCCGGAGCCGAAGGCCGCGAGATCGGACTCGGGAACGATCTCGACGACCGGATCGATGCCGGGGTCGCCGGTGAAGACCAGTCTGCCGCGGCGCACGGCGACCCGCTGGCCCCCGAGCGCGAGGCTGCCGCCGGGTGCGATGGTGATCTCGCCACGGACCCGCGGCGCCGCCGCGCTACCGGTGACCCGGAGCACGTCCCACCGGGCGTCGAACCGGCCGAGATTGTTGTCGACACGAACCGAGCCGCGGCCCCGGACATCGAGATTCAGGACGACGTCGTGCAGGGGATCGTCACCTGCCGGATCGAGCGACGCCGGACCGAGAAGCATGCCGCTCAGGTTGACGTCCTGATCCCACAACCCGGCCACCAGGTTGAGCTCGCCGACCACCCTCGCCAGCCGTTCACGGTCCGGCTCGATCGCGATCGTCCCGGACCACTGGCTGAGGATGCCCTCGACGAAGACCAAGACGTTCTCGGCCTCAGCGATTACGCCTTGGCCCGACTCGGGGTCCCAGCCGCCGGCGAGCTCGACCCGGCCCTGGTTGACCTCCGCATGTCCGTCGTTGATCCAGAGCACATTGTCGACGATCTCGGCCGACAGCACGAGATCGCGGATCTGCAGCGGCGGATCGCGAACCACGAGCACCCCGTCGGGATGCTCGAGCATGATCGCTGCCCGCGGTGCGTCGATCGACCCCGACACCACCGCCGACATCCGGACCGGCTCGTAGATCTGCACCGGGAACGGGATCAGACGCGAAATCGCCGGTGCGAGCACCGCTTCCACCCGGCCGTCGAGCTCGCCGGTTTCGAAATCGAAGCCGCCTCCGACCCGGATGTCCGATCGCGTACCCTCGAGCACCACCGGATCGAGCTGGACACCGGATCCATCGACCCGCAGTTCCACCGGCCCCCGAGCGGCGAGCTCGCCGCCGATAGATTCCACCCGCAGATCGTTCAAGACCGCGAGCGCGCGAGTCTGATTCGGGTCCCGGGGGTGCCAGGTCGCGTCCAGCGTCAGCCGACCGGTCGCGGTCGCCTGTGGAAAACCGGTCCCGACGAGCGCGAGCAGCGCATCCGAACTGAGATCACGCCCGTCGGCGACAACACGGACCGGTTCGTCGGGCGCGTTCGGCCACAGCCAGGCCGGCCGATTGAAAGCGCCGAGGGGAATCGTCGCCCGAACGGTCCCGGCGCCTCCGCCGGCCTCGATCTCCCGCGTGGCCAGCCGCAGCAACCCGTTCTCGAGCGCGCCCTCGACGCCGAGTGCCGGCACTCGTGATCCCGGGTCGGACGGCGCCCACTCGATCTCGAACCCTCCCGAGGGACGACCCACAGAACCGGCAAGTTCGACTCTGCCTGCCATCGTTCCGGCGCCGGCCACCGGCAGCTCGACCGGAATGTGCTCGAGGTCGAGACCTCGCCAATTGAAGGTGGCCGCGAGCGGTGCATCGGCACCGGCAAGACCGATCCGGGCGCCGCCGTCGAGCTCGCCGCCCAGCAGGCGGGCCTGAAGCGTATGAACAGCCACCGTCTCAGGGCCGACGTCGAAGACCATGTCGATCTCGTCGAGGCGCCAGGCATCGACCTCGACCTGACGGGCCGAGATTTGGCCGCCGACCAGCCAGCCGTCCGGCGCCCACTCGAGATCCCCATCGCCCTTGAGCCGTCCGCTGACCTCGGGCACGGCGCCGACCTCGAAAGGCGCCAGCGCGAAGACCTCCGCCAGCTCGTCGAGATCGAGGCGCCACCGACCCGCGATCCGCGATTCCCCGAGCTCGATCGTGCCCTCGGCCGCGGCGCTCGATGTCCTCCCGGCGCGAAGCTCGATCGACCAGTCTCCCCGCCTCCGGTCGCCAGATGCCCGGGCCAAGATCCGCTCCAGCTCCGCGCCCGAGACCACCGGTCGCTGCCATTCGAGCTGCCCCCGATAGCGGGGATCGGCCAGCGTCCCGGACAGCGTCAGGCCGCCGGTGATCGGTCCACCGGCGAGGGTCAGTCCTGCAGGAGGCACGATCCAGGCCGCAGCGAGCTCGCCCGCGCGACCGACGTCGCTGAGCTCCAGCTCGACCTCGGCATCGAGCCTTCCCGCGGGTCCGATACCGCCCGCCCCGTCGACTCGAGCCCACGACGTATCGACAGCCAGACTCTCGACGTTCCAGGTGTCGCCGGCGCCGTTCGCGGCGACCTCGAGCCGGCCGTCGGGCGTCCGCACCGCGATGTCCACCGTCCCGGACAGGGTGTCGACGAGCACGGGCAGACCTGCCGTCCCGTCAAGGGTTCCCGACAGCCGGATCGGTCGGCCGAGCACGCCCGTCGCTCTGGGCGCGAACAGGTCGAGCACCGGTTCGAGCCGGACATCGTCGAATTTCGCCGCGACGCGTACGGTCGATTCGCCGATCGGCGTGATCGAAGCCTCGCCCCACGCCGGCCCGGCCAGACGCACGGTGGGCACGCCGTCGACGACGCCGACCTCGACCTGGTGGAGTTCGTAGCCGACGATCCGGAGCGGCTCGCCGCGATGGCCGGCGGTCGCGCTGATCCCGGACGACGGATCGAACTCTGCTCGACCTTCGACATCGAGGACCCCCCCGAAATCGAGCCCGGAGCCCAGATTGGGGTCCCACCAGCCGACCGCCTCGGCGACGTCGGCCCGGGCGGCGAACGTCCCTCGACCCGACATCGCGTCGCCCAGGACGATCTCGGCTGACGCCTTCAGACCGACCCCGGGGCCGTCGACGAACATCCGCTCGACCACGATCGCCGCCGCCGAGGCCGACCCTCGGAGCTCGACTCGACCGAGATCGAGCTGGCGGTCCTCCCGGACGAGCAGAAACCTCTCGGCATCGACCGCAACCTCGGCCCGGGCGTCGAGCATCGAGCACTCGATCCGGATCCCGTCGAGGCTGCCCTCGACATCGAAAGCGCCGGCGTCGACGCTGCCTCGCTCGAGCACCAGACGTCCGATCTCGACTGCGCGCCACGGGTCGCCCGTGGTCTCGGCTCCCCCGGCCGCGGCCTCCGGCAGCTCGACGCCGCGGAAATCGGCCTCGACGCCTCGCAGCGTCACCGTCTCCAGGTGCCGCGGCGCACCGACCAGCCTGCGCCACGCCCAGGTCGTCTCGATCTGCTCGACCGACGCCACACGGCGGTCGCCGGCCGACACCGTGACGTGCTCGAGGACCAGATGCGCAGGCCAGGCGCGGAGCCGCACCTCGTCGGCATCCACGCGCCAACCGGTCGCGGCCTCGATGGCGGTCGTCGCCCGGTCGAACATCTCCCGCTGGAGGCCGCGGCTGTGGAGCACCACCCAGAGGACCACGGCCAGCACGGCCACGAAAAGAGCGGCGGCGGCGACGAAGCGACGACGGGACACCATGGAAGTCTAGCCCGGCCTTCTCACCAATCTCCAGCTGCAAGGCGCAATACACCATGATCTTCGACGCTTTCTCGATGCGCTCGCTCGACGTACCGCAAGTACGACTGCGCTTTCTCATCTTGCGAGAGCGTCGAATATCAAGGCGTCTTGCACCTTTCGCTAGTTCCCGTCCGGAAACGGCGCTTTTTGGCAATCTCGGCGTCAGATGACGAATTTCCTTGTGCGGCGTACAGAAGTACGCCTCCGCGTACATTCTGATCTTCCTTGACCTTGCACAAAAACCCCTCGTTTCCGAATCGAGAACTGCGCAGTCCCCATCGGAGTTTCCGGATGGGAACTCGCTACGGACCTTGGTGAGAAGTCCGGGCTAGCGTTGCTCGGCTGAAATGGAATTTCGGGGAGGGCCGAAGAGGAGGATGAATCATGAGTTCAGAGTTTCGTTTGCCATTGCCTGCGATCAATTGCGATGCTCTGCGTGCTTCGCGTCTTGGCGATTCGACCTGCGCTTTCCCGGTTCGGGTATCCTCCCACCCTTGGAGGATCCATGACGACACCTTTTGTCTGCGTCTTGATCGCCCTCGCGCTGATCTACCTGAGCAAGGGCGCCGGTGGCGCTGGCCATGGCCAAGCAGCCCGGCGGCTATGACAACTCGGATCCACGCGGCCAGCAGGCCGGGCTCACCGGCTGGGCCCGGCGCGCGGTCGCGGCGCACCAGAACGGCTTCGATGCCTTTCCCGCCTTCGCCGCGGCGGTGTTCGTCGCCCACCTCGGCGGCGGCGATCCGGTGTGGGCGGCCCGGCTTTCCATCGCCTTCGTGGCGGCACGGGCCCTCTACATCCCGCTCTACGTCTTCGACCTCCATTTGCTGCGTTCGACGGTGTGGGGGCTCGGCTTCCTCGCGACCGTCGGGCTGTTCCTGCTTCCCGTCCTGACCTGAGCCCGGAGCCGACGGCGACGCGGCCCGAGTGACCGCGCCGCAGTGCGACTCGCGATCGAGTCGCCGTCGCGGTACCATGCCCGACGCATGAGGAAACAGACTCCCCCACCCCTTTGTTGAAACAGATATTGAACCTTCAGAGCCGACTTCACACCGAGACGAGGTGACAATGGCGAACGACGACAGAACGCAACCGTCCGGCGCCCTCGAGGCCATCGAGATCCGCGAGTGGCTCGACTCCCTCGACTGGGTGCTCTCGAGCGGCGGCAAAGAAGGGGCGCGCCGGCTGCTCGCCGAGCTCGACATCCACGCCCGCAAGCACGGCGTCGACCTGCCGTACGAGGCCAACACCCCGCACATCAACACCATCCCGGCTTCGGACGAGGTCCCCTACCCCGGCAGCCGCGAGATCGAGCGCCGAATCAAGAGCCTGACCCGATGGAACGCCATGGCCATGGTGGTCCGCGCCAACCAGGAGGAGGACGGCATCGGCGGCCACATCTCGACCTACGCCTCGGCCGCCACCCTGTACCAGGTCGCCTTCAACCACTTCCTGCACGGCAAATCAGAGCACTACGACGGCGACCAGGTGTACTTCCAGGGCCACGCGTCGCCCGGCATCTACGCCCGCGCCTTTCTCGAGTGCCGGCTGAGCGAGGAGCAGCTCCTCAACTTCCGCCGCGAGCTGCGCGGCGGGCCCGGCAGCGGTCTGTCGTCCTACCCCCACCCCTGGCTCATGCCCGACTTCTGGGAGTTTCCCACCGTGTCCATGGGCCTGGCCGCGATCCAGGCGATCTACCAGGCGCGCTTCAACAGCTACCTCGAGGACCGTGGCCTCCACCCGACCTCAGACCACCGCGTCTGGGCCTTCCTCGGCGACGGCGAGATGGACGAGCCCGAGTCTCTCGGCGCCATCACCCTGGCCGCCCGCGAACGCCTCGACAACCTGATTTTCGTCGTCAACTGCAACCTCCAGCGCCTCGACGGCCCGGTGCGGGGCAACGGCAAGATCATCCAGGAGCTCGAGGCCGCCTTCCGCGGCGCCGGGTGGAACGTCATCAAGCTGATTTGGGGCGCGGACTGGGACCCGCTGCTCGAGTCCGACGACACCGGGCTTCTGGTCAAGCGGATGAACGAGGTCGTCGACGGCGACAGCCAGCTGTTCTCGGTGTCCGACGGCGCCACCATCCGCGAGCGCTTCTTCGGCACGGACCCCGAGCTGCTCGAGCTCGTCGAGAACTACTCCGACGAGCAGCTGCGCCGGCTCCGGCTCGGCGGCCACGACCCGCAGAAGGTCTACAACGCATACAAGGCCGCCGTCGAGCACACCGGCGGCCCGACGGTCATCCTGGCCCGCACCATCAAGGGCTACGGCCTCGGCGAGGCCGGCGAGGGCCGCAACATCACCCACAATCAAAAGAAGCTCAACCAGGAGGAGCTCATCGAGTTCCGGACCCGTTTCGGGATCCCGCTGTCCGACGAGGATGCCCGAGCGGCGACCTTCTATCGCCCGCCGCAGGACAGTCCGGAAATGGTCTACCTCCACCAACGACGCCAGGAGCTCGGCGGGCCGGTCCCGTCCCGCGGGGTGCGCTGCGAGCCGCTCCAGGCGCCGTCCGACAAGATCTTCGCCGAGTTCGCCGAGGGCTCGGGCGAGCGCGAGATCTCGACCACCATGGCCTTCATCCGGCTGCTCACCAAGCTGCTCAAGGACCAGCAGCTCGGCGACCTCATCGTGCCCATCATCCCGGACGAGGCGCGCACCTTCGGCGCCGAGTCGCTGTTCCGCCAGATCGGCATCTACTCGCACGCCGGCCAGCTCTATCAACCGGTCGACGCCGGCACCCTGATGTACTACAAGGAGGCCAAGGACGGCCAGCTGCTCGAGGAGGGCATCACCGAGGCCGGCTCGATGTGCTCCTTCATCGCCGCCGGAACCGCCCACGCGACCCACGGCATCAACACCATCCCGTTCTTCATCTTCTACTCCATGTTCGGGCTGCAGCGGATCGGCGACCTGGTGTGGGCGGCCGGCGACATCAGGTCGCGCGGCTTCATGATCGGCGGCACCGCCGGCCGCACCACCCTCAACGGCGAGGGGCTGCAGCATCAGGACGGCCAGTCGCACCTGCTCGCCTACCCGCTGCCCAACCTCAAGGCCTACGACCCGGCCTACGCCTTCGAGCTCGCGGCCATCGTCCGCGACGGTATCAAGCGGATGTACGTCGATCAGGAGGACATCTTCTACTATCTCACGGTGGAAAACGAACCCTACGCCCAGCCGGCCAAGCCCGAAGGCTGCGACGAAGGCATCCTGCGCGGCCTGTACCGCTTCCGACCGAGCCCGAGCGGCGAACAGCCCCACCGCGCCCACCTGTTCGGCGCAGGGCCGATCCTCAACCAGGCGCTGCGCGCTCAGGAGATCCTCGCCGAGCGCTACGACGTCGCCGCCGACGTCTGGAGCATCACCAGCTTCAAGGAACTCTACGTCGACGGCGCCGACTGCGACCGCTGGAACCGGCTGCACGGCGACGACGACCGGAAGCGGAGCTGGATCGACCAGTGCCTGGCCGACACCGACGGCGTCTACGTCATCGCCTCGGACTACGTCAAGGCGCTACCCGAGTCCATCGGCCGCTGGTTTCCCAGGCCGCCGGTGGCGCTCGGCACCGACGGCTTCGGCCGGTCGGAGAGCCGCGCCGCCCTGCGCCGCTTCTTCGAGGTCGACGCCGAGCACATGGCCGTCGCCACCCTCGACGCCCTGTGGAGCGAAGGGACGATCGGCCGCGAGGTGGTCGACCGCGCCATCAACGAGCTCGGCATCGACCGAGATGCCCCGAACCCGTTCACCGTGTGACCCCCCGGGAGAGCGCCATGAGCACCATCATCACCATTCCCGAGCTCGGCGAGGGCGTCGACAGCGTCGACGTGGTCAGCGTCCTGGTCGAGGTCGGCGACACCATCGAGATCGACCAGCCGCTCATCGAGGTCGAGACCGAAAAGGCCGCGGTGGAGATCCCAGCGACCGCTGCCGGCACGATCACCGAGATCCACGTCGCCGAGGGCGACACCCTGGGCCCGGATGCGAAGGTCGTCACGGTCGACGAAGCCCAATCCGCGTCCCCATCCGATTCCGAGGCCGAATCCGAATCCGAATCCGAGGCCGAATCCGCGTCCGAGGCCGAATCCGCGTCCGAGTCCGAATCCGAAACCGATTCCGAGCCCGTATCCGCACCAACTCGGGCTCCCGTATCGGCCTCCGTGGACAACGATGCAACGCGTAGGGTGGGCCTTGGCCCACCATCTGACAGCGGCAGCGATCAGCGTCAGCAACCAGCAGCGGCCGGCAGCGACGGCGATCGGGACCAGCAGGCAGCAACACCCTCCCCGTCCGAAACTCAACATTCAGAATTGGGAAGTGAGAACTCGACGAAACGGCCGATTCCCGCCGCGCCGTCCGTGCGCCGCTTCGCCCGCGAGGTCGGCCTCGACATCGCGACCGTGAAGGGCTCCGGTCCGGGCGGCCGGATCTCCATCGACGACGTCAAGGCCGAGGCCGCCCGCAGGCTGAGCCGCGGCGGCGCCCAGGGCGGCGGCCTCACCGCGCCGGCGGCCGATCTGCCCGACTTCTCGCGCTGGGGCGAGATTCGCCGCGAGCCCATGTCGAAGATCCGCTCGCTCACCGCCGAAGCCATGAGCCGAGCCTGGCTCACCGCGCCCCAGGTGACCCACGACGACCTCGCCGACATCACCGAGCTCGAGGAGCTGCGGCAGGAGTTCAAGCCCAGGGTCGAGGCCGCCGGCGGCACGCTGACCATGACCGCGATCCTGGTCAAGGTCGCCGCCTCCGCTCTCAAGGTCTTTCCCTCCCTCAACGCCAGCATCGACCCCGACGCCGGCGAGATCATCCTCAAGGACTACGTCAACATCGGCGTCGCTGTCGACACCGAGCACGGGCTGCTGGTTCCGGTCATCAAGAACGCCGATCGCAAGAACATCACCTCAATCGCCGTCGAGCTCGGCGACCTGGCGGCGCGCGCCCGCTCGCGCAAGCTCACGCCCGACGAGATGCAGGGCGGCACCTTCTCGATCTCCGACCTCGGCGGCATCGGCGGCATCGGCGGCACCGGGTTTTCGCCGATCGTCAACTGGCCCAAGGTCGCCATTCTCGGGGTGTCGCGCGGCCGGGTCCGGCCCGAGTGGGACGACGAGATGGAGGACTTTTACCCGCGGCTCATGCTGCCGCTGTCGCTGAGCTACGACCACCGTCTCGTCGACGGCGCCGAGGCCGCCCGCTTCGTGCGCTGGTTCGCCGAAGCCCTGGAGTCGCCGCTGCTGCTCGCGTTGGAAGGCTAGAGGCTCTTTTCTCTTCAAAAAGGGCGGTAGGATCGCCGAGCACTGGGACTCGATCCAACGGGTTCCCGACGAGTCCGAGAACGGCAACACCATACGCTGAAGAGCCGGACATGAGCGAGTCGAAACAAGATGTTCACGCTGGCGCGTGCGCCTGCTCGTCGACGAAGCCGCGCCAAAAGCCGCACTTCCGCTCGAAGCGCTCCTCCCACTGCCCCCTCACCTCGTCGAAGTGGGCGTCGAAGAGGCGAACCAGGGGCGTGGCGCGGGGCGAACGCGCACGGTAGGCAACAGGGCAGCCGGAGGCCACAGCGACTCTTGATGTCGTCTGCAGCGTGGACGGGCCTTTCCAGCGTGGCCCTGACGCGTCCGACAGTCAAGGCAACGGGCCGGAAAAGCGTGTTACCATGACCGCGATCCTGGTCAAGGTCGCCGCCTCCGCTCTCAAGGTCTTTCCCACCCTCAACGCCAGCATCGACCCCGACGCCGGCGAGATCATCCTCAAGGACTACGTCAACATCGGCGTCGCTGTCGACACCGAGCACGGGCTGCTGGTTCCGGTCATCAAGAACGCCGATCGCAAGAACATCACCTCAATCGCCGTCGAGCTCGGCGACCTGGCGGCGCGCGCCCGCTCGCGCAAGCTCACGCCCGACGAGATGCAGGGCGGCACCTTCTCGATCTCCGACCTCGGCGGCATCGGCGGCATCGGCGGCACCGGGTTTTCGCCGATCGTCAACTGGCCCAAGGTCGCCATTCTCGGGGTGTCGCGCGGCCGGGTCCGGCCCGAGTGGGACGACGAGATGGAGGACTTTTACCCGCGGCTCATGCTGCCGCTGTCGCTGAGCTACGACCACCGCCTCGTCGACGGCGCCGAGGCCGCCCGCTCGATAGCGCAGCTCACACCGAAAATGGCACCTTGGAGGGAACCCTTCGCGCATCCAATGCTGTCATGGTCCCCGTCAGGTCGTAGAACCTCCGCAAACAACGATCCGGTCACGACCACTCCGCTTGCCCTCGTACATGGCCCTGTCGGCGTCACGGATGGCCTCATCGATGTCGTCAGTCAAGCGGGCGATGCCGAATGTCATCGTGATGGAGACCGGCTCGCTCGCCACGTCGAGAGGATTCTCCGCGAGATCCCGACGCACCCGCTCCATGGCTCGCCGCGCCGCCTCGGTGTCGTTGTTGGTCAGCAGGAACATGAATTCCTCGCCGCCCCATCGACAGACCGAATCCGTCCTGCGCAGAGCGGCCCGGAGCCGGATCGAGAGCATTCTGAGAATCTCGTCCCCCGCCTGATGGCCAAAACGGTCATTGATCTCTTTGAAGTGGTCGATATCGCCCAATGCAATGGTCAAAGGCTGGCGGCTGCGTTTGGCGCGGACGAGTTCGTCTGTGACCATTTCTTCAAAGGCGCGACGGTTCCACAACCCGGTCAGAGAATCGGTTCGCGCGAGCCGACCGATCTGCTCGACCGCCTGTTCCAGCTCTTGGTTGCGCGAATCGAGCTCGCGTTCCAACTTCGATTTCGCCCGGTACCCCCGCCAGGCAATCAGCGCGCCAGAACAGGCGAAGGCCAGACCGATTGCAGTCGCCAGCAAGAGCATCGTGCGCTGCCGTAGCTCCACCTCCTGCAGGGCAGCGTCCAGTGTCACCAGCTCGAGCTGCCGTTCACGCTGTTCGACCTCGTATTTGACCTCGAGTTCCTCGACCAGGGACTGACGCTCTCGTTCCTGCAGATTTTCGCGAAGCGCCATCAATCGCTGGAGATGACGGAGCGCCGACTCGGCATCACCGAGCTTCTCGTAGGTATCCGACAGTTTCTTGTGCAACGCCAACGCCACGCTGGGGACCACCCCGGCGGCATCTTGCAGCGCTGAATTGTAGAATTCGACCGCCTCAGACAGATTTCCCTCCGCCCAGCTGATGTCGCCAAGTGTCATCCGCAGCCCGGCAACCGGCCGAGAAATCTGAAGCTCGGTCGCGTGATCCAGGGCTCTCAGACAGGTCGCCCGCGCTTCGTTGAGTCGACCCACCTGTAAGAGACGCTCGCAGATGAGACCAGTCTGGAGGGCAACGCCATGCCGATCTCCTCGCGCCTCGGCGAGAGCCAACGCCTCACGATGCATGGGCAACCCGGCTTCGGGTCCGTCGATTTCAGAGACCGACAACGCCAAGTTGCCCAGCACGGAACACTCCAGCGACACATTCCCGACCTGACGCGCCAATCGCAGCGCCTCCTCGTAGTACTGACGGGCTCGTTCAAAATCATTGGCGAAGTTGTGCGCCACTCCAATGGCGTTGTTCACCCTGGCCAGGTCCAGCGTGTGGTCGCCGGATTCGAGCAGTTTTCGAGCCTCGTGAAACCGGTCCAACGCGCTCGTGACATTGCCCTGCTCCGCATCGATGGTTCCTTGCAGCATGAGCGCGCGGGAAATGAGTCTCGGGTCATCCAACGACTGCGCCCGTCGCTGGAACTCGACCGCGTCTTCCCGGGCGCGGATATATTCCCCACGGTCTCGCAATGTTTCTGCGCGCAATCTGAACAGATGCGTCAGGTACACATCATCTCCGCCGGGCTCGATCTGACCAAGCTCCCGATCAAGAATCTCGAGGAGCGCCGCCGGGTCGGTGGAACGCATGGCGGTCAATTCTTCCAGCGGACGTTGAGACTCGGCGCCGGCGGGCGCAGTGCTCAGAATCAGCGATCCGATCAGAAAAATGGTGGAGGCTACTTTCACGACCATGAAAGTTTATCTCACAAGTGTCGATGACGGGTCGATTTCATCCGGTCGAAACCTCGTTTCAAAACGTTCACTCCGGTCACCGGACATGGCTGCCACCGACCTCTTCCCAGCACGGTGAAAATCATGCCGAGAAGGGGTCGCGGCATCCGACCGGTCACGAGTATCGCCCCGGGCGGTCCAACCGTGAGAACATGGAGTGTGCCATCCGCGGCAACACTCTTTGTCGGGATCCTCGCCGGCGCCGTCGGCGTTGCATAAAAAAAGGTGCCGGTCACGCTATTACGGTATTACTGGATTGTTACCGAAGGAATGCGACCGAAGGTCGGTGCAATAACGCAATAGCGTGACTGGCACCTTAAGATTTCAAATGTTGCGGCTCACGTCGACGACCCCCCGCCGATTTCCGAGTCACCGATCGTCAATCTCGTCTTCTGGGACGGGTTCGAGTCCGGTGATCTTACGGCGTGGTGAAGACGTTGATGGTGCGGTGATGAGCGTCAGCGAACATCACCAGCGACACCACCACCCACGGTCCAAGTCGACGAGGAGTTCAAAGCACCGCGTGTGGCGTCCCTCACACCGCTGCGGTCTTCTTTGAGATAGCATCAACAGATGATTCCCAGGATTGCTTTGTGGCTCGTGGCATGCGTCGTATCGGGGGTCTTGCCGGTCGCCGGCGACTGCACTCCCACCGGACCCGAAGTCCCGGGAAACGCCATCGACGAGGACTGCGACGGTTGGCTCGGCACCGACCACGCCTTCAATCTGCGCTCAGAACACCCACGGGTGCTGCTCACCCCCGACCTCCTGCAGGCGACCATCGATCGAATGAATGGTCCGTCGGCCCGCGAGCCCTATCAGACCTGGTTCCAGCTCATGAGAGATCGTGAGGACGCAAACCAGGACGTGGATCTGGTCAACCTGGCGCTCATCTACCGGGCAACCGGCGACCAGATCTATCTCGACCGTTTCCTCGCGCGCAGACCGACGTCAGGCGTGCCGGGCGCGACCGAGCTCTTTGCCGTCGATATTCTCTGGGAGGTGATCCCCGATCCGGACAAGCTCGACATCATGGCCAGGGTGTCCGCGGAGGACAACCCGTGGTACTGGGCGTCGATCAACCAGTCGAACTCGGATCCCGATGATGTCGGCTGGGGCTACCACAGCGCCTATGGCGTTCACCGGGCGCTCGCCTACGCCGGGGCCTTCGCCCTCAGCCCGATCCTCGACCATCCACTGGTGATCGCCAACCCCGATGTCTACAACCGCTTCAACACCCTCAACTACATCAACGTGGTCGACAAAGAACTCAGCCCCATCGGTAATTTTCACCGGATCGAGAACCGGGTCGCAGGTGATCCAACCGACAACGGCGCCCTGCCGGGCAGCCCGGGCGGGATGTACGACAACTTCGGCTATGACCAGAGCGAGGAGGCGCGCAGCATCTATGTCCTGTCGGAGTTCCTCATGCTCACCGACGAGGACCGTTTCACCGGCATGCTCCACGATCGCCACCGCGGGGCTTTCTACCAGAACCTGCAGGTCCCGCATCACTCCAATTTCGCGGAGACGGATCGTTGGTGCCGCCGGGCCGGAACCGAAACCCACGAGGCGGCGCGGATATGGTTCACCCAGACCGGCGCCTCGCAGCCCCTGCACGATGCCGTCGCCCTGACCGCAAACCTCTACCAGGATCCGCGGATGCAGCACTACTTCAGCGAGGGCAGACAACGGGTCCTGTGCGGACCGCCCTACAGCGGGATGTGGTGGGACCTGATCTTCTACGATGACTCCCTCGGAACCGATCCGCCGTCCACCAACCCCACCGCAAGCTACTTCAACGGACCGGGTCTGGTGAGCATGCGCGAGGACTGGAGCAACGACGCCCTCTTCGCCGTCTTTGTCGCAGGCGAAGGGATCAGCCGCCGCTATGAGGACGCCAACAGCTTTCTGCTCCACCGAAAGACCGACATCGTTCCGCATGCGGGCGCCCGTATCAGGTTCAACGCCGACAACGACAAACACCATTGGTACCACGTACGCAGCATCTGCAAGAACACCCTCAAGATCTTCGATCCCGCCGAGGCCTTCGACATCGAGGCCGGAGGAACCATCGGCCCACTCCACTCGGGACCGCCGCTCGTGGCAAGCGACAACTTCGGGGGCCAGATCTTCGAAACCCCGATCAGCGCGTACGACGGTTGTTTCAGTTCGGGTGGCTGCGGCAGCGGAATCGCCCGCTACGACTGCAGCGCATACCCACTGGGCGTCTGCGAGACCGCCGATGTCCGCAAGTTCGAACACATGCCGGGCGAGTACACATACACCGCGGGAGATGGCGTTGCTGCATATACCCGCAAAATCGACCTCTATGAACGAGAGTTCGTCTATCTCCGTCCGGATGTGGTTGTGGTCTTCGACCGCGTCCGCTCGGTTGATCCAAGCTTCACCAAGGTCTGGACCCTGCACACCGTACCGCCACCGGTGGCGAGCACGGCTCCCACGTCCGCCTCGCTGGGGATGAAACAACACACGGATGAACGCTCCATCACCATGGATCACCCCCTCACGGTGACGCACCTCGATATCCTGCTTCCACAGAGCAATCGGACGACCATCCGGGGCGGTGACTCGATCCTCGGTCGTGCGCCACTTCGAAGCGGGCAGCCGATTCCGGGGGGCGCCGTTGACGATCTCGATGTGCCGCGATGGCTCGAGCTCTTTGCCGTCGGGCCCGACGTCGAGGGCGAGGTCGTGATCCAGGGAAACGCGCTCGAAGGGGTGGGGGTCAGCGAGACCGTCGTCTTTGACGGGACGGTCCAGACCACCGTGACCGGCGACCCCACGACCATGACCTCGACCACGCTGCAGGATACCGGGCAACACTGGTACGACGACGAGTGGGCGGGGCATGTCCTGCGGCTTCGCGGTGGTTCGTCCGGCGATGTGGTCATCACCGGGAACGATGAGAACACCCTCTTCATCGCGGGTGGGTACGACCCGTCCGGAGTGTGGGGCTACTACGTGCTGCGGCCGCTGGCCAACACCGGTCACCACTGGATCAGTATCGACAGTGTGACCACCAGCGACATGGACATCGACGACTTCACGATCTCGGCGCCGCATGACTTCGACGCCGTCAACGCCGCCGGCGAACTGCACTCGTTCTCACCCCGGACCGACGGCGCCGATGACGGCTATGGCAAGCGTCGCGATATCGGCCAGTGGACCATCGAGGTCGAGACGACGACACCGCAGCTGCTCGACAACTTCCTGCACCTGTTCCACCTGGTGGACCCGGGGCAGACCAGGGTTGAGACCGCGCTCGTCACCGGGGCCGGCGTCAGCGGGGTGCGGGCCGGGGAATGGATTGTGCTCTTTGCCAATGACGAGTCGGAGATCATGGTCGGCGATGTGGCGGTGGCCATCGAAGAAAACACATCGGTGCTGCTGACCGGGCTTGTTCCGGATACGGACTACACCTGGAATTTCAATGGATCACGTCTGCGCTGGGGCACCCAGGGCGGCGCTGGCGCGACCGTCAGGTCATCGGATCAAGGCACCGCCAGGTTGGAGCTCGCGGGAGCCATTCTCTTCGCCGACGACTTCGAATCCGGCGACACATCCGCCTGGAGCGCAGGTATCTAGTATCGGGTCGGTGCCACGTGAGCCGCTTGTAAAACTCGGATGGGGAGCGAGTGTTCGCTGCGGAGCATGAGGCAGCGGAGTTCATGAGGATCCTCAAAGAGGTCGCGGAGCGGGACGACGTGACGGTCTTGGCGTGGTGCCTGCTTTCAAGCCACTACCATCTGGCGGTTCGCAGCGGTGAGGTCTCTCTCGACCGCCCGATGCGAAGCCTGCAGCAAAGGGTGACGCGAGGTGTCAACGCCCGTCAGAGGGTATGGGGCCCCCTCTGGCAAAAACGGTTCAAAATCAAGATCATCGACAGTCAGAGGTATCTCGATTTATTGCTGGCCTACATCCATCTGAATCCGGTTGCAGCGGGAATCGTCGATGACCCTGCGGAGTACAGGTGGAGCGGTCATCTGGACCTGCTGGGGAAGAGGCGGAAGCCGATCGTTGATGTGGACGAGGTTCTAAGGGTGTTCGGACGGACTCGCCGCTCGGCGCGGGCGGCATATGTTCGGCGAATCAAAGGTGCGGTTGATGAAGAGTGGATCGGGGAGGAGCCGGGCCGCCTGCCGTGGTGGCGCCTCGGAAGGCCGCCGAAAGCCGAGCTCGAGGATCCTGAGGACGCGGTTCGAAAACGTCGTCAGAAGGAGCAGATGGGTCCAGAGTGGAGACCGGAGGTCGATGTCGACACCTTCGTCTCGAAGATATCGGAGTTACTCGGGCTCGACGAGCAGGACCTTCGCTCCAGCAGCCGCGCAGTTGAGCTTGTGGAGGGACGGGAGCTTCTGATGACGTTGGGCGTCGAGCGCTATCGACTCAGCTCGCAGAAAGCGTTCGTAAGTCGCCCGATGGGATGAGTCAAGCACTGGCAAGGGGAGTTAGAAGACGAGCCCAGGACGCTGAATTCAGGAACAGGCTCAGCGACCTCGATCATGCCGTCGCCGAGGGGATCGCCATCGCCATTAATAACGTAATAGCGTGACCGGCACCTTTTTCTACCGCAATCCCCCTGAAGGCTTCGCCTGAAGGCGAGGGGGTTCACCCATCCCAGAACGAGACTTGAGGGGCCTGCGGCCACCCCCGCCTGAAGGCGGGGGATTCGGCATGCGAC
>CAZXMW010000011.1:0-86933 GCA_964641415.1 uncultured Thermoanaerobaculia bacterium | reverse complement strand
ACTGGGCTCGGCGAGTGCCCCCTTGAACATTGTGAGGAGCGCGATGTGAGCCGGAAGGCGCTCGGCACAATGTTCAAGACGGCACGTCCGTCCCCACGCGCCCGTTCCGGCCCTGGAGGGCGGCGGTCGCTTCGGCGCGCCCGTCGCGGGGATCGAGGCGGGCCTGTTTCGCTGTCGTCGCGATCGGGAGCGGTCACCGGCTTCGCTTTCAGCTCCGCCGTGGCAGGCGGATCCGGAAACGGATGCGGTCACGGAAACGGAAACGGATACGGTCACGGAAACGGATACGGCTACGGCAACGGTCCTGCGTCACCGGCCTTCCGGTCCGCCCTCGCCTGCCGGCGAGCGCGGCCCAGCGTCGTCCGAGCAGCGCGGTCGTGCGGAGGAGGGTCGGAGGTGAGCAACCAACCGGCGTCGAAACCGTAGACACTTCCGAGCGTCACTGGTGGGTGGCCGGAAGCAACACGACACCGGCGGCGTTCTTCGCACCATTGAGGAGGTTCACCCGATGCGTCAGATTCTGGTTGCGATGGTAATCCTTTCACTGTGTCCGCTGGCCGCGACGGCCGACGAAGGCGGCGCCCGGCTGCTCCGGTTCCCCGATATCCACGGTGAGACCGTGGTCTTCAGCTACGGCGGCGACCTGTGGAAGGCGCCGGTTTCCGGCGGGACCGCCGTTCGGCTCACCGCCCATCCCGGCCAGGAGGTCTTCCCGCGGTTCTCGCCCGACGGCGAGCGGATTGCCTTCACCGGGCAGTACGACGGCGACGAGCAGGTCTACGTCATGCCGACGGCCGGAGGTGAGCCGACCCGGCTGACCTGGTATCCGGCCCGAGGGCCCCTGCCGCCGCGCTGGGGCTATGACCACCAGGTCTTCGGCTGGACCCCGGATGGCGGCGCGGTCTTCTTCCGCTCGCTGCGAGACGCCGGCGGCGGCTCCGAGGGCAGGCTCTACACGGTCGCCGCCGACGGCGGGCTTC
This sequence comes from uncultured Thermoanaerobaculia bacterium, assembly GCA_964641415.1. Classification (GTDB taxonomy): domain Bacteria; phylum Acidobacteriota; class Thermoanaerobaculia; order Thermoanaerobaculales; family Sulfomarinibacteraceae; genus JAHECW01. Next base: position 85,953 of record CAZXMW010000011.1, on the reverse strand, counting down.
CGGTCGCGCTGCCGATGCCCAACTCGGGCGCCGGCGACTTCTCGCCCGACGGCAAGCGGATGGTCTACTCGCCGCTGTTCCGCGACTTCCGCCACTGGAAGCGCTACGAGGGCGGTTGGGCGCAGGATCTCTACCTCTTCGACCTCGACTCGGCCGAGATCGAACCCGTCGCCCATAGCGAGCGCACCGAGCGCGACCCCATGTGGATCGGCGATGAGGTCTACTTCGTCTCCGATCGCGACGACCGGCTCAACCTCTACCGCGCCGACCCGGCCACCGGCGAGGTCGAGCAGCTCACTTCCCACGATCCCTGGGACGTCCGCTGGCCGGCGACCGATCACGATCGGCGGATCGTCTACGAGCTCGATGGAGGACTCCGAATCTACGACGTCGAGGCCCGGACCGACACCCCGATCACCGTCACCGTTCCCGACGACGGGCTGTGGAAGCGGCCGCGCCGGATCTCGGTGGCCGGCCGGGTGAGCGACTTCGGGCTTTCGCCCAAGGGCGAGCGGGCGCTCTTCGTCGCTCGCGGCGAGGTCTTCTCGGCGCCGGTGGAGGAGGGCCGAACCCGCAACCTGACGCGCTCGTCCGGCGCCAACGACCGCGCCGCCGAGTGGTCGCCCGACGGCGCCCATATCGCCTTTATCTCGGACGCCGGCGGCGAGGAGGAGATCTGGATCGGCAATCAGAATGGCAGCGAGCCGGCCCGCCAGCTCACCGACGGCCACGCGGCCCGGCTGCTCGAGCTCTCATGGTCGCCCGACAGCGAGCACATCGCCTTTGCCGACCACATGGGCCGGCTCATGGTGGTCACCGTCGACGACGGCGCCGAGGTGCTCGTCGCCGACGACATCCTGGGCGCGATCACCGATTTCGCCTGGTCGCCGCGCGGCGGTCACCTTGCGCTGGTCCTGCGCAATGAGGCCTGGGTGTCGCGGATCTTCATCTGGAGCGTCGCCTCGGGCGAGCTCAACCAGGTCACCTCGGACCTGTTCTCGTCCTCCGATCCAGCGTGGGGCTCCGACGGCAACTATCTCTTCTACATCTCCGAGCGGTCCTACGCGCCGCAGCTCTCAAACCTCGAGTGGAACTATGCCGGCAACCGCCGAGACGGGATCTTCGCCGTCGCTCTGCGGGCCGATGTCGAGCCGCTGTTCCCGCCCGAGGACGACGCGGTCGAGGTCGAGACCGGCGAGGATGACGACGACAAGGGGAAGGACGGAGATAGCAAGAAAACAGACGCGGATGACGAGGACGCAGGTGGCGACACGGAACGGGGACCGATCGTCATCGACTTCGACGGGATCTCCGAACGCGTCATGCGGGTGCCGGTGGAGGCCGACAACTACATCGCGCTGTCCGCGGTCGAGGGCCACCTGCTCTACGCCACCACGGGTCCGTTCTTCTACGGCGGCGGCTTCGACCGCGAGGTCGCCATGCGGCTGTACTCGCTCTCGGACCGCGAGGACTCCGAGCTCGTCTCGAGCTTCTCGGGCGCCGCGCTGTCGGCGGACGGAAAGAAGCTGCTCGTCGAGGCGGGCGGCGACTACCAGCTCTACGACGTCACGAAAGGCGGCGGCACGCCGAAGCCGGTGTCGGCCTCTGGGCTCGAGATGGATCTCGACCCGGCCGCCGAGTGGGAGGCGATCTTCGACGAGACCTGGCGCCAGTTCCGCAACTACTTCTACGTCGACAACATGCACGGCTACGACTGGCAGGCGCTCGGCGAGCAGTACCGCCGTTGGCTGCCCTGGGTCGCCCACCGGTCGGACCTCAACTACGTCCTGACCGAGATGGTCTCCGAGCTCAACGCCGGGCACACCTACGTCTCGGGCGGCGACTTCGAGATTCCCGACCGGGCCCCGGTCGGGCTGCCCGGAGCGCGCTTCGAGCTCGACGCCGACGCCGGCCGCTACCGCATCGCGTCGATCTTCCCGGGCCACAACGAGGAGCCCGGGTACCGCTCGCCGCTGACCGAGGTCGGCGTCGACGTCGCGGTCGGCGACTACCTCCTCGCCGTCGACGGCCGCGAACTCTCGGGCTCGGACAACCCCTACCGCCTGCTCCAGCACCTGACCGGCGCGGTGACCCTGACGGTCAGCTCCGAGCCGTCCACGCAGGGCGCGCGCGAGGTGACCTATGTTCCGCTGCGCTCCGAGTCTTCGTTGGTCTACCTCGACTGGGTGCTCGGCAATCTCGAGCGGGTCACCGAGATGACCGACGGCCGGGTCGGCTACCTGCACATCCCGGACATGGGCTCGGACGGCATTGCCGAGTTCATCAAGTGGTTCTACCCGCAGATCCGCAAGGAGGGCCTGGTCATCGACGTCCGCTCCAACGGCGGCGGGAATGTCTCGGCGATGATCATCGAGCGCCTCAACCGGAAGCTGATGGGTACCCGCTTCGGCCGGACCTCCGACGTGCCGGGGACCTACCCGCAGCAGGCCTATCACGGCCACCTGGCGTGCCTCATCTCCGAGACCTCGGCGTCGGACGGCGACATCTTTCCGCACTACTTCCGCGAGGCCGGGCTCGGCCCGCTCGTCGGCAAGCGGACCTGGGGCGGCGTCGTCGGCTCGAGCTACACCGCGCTGGTCGACGGCGGCACGATCTTCGTCCCGCGGTCGGCGACCAACGACTCTGACGGCGACTACATCATCGAGGGCATCGGGGTTGCGCCCGATATCGAGGTCTCGAACGACCCGGCGTCGGTGCTCGCCGGTTCCGACCCGCAGCTCGAGCGCGCCGTCGCCGAGGTGCTCAAGGCGTTCCAGGCCGAGCCGAGGAAGCTCCCGACGCGGCCCGCCGCTCCGGTGAAGACCCCCGGTTCGAGCTGATCTCGTACCGGTTCCCACAACCTCGCCCCGGAGGCCGAAACTCCGGGGTGGGGGTCCGAATCAGACGCGATCCAGATGTCCGATCGTGCAGGAGACGTCACTCCCGCTCACGCGGGATCTCGAGCGCGGGTCTCCCGGCGGAGCGCCGGATCCGGTTGAGCGCGCGCGCGATCCTGGGCATCCGGACCAGCCGCCGTTCGAGGCCGAACTTACCCGGGAAGTTGGTCAGGGCGAGGCCCATGAGGATGGTCAGCAGACCCTGGCCGGGCAGCACGAGCATGGCGACGCCGGCGAGGATGAGCCCGGCGCCGGTCAGGTTCTTGGCCACCGACAGCACGGCCCACACGACCGGGTAGCGCCGCCTCTGGCTCGCCGGCGCGCGCTGCGATCGCACGAAGTAGTCGGTCGGAAGATGGACGACCACCAGCGGAAAGACCACCAAGGACAGCACGAACATGGCGATCGAGGCCGCTCCGAGCGTCTGGAACAAGACCCGGTGCTCCGCAATCCACCCGATCAGGACGGTCATAGACTGACAGGTTAGCGCAGATCGCCCGCGGCGGCGCCGCCGCTGTGCGGACTTTTTTTGCCCCGACCTCTTGATTCTTCTCGCCGGAATGTGGCATATGCGACTGAGGTCGCGAACGCGGAGGTCGACGTGCCGACGAAAAAGCCGAAGCTGTGGTTCGGATTCCTCGAGGCCGGCGCCAAGGGCAGCCCGGTGGTGCGGGACGACGCTCTGAGCACGGGCAGACCGTCGACGGTCTACCTGTTCAACTTCATGAAGGGCAGGATCCTGGAGTACCGTCGCGACATCGTCGAGGTCAAGCTGCGCGAGCTCGCCACCGAGGAGCTGTCGCTGATTCCCGAGCTGGGCTCGGCCTATGAGGAGGTCCGCCAGGCGTTCCAGCCGAGGCCGGCGGCCGCGCCTCCGGCGTTTCGCGCCAAACCGAAGCCGCTCCCCGAGGACCCGGTCGACCTCGACGACGGGGTCGATCTCGACCTCGACCACGATCTGCCGCCGCTGATCGACGAACCCGAGGACGGCGATTCCGTAGATCTGTTCGACTGACCCGTCCGTCGTTCGACCCTCCGTCGCGCCGGCCGGTCGTGGAATCGAGCGATCGTACATCGTTGTTGATGCTTCCGGAGCCCGGCGGGCCGACCACCCGCAAATCTGAAGGTGGGGACACTCATGACCGATCGATGCATGCCGCTGCACCGTCTTGCCGCGGCCTTCCGGAGCATTGGTGAGAGGGCGCTTTTCGTCTCGATCACGTTGATTCTGATCGTCGGCTGTGGCGGCGGCGACAGGCCGGCGAAGCCCGGCGGTCCCGGACGTGCCGGAGGTCCAGGCGCCGACCGGCCGCCGCTGCCGACCATGTCGGTCGCCGTCGAGGAAGCGGCGCACGGCGACATCGCCACCTACTCTCGCGCCACCGCCTCGCTCGACCCGAACAAGAGCGCCGACATCCTGGCTCGGGTTGCCGGCGTCATCGAGCGCATCGTTGCCGAGGAGGGGGATCGGGTCCGCCGGGGCGATATCCTACTTCACATCGAGGACGCCGAGTTCCGCCACCGGGCGACCATGGCCCGGGTCGACCTCGAGAAACAGCGGGCTCGGCTCGCCCGCGCCGAGAAGATCTTCGCCCAGGGGTTGAGCTCGGCCGAGGACTTCGACACGATTCGCACCGAGACCGCCTCCGCCGAGGCCGCCCTCGAGCTGGCCGAGCTCGAGCTCGGCTACACCACCGTGCGGGCGCCGTTCGACGGCCGGGTGGTCACCCGCTACGTCGATCCAGGCCGCACCGTCGCCAATGGAACCTCGCTGTTCTCGCTCGCCGACACGCACCGGCTGCTGGCGCGGGTCTTCGTCCCGGCCAGGGAGTTCCGGAGCATCCGGCCGGATCAACCGGTCGGCCTCGTGGTTTCCTCCACGGGCGACCGGCTGACCGGACGGATCGACCTGGTCAGCCCCGTCGTCGACCCGGAGAGCGGCACCATCAAGGTCACTGTCGAGGTCACCGAATACCCGCCGACGACCAGGCCGGGCGACTTCGTCGAGGTCTCCATCGTCACCGACCGCCGCACCGACAGCCTGCTCGTGCCCCGGATCGCGGTGGTCAGCGAGCGGGGCGAACAGGCGGTCTACGTGGTCGCCGGCGACGTCGCCTGTCGGCGGCAGGTCGAAGTCGGCATCGAAGACGACGACCGCGCTGAGATCATCGCCGGCCTCGAGCCCGGTGAGATGGTGGTGGTCCAGGGCCAGCGGGCCCTGCGTGACGGTCAGCCGGTGACCGTCCTCGAGGCGCTCGAGCTCGACACGGATCCGATCGACGCCGCCGCGGACGCCTGATGCGGGCCCTGGTCGCGTTCGCCGTACGCCGCCGAGTGACGGTGACCATGAGCGCTCTGGCGCTCGCCGCCTTCGGGATCGTCGGCTACAACCGGCTGCCACTCGACCTGCTGCCCGACATCTCGTATCCGTCGCTCACCGTCCAGACCGATTTCCCGGACACCGCTCCGGCCGAGGTCGAGAACCTGATCACCCGGCCGGTCGAGGAGGTGGTCGGCGTGCTGCGCGGTCTGCGCACCGTCCACTCGGTGTCGCGCCCCGGGATCTCCGAGGTCACCCTCGAGTTCGACTGGGGCGCCGACATGGACCTGCTGCTGCTCGACGTCCGCGAGAAGCTCGACCGGCTGATCCTCCCGGAAGAGTCCGAGGACCCGGTGGTTCTGCGCTTCGACCCCTCTCTCGACCCGATTCTGCGGATCGCGTTCGGCGGCGCGGGCGACCTCACCGAGACCCGGCGGATTGCCGACCGCAGGCTCAAGCAGGCGTTCGAGAGCCTGCGGGGCGTGGCGTCGGCACGGATCAAGGGGGGGCTCGAGGAGGAGATCCACGTCGAGGTCGACCAGGAGCGCCTGGCCGCCCTCGGCATCCCCCTCGAGCGGATCCGGCAGGTCGTCGGGGCCTCCAACATCAACCTGCCCGGCGGCTCGCTGCGCGGCGCCGACACCCAGTTTCTGATCCGGACCGTCAACGAGTACGACTCGGTGGCGGAGATCGGCGGCCTGGTCCTGTCCGCCGAGGGTGCGTCGCAGGTCAGGGTTCGCGACGTCGCCGTCGTCCGCTGGGGAGCGCGGGAGCGCGAGGAGATCATCAGGGTCGGCGGCATCGAGGTCGTGGAGATCGCGATCTACAAGGAGGGCGACGCCAACATCGTTTCGACCGCCAGGCTGGTTCGCGAGTCGCTGCCCGAGATCGCGACGCTGGCGCCCGAGGGCTACGACCTGACCGTGCTCTTCGACCAGTCGCGCTTCATCGAGCAGGCGCTCGTCGAGGTCCGGTTGACGGCCGTGGTCGGCGGCATGCTCGCCATCGCGGTGCTCTTCGCCTTCCTGCGCGACGCCCGGTCGACGCTGATCATCGCCACCGCCATCCCACTGTCGGTGCTGTTCGCGTTCATGGCCATGTACCGGCTCGAGGTGTCGCTCAACATCATGAGCCTCGGTGGCCTCACCCTGGGCATCGGGATGCTGGTCGACAACGCCATCGTGGTGCTCGAGTCCATCCACCGCAAGCTCCAGGAAGGGCTCGGACGGGCCGAGGCGGCGGTCGCCGGGACGACCGAGGTCGGCGGCGCCGTGGCGGCTTCGACCCTGACAACGGTGGCCGTGTTTCTGCCCATAGCCTTCGTCGAGGGCATCGCCGGCGCCCTGTTCGGCGACATGGCGATCACCGTCACTCTGAGCCTGCTCGCGTCGCTGGTGGTGGCGGTCACTCTGATCCCCATGCTCAGCGCGCTCGGCGGCGGCGCCGGGCGATCCCCGGTCGACACCGGAGGCCGTGCGACCGAGCGCAGCCTCGGTTTCGTGTCGCGACTGTATGACAGCGTGCTCGGCGCCGCGCTGCGCCGCAAATGGACGACCATCATCGCCGCGGCGATTGTCTTCGCCGTTGCGGTGGCCGGGGTCGGCAGGCTGCGGACCTCGCTCATTCCGGACATCTCACAGGGCGAGTTCTTCTTCGAGGCGACCCTTCCGGAGGGCACGCCGGTGGAGGCCACCGACCGGGTGTTGCGGCGGATGGCGGCGCCGGTCGAGGACGACCCCGAGGTCGAGGTCGTCTACGTGACCGCCGGCAGCCGGCTGGTGTCCGGCGGTCTGAGCCTGAGTACCACCGCCGAGCATTACGGTCAGCTCAACGTGGTGCTTGCCGACCGCCGCGACGAGGCCGCCCAGATCAGGGTCGCCGACCGGCTCCGGGCCGGCTTTGCCGCCATCCCCGAGCTCGAGACCACCTTCGGCACACCGACCTACTTCAGCCTCAAGACACCCATCGAGGTGATTCTGTTCTCGGACGATCTGGCGGCGCTCGAGGAGTGGACGCCGGTGCTCGCCGACAAGCTGGCGGCGATCCCCGGGCTGGTCGACATCCGGTCATCGCTCGAGGAGGGCAACCCGGAGCTCCAGGTGATCTTCGACCGCGACCGGCTGGCGTCCCTCGGGCTGGACATGCGGACCGTGGCCGAGACCCTGCGCGACCGGGTGCTCGGCGTGGTGCCGACCCGGTTCCGTGAGGCCGACCGGCAGATCGACATCCGGGTCCGCAACACCGAGCGGCACCGGCAGACCGTCGAAGACGTCCGCAACCTGGTGATCCCGGGCGCCGACGGCCGCCAGCTGCGCCTGCTCACCGTGGCCGAGGTCCGCGCCGACCGCGGCCCGGCCGAGATCCACCGTGTGCAGCAGCAGCGCGCCGCGGTGCTCAGCGCCAATCTGGAAGGCCGCGGTCTCGGCGCCGCGATCTCGGACATCCGGGCTCTGCTCGCCGCCGACCCTCCGCCGCCCGGCGTCGCCGCCGAGCTCGGCGGCCAGGTCGAGGAGATGCAGACCTCGTTCGCAAGTCTGCGTTTCGCCCTTTCGTTGGCGGTCTTTCTCGTCTACCTGGTGATGGCCGCGACCTTCGAGTCGCTGGTCCACCCGTTCGTGGTGATCTTCACCGTCCCTCTCGCCCTGGTCGGCGTCGTCGTCGGGCTGATGGCCACCGGTACCGAGGTCAGCGTGATCGCTCTGATCGGCGTTGTCATGCTGGTCGGTATCGTGGTCAACAACGCCATCGTCCTGATCGACACCGTCAACCAGCTGCGCCGTGCCGGGATGACCAAGCTCGACGCCGTCATCCGGGGCGGCCACCTGCGGCTGCGGCCGATCCTGATGACCACCCTGACAACGGTGCTCGGTCTGTTGCCCATGGCGCTCGCCCTCGGCGAGGGCGCGGAGCTGCGCGCACCGCTCGCGATCACGGTCTCGTTCGGCCTGCTGCTGAGCACGATGCTCACTCTGGTCGTGATCCCTGCGGTCTACCTGGTGGTGCCGTCCCGGGTCCGAGTCGGGCCAACCGGGGACCGAACAGGAGGCGCGGTCGGGGGCGGGGCGCCTGACGAGGCGATCTCGTGACCCTCCCGGAGCTTGCCATCCGCCGCCCGGTCGCCATGCTGACCATCCTGGCCTGCGCGGTGGTGCTCGGGCTGGTGGCGCTCGACCGGCTGCCGCTGGGTTTCATGCCCGAGGTCGCGGAACCGGTCCTGTTCGTCCAGGTGCCGTTTCCCAACGCCACCCCCGAGCAGACCGAGCGGTTGGTGGTCCGGCCCCTGGAGGAGGTGTTGGGCTCGGTCAAGGGAATCACCGACATGTGGTCCCACTGCACCGCCGACGGCGGGCGGATCCGACTCCGATTCGCCTGGGGCCACGAGATGAGCCTGGCCCGCGCCGAGGTCATCGAGCGTATCGACCGGGTCCGGCGCGACCTGCCCGCCACGATCGGAGACATCACCGTCGGCGGCAACTGGAGCGCCGCCGAGGAGGACGCGCCGGTGCTCGAGGGCCGGCTGTCGTCCAAGCGCGATCTTTCGGAAAGCTACGACCTGCTCGAACGCAAGATCGTCCGGCCGCTCGAACGGATCCCCGGCGTCGCATCGGTCAGCCTCGACGGGGTCAACCCCAGGGAGGTGCGGATCAACCTCCGGATCTCTGATCTCGAGGCCCACGGCATCGACGTCCGCGACGTGTCGCGCGCGGTCTCGAGGAGCAACTTCGACCTCTCGGCCGGGGTCCTGCGATCGGCTGAGCGCCGGCTTTCGGTGCGCACCGTCGGCGCCTTCGCCTCGGTCGAGGAGATCCGATCGCTGCCGCTGCGCGCCGACGGGCTGAGCCTCGGCGATGTCGCCGACATCCGCTATGACGAGCCGCCGCTTGAGTACGGTCGCCACCTCGACGGCAACTTCGCCATCGGCGTCACGGTCAGCGCCGAGGCCGGCGCCAACGCGGTCGCGATCTGCGACGACGTCCGGCGGCGGGTCGAGGAGATGAACTCCGATCCCGAGCTCGAAGGCGTCACCTTCCTGATCTGGTTCGACCAGGGCGCCGAGATCCGCAAGACCCTGCGCGACCTCGGGTTCACCGGTCTGTTCGGTGCACTGCTCGCGTCCGCGGTGCTCTTCGCGTTCCTGCGCCGGCACTCCATGACCCTGGTCTCGGTGCTCTGCATCCCGTTCTCACTCATCGTCGCCTGCGGCGTGATCTGGGCCATGGACAAGACTCTGAACACCCTGACCCTGCTCGGTCTGATCGTCGGCATCGGCATGCTGGTCGACAACGCGGTGGTGGTCATGGAGAACATCTACCGCCACCAGCAGCGCGGCCTGAGCCGCACCGAGGCGGCGCTCGTCGGCTCTCGGGAGGTGTCGACCGCGGTGATCGCCGCCACCCTGACCTCGGTCATCGTCTTTCTGCCGATGATCTTCAACAAGCCGAGCGAGATGAACATCTACCTGCGCGAGCTCGCGATCACCGTCTGCCTGACCCTGCTCGCCTCGCTCTTCGTGTCCCAGACCCTGATTCCGCTGGCGACCTCGACCCTCATCCGGTCACGGTCGCGCGGTCGGGCGCGGCTCATGCTCTGGCTCGAGGACCGGTATCAGATGCTGCTCGGCTTCTTCTTGCGCCACCGCTGGCTGACGCCGCTGATCGGTATCGCGGTCATCGCCTCGACCTGGTTCCCGTTCAGCAAGATCGACAAGAACTTCGACACCAACGAGTCCGAGATCTTCGTCCAGGTCCGCTACGAGTTCTCCGAGCCGCTCAGTCTGGAACGCAAGCAGGCGGCCATCACCCTGGTCGAGGACGACCTCGTACCGCACCGCGACGAGCTCAACGCCGAGCACATCTACTCCTTCTGGTCCGACCGCTTCTCGCTGACCCGGCTCTACATGAAGGAGGGCTTCGCCAACGAGGCCGCCATGGCCGAGACCCGGCTGCTGCTGCGCGAGCTGCTGCCCGAGCTGCCCGGCATCGAGCTCGAGGTCCAGGACCAGTCGGGCTGGGGCTGGCGGCGCGGCGGCGGCAACCGGATCGCCTTCCAGCTGGTCGGCGAGGACACCGGCGTGCTCGCCGAGCTCGCCGAAGAGGCCAAGCAGCGGCTGTCCGAGATCCCGGGTCTCGCCGACGCCTGGACGAGCAGCCAGTCCGGCGGCATGGAGCTCTTCGTCGACCTCGACCGCGAGCTCGCCGCGCGCTACGGCATTCCCCTCAACCAGCCCGCCGAGGTCGTCTCGCTGACCTTCCGGGGCCGCAGGCTGCCGCGTTTCCGGACCCCATCGGGCGAGCGCGAAATGCGGCTCACCCTCGACGAGCGGGCCACCGAGAGCGTCGCCCAGCTTCACACTCTGCCGGTGTGGACCGCGGACGGCGACAAGATTCCCCTCGCGTCCATGGCGTCATTCCGGGTCGAGCCCGGACCGGACCGGATCCAGCGCGACAACCGCCGAACCAGCGTCTGGGTCGGCGCCCGCTACAGCGACGGCACCATGAACGACTACCTGCCGCTGGTTCGGTCCGCCATGGACAGCATGGACTTCCCCTTCGGATACTCGTGGACCATGTCCGAGTGGGCGACCCGGCAGCGTGAGCAGTCGCTCGAGTTCCTGGTCAACCTGCTGCTCGCTCTCGGACTGGTGTTCGCGGTCATGGCGTCGCTCTTCGAGTCGGTGCGTCAGGCGGTCGGGCTCATGGTCGCGCTGCCGTTCGCCCTCGCCGGCGCGTTCTGGGCGCTGTGGGCGACCGGCACCGACTTCGACCAGCCGGCGGCGATCGGTCTGCTGCTGCTCATCGGCGTCGTGGTCAACAACGGCATCGTCATGATCGAGCACATCAACCTGTATCGTCGGCGCGGCATGGACCGCACCGCCGCCATGCTCCAGGGCGGCCGCGAGCGACTGCGGCCGGTCCTCATGACCGCCATCACGACTTTGGTCGGGCTGGTGCCGATCGTCGTCGAACGGCCGGCGCTGGCCGGGGTCTACTACTACTCCATGGCCATCGTCATCATGGGCGGTCTCGTCGTCTCGACCTTCCTGACCACGCTGCTGCTGCCGACCACCGCGGCGCTGTCCGAGGACGCCTTCGCCGCCGTCGGCCGCCTCCTCAGCAAGCTCTGGCGGATTTTTAGCCGTGGAAGCGCGAGCCCGCCGAAAGCTGACAGACACAATTGTCAATTTTGAATTCTCAATTCTCATTGATATCGCATTAAGCACACAATATCATGTTCGTCATCGATATTCGATAATTGAAAATTGAGAATTGAGAATTAAAAATCAATCTTGGACGTGACGTTGTCCTCGATCCAGTGGCCGTCAAGCCACTCGACGGGGTCGACGGAGAGGCCGTGGACGAAGATCTCCAGGTGGAGGTGGTCGCCACCCGCGAGCCCGGTCGCGCCGCTTCTGCCGATGATCTCGCCTCGGGCAACCAGGTCGCCGGCCTCGGCCTCGACCGACGACAGGTGGCCGCAGAGCGACAGCAGACCGTGGCCGTGGTCGATGACGACGGCGTTGCCGTACAGGCTCATCCACCCTGCTGCGACCACCCGGCCGGTGTTCGGCGCCGGCACCGGCGCGCGTGCGGTCGAGGCGAGGTCGAGGCCGAGGTGGACCTGGCGGTCGACCTCGCGGCCGTCGTACAGGTAGCGCCGTTTGTCGCCAAAGCCGGCCATCCGAGCCGAGCTCGCCATCTGGAGGAAGGGGGCCGACCAGAGCAGCCCGGGCTCGCTCGCTTGTGCCAGCTCGGCGACGCCCTCGAGCTCGGCCGCCCGGTACCGACCGTTGATGATCAGGTACTGTTCGAGCAGCGAGCCCGAGGAGTCGAAGCCCGGCGTCCGGCTCGCGACGGCCGGCACCACCCGTTCGAGAAAGGCGTCGGTGATGACGATGTCGTCGATGCGTTGAGCCCTCGTCCGATAGCCTTCGAGGAACGGCGCCTCGACGCGGTTGCCGGCATCGTCCTCGGCGAACAGCCGGACCTCGCTGCCGTCGTCGAGATCCCAGGGCAGGGCGTAGATGACGAAGCGCTGGTCGGGGTCGCGACCCTCGAGGGCGGCCCCGGTCGAGGTCTGGCGCCCGGCGCGCACGCCGGACCTTACGGCGGTCGGCCCGACCCGGTACAGCACCGCGCCCGAGCCGCCCTGGCGGGCGTAGTGGCGCGACGACAGCAGCTCGAGGCGTGGCGGCGTCAGCCGCACCGGCAGGCGGATCTCGTCGACCACGGCGTCGGGGCGCCGGAGCACGCCGGCCGACCTCTCGGCGATCGCCCGCACGGTGACGTCGCCCGCCGTCAACCAGGGCTGGCTGTCGAGCCCGACGGTAGCCCGGAGCACAGCCTCTGCAGTGCCGCGGTCGCTGCCGAAGGGCAGCAGTGACGCGGGGTCGAAGCTCGCCCGGTCGAGGAGCTCGACCCGGTCGCTCTGGACGAACTCGAGCCTGACCCCGGTCAGCCCGCCCTCGGGCTCGAGAAAGCGCGCCGACACCTGTGTCGCCCGACCGATCGCGGGCCGCTCTGTGTCGAGGGTGACCATGGGCGCCGGCCCGACCCTGAGGGCCAGCCAGCCGGCGGTCGCGACGACGACGAGCGCCAGGACGATGAGAGGGCCGCGAAATCGCCGCGGCGTGCGTGAACCGATCCGCATGGACGCTCCTTTGCCGACCCTTTGCGTGGACCGGAGCGCGAGTATATCGCGTGACTCTTGACCCGGCGGCGAGAAGGCGTAGGCTCTGAGCGGTTCCCCTCCGAACCACTCACGTCCTGTCGAGGAGGTCGCCGTGCACACCATCATCGAGCCGTTTCGGATCAAGATGACCGAGCCGCTCAAGATCACGACGCGGGCCGAGCGCGAAACCGCCCTTGCCGCGGCGCACTCCAACGTCTTCCTGCTCGACGCCGAGGACTGCTGCATCGACCTGCTCACCGACTCGGGCACCGGCGCGATGTCCACCGAGCAGTGGGCAGCCATGATGCTCGGCGACGAGAGCTACGCCGGCAGCCGGTCGTGGAAGCGCTTCGAAACCTCGGTGCGCGACATCACCGGCATGCCCCACATTCTGCCCACCCACCAGGGCCGTGCCGCCGAGGCGATTCTCGCGGAGACCGTCCTGTCGCCGGGCGACGTGGTGCCCAACAACAGCCACTTCGACACCACGCGGGCCAACATCGAGTACCGCGGCGCGGTGGCCCTCAACCTGCCCTGCCCCGAGGCCTTCGACACCCAGCACGAGGCGCCGTTCAAGGGCAACATGAACGTCGATGCCCTCAGGGCCTGCATCGCCGACCACGGCCGCGAGAAGATTCCGTTCGCCATGATGACGGTGACCAACAACACCGGCGGCGGCCAGCCGGTGTCCATGGCCAACCTGCGCGAGGTCGGGGAGGTGCTCGCCGAGCACGATATCCCGTTCATCATCGACGCCTGCCGCTTCGCCGAGAACGCCTACTTCGTGCGCGAGCGCGAGGCCGGGTACGCCGACCACGACCTGCTCGACATCGCCCGCGAGATGTTCGCGCTCGCCGACGGCGCGACCATGAGCTGCAAGAAGGACGGCCTGGCCAACATCGGCGGTTTCCTGGTGTGCCGCGACGACGACTGGGCCGAACGCTTCCGCAACCTGCTCATCCTGCGCGAGGGCTTCCCGACCTACGGCGGGCTCGCCGGTCGTGATCTCGAGGCGATCGCGGTCGGGCTGCGGGAGGCCCTCGACGTCGACTACCAGATCTACCGCCACGCCACGGTCGAGTACATGGTGAACCGGCTCGACGACATCGGCGTACCCATGGTCCGACCTGCCGGCGGCCATGCGGTCTTTCTCGACGCCCGGCAGATGCTGCCCGACATGGACCCGCTGCACTACCCCGGCATCGGCGTGGTCAACGCCCTCTACCTCGCCGGAGGCGTCCGCGCGGTCGAGCTCGGCAGCGTCATGTTCGGCCACTTCGACGAAACCGGCCGGGAGCAGCCGGCGCCCCTCGAGCTGGTCCGGCTCGCCTTCCCGCGCCGGGTCTACACCCAGAGCCACTTCGACTACCTGATCGAGATCATCGACGGCGTCTGGCGCGAGCGCGACCGGATCCCGGGCCACCGGATCACCCGGCAACCCGAGATGCTGCGCCACTTCACCTGCCACTTCGAACCGATCGGTTGAACCGCCAAGGCGCGAAGAGCGCCAAGATCACGCGGTGATCAGCAGGATCGCGACGACGTAGTAGATCCCGATCGCGACGATGTCGTCGATGGTCGTCACCGCAGGGCCGGCGGCGATGGCGGGGTCGATCTTGACCAGCCGGAAGAAGAACGGAACCAGCACGCCGAGGATCGCCGAGGCGACGATGGCCACCGTCATGGAGATCCCGACGGTGGCCGACAGCCTGGGGATGCCGTACCAGACCTGGACGACCAGCCCCGACAGGAGGCCGCAGGCGAGGCCCATCACCCCGCTCACCACCAGCTCCTTGAACAGGAAGTGGCCGAGGTTGCGGAAGTCGACGCGTCCGGTGGCGAAGCCCCGGACGACGATGGTCGCCGACTGCGCGCCGACGTTGCCGCCCATGGCGCCGATGACGAGCACGAACGGCACCAGCACATCCATGTTCGGAAAGCTGACCTGGAAGCCGCGGGTCAGGATGGCCGGAACCGCCAACCCGACGAGGGTCGCGAGCAGCCAGGGCAAACGCATGCCGGCGATCCGGAACATCTGGTCGGTGTAGACCAGCTCGGGCTCGTGGGCCGAGGCCCCGGCCATGTGCATGATGTCCTCGTCGGCCTCCTCCTGGAGCACGTCGACGACGTCGTCGTGCATGATCCGCCCGAGCAGCACGCCGCCGTCGTCGACCACCGGCAGCGCCACCAGGTCGTAGCGCTTGAACAGCCGGGCGACCCGCTCCTGGTCTTCGTCCGGATTCACCGCGTGGATCTTGGTCTTCATCAGGTCGCGGATCGGCCGGTCGTTGTCGCTGAGCAGCAGGGCGCCGAGGTTGAGCACGCCGACCAGCCGGCCCTCGTCGTCGACGACGTAGACGAAGAACACCTCACCGACCTCGTCCCGGTCGGCCCGGATCTCGTCGACGACCTCGCCGACGGTCGCCCGCTCCGGGATCGACACGAGCTCCATCTGCATGAGCCCGCCGGCCGTGTCCTCGGGGTAGGCGAGAAGGGTCTCGACCTCGCGCCGGTCGTCGCGCGGCAGGGCGCGGATGATCTTCTGTGCGATGGTCTCGGGGAGGTCCGCAATCACGTCGGCGGCGTCGTCCGACGCCATCTCCTCGAGGGCGTCGGCGAGCTGCTGCGGCTGCAGCTGCTCGGCGAGATCGTCGCGCAGATGGTCCGGAAGCTCCTCCATGAGATCCGAGATCCGGGTGATGTCCAGACGCTCGATGAGCGCCGACCACAGCTCGAGCCGCAGCGCCCGCAGCAGCAGCGCGAGATCCGCGGGGTGGGTCGACGCGACGAGCTCGTCGATGGCGTCGCGATCCTCGGCCTCGATGAGCGCCTCGACCTCGGCCGCGGCCCGGTGGAGGCCGAGCGGCGCAAACGCCTCGACGAACCCCTCGCCCTGCGGCTCGGTGGTCCCGTCGGTCTGCGCGGTGTCCGTCGGTCTGTCGGTCATCCTCACCCCCGACGAAGCAGCCTACTTCACACGCAATGTGCGTGCAATCCGTGCTTTCTGACGGACGGTGCGTCCGTCCCCGGAACCGGATTCGGTTCCGGATCCGGATCCGTTTCCGTGTCCCGATCCGGTTCCGTGTCAGTGCCCGTGTCGGACGGACCCTCTCCCTGTCCCGAACTGTACCGCCTCGATCCACGCGACTTCAATCGCTGAGGCGGGCGTGCCGTCTTTGACATTGTGCCGAGCGCCTTCCGGCAATCGTCGCGTGCCTCCAGGATCGTTGGCGGGCAAGATGCCCGCACCACAAACATCGACCCAAGTTCCCAGAAACCATCTCCCACGCCTGAACAGCCTCGTGATCTGCCAAGCGGCCGCCGCAGAAGGCCGTTCTCGAAACCTACCCCCGGCCCATCGCCTCGGGATTCGACGAGCCGCGGGCGTAGCCGGCCAGGTCGACGGTGACGAAGCGGAAGCCGGCGGCGCGCACGCCGTCGAGCAGTCGCCGGCGCAGCTCGTCGTCCGCCAGCCGGGCGATCTCGTCGGCCGGGACCTCGATGCGCGCGACGTCGCCGTGGAAGCGGACCCGGTACTGCGAGAAGCCGAGGCCGGCGACCGTCTGCTCGGCGTTGGCGACCCGCTCGAGGCCGGCGATGGTGATCGGAGTTCCGGTCGGGAAGCGCGACGCGAGGCAGGCGAGCTCGGGCTTGTCGGCGGTCGGCAGTCCGAGACGCCGAGAGCTCTCTCTGATCGCCGCCTTGTCGAAGCCGAGCTCGACGAAGGGCGACCGCACCCCGGTCTCGTCGGCCGCGCGGTTGCCCGGCCGGTGGTCCGACAGGTCGTCGGTGTTGAGACCGTTGACGATGACCGCGAGGCCGCGCTCGTCCGCGACCCGGGCGCAGAGACCGTAGAGCTCCGACTTGCAGTGATAGCAGCGGTCGGCGTCGTTGGCGAGGTAGGCAGGGAGCGTCGTCTCGGACGACGTCACGAGCACGTGTTCGATGCCGATTCCGGCGGCCAGCGAACGCGCGTCCTCGAGCTCGACCGGCGCCAGCGACGCCGACACCGCGGTCAGCGCCACCGCCCGGTCGCCGAGGGCGTCGTGGGCCGCCCGCGCCAGCAGGGTGCTGTCGACCCCGCCCGAGTACGCCACCAGCGCCGAGCCGGCGTCGCGGAACCACTCCAGGAGCCGGTCGTGCGCGCTCATTCGTCAGCACCCGGGTCAAAAACGGCGACGCTGCCGACGAACGCGCGCAGCAGATTGGGCAGCCCGGGCCGCTCCAGGGTCCCCGCGCCGACCCCGACCGCCTCGACGGTCATCGCCGGCATCGGCCCGAAGCGGTGGGCGAGGGTGGTCACCAGCGCCGCGCCGGTCGGGGTCACGGTCTCGCCGTCGACACCCGCCGGGAAAACCGGCACCCCGGGCAGCAGCGCGGCCACCGCCGGCGCCGGCAGCGGCAGGGTGCCGTGGGAGCACTCGACGGTGCCCGCACCCATCGGCAGTGCCGAGCAGACGACCTCGTCCGGCGCCAGCCGATCGAGGGCGAGACAGGACCCCAGGATGTCGATGAGCGCGTCGACCGCCCCGACCTCGTGGAAGTGCACCGCGTCGACGGTCGTCCCGTGGACCTCCGCCTCGGCCTCGGCCAGGGTTCGGAACACCGCCCTCGCCAGGGACGCGACGGCGATCGGCGGCTCGGCGCGTTCAACGAGCGCCTCGACGTCGGCCAGGGTCCGATGCTCGGGATGGGCGCCGGGATCGAAGCCGACCACCAGTCGTCGAGCGGCGAAGCCGCCGGGCGGCGTCGCCGGCCAGTCGACGGTGACGTCGGACATCCCGAGGGCGCCCGGCAACCGCTCGATCAGCTCGGCGCACTCGGCGGCTTCGACCAGCGCGCACAGCACCATGTCGCCGGCGGCGCCGCCGGCGCAGTCCAGGTAGACCAGGCGGCGGTTCATCGCGCCTCCGCCCCGGCGTCGGTCGCAGCGATCCGGTGGACCAGCGCGGCGGCGCCGAAGCCGTTGTCGATGTTGACCACGCCGACCCCGGCGGAACACGAGTTGAGCATGCCGAGCAGCGCCGCCAAGCCGCCGAAGCTCGCGCCGTAGCCGACCGACGTCGGCACCGCAACCACCGGCCTGTCGACCAGGCCGGCGACGACCGACGGCAGCGCCCCCTCCATGCCGGCAACGACGATCACCGCCCGCGCCGCGCGCAGCCGTCTGAGCACGGCGCCGAGGCGGTGCAGCCCGGCGACGCCGACGTCGACCACCCGGTCGACCGGGTGGCCGAAGTGCTCGAGCACCACCGCGGCCTCCTCGGCCACGGCAAGATCGGAGGTCCCGGCCGAGACCACCGCGACCATCGGAAGCGACGACCCGCCGGCCGGTCTCGACTCCAACACCCGAGCCTGCTCGTGATATCGAAGCTCGGCCGACCGGTCGAGCAGGGCCGGCGCTCGGTCGGCCTCGAGCCGGGTCACCAGGACTTGCCCCCGGTTCGCCAAACAGTGGTCGACGATCTCCCCGAGCTGCGCGTCGGTCTTGCCCGGCGCGTACACAACCTCGATCATCCCGGTCCGGCGCTCCCGGTCGGTGTCGAGGCGGGCGAAGCCGAGATCGACGAAGCCGACCGGCAGCAGCCGCTCGACGGCGTCGTCAACCATCGTCGTGCCCCCCGCCACCGACTCGAGAATCCGCTGCAGCTCGTCGCGCTCCATCGACCCTCCGAAACACGGTCTGATCGAACGAACCCGCCCAGGATACACGGGAGTGGCTCGAAGGCGAGAGGCCGGGGTCGATCGTCGAGCGACCGGAAGCAACCGATCGAAGGTCCCCGTGGTGCCTGCCGTTCGTTCACATCGTTCGAACATGACCGCGCTGCAATGCTGGTCGGGCCGACCGGTGTTGCCGTGCCATGCTGAAGCTCTCCAGTGCGCTCGAAGCCGCGCCCCCAAGGGCGCTGGGGCTGGCCGTCGCCCTGATTCCGGCTGTGGGCTGCTCGAACTTCGGCAGCGGGCTCGTCCGGTGGATCGAGACCACCGCCGACCACCCCCTGGCGCCGTTCGGCGTCATCGCCGTGTTCGTCTTGAGCGGCTTCGTCGGCGCGCCCCTGAGCCTGGTGATGATCCCGACCATCATCGTCTACGGACCGGCGCTCGGAACCCTCTGGACCGTCATCGGCGCGACCCTCGGCGGCGTTCTCTTCTTCTGGCTCGGCGCGCGCGGCGGATCAGTGCTGAAGCGTCTCAACAGCGGCCCGGATGCCTCGTCGCGGCTCGGCCGCCTGCTGGAGAGCAACGGCATCGTCGCCGTCGCCGTCGCCCGCAATCTGCCCCTGGGTCCCTACCCCGTGGTCAACCTGGCGCTCGGCGCGTCGCCGGTCCGGCTGCCTCAGTTCGTCATCGGCAACCTGATCGGGCTGGCGCCGTGGATCGCGCTCTACGCCGTCACCGGCGCCGAAGCCCGCGCCCTGATCGCCGACCCGTCGCCCGAAACCTGGGTGCGCGCGGCGGCAGTGCTGGCGGTGGTCGTGGTGGTTTCACTGCTGGTCAGCCGGAAGCTCCGGCGGCGCGCACCCGCCGCCGACGCCGACGGGCCAACGCGTTGAGCCGGAGCTCGGGGGATCGGTGAAGCAGCACCCGCTGTCGGTCGCGCTGCTCACCGACGCCTTCGTCACCGAGTCCGGCGAGGTCGTCGACGGCGTCGCCAACACTCTGCACCGTCTCGCCGTTCAGTGCCGGACGAGGGCTGACCGGATCGCGCTGACGGTCTTCACCCACGCCACGGGGAACGACGCCGTCGAGCGCCTCGGGCCGGTCGAAATCCGGCGCTACCGGCCGCTGTGGCCGCTCTTAGTCCACCCCGGATGGGCCATGGACGCTCTGCCCCACCGACCGCGGGTGATCCGCGACCTGGCGCGGCTGCGGCCCGGTTTGCTCCACATCGCGACGCCGGGCTCGCTCGGTCTGACCGGGCTCGCCGCCGCCCGCCGGCTCGGCGTGCCGATTGTCGCCTCGTACCACACCGCGTACGAGGAGAACGTGCGCCGGCGGGTCGAAAAGGCCCTGCGCCGCCGACGGCTGCCGCAGCGGACGATCGGCCGGCTCTTCGACGGGCTCACCTGGCGCTACGTCACCTGGTTCCTCGATCACGCCGAGCTCGTGGTCGCACCGTCCGAGTGGACGCGCTCGGCGCTCGCCCGCCGGATCCGGACTCCGGTCGGGCTGTTCTCGCGCGGGGTCGATACCGACCGCTTCCACCCGCGTCACCGTCGCGAGCCCGGCCGGACCACCGCGCTCCACGTCGGCCGCCTGGTGGTCGACAAGAACCTCGAGGTGCTGGTCGATCTGTTCCGCGGCCGCCGCGACGTCGATCTCGTCATCGTCGGCGACGGCCCCGAGCGTGCCTGGCTCGAGCCCGCTCTGCCCCGGGCCCGATTCACCGGCCACCTGACCGGCGAGGCGCTGAGCGTCGAGTACGCGTCGGCCGACCTGTTCGTCTTTCCGTCCGAGACCGAGACCTTCGGCAATGTCGCGCTCGAGGCCATGGCGTCCGGGCTGCCCGTCGTGACCTCGGACCGCATGGCGCCGCGGGAGCTCATCACCGAAGGCGTCAACGGCTTCGTCGGCACCGTCGGCGTCGACTTCCACCTCAAGGTCGAGCGGCTCATCCGCGACGCCGGCCTGCGCCGGCGGATGGGCGCCGCCGCACGCCGATTCGCGCTGACCCGTCGCTGGGAGGGCGTCTTCGACGGCCTGCTCGGCGACTACCACAGGGTCGTCGAAGGGTCGGCCGAGAGCGCAGGCCGGGTGTGCCGCTCGACCGCTGCGCGGCCCTCGCTCGAGGCCAACTGACAGCGCCGCGCCGCTCGGGCGACGCTGGGCCGCACCGGCTGCGCGGCGGGGTCGGGGCAGAAGGCCGTTGTTGCGGGGCCCATTCCGCTCACCTTCCCTGGCTCCACCAACCCTTCGAGGACTGCGCGGGCTCGAAGTCGAGGCCGAGCAGCACCACACCGAGGGTGCGCGGGTCGGCGCCGCCGCCGGCCGCCGGCCGGTAGGGCTCGCTGACGATCTCGAGCTCGACCGCGCCGGCCGCGACCGTCTCTGCACCGACCGGAACTGCCACTTGCGCCGCCCGGTGGTCGAGATCGGGAAGCGCCGCGACCTCGACCCCGCCGAGGAGGACCCGGGGCCGGGCCGGCGTCGGCCGCGGCGCCGCGAAGCGCAGCGACAGCGTGCCCGGTTCGTCGACGGCGAGCCGGAGCCGCGCCGCCGGCTCGAGCCAGACCCCGGGGCCGAGCTCGCCGAAGTCCTCGGGGCCGTGGTGGCCGTCGAGATCGAGCCGCAGCCGGCCGCGATCGAACGCGGTGGCCGCCGGACCGCCCCACGACGCCCCCGGCGGCCGCACCGCCACGTCGAGCAATCGAACGGCGAGTCCCCGCTCGTCGCCGCCGCCCGGCGGATAGGCGTCGGACCGCTGCAGTCGGACGATGACCGGCTCGCCGCCGCGATCGGCGGTGCGGGTCCAGATCCGGGTCGCCGGCGCGCGGCCGGCGACCGCGAACCGCCCGCCGCCGTGGTCGATGTCGACGGCCACCGGGGCGTCGCCGGGCGCCGGCGCGACGGCCAGCGAGATCAGGGTACCGGCGGGGCTCGGCGGCAGCCAGAGCTCGGCCGACGGCCCGGCCCACATGAACGGGCGGCCGAGCTCGTCGCGCTCCAGCGGCCACCATCGGCCGACCGGCAGCGGCGGCACGTCGATCACGGCGGCGGACAGAAAGCGGCCCTGGGTCAGCGGCCGGAGCCGGCCCGAAACCCCGCCCCAGGCGCGGGCCGAGTCGGTCAGGGACGGCCAGTAGAGGTGGGGGTGGACGGTGGCCACCAGCCACGGCCGGTCAACCCCGACCCACGGCTCCGGCGCCCGCGGCGACAGCAGAATGGGCGGCGCCGGCTCGCCGCGCCACTCGAGCACCGACCAGTAGTAGGACGAGAAGACGTGGACCTCGGGCCCGACCACCGCGGCCCACCCGGAGTCAGCCGCCCGGTCGGCGGCGTCGAGGGTCGCCTGCCAGGCGCCGAAAGTCTCCACGTGCTGCTCGCGCACCAGGGGCAGGGTCGCCGCCGCCGACAGCGCGGTCGCGCCGAGCAGCCCGGCGACGGCGACCGGCGGCGCCGCAAGCGACGCCGCGCCGGCGATCAGCGGCGCCGCCGCCATCTGGACGCCGACCGCGTAGCGCGGGTAGGAGCGGTTCTGGAGCATCACCAGCTGGGCCGAGGTCAGACCGAGGATCGCGATCCAGGCGAGCGCCGGCCGGGCGCCGACCCGCCGCCGCCAGACGACGAGACCGGCGAGGGCCAATGCCGCGAGCAGCGCCGCCGGCACGACGCCGCCGGCGCCGGTGAGCAGCCCGAGGTCGGAGAGTGAAGCGGTGTTGTGGTGGAGCCGGTCGGTATGGTAGCTGGCGTGGTCGACGAAGGGTCGGACGAAGGCCGCCCAGCCGCCCTCGAGGCGGACCATGACCGCCACCGCCGCCGCCACCGCCGCGGCGCCGATCACAAGTCCCGGCAGCAGCCTCCACCGCGGCCGCACGGTCTCGGCGCCGATGAGCCAGAGCAGGGCCACGGTGGGCAGCAGAATCGGCCGGACGAGGAAGGACGCGGTCACCAGCGCGGTGAAGACGGTTGCCCGCCGGCCGTCGAGCCCGCGCACCAGCAGCGCCGCCGCCGCGAGCGCCAGCGCCGCCGCGGCGGTGGTCGAGAAGCCGCGCACTGAAAAAAGCCACGGCCCGGGCAGGAAGAGCACCAGCAGCGCCGCCGCGGTCGCCACCGGCGGCGGCGCCACCCTCCGGCCGAGGGCGGCGAGCGGCCACAGGGCGAGCACCGAGGCGATCGCGGAGACCAGCTGGAGCGCCAGGTAGGGCTCGCCGGTCAGCGGCAGCAGCGCCTGGCCGAGGGCGAGGAAGCCCGGAAAGCCCGGCGGGTGGGGAAAGTGCGCGGCGAGGGAGAAGTCGAGTATGCCGCGGGCGAAGATCGTCTCGTCCCACTCCCACGGCCCCGAGGCGAGCAGCGCGAGTCTCGACAGCGCCAGGGCGACGACGGTGAGCGACGACAGAGCGAGATCGGCACGGCGGTTGCCGAGACCCCAGAGCCTCAACCAGCACGTCGCCCGGTCGCCGCCGTCGTTCGCCATCCCGGCGATGATAATGCAGGTGAGAGATCGCAGACGCGACCAGCGGCTTCGATCGTGACACCGAGTTTCCGCTCTTGCACGCACGGCCACCTCGAAACGACGACGGGCGGCCCGGAGGCCGCCCGCGAAGCCGTCGATGAGCGCCGGTCAGGGCTGGTTGCTGCCCGACCAGGCCGAGACGTCGCCGGACTCGAAACCGTCGGCGAAGATCTCGTCGAACGAGTCGCAGACGAAGGTCCCGCCGACGATTTCGACGTCGTCGATCGCCCACCACCAGTCGTACGACGCATCGTGGTAGTGGAAGCGGACCTCGACGTCGGTCTGGCCGACCGCCTGCGCCGAGATGTCGACGACCGCCTGGCCCGACGCATCGCCGCCCGAGTAGTTGGCGACCTGGACCCAGGACCCTCCGGTGGCGCCGGACCGGACGTGAATGTCGCCCTGCTCGTCACCGCCGGCGATGTACCACTTGAAGTCGTGCTTGAACCGAAGCTCGATCTGGTCGTAGCCGGTGCAGTCGACCGGCGCCGTGACGAGCTGCTCGTCGTGGGTGACTCCGGACCCGGCGTTGTCCGAGTCGACGATGGCGAAGGGCTCGGTGAGCGCCAGCGTCCGGCCGCCCGGGTTGTCGGTGGTCCAGGTCGCCGCCGCTCCGGTGGCGGTGCCGCTGTGGACCACCGTCCAGTCGGCCGGGATGCCGCCGGCGAAGTCCTCGAGCAGGATCGGGTCGTACACCAGCTCGCCGATGGGGACGGTGAGCATGGCGAGCGCGTCGGAAAATGGCCCGGCGTTGGCGGCGTCGAGGTTGACCATGTCGAGGACGACGTCCTCGCCGCAGGCCACCGATGCGCCGACCTGGAACTCGACCGGCTGCTGCGCCGCCGCGGTGGCGCCGGCCGGCACGTCGCCGAAGGCGGCGGCGCCGTGGCTGATCGTCACCGGTCCGGCGGATGAGGCGTTGAGCACGACATCGGCGGTCACGCCGAGCGCCATCTCGTCGCACGCCGCATTGCGCACCATGGGCGTGAAGAGCCATGTCTCGCCGGGCTCGACCACGGCGTTGCCGTTGCCGGTGACCTCGGCGAGGCCCTGGGTGCCGGCGGCGGAGACCTCGACGGTCGGCGAGCACAGGTAGCTTTCGATGAGCGGGTAGATGTCGGACATCATCATGCCGCGGTTGCCCGTGCCCGCTGTCGTGCAGCCGCCGCAGTGGTGCAGCCCGATGAGCTTGTCGTCGGCGTCGCGGTAGATCGGCGAGCCGGAGCTGCCACCCTCGGTGTCGAGGGTGTCGTAGTAGCGCAGGTTGGGTGCGTCGGCGTCGACGTTGGCGCCGTCGCCGTGGGTGATCTCGTGCGGCCGGCCCGCCGGGTGCTGAACAATGTAGATGCCCTCCCCGTCGGTGATCGGGTTCGGGTCGGCCTGAGCATAGCCGAAGGTCGAGGCCGGGTCGCCGATTACCGAGTTGAGGGTGAAGTCCAGGGTCGTGACGGTCGCCTCGCAGCTGACGAAGGGCGAAGAAACGACGATGTCGTCGCAGCGGAAGCTCTGCCAGTCGGGGGTGGTCGGTCCGCTGCCGCAGTTCTGGTTGTAGTACTTGAAGACGAACTCAGTTGTGTCGCACTCGGCCTGGCTGGTGATGCAGTGATCGTTCGACAGCACGTAGTTGTTGGGCGACACGTTGGAACCCGAGCACCAGAGGCCGGAGGTCGGGTTCGAGCCGACGTTCATCAGTCCCACCGAGGCCTGGACGTTGGCCCACTTGCCAGCGTCGGACTGGTAGCAGATGACGTCCTCGAAATCGGGCGGCTGGCAGATGCTCTCGGGACCGGTGCCGCTACCGAAGGGGTCGACGTCGCCGACGATCACAGTATCGATGCGAAACGGCACATCGCGGTAGGCGTGGCGGAAGTGGAGTTCGAGGAACAGCTCTTCACCGCGCGCCGACAGACCCCAGAAGGTCCCCATGCTCTTGGGTCCCCGGCCGGTGATCGTCTCGACCACGTGCCCCGTGGCCGAGCGGACGATGAGCTCGTCGCCGGCGCGCAGATTGACCCCGACGAAGTGGGGTTTGAGAAAGGTCGCGTCCTTGACCCGGATCACGTCGCTCCAGATGCGGGTCTGGCCGACCCGGACGGCCCGATCGAGGTCGGGTACCAGCTCGAGGTCCATGCCGCGCCCGACCGTGTATCGCTCCGGACGGTCGATGGATTTTCCGGCGTCGGCCGGCGCTGCGGCCAGGGCGCACACGACGATGGCGGTGGCGACGATGAAGATCACGCGTGGCATCTGGAGTCCTCCGGAGTTCTGTGACGACGGACTGCGGCCGTCGGTGCCGATCACCGCCCGCGCCCGTCGAGGTTCGAGGGCCTAAACTACCCGGAACCTCCCAGCCGGGCAAGCTCGTCGTCCGGGTCAGTCGGCGATCGCGAACAGGCAGTGGCGGCAGATGAAGTCGTCCGGGGCGTCGTCGAGACCGTAGGTGAAGCGGCGCAGCCTCGCCATTTCGTCGCCCGACAGCACCTCGTCGATGGTCTGGGTGGTGAGGTCGCCGACGGTGTGGACCTCGTCGTAGTCCTCGCAGCAGAAGACGACGCGCCCCTGGGCGGTGATGTGGAGGTGCTCGAGTGGCCGCGAGCCCAGGTTGTCGCAGCCGCGCAGCCGGCGGTGCGGCCGCGTCGGGCCCGACCCGACCGGCAGCCAGCCGGCGCGGTCCATGATGTCGAAGGGCCGGACCGTGAAGTTGGAGCCGGCGAAACGCGCCTTGATGGCCTCGACCTCGCGCCGGTGCGCGTCGTCGCTGTGGCCGAGCACGACCAGGGCCATGGTCTCGGCGACCGGTTTGTCCTTCATGTAGTCGAGGTGCTCGAGGACGCGCGGCAGATGGTCGGCGCCTCGGTCGCGCGCGTAGCGCTCGCGGTCCAGCGTCGAGATGTTGATCCCGAGATAGCTCAAGCCGCCGAGGGCGACGACGGCGTCGACCTTGTCGGGGGTGAAGCCCGAGGCGTTGGACAGCACCGCCGGCGGCAGCCGGTGGCAGTGCAGCAGCGCGACCTGGTCGACGAAGCGCCGATCGGCGGTGGGCTCGTTGTAGTTGGACAGCCCGACGCCCTCGATGGTGTCGCAGTGGGCCGCGAGCTGGTCGACGATGGACTCGAAGAGCTCGGTGGGCATGAGCTCGGTCGCCCGCGGCGCGTGCCCGACCGGGCAGAAGTAGCAGCCCTGGGTGCAGTTGGAGCAGGTCTCGAGCGACACGTAGCGCAGCCGGTAGTCGCGCGAGCGGTCGGCCGACACCGGCTCGAGCCAGCCCTCGGCGAGCCAGCGCCGGTGGCGGTCGTCGAGCGCGTCGAGGCTCGCGCCCGACGCGGCCAGGGCGCGCAGCTCGTCGTGGCCGGGCTCGGCCGGGTCCATCTCGCGGCCGGTCAGAGGGTGGTAGAGGCGCTCGGCCTCCAGGTGGACCCAGGGGCTCGCCCGCCAAGGCCCAACGGTGGTCCGCCCTCGAGTGCGGTCGTTGCTCTTCATCGATCCCAGTATACGGATCGGACCGCGTCCGGCATTGCCGCAAAAATCCCGCCGCTTGACAAAACCGATCAGCATCACGAGACTGACGCTACGAAGCTGTCAATAAATATGCGATCAATTCTCAAGCTCCGGAGCGGATCGGCGCGTGCGTTTTCCGGCCCCGCGGCGTTTGTTTCGTTGACAGAAGGAGGTGGCATGATGACGAGCAACGTCAGAGCGCGACAACTCAATCCGAAAATCTGGGCCGTACTGATGGTGGCGGTCGTCTTTGCGGCCGTCGCCGCGGCGGAAGACGACCCCGAGACAAAATGGTGGAACCCCCCCGAGGTGACTCTCACCACTCTGGTCCCGTGGGGCCCGCAAACTGCACTGCAACCGCACAGCGGTTGGGCGTTGACCCTCCACATGACCGCATCAGAGGCGCGGATGTTGGGCATCGGAAAGGAGTTCTACCCGACCTTCTTCCCCGGACTCAATGCGCTGGGTGACGGCTCGCGTGGCTGGCTGGTGTTTGACGACCCGGACGGGTGTCCGTCCTTCCTGCCGTACGACACCCAGCAGAGCGTGTACGAGGACGCGGTGTGCGGCGGCGGGTCGCTGGAGTACCCAGACTGCCACCCGGAACCGCTGGTTCCCGATTCCTGCCCGGACGATCTCGACGAGCTCGAACCATGGGAGTTCGACGAGACCATGCTGGAGTTTCGTCCCGGGGTGGCCGTCCCCGATCCGGACCCCGCGACGGAGGAGATGCGTCCGGTTGTCTGGAAGTACGGAGGCGGAGCGCTGGTGCTGGAGGGAGTCGGCCCGCGTCTCGGATCACCCGATGACCTCATCCGCTACGGCACCTCTCAGCTCATACCCGGACTAGTCGTTCTCGCCGATTACGGACCGGGACTCCTAACACCACCCGACAGCCCGTTCATGATCCCGCCGTACGAACCTCCATACTCTGGTGATCTTCCAGTGCCGAGCTGGTTCTCCGACCCGCCTGTGCCGCTGGCGGCGTGGAACCTGGCCGGCCACTTCAACTCCCTCGGCTACACCTTGCTGGCCAACGTCAACGCGTGGCCCGGCTGGGGCCGGACGACGTTGACGGCGACCCTCATCGCGCAACGCGAGCTCTTCACTCCGGTGGTTCTCATCGATCGCAGCGTGAGCCGGCCGTTCGTCGACGACTACGGGTATCCATGCACCGTCGGCGACGGCGCCTACCGCCTCGACGGCGGACCCGTGACGTGCATCCCGGGCTCCACCAACTACATCGACCACCTCGTCAACGACATCAGAATCACCCTCCGGGTCTTTGTGGTCAGCGGCGAAGCCCCCGATGTCGTCGAGGACGTCACCGGCGACGGCGTGATCGACATCGACGACGTTGAGGCGACTGAGTTCGATCCGTATACAGGCGAGCCCGTCGACTACGACCCGATCACCCGACAGGAGGTCGTGACCTTCTACCAGTACAACGAGCTGTCTTGCGGTGTGACCTACGACTTCGACGGCGACGGAGTCGCGGCTGAGTGCGTGCACGGCGCCCGCGCCGGCGGAATCACCGGCGTGCCGCGCTGACCGGAGCGCGATCGACCGGATCGCGGGCGGCGTTCAAACGCCGCCCGCGATGCGGCGCGCTTCATCAACCTCGGCGAAGCCGGGATCAGCGGCGCGCCACGCTGAAAGCACGTCCCCGGCGCGGGCCGCCGCTTTGGCGCCCTGTCCCATGGCGAGGTGCACCTTCGCCAGCACGAGGCCGGCGCGGACCCGGTCGAGCTCGAGGTCGAGGCGGGGGTCGGCGGGGTCGCCGGGCGCCGCCGCCTGGCGGGCCGCCGCCATCGCCTCGGGCAGCCGCCCGGCAGCGAGGTAGGCGCGCGCCAGCTCGAGGCGGTACACGCCATAGTCGTAGCCCGACAGCGCGACCGCCCGGGACAGCTCGGTGATCGCGGCGGCCGGGTCGCCCTCGGCGAGGTCGGCGGCGCCGCGCAGGAAGGCCGCCGCCTTGTCCTCGGTGCGATCGGGGTCGTCGCTCGGCAGGGCGTGGCCGGCGATCTCGGAGGCGGTCGCCCGGACCGCGTCGAGCCGCCCCTCGCGCAGCTCGAGCAGACCACGGGCGAACAGATACCGGGTCGGCACGCCGGGCGAGCGCTCGATCGCGCGGCCGATGAGCCGCCGGGCGCGGTCGAGCTCGCCGACCTCCGCCAGGCTCGTTCCGCGCACCGAGAGAGCCATGGCCTCACGCACGCCCTCGGCTTGGAGCACGGGCGCGAGTCGCTCGAGGACCGATGCGGCGTCCCGCAAGCGGCCGCGGGAGCGCACGATGGCGGCGAGCTCGAAGGCGGCGTCGAGACGGGTGCGCGGCAGCGCCTCGTCGTCCTCAGCCAACGAACAGAAGCGCGCCTCGGCCTCGGACCACTCGCCCTGGAGGGCCCGCACCAGGGCCAGGCTGGTGGCCGCCGGGGGGAATCCGGGGTCGAGGGCGAGGGCCCGCTCGAGCTCGGAGGCAGCCAGCTCGAGCTCGCCCTGGGCCTGATAGACCTCGCCCAGGGAGTGGCGGTGGTTGGCGCTTCCTGGATCGAGCTCGACGCAACGCTGAAGCTCCAGGATGGCGTTGGTGGTGTCGCCGAGAGCCAGGTGAGCGTAGCCCGCCATGCTGTGGACCACGCTGTTGCCCGGGCTGAGCCGCGCCAGGACATCGAGCTCGGCCAGCTCTTCGTCGAATCGTCCGAGGTCGTGCAGCACGCCGGCGAGCTGGTGACGGGCGTCGGTGTCGTAGGGGTAGGCCTCGACCAGGGCTCGGTAGGCGGCGAGAGCGTCATCGTAGCGGCGCTCGAAGTAGGCCTGGTTGGCGCGGATGTAGCGCGCCTCACGGTCGGTGAGGCGATCCGACTGGGCTGCGGCGCGGCGGATCTCGGCCAGAGCCTCGTCGGTCCGGCCGGTGGCGGCGTAGACGGTGGCCAGCCGGTAGCGTGCCATGGCGTACGAGGGGGCCAGGGCGATCGCCTCTCGGAAGGCGTCCTCGGCCTCGTCATAGTGCCAATCGACGAAGGCGCGCAACCCCTCGAGGTAGGCCTCGTAGGCCTCCGGGTTGGCGGCCACGAAGTCGGCGGTGTGGACGTCGACGCGCTCGGTCGGCGGCAGCCCGA
Organism: uncultured Thermoanaerobaculia bacterium; assembly: GCA_964641415.1. Taxonomy (GTDB): domain Bacteria; phylum Acidobacteriota; class Thermoanaerobaculia; order Thermoanaerobaculales; family Sulfomarinibacteraceae; genus JAHECW01. The sequence continues at coordinate 56,277 of CAZXMW010000011.1, read as the reverse complement.
GGCCTCGTCGGGCCTCGGCGACGACGTCGTCGGCGCAGCGCAGCAGGCTCGAACCGTCGAGCCCGTCGATCCGGCGCGCCGCCAGGCTGACCCCGGTCGCGGGATCGACCACCCGGGTCGCCACGGTCAGGCCGTCGGGCCCTAGCAGCAGCTCGCCGCTGACCACGGCGGTGAGCCCGAGCCCGGTCGCCGCCGCCCCGGGCGCCACGCCATTGACCGCCGCCACTCGGTCGGCGCCGATGACCTGGATCAGCTGCGACGACGCGAGGCCGTCGGCGATCAGCCGAGCCAGGCCGTCGCCGACCCAGTCGAGGTCGGCATCGCCGGTGCGGTTGGCGAAGGGCAGCACGCCGACCACGTGGGCCGGACGCGCGGCGGCGGCGGCCCGGGTCGCGGCCGCCGTCCCCTCTCGCCGGTCCGCCCGACCGAAGAGCCACCAGCCGGCGAGGCCCACCGCGACGAGGGCGACACCGACGGCCGCGAAGCGCAGCACCGGCCGGCGCAACCCGCGGCTCGCGGGCGGCGCCGGGGACCCGACCGCGGCCAAATCGACGGTCGGGCCGGCGCCGGACGCCACCGGCGCGGCGGCGCTGTACAGCGACGAGGTCGCGCCGAGCTCCGCGAGGATCTCCCGCGCCTCGGCGAAGCGCTGCGCCGGCTCGCGCTCGAGCCCGCGGCGGATGAGCCGCGCCAGGTCGTCCGGCGCGTCGGGCCGGAGCTCGGCAATCGGGCGCGGCTCGTTGGTCAAAATCGCGAACATGATGGCGGTGGCGTTGTCGCCGCTGAACGGCCGCACGCCGGTCACCATCTCGTACGTGATGGCGGCCAGAGACCACAGGTCGGTGCGGTGGTCGACCTCGCCCCCGGTGGCCTGCTCGGGCGACATGTAGGCCGGCGTGCCCATGGTCGCCCCGGTCCGGGTCAGGTGGGTGCCGTCGGACAGCTTGGCGAGGCCGAAGTCGAGGATCTTGACGCCGTTGGAGGTCAGCATGATGTTGGCCGGCTTGATGTCGCGGTGGACGATGCCGGCGGCGTGGGCCGCGGCCAGGCCCTCGGCGATCTGGATCGCGATGGCGCGCACCTCGTCGAGAGGGATCGGACCGCCGGCCAGGCGGTCCTTGAGAGTCTCGCCGTCGCAGACGGCCATGCTGATGAACGGCCGGCCGTCGTCGGCCTCGCCGATCTCGTAGATGGTACAGATCCTGGGGTTGTCGAGGGCCGAGGCGGCCTGGGCCTCGCGCAGGAAGCGTGTGCGGGCTTCCTCGCTCTCGCCGAGGTCGGCGGGCAGGAACTTGAGGGCCACCATCCGCCCGAGGTTGACGTCCCTCGCGCGGTAGACCACCCCCATGCCGCCGCGACCGAGCGGCCCGAGGATTTCGTAGTGCGAGACCGTTCCGTCGTCCACGTGGCGCCCCTCGGCAGCTGCCCCCGCACGACCCGCCGATCCCGGGCGCGCGCCCGAAACGACTGTCCCATCCTGGCGGCTCGATCAAAGATCGAGGGGGGAGTCCGCGACCAGTATATCGCGGGCCGAGCCGCCGGGCCCGGCGCCGGTCAGAAGGTGAAGGACCCGCCCACCGAGACCAGGTACAGGCTGTCGGCGTCGGCGATGTCGAAGAACTCGACCTCGCCCCTGACGGCGAACCCACCGAAGCGGACCTGGACGCCGAGCCCGTAGACGAGGTCGGTGCCGCTGTCGGTGTCGAGCTCTGAGATGCTGCCGTAGGCGGCCCGGATGTCCGCGTCCCAGCTCACCAGCCCGGCCTTGGCGAAGACGTCCACCATGGCGATCGGCAGGATCCCGAGGACCATGGCGTCGTAGCCGGAGAGGTCGGTATCGAAGCGCACCGTCCCACCCCCGACGTCGGTCGAGTCCGACAGGGCGCCGAAGTCGACGTAGCTCGCCTCGACCGCAAAGAAGCCCATGAACCGGTAGCCGGCGAAGATCTTGTACGAGGTGTCGCTGTCGGAGAAATCGAGCTCGTCGATGTCGAGATCCAGGTTGTCGATGGACAGGCTGGTCTGGCCGAGGCTGCCCCCGATGTAGAGACCGTTTGAGGCCGCCGCCGGCCCGGCCGCCGTCAGGATCGCCAGACAGATTCCCACGACCGACCACCGCGCCGTCTGATGCCGCATTTTCCGCTCTCCCTTCGGCCGACAGTCTACGACACCGGGCCGGAAGCGCCAGCACGGGACGAGGCGCCGGGCCCGCCGCACCGAGGGCGTCCTGTCCACTCTCGTGCCGGAGATCGAGCTGCGCTACCATCGCCGGGTGAGCGACGGCGGTGGTCACGCAACCGCGGCACGGGGCATCGGCGGCATCGGCGCTGAGGATGCGCTGCTGTTCCGGGTCTGCGTCGCGGCGATCTGGGCCGACGGGTCGATGGCCGCGGCGGAGCGCGACCACCTGAGCCACCTGATGGATCGGATCGCGGCGGCGGAGGCCGACCGGGCCGAGCTGCGGAGGATCGCGCTGCACGACGTCAGCCGCACCGGCGTTCTCGCCGAGGTCGAAGAAATCGACGAGGCGGCCAAGCGGCGGCTGTTCGACCGCACGGTCGCGGTGCTCACCGCCGACCGCAGGCTGCGCCGCGGCGAGCTGGTGTTCATCGCCAGGCTGCGCCGCCGGTGCGGGGTCGGCCGGCTCGCCTACCAGGCGACCCTCTGGCGCGCGGCCCCCGTCCGCCGAGTGCTGCGGGTGGCCGCGGTGGCGGTGCTCGCGGCGGCCGCGGCGGTGGCGTGGTTCAACCGGCACCCGGAGACCTTCCCGCCGGCAGAGCTCCAGCTTCACCCGGAGATCATGATGCCCCAGGCGGCCAACGACCGTCCGGCCATGCCGACCGAGGCGCTGTATGCCGCGATCCGCGGCTCGGTGGTCAAGGTCAATGTGCTGGTCGACGGCGCGATGGTCGGCCACGGCTCGGGATCGGTGCTCGGGATCGACGTCAGCGGCCAGCTCTACGTGTTGACCAATCGCCACGTCGTCTACCACGAGGCCGCCGACCCGCGCGGCGTCGGCTACGAGGTCCAGCTCGAGAGCGGCATCCAGCTGCCGGCGGTGCTCGACTTCTACTCGCGGTCGCACGATCTGGCGGTGGTGATGGTGCCGGGCCTCGGCGGCTGGGGCGCGCCGGCGCCGCTGCGGCTGTGCCGCGACCTCCAGGTCGGCCAGTCGGTGTGGGCGGTGGGCAGCCCGATCGGGCTCGACCACAGCATCACCTCGGGTGTGATCTCGGCGCTGCGCGGCGCCATGGTCCAGACCGACGCCACGGTCCATTCGGGTTCCTCCGGCGGGCCGCTGTTCGACGATCGGGGCCGGGTGTGCGGGGTCGTGACCACGAGCCACCGGCAGAAGAACTTCTCGTTCGCGCTGTGCGCCGAAACCGTGCTCGAGATGCTCGGCGAGCGGTCGGCGGTCGCCGCGGCGCTGGTGGACCCCAAGCCCGGCGACTGAGGCTCGAGGTCGGCTCGCCTGCCGGGGCCGCCAATCCGGCGGCCGACCGCCAACGACCCCGACAGGGCCGGATTTCCTGCCGGGAGAGCCCGGCCTGGAGCCGGGTCCGCCCGGTGCGAACGTGCTCGACCCGGCCAATTCGTGCGGTTGTCCGCCAAGATGTCAGGAACGGTCGCGTCTTGCTTGACACTTGCGACATCCGGCCCTACCATGACAGCCATCGAACTTCGCTTGGAGGGCACCATGAAGTTGAGGAGGAGTCGCCTGACCGTCGTCGCGGTCGCGATCTGGCTGATCGCGTTGGCGGTGACCATCACCGTCGCGCCGACCCCGGTCGATGCCGCCGTTCAGCAGTGGGGCTATCAGGTGTACACGCCGAACCACCCGAACGGCTGTGCACCGCTGCCGTACGACTGCTACGTCATCTACGTCTATCCGGACTGATCAGGACCTCGTGATCCGGGTCCTTCCGATCGTCGTCGGCGTGGCCGGCGTCGGCTTGTCGGTTTGTTCCGCCGGCGCCTTCGAGCCCGCCGCGGTCAGCTCGTCGCTGCGGTGCGAGGTGCGCGCGGTCGAGCTCGAGGCGCCCGCCTACATGGTGGTCGATGCCGTGGTCCGGGGCGACCGGCTGCTGCTGCCCGACTACACCAACGGGCTGCGCGAGATCGATCTGAGGTCCGGCGCCGACCGGGGCGCGGTCGTGGCGATGGGCACCAAGCGGGGCCAGGTCACGGGACCGCAGCACCTGGGCTGCGGCGCCGGCCGCTGCGTCGTCCACGGCGACCGTTACTTCTGGATCTACTATGACGAGGATTTCAGCTTCGTCCAGGAGTACCCGTCCCTGACCACCGGCGCCGGAGCTCAGCCGCTGGTTCTCGCCGACCGGATGGTGGTTGCCGGCACCGCGAGCCAGACCGTGTCGGGCGGCGGTGTGCCCTACCTGTTCGTCCAGTACGACGACGGCTCGGTGGTGCCGCTTCAGGAGTATCCGGCGTCGATGCCGGTCCCCGAGGTGGTCAAGAGGATCCACTTCGCCGGGCCGACCGCGGGTGGTATCGGGGCGCTTCCCGGCGGCGGCTGGCTCTACGTCGACCCACTGAGCTACGGGGTCTTCGTCTTCGACGAGCGCGACCGCCTGGTTCGTGCCTGGAGGGGGGCGAACCCGCGCTTCCGGCCGCCGAACTTCGCCGGCTACGAGCCGGTTCACGACGCCTCGGGCCGCGAGACCTACTCGCGTTGGAGCCTGGCCCAGGTCCAGGTCAAGCGCCCGGTCGCGCTCGACGCCGACCTGGTGGCGATCGTGGTCGGGGTGCCGGACGGCGACCTGAGGCAGAGGCACGAGCTCGACCTGTACCGTCCGAACGGCGAGCCGGTGGCCACCGGCATCGAGATCCCGGGCGTCGGCGGCGGCCGGCTGACGGTGGCCGACGCCGGCTTCGGTCAGCTTGTCCTGGTCGGGCAGAAGGGCTGGGAGCCGGGCTCGGCGACCACCGCATGGATGGTGTCGATCACCGGCCTTGACAACTGACGTCGACTTGCGATGGCCGCGTCGCCACGGAGGGCACGATGCAGCGTCGGATCACGGGCGTGACAGCATTGGTCGTGCTGGCGGCTGCGGTGCTCGGCGCCGCGCCGCAGGTGTTCGGCCCCGATGGCCTCGTCGTCGATCGGGCCAGGGTTGAGGCCGACCCCGACGGCGCCTGGGTTCGCGACGGCGCCGGCATCCCGGTGCGAATCGGCATCGACGCCGATGCCGTGCTGCGGCTGCCCGAGATGGCCACCGCCCGGCTGCTGGTGCTCGACGCCGCCACCGGCGAGCCCGTGACCTCGGGCCGGCTGCGCTGGCTCGACACCGACGCGCCGAAGACCATCGCCGCGGCGCGCTGGTCGGCGCCCGGCGGCCGGCTCGACCTGGCCTGCTTCGGCGGCGAGGCGCTGGCGATCGCCGCCCCCGGCTACCGCCCGACGACCGTCACCGTCGCGCCCGGTCAGCGGCGGCACGTGGTTCTGCTCGAGGCGCGTGCCGATCTCGATCTCGAGCTGCGGCCCGCCGGCGGGGGCCGGCTGTGGCTCGCCCAGCACGCTGACCTGTCCCCGTTCGCGCCCTTTCACAGCGTCGCCGCCGAGCACGAGATCGAGGCCGACGGCGCCCTCCGTGTCGCGGATCTGGACAGCGCCGAAAGCTACCTCGGCGTGGTGTGGGTCGCCGGGCGGGCGCCGGTCGTGGGTCGAATCGACGCTCTGCCGCAGCGTCTGACGATCACTCTTCAGCGCGGCCTGGCGGTCAGCGGCGCGGTGGTCGACCGTCGCGGCGCGCCGGTCGCCGGCGCCGACGTCACCGTTGCCGGGCGAATCGCCGAACTCGACGACTTCCGCTACCGTCAGCAGAGTCGGTCCGACGCCGACGGCCGGTTCACGGTCGGCGGGCTGCTCGCCGGAGAGGTCACGATCCGGGTGTGCGCCCAGGGCTTCGCCTGTGCCGAGCGGAGCCTGGAGCTCGACCCGGCGGTCGCCTCGGCGCCGGTGCGGCTGGAGCTCGCACCGGGCCACGATCTGCGGCTCGTCATCCGCGACGAGCTCGACCGGCCGGTCGCCGGCGCCCAGGTCATCGACACCGAGGCGTTCCGGCGCTTCGCGGCCGACGACGACGGGGTTGTGCTCTTTCCGGGCGTCACGCCCGGCGGCGCCCTGGTGCTCAAGGTCTTCGCCGACCGGCTGCGGCCGTGGCAGGGCGAGATCGACACCGGCCCGGCCGAGACCGTGCTCCACCTGCCCCTGGGCGGCGGCCTCGAGTGGCCGATGCTGACAGACCGCAGTTTCGCGCCCGGAGACGTCGTCGCCGTGTGGGTCCAGGTCGACGACCGGGGCCGCGAAGTCCGCGAGGGGCAGGCTCGGTGGGACGCCGAGCTCGGCGCCGTGGTCGCCTCGGGGCTCGATGTCGGCCGCCATCGGCTCGAGGTCCGACTGCCCGGTGCGGCGACGCTGACGAGCGAGGTTGTCGAGCTCGGCGCCGGCGAGCTGGCCCGTCTGCCCGCCGCGGTCCCCGAGCGCGGGCTCGCGATCGGCGGCCGGGTGCTCGACGGCCGCACCGCGCAGCCGCTGCCGGGCGCGCGGGTGACCTGCGAACCGGGCTCGCCGCACCAGTTCCGCAAGCCGGTCTGGCTCGACCGGCCGCCCCAGGCTCTGACCGACGCCGACGGCGTCTTCCTGCTCGAGGGCCTCGACCCGGGCGCCTGCCGCGCGGTGGTCCGGGCGCCGGGCTACGCCGCCTGGCGACGCGACGGGGTCGAGCCCGACGAAATCGGGGCCGATCTCGGCGACATCACTCTCGGTCGGGGGCTGACCGTGGTCGGCCAGGTGATCGACCGGTCTGGACGACCGCAGACCGGCGTCGCGGTGGAGCTCAGCGAGGACGCCGCCTACGCCTACGTTCCGGAAGCGACCGCAAGCACCGACCACGACGGTTGGTTCCGAACCGAGCACCTGCCCGCCGGGCGGTGGGTCGTGACCGCGAGCCGCGGTGAGGCATCCGCCCGGGCCACCGTCGAGGGCGGCGCCGACGAGATCGCCACCGTCGAGCTGCGGCTCGGCGGGATGCGCCTCGAGGGTCAGGTGTTGATCGGCGACCGCCCGGCAGCCGGTGGTCATCTGGTGCTGGCCACCGCCGGCGCCCGCGGCGACGGCATGGTGGTCATGGTCCAGACCGACGCCGACCGACGCCGGTTCTTCGGCATCGACCAGGCGCCGCGCAGCGTCGTCGTCGCCGGCGACGGCCGCTTCGCCGCCGACGGCGTGCTGCCGGGGATCTACACCGCGTCGTACACGCCTCCGGACCCCGGCGCCTCCCCGGTGAGCCGTGAGCTGGTGGTGCCTCAGACCGAGGTCCACCGCTGCCTGATCCGATTCTCAGACTCCGGCGTCGACGGCGTCGTCGTCGACCCCGACGGCATGCCGGTGGCGGGCGCCGCGGTGCTCGTGGTCGATCTTGGCAACCGGCCGCTCGCCGACGGGTACAGCGACGGCGACGGGGGCTTCAGCTTCTTCGGGTTGGATCCCGGCGCGGTCCGGGTGGCCGCCGCCCACGGCGAGTTCAGCGAGGCGGCCCCGATCGAGGTCGAGCTGCGGCCGGGTCAACGGGCCGGTCCGCTGACCCTCGAGCTCGGGCCGCCCGACGGCGCCGAGCTGACGCTCGTCGTGACGTCGGCCGGCGGTTCCCTGGGCGGCGCGCCGGTCTACCTGGTCGGCGCGACGACCCTGACCGGCTTCACCGACAGTCAGGGAATCGCCGTCTTCACCGGTGTCGAGGCCGGACGATACCGGCCGTGCGCCGCGGCCTACGGCGGCGCCGCCGGCTGTGGCGCCGAGCTGGCTGTCGACGACGGCGACCGGCGCGACGCGGCGGTCGAGCTCGGTCGTGGCGGCGTCATCGACGTTCTCCTTGGGCCGGTGGAGCGGACCCCGGCCATGCGCGTGCTGACCGCCGACGGCATCGACCTGACCAGCCTGCTGATGATGGTCAGTCCGCCGTTGCCCGGACCGGACGGGGTCCGGATCGGGCCGCTCAGGGCGGACGACTACCGCGTGGTGGTCACCCGGGCCGGAATCACCCGGGAAGGCACGGTCGCGACGGTGGAGCATGACACGGTGACCCTCGACCTGAGGTGACGCGCGACGCTGTGAGGACGCCGCTCATCGCGTCCTCGACCGGCCGGGCCTGGGGCGGAGGTTCATTCCCGAGCTGCGGCGGCGACGACGCCGGCCCTCCGCAGCGACGAGGAGCGGAGGCCGACAGCGGGCAGTCCCCGACTTTCGGGCCGACTCCGGACGAGGCTGAGCACCGGAGGTCGCCGATCCTGTCGGACCGGCGTCGCGAATCACTCGGTCGCGAACGAGGCGACCGCCATCTGCTCGTCGTCGAACATCTCGAAGACCCCGACCAGTTGCGCCATGGTGATGAGCTTGCGCGCCTTGAGGTTGGGGTGGAGCAGCTTGATCTCGGCCCCCTTCTCGGACCCGGTCACCTTGCAGCGGATGAGCTCGCCGAGGCCCGACGAGTCGATGACCTTGACCCCGCCGAGGTTGACGATGAGCTTGCGCTGGCCGACGTCGAACTCGTCGACGAAGGCGCCCCGCAGCACCACGTCGCCCTGCCCGATGGTCAGCTTGCCGTCGAGATCGAGTATCACCACGCCGCCGGTCTCACGCCTGGTCACTTCCATGCTGCACTCCTGTGTCGCGCGCCGCGGCGCGAAGATCTGAGATTCCCGCGCAGTATCTCATACCTGCCGCCCGTCTCGGGAGCAACCGCTGGGGGTCGGTCCGGCTTCAGCGGCGCCGGAGGGGGCGCCTGTATCCGAACTCTCTGCGCAGAGATGCTCGGCGAGCTCGCCATGACCAGCCCGGCGAGAAGGGCGAGACCGCCGGCCACGGCGCCGCGAAGGCGGCGGCGAAGGGCAGCAGGACAGCGACCAGGGGCACGGCCTCAGGGTTCCCCGGGGCTGTCGTCGGCGCGGCCCGACGGCAGGGCGCGGCTCAGGATCGCCACCCCGACGGCGGCCGACAGCAGGGACGCCATCAGGGTGCCGAGCTTGGCGCCGTTGGTCATGGCCTCGTCGGCGAAGGCGAGGTCGGTGATGAACAGGGACATGGTGAAGCCGATTCCGGCCAGGCAGCCGACGCCGACGATCTGGGACCAGGTCACCCCGGCGGGCAGGGCGCCGAGCCGCGCTTTCACGGCCAGCCAGGCCAGGACGACGATGCCCAGGGGCTTGCCGACCGCCAAACCGAGGAGAATCCCGAGGCTGATCGGGTTGTCGAGGGCCTCGAGGATGTGGCTGTCGATCGTCACGCCGGCGTTGGCCAGGGCGAACAGGGGCAGGATGAGCCAGACCTGGATCGGGTGCAGGGAGCGCTCGAGCATGAGCCCGGCGGGCAGGGTCTCGTGGGAGCGGGTGTGGACGAACTCCACCGCCTCGAGCTGCTCGCGGTCGGTGATGATGCAGTCGTGGTCCTCCTGACGGCGCTTGACGGTTTCAAGGAACGCCTCGGCCTCGTCGACGAAACGCCGGACGTTCACCTGCGGTCGGACGGGAATCACCATGGCGAGCAGAATGCCGGCGACGGTGGCGTGGATTCCCGAGGCGAAGACGCCGAGCCAGACCGCGATCATCAGAATGAGCAGGAAGCCGGTGCGGCGGACCCGCAGCCGGATGGCGGCCAACAGCACCGCCAGCAGCACCACGGCGAGGGCGAGGGCCACCAGGTTGACCCGCTCGGTGTAGAAGATCGCGATCACGGCCACCGCGCCGAGGTCGTCGGCGATGGCGACGGCGGTCAGAAAGACCTTGAGCCCGATCGGCACGCGCCTGCCGAAGATCGCCAGCACGCCGAGGGCGAAGGCGATGTCGGTGGCCATGGGAATACCCCAGCCGTCGGCGCCGGCCCCACCCGCGTTGAGGGCAGCGTAGATCAGGGCCGGAACCGCCATGCCGCCCAGGGCCGCCGCCACCGGCAGGCTCGCCTTGTCGAGGCTGGACAGCTCGCCGACCACGAGCTCGCGCTTGATCTCGAGGCCGACCACGAAGAAGAAGATCACCATCAGCCCGTCGTTGACCCAGTGGTGGAGGGTGAGCTTGAAGGTGGCGTCGCCCCAGGAGATTCCGATGTAGGTGTGAAGCAGGTCGGAGTAGGTCCCCGACCACGCCGAGTTGGCCAGGCCCATGGCGACGAGGGCAGCGCTCACCAGGAGCACGCTGCCTGTGACCTCGGAGTGGACGAACCACTCGAAGTAGGTCACGAAGCGCCTGCCTTCTCCCCCCGACGTCGATCGTGCCATCTTCCCCTCCCGACCGTGCTGTTGCGGCCGATGATACGGCATCGCGCTCTCTTCGTGTCTTGACCCGGCGCCGGGAGGTCGGCGACAATCCGTGATCATGACAATCAGGCTCAGAATGTCGTCGGGCCGGACCGCCGCCAAACTTCCCATCGCAGCAGCGCTCCTGCTGGCGATCAGCACCGCCGCCGGATGCCGTGAGGAGCCCGTGGTGGCACAGCGGCCGCCGGCCGAGGTCACGGTTGCGACCCCGGTGCAGCGGGACGTGACGCTCTTCGAGGAGTTCACCGGCACCACCGAGGCCCGCCGGGCGGTGGAGGTGCGGGCGCGGGTCCAGGGCTTTCTCAACGCCGTCGAGTTCGAGCCGAGCTCGTATGTCCGGGCCGGCCAAACTCTGTTCGTCATCGAACCGGCGCCGTTTTGGGCGCAGCGCGATCGTGCCGCGGCGGGTCTCGAGTCGGCCAGGGCGGCTTTGAGCCGTGCCGAATCCGATCTCGATCGGCTCGAGCAGGCGGTCAGAACCAACGCGGTCAGCCAGCAGGAGGTGACCCGGGCGCGGGCCGAGCGTGACCAGGCGTCGGCTGCCGTCCTGCAGGCCGGCGCAGAGCTGACCAACGCCGAGATCCAGCTCGGCTACACCACAGTCACGTCGCCCATCGACGGCATGGTGAGCCGCAATTTCGTCGACGTCGGCAATCTGGTCGGCGCCGGTGAGACGACCCTGCTCGCCACGGTGCGGCAGATCGACCCGATCTATGCCTACTTCGACGTGTCGGAGCGCCTGATCGCGCAAGGTCTGGCGGATCGCGGCGGCCACAAGAGGCCGACCTCCGAGGACAACATCCCGATCACCCTCGTGCTCAAGGAAACCGGCCTCGAAATCGACGGCACCATCGACGCCATCGACAACACCGTCGACCCGGCGACCGGCACCATGCAGGTACGCGGCATCTTCCCCAATCCCGACGCCATGGTCCTGCCCGGCTTCTTCGTCCACGTCCGGCTACCCGGCGAGACCATCGAGGACGCCCTGCTGGTCGAGGAAACGGCCCTCGGCACCGATCTCGGCGGCCGCTACCTGATGATCGTCGGCGACGGCAACGTGGTCGAGAAGCGCTCCGTCGAGCCCGGGCCCCTCGAGGCGGACATGCTGCGGGTGGTGCTCGCCGGCCTCGAGCCGGGCGAGCGCTACGTGTCGAAGGGGCTGCAGCGGGCGCGGCCTGGTTTGCCGGTGACGCCGAAGGCCGACGAGTCCGGATCGTGAGGCGGTAGCCCATGTTCAGCCGATTCTTCATCTACCGTCCGATCTTCGCGTCGGTGATCTCCACCGTCATCGTGCTCGTGGGCGTGCTCGCCATCCCCCTGCTGCCGGTGGAGAGCATGCCCGACATCACCCCGCCCTCGGTCCAGGTTTCGACCTCGTATCCGGGCGCCGGCGCCTCGGTGGTGGCCGAGAGCGTGACCGCGCCCATTGAGGAGAAGATCAACGGCGTCGAGAGCATGCTCTACATGTCGTCCACGTCGGCATCGGACGGCAGCTGCTCCATCACCGTCACCTTCGAGGTCGGCACCGACGTCGACATGGCGACGGTGCTGGTCCAGAACCGGGTCAACGAGGCGCTGCCGGTGCTGCCCGAGGAGGTCAAGCGGCAGGGGGTCAAGGTCGAGAAGCAGTCCACCAACATCACCCTGATGGTCAACATGGTGTCGCCCCGGGGCAGCTACGACGAGCTCTTCATCTCCAACTACACCACCACCCGGATCAAGGACGTGCTCGCGCGGGTCAACGGTGTCAGCAAGGTCAACGTGTTCGGCGCCAAGGACTTCGGCATGCGGATCTGGATCGACCCCGACCGGCTGCGGGCCCGCGAGCTGACCACCGTAGACCTCATCAACGCGCTCAGAGAGCAGAACGTCCAGGTCGCGGCGGGCCAGATCGGCGCCCAGCCGGCGCCCGACGACCAGCCCTTCGAGTACTCCGTCACCACCCTCGGCCGGCTCGAGACCGTCGAGCAGTTCGCCAACGTCATCGTCAAGACCGGCGAGGCCGGCCAGCTGGTGCGGGTGCGCGACGTCGCCCGGGTCGAGCTCGGCGCCCAGGCCTACAAGTGGTTCGCCGAGCTCGACGGCGCCCCGTCCATCGCCCTCGGCGTCTACCCCGCCCCCGGCGCCAACGCCCTTCAGGTCGCCGAAGGCGTCAAGACCCAGATGGCCACGCTGTCCGAGGACTTCCCCGACGACCTCGAGTACCGCGTCCTGTACGACACCACCGAGTACATCACCCAGTCCCTGAAAGAGGTGGTGTCGACCCTCGTGGTGGCGGTGCTGCTGGTGGTGTTCACGGTCTACCTCTTCCTCCAGGATCTCCGCACCACCCTGGTGCCGGCGATCACCATCCCGGTGTCCCTGCTCGGCACCTTCGCGGTCATGCTCGCTCTCGGCCTGTCGATCAACGGCCTGACCATGTTCGGCCTCATCCTGGTCATCGGCATCGTCGTCGACGACGCCATCGTGGTCGTCGAGAACACGATGCGGATCATCGACGAGGAGGGCCTGCCGGCCAAGGAGGCGACCGCCAAGTCGATGGTCGAGATCACCGGCCCGGTGGTCGCCACCACCCTCGTGCTGCTGGCCGTCTTCGTGCCGACCATCGTCATGCCCGGCATCACCGGCCGGCTCTACCGCCCCTTCGCGATCACGATCTCGGTGGCGACCCTGTTCTCGTCGATCAACGCCCTGACCCTGAGCCCGGCGCTGTGCGGCATGCTGCTGCGACCCTCGAAGAAGGGCCGCCGGGGCTTCTTCGGCCTCTTCAACCGCACCCTGGAGCTGGCCTCCGGCGGCTACCGCAGGCTGGTCGGCGGCCTGCTGCGCAAGGCGGTGATCGGCGGCGCGGTCTTCGCCGCGATGCTGGTGGCGGCCTGGCTCGGGGTGACCGCCCTGCCGACCGGCTTCGTGCCCTCCGAGGACGAGGGCTACCTGATGATCTCGGCCCAGCTCCCGGACGCCGCCTCCCTCGGCCGCACCCGGGAGGTGATGGACGAGGTCACCGCCGTTCTCCAGGACACCAAAGGCGTCCGCGGCGCGGTGGTGGTGGGCGGCTTCTCGCTGCTCGACTCGGTGGTGGCCCCCAACGCCGGGGTGGCGTGGGTGGTGCTCGACCACTGGAACGATCGCGACACCCCCGAGCTGCGCATCCAGGCCGTTGTGGACGGCCTCAACCGGCGGCTGGCAGGCATCCAGGACGCCGTCGTCTTCGCCGTGCGGCCGCCCCCCATCCCGGGCCTCGGATCGACCGGCGGCTCGGAGATGCGGCTCCAGGACCGCGGCGGCACCGGCCTCGAGCTGCTCCAGCAGGTGGCGTACGACATCGAGGCCCGCGGCTCGCAGCACCCGGTGCTGGCGAGCGTCACGACCACCTTTCGGGCCGGCGTCCCGCAGCTCTTCCTCGAGATCGACCGGGACAAGGCCAAGAAGCTCGGCGTGCCCCTCGACGTGATTTTCAACACCCTGCAGGCGAATCTGGGCTCCGCCTACGTCAACGACTTCAACCTGTTCGGCCGGGTGTGGCGGGTCATGGTCCAGGCCGACGAGCCCTACCGCATGGACCGCGGCGACATCACCCGGCTGCAGGTGCGCAGCCTGTCCGGCCGGATGGTGCCCCTGGCGACGCTCGTCACCGTCCGGGACACCGTCGGCCCGACCGTGGAGTCCCGCTTCAACCTGTATCCGTCGGCCTCGATCATCGGCAGCCCCGAGCCGGGCTCCAGCTCGGGCCAGGCAATGATCGCCATGGAGAACCTCGCCCGCACCTCGATGCCGCCGTCCATGGGCTTCGAGTGGACCGGGGTCGCCTTCCAGGAGCAGGCTGCCGGCGCCGCCGCCGGCGTCATCTTCGCCCTTGCCCTGGTCTTCGTCTACCTGTTCCTCGCCGCTCAGTACGAGAGCTGGTCGCTGCCCCTGAGCGTCTTGTTGACGGTGCCCGCCGCGGTCCTCGGCGCCGCCGCTTTCACGCTCCTGCGAGGCCTCGACAACAACGTCTACACCCAGATCGGTCTGGTGCTGCTCATCGGCCTCGCGTCCAAGAGCGCGATCCTTATCGTCGAGTTCGCGAATCAGCTGACGAACGAAGGCAGGACGCCTTTCGACGCAGCGGTCGAGGCCGCGACCCTGCGCTTCCGAGCCATCCTGATGACCGCGTTTTCGTTCATTCTCGGTGTCATTCCGCTGGTCGTCGCCACCGGCGCCGGCGCCGAGAGCCGGGTCTCCCTGGGCACGGCGGTCCTCGGCGGCATGCTCTTCGGCACCGTCGGCGGCCTGATCATCACGCCCTTCCTGTTCTACCTCGTCAGGGGCCTGACGACCCGATCGGCGGCCCCCGAGCCCGAGCCGGCGGGCGCCGGGACGGGGGCTTCGCCATGACCCCCGGCCGCACCCTGCCGTGGTCGTGGTCGCGATCGGCACCGCTCGCCGTCCTGGCCGCCGTCATCGCCCTGGCCGGTTGCACCGTGGGGCCCGACTACGAGCGGCCCGAGCCGGCGACGGTGCCCGACGCCTGGAGCCGGGCCGCTACCGAGGGCGTCCTCGACGGCTCGTCGTCCATCGAAAGCTGGTGGCAGCTCCTGGACGACTCGACCCTGACCTCCCTCGTCGAGCGCTCCAGGGAGTCCAACCTGACCCTGCGCCGGGCCCTGTGGCGGATCGAGGAATCACGCGCCCTGCGCGGCGTGGCCGCCGGCCAGCGGGTGCCCCAGCTGGACCTGAGCGCCGAAGCCGGCCGCAGCCGGGCGTCGGACAACGGCGCTCTCGGCGCGCTCGCCCCTCCGGGCGGCTTCGAGGCCGCCGATCTGTTCACCGCCGGCGGCGCCGCCGGCTGGGAGCTCGACCTGTGGGGCCGGGTCCGCCGCCAGGTGGAGGCCGCCGACGCCACCCTCGAGGCGTCGCTGGAGGACGCCCGGGACATCCTGGTCGGCCTCTACGCCGAGGTCGCCGTCAGCTATGTCACGGTGCGTGAGCTCCAGGAGCGGCTGCGCCTGGCGCGGTCCAACGTCGCCGGCCAGGAGGACACCCTGCGCCTCACCCGGGACCGCTTCGCCGCCGGCCTGGTGTCGGCCCTCGACGTCGCCCAGGCCGAGTCGAACCTGGCCGCCACCCGGTCCCTGATCCCGACCCTCGAGGAAGCCCTCGAGCTCGCCCTGAACCGCCTCGCTGTGCTCGTCGGGACCGCCCCGGGCGCCCTCGACGCCGAGCTCGCCGAGGCACGGCCGCTCCCCGACGAACCCGACGCCGTCGACGCCGGCCTGCCCGCCGACCTGCTCCGCCAGCGGCCCGACGTCCGCGCCGCCGAGCGCCGCCTCGCCGCCCACACCGCCCGCATCGGCGTCGCCACCGCCGAGCTCTACCCCCAGCTCTCCCTGAGCGGCTTCCTCGGGCTCGAGGCCACCGACGCCGGCGACCTGTTCAGCTCGTCGAGCGTCACCTGGTCAGTGGGCCTGCCGATCCGGTGGCGGCTGTTCGCCGGCGGCGCCATCCGGTCGCAGGTCGCCGCCGAGGAGGCACGCACCGAGCAGCTCCTGGCCGCCTACGAGCAGGCCGTACTCGTCGCCCTCGAGGAGGTGGAGAACGCTCTGGCCTCCCACGCCAAGGAGGTCGAGCGGCGGGCCCGCCTGGCCGAGGCGGTCGACGCGACCGAGCGCTCGCTCGACCTGGTCCTGACCCAGTACCGCGCCGGGCTCGCCGACTTCCAGAACGTCCTCGACACCCAGCGCAGCCTGCTCATCCGACAGGACGATCTTGCCGCCAGCGAAGGCCTGGTGATCAAGAACCTGATTGCGCTGTACCGCGCCCTCGGCGGCGGCTGGGATCCCGACGCCGCGCAGGCGCAGCCCTGACGCCAGTCTGCGTCCGAGTCCGGCACCAGCGGCAGCGGCAGCGAACAGTCGCTCCATGGAACGCGTGGCGTCAACCGGGTGCGGGTCCGGGTCCGGTTCCGGGTCCGGGTCGGGCGCCACGGCGCCCTTCGACCGGACGGGAGAATGTAAAACCCTCCCCGACGCGTGGCTCCCGGATTCGCCGGGTGGTTGCCGGTTTCGGCGACGATCGCTGCCCCGAAAGGCCCCCGCTCTGCTAGCCTGGGGGACCGGGGGCGGGGACCCCCGCGATGGGGGGAATCATGAGACGAGTTCTTGTCGCGTTGACCGTCGTTGCGCTCGCTCTGCCGCTGTCGGCGGCCACCGAAGAGGACCGGCCGGGCATGACCGCGAAGGCCTTCGCGGGCCTCGAGCTGCGGGGGATCGGTCCGGCCCTGATGTCCGGCCGCATCGCCGACATCGCCATCCATCCGAACGACCCGAGCGTGTGGTACGTCGCGGTCGGCTCGGGAGGGATCTGGAAGACCGTCAACTCGGGAACGACCTGGCAGCCGATCTTCGACGATCAGCCGTCGTACTCCATCGGCTGCATCGCCATCGACCCGACGAATCCGCACGTGGTCTGGGTCGGGACCGGCGAGAACGTCGGCGGCCGTCACGTCGGCTTCGGAGACGGCGTCTACCGCAGCGACGACGGCGGCTCAAGCTGGCGCAACGTCGGCCTCGGCGAGTCCGAGCACATCTCGAAGATCGTCGTCCACCCCGCCGATCCGGACACGGTCTGGATCGCCGCCCAGGGCCCGCTGTGGTCGTCGGGCGGCGACCGCGGCCTGTTCAAGACCACCGACGGCGGCGACTCCTGGGTGAAGGTCCTGGCCGCCGGCGAGTGGACCGGGGTCACCGATCTCGTCATGGACCCGCGCGACCCAGACGTGCTCTACGCCGCGACCTGGCAGCGCCACCGGACCGTGGCCGCTCACGTCGGCGGCGGCCCCGAGAGCGGGATCCACCGCTCGACCGACGGCGGCGACACCTGGACCGAGCTCACCATCGGCCTTCCCGACGGCAACCTGGGCAAGATCGGCCTCGCCATCTCGCCCCAGAACCCCGACGTGCTCTACGCCGCCATCGAGCTCGACAACCGCTCAGGCGGCGTCTGGCGCTCCGCCGACCGCGGCGCGAGCTGGTCCAAGCGGTCGGACGCGGTGTCAGGCGGCACCGGACCGCATTACTACCAGGAGCTGGTCGCGAGCCCCCACGCCTTCGACCGGATCTACCTGATGGACGTCCGGATCCAGGTTTCCGACGACGGCGGCACGACCTTTCGGCGGCTCGAAGAGGAGTTCAAGCACTCGGACAACCACGCCCTGGTCTTCCGTCCCGACGACCCGGACTACCTGCTCGCCGGCACCGACGGCGGGCTGTATGAGAGCTTCGACCTGGCCGGGACCTGGCGCTTCGTCGCCAACCTGCCGGTGACCCAGTTCTACAAGCTCGCCATCGACGACTCGGCGCCCTTCGCCAAGGTCTACGGCGGAACCCAGGACAACAACACCCAGGGCGGGCCGATCCGAACCGACAGCGTCAACGGGATCCGCAACGCCGACTGGTTCATCACCCTCTATGCCGACGGCCACCAGCCGGCGGTGGAGCCGGGCAACCCGGACATCGTCTACTCCCAGTGGCAGCAGGGCAATCTTGTCCGCACCGACCGCGCCACCGGGGGCATCGTCTACATCCAGCCCCAGCCCGAGCCCGGCGATCCACCCGAGCGCTTCAACTGGGATGCGCCGATTCTGGTCAGCCCGCACTCGCCGACGCGGATCTACCACGCCTCCCAGCGGGTCTGGCGCTCCGACGACCGGGGCGACAGCTGGACTGCGATCAGCCCCGACCTGACCCGCGATCAGAACCGGATGCTGCTGCCGGTGATGGGACGCCAGTGGAGCGCCACCGCGCCCTGGGACTTCATCGCCATGTCCAACTACAACACCATCACCTCCCTGGCAGAGTCGCCGGTCGAGGCGGGGCTGCTGTGGGCGGGCACCGACGACGGGCTCGTCCAGGTCAGCTTGAACGGCGGCTCGAGCTGGCGGGCGATCGAGGTCGGCAGCCTGCCCGGCGTGCCGGAGACGGCATTCATCAACGACATCAAGGCCGACCTCTTCGACGCCGACACCGCCTATGTCTGCCTCGACAACCACAAGCTCGGCGACTTCGCCCCCTACCTGGTCAGGACCACCGACCGCGGCCGCACCTGGACCTCGATGACCGGCGACCTGCCCGACCGCCACCTGATGTGGCGGCTGGTCCAGGACCACGTCCGGCCCGAGCTTTTCTTCGCGGCCACCGAGTTCGGCATCTTCTTCACCGTCGACACCGGCGCCCACTGGGTCAAGCTGGAAGGCGGCGTGCCCACCATCTCCTTCCGCGACCTCGCCATCCAGCGCCGCGACACCGACCTGGTCGGCGCGTCCTTCGGCCGCGGCTTGTACGTCCTCGACGACTACAAGCCGCTGCGCGAGGTGACCCCCGAGATCCTCGCCCGCGAGGCCCACCTGTTCGGGGTGCGCGATGCTCTGTGGTACGTCGAACGCCGGACCCTCGGCCAGGACGGCCGGGCGTCCCAGGGCGCCGCCTCCTTCGTGGCCCCGAACCCGCCCTTCGGCGCGGTCCTCACCTACCACCTGGCCGACGGCCTCGAGACCCTCGAGGCGCAGCGGCGCGCGTCGGAGAAGCCGCTCGAAGCCGAGTGGAAGGACACGCCCGCGGTCGGCTTCGACGTCCTCGAGGCCGAGCGGCGCCAGCCGGCGCCGGAGATCCTGCTCACCGTCCACGACGCCTCGGGCGAGGTGGTGCGGACTCTGACCGGGCCGACCACGCCCGGCTTCCATCGGGTGGCCTGGGACCTGCGCGACCCCTCCGCCCGGGCAGTGCCGTGGGACGAGGGCGAGGTCGAGCCCTGGCAGCGCCGCTTCCGCGGCGGCTTTATGGCCCCGCCCGGCCGCTACACGGTGACCCTCGCGAAGCGGGTCGACGGTGCGGTCGAAGAGCTCGCCGGGCCGGTCGGGTTCGAGGTGGTGCGGGTCCTCGAGGGCACTCTCGAGGGGACCCCGCCCGAGGCGACCTCGGCCTACATGCGGCAGGTCGCCGCGGTCCAGCGCCGGGTCACCGCCGCCGCCGAGGCCCTCGATCTCGCCTTCAAGCGGGTCGAGCTCCTCGGCAAAGCCCTCGAGCGGTCGACCGCCGCCCCCGGCGCCCTGGACGGCGAGCTGGAGGCTCTGAGGCAGCGACTCTTCGACGTCGAGCAGGTCCTCGCCGGCAGCCGCTCGGAGGCCGCCTTCGGCCAGCCCCGGGTCCCGAGCATCGCCGACCGCCTGCGGCTCGCCGGGATGACCAACGGCCAAACGGACTACGGCCCGACCCCGACCCACCGGCGGGCTTTGGAGATCGCCGTCGAGCGCTTCGGCGCCCTCGAGCCCGAGCTGCGGCAGCTCCTGGAGGCCGACATCCCGGCCTTCGAGGCCAGGGCGGAGGCTGCGGGGGCGCCGTGGTCGCCGGGGAGGCGTCTGCCCGAGTGAGGTGGGGTTGCAGGCCCCGGGAGTGCCGGTCCCTTCCTGCAGAAGGCCCCGTCACTCCCGGGGAATGACGAGCGGTGTGCGCTCGTCAGAAGGAACGATCAAGAGGTCGTGGTGCTCGGCGAGGCAATGGCTTCTCGCTCAGAGCAGGTCGGCGACCCGGGCCTGCATGGAGGCGATCCGCGCGGCGAGGGTGTCGAGGCCGGCCTGCTCGCCCTCGAGGCGCTCGGCCTCGGTGCGCACGAAGCGGGTGTAGGGGGCGATGGTGGCTGCGAGCCGCGACCGGCTGCGCTCGGCCTCGGCGGAGAACTGCTCGCCGAGCGCGGTCATGATCTCGGACCTGAGGGCCTCGATCTTGGCCTTGAGCTCGGCCTTGGCCCGGCGCCGCCGATGGGGCAGGATGAACAGCCCCAGTGACAGGAGCAGACCGGCGGCGAGCATCCCGGTGACGTCGGCGGCGGTCGACGAGGCGAGCATGGCGACGGCGGCGCCGAGGCCGACCGCGCCGACCCCGGCGAGCGCCGTACCGGCGACCGCCTGCTGGACCTCGTCGGCCATGCGCCGCGCCTCGGCAACGCGGTCGTAGCCCGCCAGGCCGTCGGCGGCGGCCCGGCCCACCGTGGCGAGCAGGCGGCCCCGGTCGGCCTCGAAGCGGCCGCCGACCTCGCCCACCATGCGGTCGGCGTGGGCGGCGGCCCGGCGGTTGACGTGGTTGACCACCGCCTGCCACTGCTGGAGGTCGGCCTCAACCAGCCAGTCGATGAGGGAGGAGACCTTGGCCTCGACGCGGGCCGGGGCGTCGGCCACCACCTCGGTCTCGAAGCGGCGCTGCAGGGCGGCCTTGTCGAGCAGCCCGCGCAGCCGGGACAGGCGCACGGTCTCGTCGAAGAACTCGAGGCCCCGATTCTCCATTCCGAGCAGGACGTTGTCGATGTCGGCCAGGCGCAGGCCGAACTCGCGGTCGACATCGGACGTGAAGGTCGCCGACTGGGCCTCGATGTCGGCGATCGCGGCGCGGTCGTCGGCGAGGACCGCGAGCTGGTCGCGCACCGTCGCCAGCGCGTCGTCGAGGAGGCGGGCAGCGACCCCCAGGGGGTTGCCGAGCTTGAGACGAAGCCGCTCCTCCTCGTCGAGGGTGGAGTGGAGCCACGCCTCGACCGCCGGTAGGCCGCTCGCCTCGAGCGCCTCGTCGTCGCCGTCGGCCTGGGCCCGGCGCGCCCCGCGGGCCGAGATCGGGAAGACCTGGGGGGTGGTGCCGAGCAGACGCATGCCGTTCGAGCGCACCCAGTCGAGAACCTCGCGAACCTCCCCCGGCGAGCGCAGGATGTCGACCTTGTTGACCACCACCACGACCTTCTTGCCCCACTGGCGGATGCGTTCGAGGAAGATGCGCTCGGACTCGGAGAAGGGCCGGTCGGCGGAGGTCACGAACAGCACCAGGTCGGCGCGGGGCACGTAGTGGCTGGTGAGCGCCTCGTGGCTGCGGTCGAGGGCGTTGGTGCCGGGGGTGTCGACCACCGTCAGGTGGCGCAGGATCGTCACCGGGGCGGTGCTGCGCTCGGTGACCGCGTCCACCGCCTGACGGCCCTCGTTCTCGCCCCAGGCCAGAAGGTGGATCGTGGCAGTGGTCGGGGTCACGCCCTCGGCGAGCAGGTCTCGGGCGAACAGGGCGTTGATGAAGGCCGACTTGCCGGCGTTGAACTCGCCCACCACCACCAGCAGGAAGAGCTCGTCGAGCTGACGGACCGAGTCGGCCAACGCCCGGCGCTCCTCGGCGGCGACGCCGGCATTCTCCAGGGCCTCGGCGACGTCGGCGAGCAGCGCCCGCTCGTCAGCCAGCAGAGTTTCACGGTCAGGCGTCAGAATCGCGTCCAGCATGCCCCGGAGTGTACCGCCTCGCGGACAAAGTTTTAAGTTTTAAGTTTTAAGTTGTTAGTTTTGAGTTACATCACAGATCGATCGGCCGGATCGGGACCGATGCGATGGAACTAAAAACTCAAAACTAAGAACTGAGAACTAATAGCCCGCGGCCATCCCATCCTTGCGCGACTCGGTCGCGCCGGCGTAGACCCCGCTGTCGGGATCGCGCCGGATCGCCTGATAGCCGCCGAAGACCACCGGCGTGATCTCGACGATGCGGTGACCTCGGCGCATGAGCTCGCGCCGGATCTCGGCCGACACTCCCGACTCGAGGTGGAGGACGCCACCGTCGGTCATGACCGTCCCGGTCGGCTCGGAGGAGTCGGTGTGGTGGAAACGGGGGGCGTCGCCGGCCTCCTGCAGGTCCATCCCGAAGTCGACGAGATTGACCACGATTTGGACGTGGCCCTGGGGCTGCATGTCGCCGCCCATCACCCCGAAGGCCATGTCGGGCGCGCCGTGCTCGCCGAGAAAGGCCGGGATGATGGTGTGGAACGGCCGCTTGCCGGGCTCGAGGAAGTTCGGGTGCTCGGGGTCGAGGCTGAACAGGGCGCCGCGATCCTGGATTCCGAAGCCGAGCGAGGGAACGACGTAGCCCGAGCCGAAGCCGGTGTAGTTGGACTGGATGAGCGACACCATCTGGCCCGAGGCGTCGGCGGCGACGAGGAAGGTCGTGTCGCCGTGGCCGAGTGCCGGGTTGCCGGGGACGACCGACCGGGCCGCGCGCTGCATGTCGATGAGCTTCGCTCGCTCGGCCGCGTACTTCTCGGAGATCAGCTCGGCCACCGGCAGCTCGTTGAAGGCCGGGTCGGCGTAGTAGCGGGCGCGGTCGGCGTAGGCGATCTTTTTAGCCTCGACGAGGAGGTGCCAGAAGTCCGGGTTGTCGCGGCCCATGGCGGCGACATCGTAGGGCTCGATGAGGTTGAGGATCTGCAGCGCGGCGATGCCCTGGCCGTTGGGCGGCAGCTCCCACAGGGTCCAGCCGCGGTAGCCGGTCGACACCGGCTCGACCCACTCGCTGGTGTGATCGGCGAGATCTTCGACCGAGAAAAAGCCGCCGAACTCGTCAGAAAAGGCGATCAGCGCCCGGGCGGTCTCGCCGCCGTAGAACGCGTCGCGCCCGCCCTCGGCCACCCGCTCGAGAGTTGCGGCCAGCGCCGGATTGGCGAACAGCTCGCCCTCGGCGGGCGCCCGGCCGCCGGGCATGAAGACCTCGGCGAAGCCCGGCATCTCGGCGAAGCGAGCGGCGCCTCGAGCCCACGAGCCGGCGATGACCCGCGGCACCGGCGCCCCCTCGCGGGCGGCCTCGATGGTGGGTCGGAGCAAACGCGACATGGGCAGGACGCCGAAGCGCTCGTGCAGCTCGAACCATCCGTCGACCGTGCCGGGGACCGTCCACGCGTAGGGAGAGTAGACCGGAATCGTGCCGTCGGGCTCGGCGGGCACCTGATCAGCGGAGAGCGCCGCCGGCGCGCGTCCCGAGCCGTTGAGGCCGTGCAGGGTCTCGGTCGAGGGATCCCAGACCATGGCGAAGAGGTCGCCGCCGAGACCGCACGAGGTCGGCTCCATGAAGGCGAGCGCGGCGTTCACCGCGATGGCTGCGTCGACCGCCGCTCCGCCGTCGGAGAGCACGGCGAGCCCGATGTCGACCGCCAGCGGGTGGGCCGCCGCCACCATGCCGTGCTTCGCGTACACCACCGAACGGGTCGCGAAGCTGCGGCCCTCGGGCCGGTCAGCAGCCACGCTCGCCGTGGTCATCATTGTCGCCAGAACGGTCAGTGTTGCCGCTCGCCGCATGGCTGCCTCCTGTCGTGGGGCCCATGGTACGACGGATTCACCCGTGCCCGTGTCCGAGTCCGGGTCCGAGTCCGCGTCCGAATCCGCGTCCGAATCCGCGTCCGGGTCCGAGCCAGGGTCTGAATCCGTATCCGTATCCGTATCCGTATCCGTATCCGCACCCGTATCCTTATCCGCATCCGCATCCGCATCCGCATCCGCATCCGCATCTGTATCCGAATCCGAGCCCGCGTCCGAGCCAGGGTCCGAATCCGAATTCGATTCCGGGTCCGAATCCGAGCCCGCGTCCGAGTCCGCGTCCGGGTCCGATCCCGATGACGGCGTCCGCGTCCGGCGGCAGCGGCATTGGCTTCATCGGCTCCCATCGAGCGCCGCGCTGCACGGGCGACGCTGGGCCCCCTCCGCCGTCAGGCGGGGCGGAGCAGAAGGCTGCTGCTGTCAGACCCCGTCGAGCACCTGATCGTCGTACTCGATTTCGAAACGGAGCTTGTGCTTCGCCTCTTGCTGAGCCAGGCTTTGGAACACATTCTGGAACTCGGCGTCGTTCGTCATCTCGGCGAGCCGGGTGTACAGGGTGAAAGCCGACTTCTCCGCCTTCATCGCGAAAATCAGCGCCTCCTGATAGGTCATGTTGGGCGCGACTTCGGCGTCGACCAGCAGTTCGGTGATGCCGAGATCGGCAACCTTCTCCTCGGCAACCGTCGGCAGCTCGCCCTCCTTGACCTTGAGCAGCCGAGCCTTGTGCCCCTCCTCCTCCTTGGCGAAATGGAGGAAGGCCTCGCGCATTCCGGGACGCTCGACCTTGTCGGCCAGGTCGTAGTAGAGCGCTGCCGCCTTCTCCTCGTTGGCGATGGCGAAATCGAGAATCTCGTCGATGGTCTTTAGGCTCACGTCGTCCTCCTTCAGAAACGGCGCGGGTCGCCGCCGAGCGTCAGTCAGCTTAGGTGTATATCATATCGACCGATCAAGAGCTCGCAGGATGACGCCGAGGGCGTCGCAGCCGCAATCCGGTCCGCCTGGCGCGACGCGGTGTGACCTCGACCGGGAACGCCCGCCGGCTCCTCGATGCTGATCGCAGCAACCCTCATGAAAATCAGACCTTTGGACTTTCAGGTTCATAAATGTCTAGAATTTATCTAGAAATAATCACCAAAAACCTTGACAAAAACCGAGACAGAACCTAGATTAAAGTGCAGGAGGCCGATATGACCGATGCCAAAACCACCACCGCCTGGGACTTCAGCTCACCCCAGCTTCCGTATCGCGACCAGCTCTTCAAGACCGCGCTCCGACTGACGCGCTCGGTCGAGGAGAGCGAAGATCTGCTCCAGGAAACCTACCTCAAGGCGTTCCGTCACTATCACCAGTTCACCGAAGGGACTAACCTCAAGGCCTGGCTGTTCCGAATTTTGAAAAACTCGTTCATCAATGGCTATCGGCGGACCAAAAACCGCCCGCAGATGCTTGACTTCGACGAGCTGCGCGACTCCGGGGACAGTCCCGAGGAGATCACCCCGACGGCATCCGACCCCGAGGGCGACCTGCTCGCCACCGAGCTCGACCACGACATCAGGGAGGCGCTGCTCGGGCTGCCCCACCACTATCGGATGGCGGTGCTGATGGTCGACCTGCAGGGCCTCAGCTACCAGGAGGTCGCTGACGCGCTGGAAGTTCCAATTGGGACCATCATGTCGCGCCTGTATCGCGGCCGGAAAAAGATCGAGAAGGCGCTCCTGCAGTACGGACGGCAGAGCAACTACATCACCGGCGCCCCGCGTCGGCAGCGTGACCGCGGCGCCGACGGCGAGGCCGCCGTTAGCTGACTCTTCGCCGGGCTGCTACCATCGCCAACCATGGCGGCTCGCTCCCTGATCGGAATCGCCCGCAAGCTGGAGACCGAGGTCTCCAGCTTGTCGTTTACCGGGCCCGTCAGCCACGTCTACAATCCGCTCGACTACGCTTGGCCGACCCACGCCTCGTACCTCGACCGGTTCGGCTTCGGCCGCGGCGGCACCCTCCTGCTCGGCATGAACCCCGGGCCCTGGGGGATGGCCCAGACCGGGGTGCCCTTCGGGGAGATCGCCGCCGTACGCGACTGGCTCGAGCTCGAGATCCGGGTCTCGAGACCCGCAGAGGAGCATCCGGAGCGTCCGGTTCTCGGCGCCGACTGCCCGCGCAGCGAGGTCTCCGGACGGCGGCTCTGGGGCTGGGCGGCGGAGGTCTTTGAAAATCCGGAGCGCTTCTTCGGCTCATTTTTCGTCGGCAACTACTGCCCGCTCCAGTTCCTCGCGGCGTCCGGCCGGAACCTGACACCGGACCGCCTGCCCCGTGACGACCGACAGCGGCTGTTCGGGCTCTGCGACGAAGCGCTGCGGGCGAGTGTCGACGTGCTCCAACCGGAGCTGGTCGTCGGGATCGGCGCCTTTGCACAGCGCCGCGCTGTCGCCACGCTGGGCAAGGATGGTCCGCGCGTCGGGCGGATTCTCCACCCGAGCCCGGCATCGCCCGCCGCCAACCGCGGCTGGGCGGAGGCTGCAACCGAGCAGCTCCGGGAGCTCGGCGTCGAGATGCCTTGAGCCGCGCGGACTCCGCGACCGCCGGTGATGCATCCGCTGTCGTCGTCACGGGTGCGGATACGGTTTCGGAATCGGTATCGGGATCGGGATCGGTATCGGGATCGGGGAAGTACGATATCCTCGATGAGACGAGGTGGTCATGGACTGGACCTACACGTGCCCGCACTGTCACGCCGTGCTCAACCCGGAGCACGAAATTGTCCTTCGGGCCGAGCGCGGCGACCGGCGCCTCCTGATCGGACTTCACCCTCAGCCGGGCAACTACGAGGTCGACCTGCCCGACGGGGAAACCATGTCCGAAGGAACGAGCTGGGAGCTCAGCTGTCCCGTGTGCGGCGCGGGCCTGGCCTCGGAGCTGTCCGATCAGCTCTGTGCCATCGACATGAGCCGCCACGGCGAAAGCCACCGAGTGTACTTTTCACCGATCGTCGGTGAGGAGGCGACCTTCGTCGTCAGTGCGGAGGGGCTCCTGACCGACCACGGCGTCCACACCGACCGGTACCTCGAGCACCTCGTTCATCTGAAGTACATGCGGTAATGTCGTGCCGGCTCGAGGTTCTTTTTTCGTCCCCGGTTTTGCGGCGAAACCGGGGGCGAAAAAAGAAAATGGCAGCAACTGAATGACCACGATTGCGGTTCTCGTGTCCGGTGGGGTGGACTCGTCGGTGGCGCTCGCCAAGCTGGTCGGGGCCGGTGAGCGCGAGCTCCGGGCGTTCTACCTCAAGATCTGGCTCGAGGACGAGCTCGCGTTCCTCGGCCGCTGTCCATGGGAGGAGGACCTCCAGCACGTGCGGGAGGTCTGCTCGAAGCTCTGCGTGCCGCTCGAGGTCGTCCCGCTCCAGCGCGAGTATCACGAACGCGTCGTCGGCTTGAGTATCGGCGAGCTCGAGGCCGGTCGAACACCGAGCCCGGATGTCCTGTGCAACCGCTGGATCAAGTTCGGCGCGTTCCTCGACCGGGTCGGTCCGTCGTTCGATGCTGTCGCCAGCGGCCACCACGCCCGGGTCGACCACTCGGCGCCGCCGTCCCGGCTGCTCACGGGCGCTGACCCGGTCAAGGACCAGACCTACTTTCTGAGTCAGCTGACCCAGGACCAGCTGCAGCGCTGCCGGTTTCCCATCGGCGACATGACCAAGGCGGAGGTCCGCGCCGAGGCCCGCCGGCTGGCGCTGCCCAATGCCGACCGGCCGGACAGCCAGGGCATCTGCTTTCTCGGTCGCGTGCCCTATGACGAGTTCGTCGGACATCACCTGGGCCACGACGAGGGACCGGTCCGGAACGTCGAATCGGGCGAGCAGCTCGGCATGCACCGTGGTCTGTGGTTCCACACCATCGGTCAGCGCAGGGGGCTCGGGCTGTCGGGCGGCCCGTGGTACGTCGTCGGCAAGGACCGGCGGTCGAACACCGTATGGGTCGCGCATCTCGACGCGCTCGCGGAGCACGCCCGGGACCGGTTCCGAGTCACCGCGCCACACTGGATCGCCGGGCCGCCTCGCAGCAACCGCCTCGAGCTCCGGCTGCGGCACGCCCCGGTCATGGTCGGCTGCACACTCACTCCGAGCCCGGGCGGCGGGCTGGAAGTCAAGATGGACGTTGCCGATGCCGGAGTGGCGCCGGGGCAGTACGCGGTCTTCTACGACGGCGAGGAATGCCTCGGTGGCGGAGCGATCTCCCTACCCTGATCCTCGGACGCGGCGCCGATCCTGACCGTTTCTCCCCGGAGTCGCCGTCCTCGATCCTGACAGCACGTTCGCCGGCCCCTTATCGCGGCCTGCGTCTCTCCGCTTCGCTTCGAGGTGAGCATCCCAGGGTGAGGAAAGTCTGCGGCGGATCCATCTTCGGCCGTGGAAGACAGCTCACGAGCCCTTCGGGTCGGCCCCTGAAGACGCTGACGGCCCCGCGGGGGGTGCGGGGCCGCCAACAGGAGGAGGTTGCGATGCACCTGAAAATACGTCGCAACCTCACGAAAGGTTACAACCGCCGCTTCACCGATCGCCCGAGTCGGCCAAACCGAAGCGGTGGACCATCTCGTTGAGCGTGGTCGGACTGAGCTTGAGCAGGCGCGCCGCCTGGCGCTGGACTCCGCCCGACTGACGCAGGGCCTGTCGGATCAGCTGGGTCTGGAAGCCCGCCACGGCGACCCGGAAGTCGAGGCCGCCCTCGGGAATCTCGGACAGCACGACGTCGTCGAGGTCGGCCGCCCGCAGCGCCTGGGGCAGCTCGTCGAGCTCGATGGTCTCGCCCCGACTCAGCACCACCGCCCGCTCGACCGTGTTCTCGAGCTCTCGGACGTTTCCCGGCCACGAGTACTCGGCGAGCGCGTCGATCGCCTCGGGCGTGAACCCGAGCACGTTGCGGTCGTTCTCCTCGGTGTAGATCTGCAGGAAGTGGGCGACCAGCAGCGGGATGTCCTCACGGCGCTCGCGCAGCGGCGGCAGATCGATGGTGATCACGTTGAGCCGGTAGTAGAGATCCTCGCGCAGCCGGCCCTCCTGGACCTCGGCCCACAGGTCGACGTTGGTCGCAGCGACCAGACGAACGTCGATCGGTCGGGCGTCGACACCGCCGACGCGGCGGATCTCGCGTTCCTGGACCACCCGGAGCAGCTTGGTCTGGGTCTCGAGGCTGACGGTGCCCACCTCGTCGAGAAAGAGCGTCCCCCCGTGTGCGGCCTCGAACAGACCCTTGCGGCTCGAAACAGCGCCGGTAAAGGCGCCCTTGACGTGGCCGAACAGGGTCGACTCGAGCAGGTCGGACGGGATCGCACTGGTGTGGACCGGAACGAACGGCTCCCCCCGGCGCGGGCTCAAACGGTGGACCGCCCGGGCCACGAGCTCCTTGCCGGTGCCCGACTCTCCGGTGATCAGAATGTTCGACCGGGCGGGCGCCGCCCGTCGGATGAGCTCATAGACCTCCTGCATCCGACGGCTGGTGCCGACGATCTCGCCCATGCCCTCGAGCCGGCTGCGCAGCTGCAGGTTCTCGACCTGGAGCCTCCGCCGCTCAGCCGCCCGGCGGACCAGGTGGAGGACCTCCTCGTTCTTGAACGGCTTGGGGACGTAGTGGAAGGCGCCGAGCCGCATGGCCTCGATGGCCGACTCGACCGACGAGTACGCGGTGATCACCACGACCGGAAGATGGGCGTCGTGGGCCTTGATCTCGGGCAGCAGCTCGAGGCCCGGTCGATCGGGCAGCATCAGGTCGAGCAAGACGACGTCGATCTCCTCGTCGTGCAGCCGACGAAGACCGTCCGCGGCCGAGGTCGCCCCGTGATACTCGAAACCGGCACCGCGCAGCAGCGTCGAGAGCACGTCCTGCAGGACGGGCTCGTCGTCGATCACGAGGACACTTCCGGCTCCTTCCATCGTTGCAGTCGTATCGTCGCGCGAGCGCCCCCGCCGACGAGGTTTTCAAGGCTGACCTCACCCCCGAGATTGGCGATCATATCACGCGTGATGGCGAGCCCCAGCCCGGTTCCGCCGCGGTCGTTCTTGGTCGTGAAGAACGGCTCGAAGACCTTCTCCAGATCTTCGTCGGGGATGCCGGGCCCACGATCCTCGACCCGGATCTCGGCCCAGTGGCCCTGCTCGGCCAGCGCCACCCGAACCGGGTCGCCGGCCGAGCTCGCCTCGAGGGCGTTGCGTACCATGTTGGCAACCGCGAGCTCCACCGGACCCGTGGCGGCGACGACCATGACTGGACCGTCCAGGTCGAGCTCGAGCCGATCCGAGGCGGACATGGACCGGGCGGTTTCGTGCGCCGCCGCTCGGGCGATCTCGGCGGCATCGAGCACAGTGACGCTCTCACTGCCGCCGCGGATCGCCTCGCGCAGATTGGCGACGATCCGCGACACCCGAAAGCTCTGGTCGACCAGCTTGGAGACCAGCGACGCCCGCGGGTCGTCGGTGGAGGTCATGTCGCCGAGCAGCTGGGCGAATGACGCGATTCCGGTCAACGGCGTGTTGATCTCGTGGGCCAGCCCCGACGCGAGCCGACCGAGAGCGGCCAGCCGCTCCTGCTCGCGAATCCGATCCTGGAGCTCGCGCAGCTCGGTGACGTCCTGGAGCACGACGACGCGCCCGTTGAAGCTGCCGGTCTCCAGCTCGAGCAGGGACACCGCCATGACCACGCGCCGTTGACTCTCGCCACGGGTCCGGCCCTCGGCATTGACCGCCTGCAACGGCAGGGTGTCCCGCCACGACTCGGGCAGCTCGACCAGGGCGGCGAGCGGCTCGGAGATCAGCGCCGTCGCTGCGACGCCGAAAATCGCCGCGGCACGAATGTTCGCCGAGAGAATGCGGCCGGAGGCGTCGCAGACCAGGATCGCCGCCGCCGACGACTCGATGATGCGCTGGGTGTTGGCGTGCAGAATCCGGTACTCCTCCGCCTGCCGGCGAAGATCATCGAGGTAGCGTGCGCTCTCGAGTGCGACAGCCGCCTGGGCGGTAAACGCTTCGACCAGATCCTGGGCCTCGCTCCCGAGCGGGAAGAGACCGCGTCGCAGACCGAGATAGAGCAGGCCGTGGACGGTGTCGATGCGCGCGATCGGCAGGCGCACGCTGTAGCCTGAAGCCACCAGCGACTGCTCCTCGGCGGCGGGAAAGTGGCGATCGACCAGGGTCGCCGGCAGCTGCTCGGGAACGAATGTCTCGCCCGAGCTGACCCGGCTGAACACCCCGTCGCCGACGAGCAGGTAGGTCGCCACGACGTCGAAATCGAGGCCGTCGCGCAGGGTCGCGGCGAGCCGGGTGAGCAGCTCTCGAGGATCAGTGACCTCCGCGAGGTCGCGCGCCGCGTGGGTCAAGAGCCACTTGGGCGGCCGTCGGCCGTGGTACAGCCAGTGCTCGATGAAATGACCCACCCGGGTGCGGATCGGCTGCAGCAGGACCACGAGCAGGACACCGGTGGCGAACGCGAAAAGATTCCGCAGCGCGCCGTAGCCGGCCGCGTAGGAGACCAGCAGGTGGTTGATCCCGGCGAAGGCGACGCCTCCGACGACCAGCACCAGGGTGGCCGACAGCGCGTCGCGGGCGATCGGTTCGAGGTCCCACAGCCGGTACTCCATGAGGACCGCCACCAACGCCAGCGGCAGCGCCGACATCGGCAAGACCATCATCCAGGAGAACGGTTCGACTCCGAAACCGAGCTGCCGCGGCGCCCACATCACGGTCACCCACGGCGCGAGCCCGACGAACAGACCGAGGGCGGCCCACTCGATCTGTCGCCGAATCCGCGCGTTGGTCGAGGCCTGCCACCAGCGAACCACGTTGAGCGTGATCCCGAGGACCAGCGCGGTGGTGAACACGGCCCGCAGCAGCGTTCTGAACACCGGCCACCAGCCCTCTGCGTTCGGCGACACGGCGGTGAATCCGCCGGCGACCGCCGAGATCACGGTGATCAGATCGAGCACCCAGAGCGAGATCCGGCGCTCGGGGAACATCAGGAAAAAGCGGGCGATCAGAAACGGCAGCGTCGCGCCGGCGACCCGGTGCAGGATCTGGAGCTCCTCGCGCTGCGCTGCGATCCGGTTCGGAACCGTGCCCAACGCCAGCGAGGCGCAGGCGATGAGCAGCAGCACCGGCGCCTCGCGCCGGTCGGTCTTCCAGACCACCAGCAGACCGCAGAGCAGCGCCAGCAGTCCGACCGAGCACCGAGCCAGGTAGACCGGCTCGATGTCGGGCGGCGGCGGTCGGAAATCCACCTCGCGCAGCGCGCCGTCGGCCGACCGCACGGTGAGCCGGTGCTCGTCGCCGCCGGCGAGCAGGAAGATCGGGTCCTCGAGGCCCGCGATCTGGATTCCGTCCACCGCGACGACGGCGTCGCCGGCGACGAGCCCGGCCGCGGCGGCCGACGACGCTGACGGGACCTCGTCGACGACGATCGCCTTTTCAAGCCAGCGAACCGGGAAGTCGAGCCGGAAAAAGCTGCGAACGGTCTTGGTGACCGACCAACCGCCCGCCAGGACCATGGCCACGGCCACGACCGTCAACAGAGATCGACGTATCAGCACGATCTCAGTATAGGCGTGGCCGAGGCGCCGGCGCCCGGCGTTGCCCGCTCCGGGTGCGGTTTCAGCCGGCGGTGCCGCTGACCCGATAGACGACGTCGGTCTCGAGCACCTCGGACAGCAGGAGGTCGCGAACCGCGAGCGCCACGCGCCCCCGACTGTACGGCAGCCGGTCGGCGACCGCGCCCCAGCCGAGCGGCCGGGTCTTGACCTGGGTCAGGATCCGCTCGACCAGCAGCTTGTCGCTCGCCGGTTGGCGTCCGGTGTGGCGCAGAATCGCTCCAGGCGGCACCTCGTCGGCAAAACGTACGAACTCGTCCTTGACCCGAACCGCCTCGAAGAGCAGCGGCTGCAGCGGGTATGACTCCTCGGTCGCTTCCCGGGTCGAGATGCTCGAAAACCGGAAGGTCCCGCTGTTCGGCGGCGATACCAGGATCTCGATGAACGCCTCCTCGCCGGACAGGGTGCCGCACAGGATCGGACCGACCCGCCGGTTTCTGGTGTACACGGCGCCGAAGGTGTCGCTTTCGGCGTCACGGATCTCAACCACCCCGTTCGCTCCGGACTCGACCACCGTCTGAAGAATCGTCGGCAGGTCGAAGTGGTCGAGCATGCCACCGAGGTTGCTGCTGCCGCGCGAGTCGAGGCTCGCGAACGTGCCCTCGAGCCGGCGCGCCATGTTCTGCAGGTAATGCAGCGCGAAGTCGCGCGAGTCGTAGACCATCCGAAGCACCAGCGGTCGCGACCACTGGACCGTCGAGCCGCCCTCGGGAAACCGCGCCTTGCTCTTGAGCGCAGTACCGGTGATGACCTTGCTCTCGCCGAGCACCGCGCCCGGGCCCAGATAGGCAACCGGCTTGGGTCCCTCGCCCTCTTCGATCTCACGGCTGATCTCGACCACTCCCTCGAGGACCATGTACAGCGCCGAGGCCGGC
The DNA here is from genome assembly GCA_964641415.1 of uncultured Thermoanaerobaculia bacterium. GTDB lineage: Bacteria > Acidobacteriota > Thermoanaerobaculia > Thermoanaerobaculales > Sulfomarinibacteraceae > JAHECW01. The sequence goes on along the minus strand of CAZXMW010000011.1, from coordinate 23,308 downwards.
TGCTTCGGCCGAAACAACGTCTCGTCGTTGCCGTGGACCACGATCCGACCGTGGTCCGCCAACGACGCCCGGACATCGGACACCATGGCCTTGAAAAAAGGGCTCTCGGCAATCGCCCGGGCAAGTTCTTCCTGTTGCATCGAGTCTATTATCCCACCGCTTTCACACAACACAATCTCCCGTCCTGAAGCGGCGATGCGGGGTAGAATCGACGGGTGGAGACGACCCCGAACGCAGGCCTGTTCCGGCTCGTGCTTGCCGAGGAGCTGCGCCATCCGGTGGCGCTGACCCCGGACGAGATCGCCGGCGGCTGGCGCGACCTGTTCCCCAGTCTCGCCTCCTGTCTGCCGCCGCCGTACCCGATCTTCGGTCACGACGAGGAGCACATCGTGACCCACGGCTACCCGGTTCTGCGGTCGGACGGGATCGCGCAGCTCGAGCGTCAGCTCGACGGGTTGGTCGCGGCCGAGATCGACTACCGAATCGCCGGCGAGCTCGGCCAGCCGATCGACAAGCGCGCCGTCGTCGAGGAGCGCGACCGGATCTACCGCTCGCTGTCGGTGATTCTCGAAAATGCCTTCATGAACGACTACGGGCGCGGCATGGCCGAGGTCTTTCTCCTGTACCTGTCGGCCTTCGTCGTGCGTTCCACCGGCCGGGTCCCGAAGCTGGTCCGGCTCGCCGACCGGCTGGCCGACGGCGCCGGCTGCGAGCGCCACCGCCAGACCGTGGCCGGCGCGGTGGGCGGTTTGATCCAGCGCGCCGCGCACCGCGCCACCGACCGCCTGCGCGGCCTCGCCCAGGTCCGCCTGACCTCGAGAGTCACCCCCCTGCTCGGCGTCGTGTGCTCGGACAACCTGCTGCTCACCGAGACCCGGCCGTCGACCGACATGCTGTCGCTCAACGGCTACCTGCAGGACCGTTTCAAGCTCGACCTCGCGACCTTCGACGCGATCACCGATCGCGCCGTGTCGCGCCTCGGCCAGCTGTTCTCCCGCCAGGCCTCGGTCGGCCGACTGCTCACCACCGCAGCCGGAATCGACCTCGACCTGACCTCTCCGTGGACCATGCTCGAACCCCGGCTGCTGTCCGCTCTGGACCGCGCCGACCTGCTTGACGCCGTCGGTCTCAATCGTTCCCATGCCAAGGTCCTGGGCGATTTCGGGATGACCGTCAAACGATTCGAGCTGCTCGCCGCTCTGCGGCGCCGGATCGTCATCATGTCCCGGCGCGACAACCAGGTTGTGCTCGCCGAGCCGACCGCCCGCCGCCCGGTGGCGCCGACCACTCGGCCCTTCGACTTCACCTCGCCCGGTGTGGTCGACAACTCGGTTCGAAGATTCGGTCTGGTGTACGACCTGAGCAACTTCACGTCGATCCTGGAGGACGTCCGCAGGCGGGGCCGCCGGGCCGAGGAGAAGGCGCTCCAGTTCATGTACGTATTCCAGAATCGGCTCGAAGAGATCCGGCGCGACCATCGGCTGATCTTCGAGAAGTTTCTCGGCGACGGCGCCTTCTACTCGTCCCGCCGAGCGCTTCGGACTCTCGCAGCTGCGTGCGAGATCCAGCAGGCGTACGACCGACTGCGGCAGAGCGGGTTTCCCTTCGACCAGGGCATCCGGATCGCCCTCAATCACTCGGTGTACCGTCTGTTGCCCATGCTCGGCAGCGACCGCGAGATTCGCCGCTACGAGTTCTTCGGTCACGGCATCGTCGAGCTCGCCCGCCTGACCACCGGCAAGAGCTCTCGGGAGGTCGCCGAGATCGCCGAGTTCCTCATCCACTCCGGCTATGATGCCGGCGAGGTCGACCGCTTCCTCGCCCCGATCGCCACGGCGCGACAGGCCGTGAAGGCGTCCGCCGAACGCCGGTACACCGCGTCACTCGATGAGCGCGGCGAGCTTGTCAACGAGGGCATCGTGCTGACCATGGAGTTCGTCGAGCGCCTCGAGGCGGAGGTCGATCGCAGCTCTCTCGCTCGGGTCTCCGAGCACGGCGTTCACTGGTTGCTGCTGCCCGTCGACCCGGCCCGCGCCGGCGGCTGGCAGGTCGGACTGCGGGCCCTCGGCGTCGCGCGGCTCAAGGGGCTCGATCCGGTCCCGCTGGTCGAGGCGACGGTGTGGAGCGCGCCGCCTGACGACGCTGTCGCGCTCGACGACGCGTTGCCGGTGGTCGAGGCGCTGCGCCGCCTTCAGCAGAGCGGCGGCAGGCCGACCGATTCCGTCGTCGACGGCGCGCCGGATGCCGTCGACGAGGACCTCGTGGTGCTCACCTACCTGGACGCCGACGACACCCGGCGGTGGGTCTTCGGCCACCACCGGGCGAGCGACGATGTCCTGCTTCAAGCGGTCCACATGCCGATGCAGATTCCGGCCGCGAGCGCCGACGAGCCGCTCGAGACCTGGCTGTTCCGCAACCGGTTCGAGCTCGAGCGACTGTATCGGGGGGTCCACCGGACCGACGGCGGCACGACGATCCCGGTCGGACCGCTGCGCCGGCGCACGGGTTATGTCGGCTGCTTTCTCGCGGCGCCGTACAAAGCCCCATGACGAGTTTTGAGTGTTCGGTTTTGAGTTCCATCGCACACGGTTTCCAATGCCATGGAATCACTCTGCGATGAAAACTACAAACTCAAAACTGAAACTGAAAACTAGGTTTCGTCGCGGAGCTTGAGGAAGCTGGCGAAGCGTTCGGGGTCGACATCGCCGGTCTCGACCGCGTCCCGGACCGCACAGTCGGGCTCGGTGAGATGCCGGCAATCCCCGAATCGGCAGCCGTCGGCTCCAGCGGCGATCTCGGGGAACGCGGCGATCAGGACCTCCGGATCGACGTCCTGGACGCCGAACTCCTTGAGCCCCGGAGTGTCGACGACGAAGCCGCCGTACGGCAGCGGCATCAGCTCGGCCCGAGTCGTGGTGTGCCGGCCCTTGCCGGTGGTTTCGGAGATCGAGCCGACCCTGAGCCGAAACCCGGGATAGACCGCATTGAGCAGCGACGATTTGCCGGCGCCGGAGGGTCCGCAGAACAGGGTCGTCCGGTCGACCAGCCGACGCCGGACTCGGCCGAGACCCCAGCCGGTCCTCGCCGACACCCGCAGGATCTCGTACCCGACCCGTTCGTAGACCGACAGCCATTTCTCGATCTCGTCCGTCCCGAGGTCGACCTTGTTGACGACGATCACAGCGCGGATGCCGTCGACGTGGCAGCCGACCAGAAAGCGGTCGAGCAGGCCGCGTTTGGGATCGGGCCGCCGGGCGGCGAAAACCAGCAGAGCCTGGTCGATGTTGGCGGCGATGAGCTGCGGCCGACCGCTGTGGGGCGCTGCCCGGTGCAGCGCGTTGACCCGCGCCAGCACTCCGACCACGACCCCTTCCTCGCCGTCGACCTCGGCCCGAACCCGATCGCCGACCACCAGTCGTGGCGAGCGCGGAGCGCCGCCCTCCCAGTCGAGCCGCCGACGCGACGCCATCACCATGGTGCGGTCGCCGACCTGAACCCGGACCAATGGACCGTGGACCGCGATCACGGTCCCGATCACCGGGGTCACCGGCCGTTCTCCCGGGTCAGAACGGGCGGTCGAAAAACGAGCTCGTCGACCGCGTGGCAGAACCGGGCGAACTCCGGGTAGTCCTCCGGCGCCACGGTCTGGACCGGCAGCTCGAGCCGGATCTCAGAGGTCACCCGCCGGTCGTCGCGATCGAGGGTCTCGATCAGAGATCCCCAGCGGGTCTCGATCTTGCGCGGCGTGCGGGCGAGGGTCCAGCCCGGCGGCGGCTCGACGGTGAGCACCGAGGTCTGGATGACCGGCACCGGCATGATCAACGGATATCGACGCGTAGGAAGCGCCGCGAGAGCCGGCGCCAGCGGCTTGGCGAAGATCAGCGCCCGGCAGACCAGGGTGGCGTCGTCGGGCTGGCACAGATCAGTGGCGCGCATGTCGAGAGTGAGGCGGACCTCGGTGGCGTCCTTGTCGAGTCGGCCTTCGACGTCGAACGCCGTCGGCACGAAGTTGGCGGCCATCTGCTGATACAGCATCGGCAGCCGGTCGGTCGGAACGCTGCGAACCTGCTCGAGGACCCGCTCGGCCTGGACACCGCGAATCGGCAGCTCGACCGTGACCCGGCCGCTGCCGGAGACATCGACGGCGGCCCGAACCGTGACCCGCTCCTCGAGGTCCGGATTGGCGAAGGTCGGCAGCTCTTCAAGCAGGCTGACCGGTGTTTGAGCCCGGCTCAGCGGCACCACCAGGCCGTCGCTGCCCTGGAGCATGGGGCCGATGCGGTCGACGCCGCGGCGCCCCTCCTCGAGATCGATCCAGATCTCGCGGTCGCCTCGAGCGACCCGCAGCACCGGCAGCATGAAGGAATCGAAGGTCGGCACCAGCAGGTGGGTGCCGGCGTAGGGCCGGGTCCGGCTCATGACCAGATCGACCTGCCAGCCGTCGGCGAGCAGAACCGCGGCAACGATCCCGAGACGGTTGCCCCGTCGGCGCGAGAAGCTCTCGCCGGCGAAGCTCGAGAAATCGAGTCCCTCTCGTCCCGCCTCGACCTTGTCGACGAGCTCGTCGACCAGACGCCGGACCGCGAGCTCGTCCTCATCGACCGCCAGCAGAGGCTGTGCCCAGGCCTCCAGCTCGGGGGTTGTCTGGAGCAGCAGCAGCAACCGGTCGCGCAGGGCGTCGCCGACATCCTGCCAGGTCACGCCGAAGCCGTAGCTGACCCACGGCAGCAGCTCGCTGGTCGGCGGCGCGAAGCGCTCCTCGGAGATCGGCGGCACCGACTCGGCGCGCCAGCGGATGGCGCGTAGACCGTCCACCGTCCACTCGGTTCGCTCGACGCCGTCGAAGTTGCCCTCGACGAGGAGCTCGATGTCGGGGGGCACCAGCAGCAGGTACTCGGACAGCCCGAAGGCCCGTTCGGCGTCGGCGAAGCGGTAGATGTAGGGCGGCAGGTGCCCGCGCTGGGACGCGCCGGTTGGCGCCACCCGGGCCACGTACTCCTCCTCCACGTAGTCGCCGGGCTTGACGCCCTCGAGCTCGATGGGACCGCCCGACGAATCGATCACGGCCGGCACGTCGACCGCGCCGTCCGGCTTGTGAACCCGCACCCTGAGGCGGTACGAGTTCGGCAGCTGCTGGAGCCGTGACGCCTGGCCGGCGCCGACCGGAGTCAGAGCGTGGGTCACGCCGTGGTAGTAGTACAGGCTCGACCCGTCGGCGAAGACCCGCTCCACCGCCTGGTCGAGCACCAGCACCGCGTCGACCCCTTCGCGACCGACCTCGGTCCGGGCGCGCACCTCGTCCATGGCCAGCCGGTAAGGCTCGAAGAACGCGGGCTCGCCGAGGCGCCACGCCAGGCTCAGTAGGTCGAGCGCCGACGGGGCCCGCTCGAGCACGGCATCGAGGGTGCGGGCGGCCGCTTCCGGATCGTCCGCCGTGACGGCCAGAGCGAGCTGGTCGGCGAGCCGGACATCGCCCCACCGCCGGCGCAGGGAGGCGAGCTCGGCAGCCGCAGCCGCGGTGTCGCCGGCAGCAAGCAGCAGGCGGACCAGCTCGACATCGACGTCGGGATCGACGACGCGCCGGCGCAGCGCCTGGACCGTCGACACCGCGTCGTCCACCAGACAGCCGTCAGCGAGCGTTGACACCAGGGCGAGATCGACCGGCTCGTCTGCAGCGAAAGCACGCAGCAGCTGCCGTCGCTCCTGCCATCGTTCGAGACCGGCCAGAACCTCGAGCTCGAGCTCGGCGGCGCTGCGCGAGCCCGGCAGCCGGGAGCGCAGCTGCTGCAGACCCTCCTCAGCCTCCCTCACCCAGCCGCGGGCGAGCGCTTCGAGGATCCACGGCTTGAGCACCCGAACGTCGTCGCCGTGGCTCGCCGCCAATTTTTCGAGCAGCCGGTCGCCGTCCTCGTCGCGACGTTCGCGCAGGGCGAGGGCGCGCTCGAGGTGCATCGCGATCGGAAGCTCGGCGGCGCCGCGCAGAGCGTCGCGAATGTGCCGTCGAACGGTTTCATGATCGTGGCCGGTGGGCGCCGTCAGCCAGTACCACGCCAGAGCGAGCTGCGGCCAGGGGTCGTCCGGCGCCAGGGCGACGGCGCGCTCGACGGCTCGGCGCCAGCGACTGCCGTCGCGCCGGCGTTCGGCGACGGCCGCAGCGAGCAGCGCCCGTCTGAAGTCGGAGGCGTCGTCGATGCCTGCCAGCAGATCGGCGGCGGCTGGCGGCTCCTGCGGGTCGGCCTCGGAGGCCGCCCACGGGCCGCCGTCGGCGCCTGAGATCATCTCGACAGTCACCGGACGACCGGTTGTGTCGAACACGCTGGCCCGTACCTCGGGCCTGCCGTGGGCGGACAGGTCGACCCGGATTCGGTGCCGACCCGGCGCCAGTCGGAGTCGATACCAGGACAGCTCGGGGTCGACCCGGCCGCACATCCACTGCCGGGCCACCGGGCGGCCGTCGATCGTGAGGTCGTAGCTGCCCACCGCCTCGACGGCCAGCCAGCCGTCGACCGGCCGATCGAGGGCCGCCGTCCAGAGCACCGTGAACACGCCTCGCGGAGTCAGCACGCTCGGCGGTGTGACGACGCCGTCGGCTGTGGTCACGGTATAGCGTACGGGACGCCACGGCTCGCTGAAGCGAGTGCCCGGCGGCGGCAGCTCGTCATCGGAAGGCACCGCGCCGCGCTCGAGATCGAGAGTGTCGAAGACGCCGAACGGCCCGGCGAGCTCGGCCGGCGCGAGAACGCCCGCCGGCGGGCGGCCGTTGAGCGCCGACTCGACAGCGGCGAGCAGGAACCCGAGCTCGGGGTCGCGGAATTCGCCGGTGGCGGTCAGGATCTCCTCGGGGTCGGGCAGGTTGGGCAGGTGGCTCAGCCACCAGCTCGCTGCCGCCACCGCGTCGGCGCTCGCGGGGCCGGCGGCCACCGCGTCCAACGCGGCGCTGCGGGCGCCCGGCAGGTCGAAGTTCGCGTCGGCCTCGTGTACCTGCCACCAGCCGGAAGCCGCCGGCAGGGCGACGAGGAGCACCGCGGCAGCGCTCGCCGCGACCAGTCCGGGACGGAAGTCTCTGATCACGGAATCTCCAGCGGCCGCTCGAGAAGCCGTTCAACCTCGAGCAGGAACTGCCTGAGCTCGGGCACGCGTTCGGCCGCCACCATGCCGGGCTCGAGGTGAACGAAACCGTGGACCCGGTAGCCGGCATCGGTGGCGGCGAACTCGAGGGAGACCGATCCGTGCTCCCCCATGATCGCCACGGCGTCGGGCAGCCGACCGGCAGGACGGCCGAGGTCGACCTGGAGGGTCCACTCCAGGTCGGGCCGCATCGCGACCATGAGCGGCCCGGACCGGTCCCCGCTGGGCGCCACCCGGGTCGCCCAGTCGAAGCCGCCGGGGTAGGTCGGAATGCCGCCGCCGGCCGCAAGCGAGCTGCGCGGAACCACCGCCTCGAGCTCGACGACGGCCGGGTCGCGTGACGGGATCAGACGCAGCCGCGGTGTTGCGGTCAGCTCGGCGCCGGGAAACCAGCCCTGCAGCCAGGATGCCAGGGTTCGGACGTCCTTGCTGCCGGCGAAGCGCGCGCGTCGCCGGCTCGCGGCCTCGCCGGTGTCCTCGACGCGGATCTCCACCGGCACCAGGCCGTCCCGAGCCGAACCGAGAACGACGTCGGTGCGTTGCAGACCGCCGCCGGTCATCGGAGTGGTCCGTGGCCGCGAGCCCCGGCCGTCGACCACCAACACTGCCGCGCCCTGGTCCATGGTCGGCGGCGGCAGCATGGCATGGCCCGCTGCGGTGCCGTCGAGCCAGAGATCGTCCTTCGGCAGGTAGGCGATGGCGTGGTTGAAGCTCTCGAGCAGGGCCATCTCGCCGATCAGCGGGCCGAGGTCGGCCGTGCGCACCATGACCATTCGCGCCGGGATGCCCACCGCCTCGTACAGCGCGACCAGCAGTGCGGCGGTGTCCTTGCAGTCGCCGATCCCGTGGGTGAGAACCCAGTCGGCCGAGAACGGGCGGAAGCGGTGCTCACCGAACTCGAGCCCGACATAGCGGATCTCGTTGGTCACGTAGGTGTAGATCCGGTCGATCCGCTCGAGCCGGTCATCGACATCCGCGGTCAGCCGGCGGGCGAGCTCCTCGACCTGGCGCGACGCCCGCACCCTAGGTGCGACGTGCCGGGCGTACCAGCCGGCGAGCTCGCCCCAACCCGGGTGGTTGGAGTAACTCATGAACCGTCCGGTGGCGGCCGGTGGCGCCGGGGGAATGTCGCGCGGCACCGGATTCAGATGCTGCCACGACCACTCCAGCGCCACCTCGCCGCTCCCTGTGACCCGCCGTCGCGGCTCGCCTTCGAGGTTGACCAGCTCCCAGCTCGGCAGCGACGCCTCCGCACCGATCAGCGCGATCTCTGCGCGCAGGGTCGGCACCGAACGGTGAAAACCGAGGAGACCGCCCTTGTAAGGTCCGGTCTCATTGGACTCGATGGTCTCGGTTCTGACGTAGGCGATCTCCACCAGGTCGCCGTCGGCGAGCTCGGGAAAGTCGAGAACCCGCAACCGGGTGTCGTAGTACAGGTTGAACTCCGGCTCGGCCAGGCGCGGCGTATCGGCCTGCCTGGCGCTCAGCTCGGACCCGTCGCGACGCAGCACCCGGGCGCGCAGCACCCGCAGTCTCTGGCTCTCGGGAACGTGGGGCAGGGAGTGACGGCGGTAGCCATCGGCGCGCTCGGCCGCGGTGATCAAGAAGACCTGCTGGACCCTTTCCTCGGTGAGCTCCGACGGCAGGAAGTGGACCGAGATCCGGTCGATCAGGGCGACCGCGGGGTCACCCGCGGGCGCCTCATCGGCCATGCGCCAGAGCTCGTCCACCGTCCGCAGCCAGCCGAGATCCTCGGTTTCGCCGGCGAGCAGCTCGACCAGGCGCCGCGCCCGTTGATCCTGCGGCCGGACGGTGAGTACCTGCCGACTCAGCTCCAGGGCCCGGGCATCCGCGCCGACGGCGTGCTCGACCCGGGCGAGCTCGATCAGCAACCCGACATCGGACGGCGACCGCGCGAGGCCGTCGGCGAGCAGGCGACGCGCGCGCTCGGAGTCGCCAAGGCCGCTCACCAGCCGGACCAGCCGCAGCCGCAGCCGGGTGTCGTTCGGGTCGACCGCAAGGCCCTTGGTGAAGAGCTCGATGAGCGCGGCGCCGTCGCCGCATGTTTCGGCGAGCCGCTCGCGAAGCTCGACCACCGACTGAGAGTTCGGGAGCGCCGCCGACAGCCCGTCGATGATCTCGGCCGCAGGCTTCCACCGGCGGGCGTCGAGGGCGCGGTGAGCAGCCGCGACCGCCACCGCTTCGCAGGCCGGGTGGCGCCAGGCGAGCTCGACGAGCTCGGGCAGCAGCACGACCCCCCACAGCTCGGAATCGATGTCGAGGGCGACCGCCCGCGCAGCGGGCTCGCCGAGGGCCGGCTCGAGGACCGCCGCGGCCTCGTCGTACAGCCCGCGCTCGCCGTACCAGGCCGCGAGCTCCAGACGCGCCCAGGTCAGCTCCGGGTCGGCGGCGACCGCATCGCGCAGCAGCTCGTGGCCGACCGTCGGGTCGGTGGTCATCAGCCACTCGAGCAGCCGGGCCTCGGCCGGTGCATGGTCGCGGGCGTCCCGGCACGCTGTCCGGGCCTCTCCGGCCCCGATCGCTTGCGGCCGCTTGAACACGAGATAGGCCGCGAGGGCGACCGTCGCGTCGCCGCTACCCGACCGGACGGCGCCGCGGATCTCGGTTTCGAGGTCTCGGACCGCGGGCGGCAGCCGGCGCTCGTCGTCACGCTCGATGGGCCGTTCGGCAGTCTCCCGGACCCCGTCAAGCGCCGATCCGTCGGGTGAGGTCAGCCGAAGGCGAAGCCACCAGTCGTCGTTCTCGCTGGCCACCGCCACGACCACGGTGTTGGGACCCTCGCGCAGCCAGCCTCCGGCCGACACCTGGTCGTCGGCGCGCTCCAGCGGTCGCGGACTGGTCACCACCTCGCGGCCGTTGAGCCAAACCCGCGCCGCCTGGGCAGCGCCGAGCCGAATCGCCACCGGCCGGACACGGTCCGCGACCACGGTGGTCGCGAGGAAGACCATCTGGCGCTGGGCCGGCCAGGCGAGACCGGCGATCCGCACCCACCCCATGGGGTCGGTTCCGGGCACCGGACGCCATTCGTCGGTCGCCGGCAGCTGCGCCAGCCGGTTGAAGTCGGCGAGCTCCTCGATGGTCACCGGGCCCTGAACCCACCACCGCGACAGCCCGCCCATCGACCGGAACAGCTCCCGCGCCGCCGCCGGGCGGCCGGTCTCCGCCGCCAGCCGGGCGCGCATGGCTCGCAGCTCGTCTGCCATCAGGGGGTCGACCCGCTGCTGGCCGGCGAGCCGGTCGAGACCGCGCTCGACGAGAGACGCGTCGGCCGCCGTGTCGCGCCAGAAGAACGCGAACACAAGGTCGTGGAAGTCGTCCGGCGCCACCCCACCGATCGCCGCCCGGTCGACGTGATCACGAATTCGCCGCTCGATCTCGCCCGGCCAGACGTCGGTCACCGCACCGCAGACCACGAACGCCGCGACCAGCCACCGGGTCGCCCGGATCGCATCGGCGCGGGCGCCGCGGGTTCGGGTCGTCATGCGCACCAGGACAGTATCGCAGAGCCGGATCCCATCTGGTCCTGTCTCTGACGCCGATCGCTGCCGCTCGCTGCTCGCCGCTGGCTGCTACCATCCCCCCATGACCACCTTCTCAGCAGTGACCTTCGACGTCGGCAACACCCTGCTGTACTGCGATCCCAGCCCGGCCGAGATCTACTCGGCCGCGCTCAGTCGGCATGGCCGGCACGTGACCGTCGACCAGGTGGCGCCGGTGTTCGCCGACGCCTGGGCCGAGCTCCAGGAGCGCACTCCGCCCGGGATCGACCGCTACACCGCCCATCCGGGCGGCGAGCGAGAGTGGTGGGGCGCGTTCTTGCGCGAGGTCCTGGCGCGCCTCGATCACGACGCCGACTGGCGGGCACTTCTCGACGACCTGTACCGGACGTTTGCCGGACCCGAGGTCTGGCAGGTCTTCGACGAGACCCGCACCACCCTGGCCTCGGTCCGTGACCGCGGTCTGCGGCTCGCCGTGATCTCGAACTGGGACCGGCGGCTGCCGCACATTCTCGAGGCGCTCCAGCTGACCGGGTTCTTCGACCAGATCACGGTGTCGTCCCTGGAGAAAGTGGAGAAACCGGCGGCGGCGATCTTCGAGCGCACCCTCGCACGTCTCGAGGTCGGCGCGAGCGAGACCATCCACGTCGGAGACTCGCCGCGCGAGGACTACCAGGGCGCCCAGGCGGCCGGGATCACGCCGGTTTTGATCGATCGGACCGGCCGGTTCGCCGCCAACGGGTATCGCCGGATTGCCCACCTCGACGAGCTGCTCACGCTGCTCGGCTGACGACCCCGGATCGCCCCCGAACGCCGAGCCGCCGACACAGACCGCGACTGCGGTGCGGGGGACCGGCTACACTGTCCGCCATGCTGCATGTCGTGATCATGGCCGGGGGGTCGGGAACGCGGTTCTGGCCGGCCTCGCGACGCCATCGGCCCAAGCAGCTGCTGCCCCTGACATCGGATCGGGAGCTGCTCAGGGCCACCCTCGACCGCGTTCTCCCTCTGGTACCGCTCGACCGGGTCTGGGTGGTGACCGTCGCCGCCACGGTGGCGACGACACGCGCCCTGCTCGACGATCTCGACCCGGGTCACGTGTTGGCTGAGCCCACCGGCCGCGACACCGCCGCCTGCGTCGCCTACGCCGCCCGAGTGGCCCTCCACCACGACCCGGAGGCCCACTGTCTGGCGTTTCCCGCCGACCACGCCATCACCGACGAGACGCGGTTTTGCTCGGCGATGGCGGCCGGCGCTTCCTGGGTCGCCGAACACGGCGGCCTTCTGACCTTCGGCATCGAGCCGACACGGGCCGAGACCGGCTTCGGCTACCTCGAGGTCGGCCCGGAGCTCGGCGCCGCACGCGGCTGGCCGGTCCACCGGCTGAGCCGCTTCGTCGAGAAGCCCGACCGCGCCACCGCACAGGACTATCTGGACCGTGGCGGATTCCTCTGGAACTCCGGGATGTTCGCCTGGCGCGCGGCCGATCTCCTCGCCGAGGTCCGCCGCCAGATCCCGATGCTCGCCGACGGCATCGACGTCATCGGCGACAGCCTCGGCACCGTCGGGGAGCGGACGACGCTGGACCAGACCTACCCCCGGCTGCCGCGGACCTCGGTCGACTTCGGGATCATGGAGGGGGCCCGCGAGCGCTGGGTTGTTCCCGTCGACTTCGGGTGGTCCGACGTCGGGTCGTGGCCGGCGGTGGCGGATGTCGTCGCCGCCGACGAGCACGGCAACGCCGGGCGCGGGCGGGTCGTCACCATCGACTCCGAGGGCAGCATCCTGATCGGTGACAACACCCTCCTCGCCGCATTGGGGATCCGCGACCTGGTCGTGGTCGCAACGCCGGATGCCGTGCTCGTGGTTCCCAAGGCCGAGGCCCAGCGCGTCAAGGAGGTCGTCGCGGCGATCCGCGATCGCGGCTGGGACGACGTCCTGTAGTCCGGCCGGCCGTCAGTCGCCCCTCTTGTCGCGAAGGCCATACTGCTCGAGCTTGCGGTACAGCGTCGAACGGCCGATGCCGAGCTGGCGTGCGACGTCGGACAGATTGCCGTCGTGGCTCTCAAGCGCGCGCTCGATGGCGAGTCTCTCGAGCTGCTCCAGGCTCAGGTCGCCGCCGTCCTCGCCGACCGGTCCACGGCGGTCCCGACCCGGCGCCGACGACAGTCCGGCCGGCAGGTCCCTGAGCAGGAGCGCGGGGCCATCGGCGACCAGAAGCGTCCGGTGGATCACGTTCTCGAGCTCGCGGACGTTGCCCGGCCAGTCATAGGCCGCGAGCGCCGCCATGGCCTCGGGATCGACGCTTCGAATCCGCTTGCCGGCGTCGCGAGCGTGCTTGGCGATGAAGTGGTCGACGAGCAGCGGCACGTCCTCGCGACGGGCGCGCAACGGTGGGAGCTCGATGGGAAAGACCACCAGCCGGTAGTACAGGTCCTGACGGAAGCCGCCGTCGGTGGTCATCGACTCGAGATCGCGGTTGGACGCCGAGATCACCCGGACGTCGAGGTCGATCGTCGCGGTGCCGCCGACCCGCTGCAGCCGGCGCTCCTGGAGCACCCGCAGCAGTCTGGCCTGGGCCGATGCCGACATCTCGCCGATCTCGTCGAGGAAGATCGTGCCGCCCGCCGCCTGCTCGAACTTGCCCGGGTGGGTCGACACCGCTCCGGTGAACGCGCCCTTCTCGTGGCCGAACAGTTCGGACTCCTGCAGGCCCTCGGGAATAGCGGCGCAGTTGACGTCGATGAACGGCGCATCGGAGCGCAGCGAACCGTAGTGGATCGCCTTTGCGACGAGCTCCTTGCCGGTGCCGCTCTCACCCGAGACGAAAACCGTGATGTCCGAGCTGTGGACCTTGCGGATCTGGTCGTACACCCGGCGCATGGCGGCCGAGGAGCCGACGATGTTGGCGAGGTCGTAGCGGGTGCCGAGCTCAGACTTGAGTCGCACGACCTCGTCGCTGAGGCTGCCGTGGGACAGCGCCCGGTCGAGGGTCGTCCGAAGCCGCTCCTGGTCGATTGGTTTGACCAGGTAGTCGTAGGCGCCGAGCTTGGTCAGCTCGACCGCGCGGCTGACGTCGTTGACCGCGGTCAGAATGATCACCGGCAGCGTCGGGTGGCGCCGTTTCAGCTCCTTGATCACCGCCACGCCGTCGACCTCGGGCATCATGAGGTCGAGCAGGACCGCGCTGGGCGGAGGGTCGGCACAGGCTAGTACCTCTGCGCCGCCGGCGAAAGTTTCCACCTGGCAGCCGGCCGACTCGACGATGACCGTCAGAAGCTCCCGGATCGTCGGCTCGTCGTCGATCACCCAGACCCGATTCGGCTTCGTCATGACGCCCCAGTGTAGCGCGAACGCGCCGCCCTTCTCATCACGCCGATGCGACGAACCGCGCGAGCCAAACCGTCAGCGCCTCCAGGGCGTACTCCTTGCTGCGGATCCGAGCCTCGACCTCGGCGGCTTCGACCACCGCCGCGGCGAGCTCGTCGTCGCTATACCGGCCGGCGCCGGCAAACACCGCACCGAGCGTGAACGGGCTCGGCGGCCGTTTGCTCGACGGGACCAGCGGCGACGGCGCGTCGTCGGCGAGCGCGGCGAGCAGGCCGGGGGCCAGCTTGCTCTTGAACCGTCTCGCATACCAGCCTTTGGCGGCGGTTCGCTCCGGCGTCATCTCGTCCGTCCCGCCGAGGCCGGCGACCAGTCGACGCAGGTACAGCATCTGGAGCAAAAGACGGCTCACCTGGCTGTGCACGATGACCGATACGCCCTGACCGTCGACCCTCCGGCCCTGCCAGTCGTTGACCGGCGCGCCGGCCGCCGCGGCGGCGATGAGATCCATCAGCGGACCCGGTCGACGCTCGATCACCGCGTCTCGGACAACCTCGAGAGAGCGCTCGCGGGGAAAGGTGAGGCTGCGAACCAGCGCCTCGTCAACGGCGCCGTTGCCGGCGGCGCCGGCCAGCTTGCGGACCTCCTGAACAAGCAGCCGGGGCGCGAAACCGAGCCGTTCCAGGAGCAGCCGCCGGGCGCCGGGACCGAAGGTGACGCCGGCCGCCGCCCGTTCGAGCAACGCCCCGAGCAGCTGCTCCTGCTCCCGGGAAAGCAGCGTGTCCTCCCAGGGTTTGGGCGGCGGTGGCAGCGCCACCCAATCGAACGTTCCCGCCGTGCCGAACGCGTCGACCAGGGCGCCGCCGGGCCGGCGGCCGCACCACGCTCCCATGACCAGGCCGACGCCGTCGGGCACGCCCGAGCTCAGCACCTCGACCAGGGGCCGGCAGTCGGGCGCCTCGTTGTTATCGGCCGGGGCGCCGGCAGGCCGCGGCGCACCGAACCAGCGCCGTGCGTCTGCCACCACCAGCACTCGCTCGGCAGCGAACAGCGACGGCGACACCAGCTCGGTGGCGACCTTTTCGGGGCTGGTGTCGTCGGGCAGGATCTCCGGCTCGACGTTGCCGAACTCGCGACACACCTCGTCGACGGCGGCGGTCATCCGCTGCTCCAGAAGGAAGTCGTCGCTGGCGGCGATGAGGCGAATTCGCGCCATGGTCACGGCCGGACGTCAGAGCTGGCCGAGATCCTGGAGCTCCTGACAGTCGATGCAGTGGCGCGCCCACGGCACGGCGTCAAGACGCGCCGGTTGGACCTTCTTGCCGCAGTTCAGACACTCGCCGTAGCTGCCGGCGTCGATGCGATCCAGCGCTTCGTCGATCCGGCGCAGGAGATCGCGCTCCCCGGCGGTCAGACGATAGGTGAGATCACGGGTCATGGTGGACAGCGCGCGGTCGCCCAGATCCGGAGCGTCCTCGGGACTGCCCTCCTGCTCCTTGGCTCGGGCCGCCTTGACGCGAGCGAGCAGCCGGATCCGCTTATCCTCCAGCAGCGTGCGGTAGGTGTCCAGCTGTTTCCGGTTCATATCGGTTGCCTCCAACGGAGCCGGGCGGCTGCCGGTAGCCTATTGTACTTTGGGCCGGTGATATCCACCACCTGTGACGATGTGGGTGGCTCGAAACAGCTGCTCCCATAGGATGATCCGCGCCAACTGGTGGGGCAGGGTCATGGCGCTCACCGACAGCACCAGGTCGGCCCGGGCCCGCAGGCCGGCGTCGAGCCCGAGGTCGCTGCCGATGACGAAGTCGAGGCCGGGCACCGACCGCTCCTCATGGTCCGCGAGCCACCGGGCGAAGCCCTCGCTGGTCAGCTGCCGGCCGGCCTCGTCCAGCGCGACGAAGCGGCGATTCTCCTCGAGGGCCCGTTCGACGATCCGCGCCTCCTCGCGCAGCACCCGGTGCGGATCGGCGCCGCGGCCGCCGGCGACCGGCCGCAGCGGCCGGTCCTCTGCCAGCCAGTGGTGGTCGACCCGGCGACGGTAGATCTCGGCCTGGCGGTCGGCGTTGCGGTCTGAGCCCGGCCGGCCGAACCACACGACGCGGACCTTCACGATGCGGCCGACCCGTTCGGCGGATCGAGGCCGAGCGTCGCCTCTTCGAGCCTCGGAGCATCGCGCCACAGATTGTCGAGCCCGTAGAAAGCGCGCTGTTCCTCGGTGAAGACGTGGATGACCACGTCGCCGAGGTCGAGCAGCACCCAATCGCTGCGCTTCGCACCCTCGGTGTGGAGCGTTGTGACACCGGCCCGCTTGAGTCGCCGGCCGATCTCGTCGACGATCGCACCGACCTGGCGGTCGCTCGCCGCCGAGCACAAGAGAAAACCGTCGGTGTACGAGGTCAGCTCGCCGACGTCGAGACCGACCAGGTCGAAGGCCTTCTTGTCGGTGGCGGCGCGGGCGGCCAAGGCGATCGTGCTGAGGGTGTCTGCGTCCAATTACTCCTCCTCGGCCGAAACCGGCTGCGAATCGGTATCGGTGCGATACAAGCGGTATTTCTCGATGTACGCGTGAACCTCGTGCGGGACCAGTTCCCGGATCGGCAGCCCGGCCCGAAGCCGGTGTCGGACGACCGTCGCCGAGATCGGAAACGGCTCGTGGTCGAGCAGGTAGATGGTCTGACGGTCGGGATCCGGCACCTGGGCGAACGGCTTGATCTCGACCAGTCGCGACTGGAGCTCCTCGGGAACTCGTCGCCTCAGCTCGGCGCCCCAGATGTGGGCGCGGTGCAGCACCACCAGGTTGGCCAGCCCCACCAGCTCGCGCCACCGCTGCCAACTCGCGATCTGAGAGAACGAATCCGAGCCGAGCAGGAAGTAGAGCGCGGCGCCCGGGTAGCGGTCGCGGTACCGGATCACCGTTTCCACGGTGTAGCTCGGCCCCGACGACAAGACCTCGTCGTCGGAGGCGAAGAAGCGGTCGAAGGGCAGGGTCGCCAGCGCCACCATGACCAGCCGATGGGTGATCGGCGTCAGCGGTGCGTGTTGCTTGTGCGGCGGGCTGCCCGACGGCACGAAGTGGACGGCGTCGAACTGGAAGGTCTCCTGGGCCCGGACCATCGGCACCAGGTGCCCGGTGTGGAACGGGTCGAAGCTGCCGCCGTAGATCGCGATGCGTTGCGTCATGTCGTCTCCGGCTGGGCGGCGACAATCTCGAAGAGCCGCCCGAGCAGACCCCGAATCCCGTCTCCGGTCACCGATGATACGACGCACCGGTCGACCCCATGAGCGTCGGCGACCCGGTCGAGCTCGGCGACCGACTCATGCCGGTCGGCGACCGCGTCGATCTTGGTACCGACCAGCAGCCAGGCTCGGTCTTCGAGCTGCGCGTCCCAGGCCGCGAGCTCGCCTCTGAGAGTGGCCACCCGGTCGGCAACCGCGTCCTGGGATGACAGATCGACCAGGTGGGCGAGCACCCGGCAGCGCTCGATGTGGCGCAGGAACTGAATTCCCAGACCGGCGCCCTGGTGGGCGCCCTCGATGAGACCGGGGATGTCCGCCATGACCAGCGATCGAAACTCGTCGCCGGGCGCCTGGACGACGCCGAGGTACGGCTCGAGAGTCGTGAACGGGTAGTCGGCGACCTTCGGGCGCGCCGCCGACACTCGCGCCAGCAGGGTCGACTTGCCCGCGTTGGGCAGACCGATCAGGCCGACATCGGCGAGCAGCTTGAGTTCGAGCTCGAGCCGCCGGGTCTGGCCCACCGCTCCGTCCTCGGCGCGCCGGGGCGCGCGCTGGGTGGCGGTGGCGAAACGGGCGTTTCCGCGCCCCCCGCGACCGCCGCGTGCGACCAGCAGCTCGTCACCATCGGTCAGCAGATCGCCGAGCAGCAGACCGCTGTCGGCGTCCCGAACCACGGTGCCCGGCGGCACCGGGACCACCGCGTCGTTGCCGCTGGCGCCGGTCTTGTTGGCGCCCATCCCGTGGCGACCCCGCTCGGCGCGGATCGTGCGCTGGTGGTGGATGTGGAGCAGCGTGTTCAGGTTGCCCTGGACTCGGAGGATGACGTCGCCGCCGCGCCCGCCGTCGCCGCCGTTCGGGCCGCCTCTGGGAACGAACTTCTCGCGCCGGAAGGCGACGCAGCCGTTGCCGCCGTCGCCGGCCGAGACCGTGATTCCGGCCTGGTCGATCAGCACGGGGAAGGACCCTGCGGCCGTGACGCGATACGCACAAGAGCGCGGCGCCCGTCACCGGTCGCCGCGCCCTGTGTTGTCCGCGCCCTGGTCATCGAGCGACGGCTCAGTTGGTCACCACGTTGATGAAGCGGCCCAGCCGGCCGCGGTTGCGGAACCGGACCCTGCCCTCGGCGGTGGCGAACAGAGTGTCGTCGCCGCCCCGCTGGACGTTGTCACCCGGCTTGAACCGGGTTCCGCGCTGCCGCACCAGGATCGAGCCGGCCGTCACCAGCTGGCCGTCGCCGACCTTGGTACCGAGGCGCTTGGCGTGCGAGTCGCGACCGTTGCGGCTCGATCCCTGTCCTTTTTTGTGTGCCATGCTCCGACTCCCTCACCGCGTCTCGATGGCCTCGACCCGGACCCGATAGTAGTCCTGCCGATGGCCCGCGGTCCGCTTGTAGCCCTTGCGGCGCTTCTTCTTGAACACGATGACCTTTTTGCCGCGCTCGGGGGCCACCACCTGGCCGAGCACCGACGCGCCCTCGACCACCGGTTTGCCGACCGTCACCGAGTCGCCACTGCTGACCATCATGACGCGGTCGAAACGAAGCTCGTCCCCGGCCGCCAGGTCAGGCACCGTTCGCTCGACCAGCAGCACATCGCCCGGGCTCACTCGATACTGCTTTCCACCGTGTTTGACAACTGCATAGTCCGTCATCACGCACCTCTCCCACGCAAGGGGGGCGAGTTATAACCGAATCCGACCCGTGTGTCAACGCTCGCGGGCCCGTTCCCGTGAACAGCGGCAGCAGAGGCAGCAGAGGCAGCAGACGGCGACAGGCTCCGGAGCGCGGTGCCAAATGATTTGAGACGGCACGTCCGCTGGAGGCGCGCCGACTCCGGCTCGAGGTCGACAAAAACCGCGGGCCCGAGGGCCCGCGGCTCGGTTTTCCAGATTGTGCGGGCGCTACCGATAGCCTCCGCCCGCCGGCCGGTCATCACGAGGCGCGCCGGGACGCAACGGCCGCTCGTCCGGCCGGCGGTTCTCGCGCAGCCGTTCGAGGGTGCGCCGGATCTCGAGCAGTTGGTCCCACTGCGATGAGGTCAGGCTCTGGCGCACCGCGAGGAGCATCTCGAAGCGCTCGTTCTCGAGTCGTCGCCGGAAATCCTGGAACGCCGCGAAGGCCTTGCGCACGGCGTCCGGGTCGAAATCGTCCCGCTCCACGGACTCGGCGAGCTCGAGCTCGGCCTTCTTGAGCGCCGCGTTGAGGTCGATCATCCGGTGGGCGTGCTGATACACGAGATCGCTGATCGTGCGCTGCTGATCCTCGCTCAAACCGACCCGCCGCACCACGCGGTCGTTCTCCCACCATTTGCCCGGCGGCAGATCGAATTCCCCAACACCAGCCCCGGCGACGGCGGCGGTCGCCACGATCGCCACCACGGCGATGGTTTTCGTCTTCATGATTTCCTCCTGTGTTCCCCCGCTCAGGATGCTCCGTTTTCGAAATCGGCGGTCAACGCCTCGACCCCGGGATCGATGGCCTCGAACCCCGGAATCCGGTCGTCCGACAGCAGCTCGTTCATCTCGGCAAGGATCTCCTCGACCCCCGGCTCTGCCGCCGGCGGCGCGCTCGGACGGTCGGGGCGCAGCACGCCAACCGCCACCGCCAGCAAGACCGCAGCGGCCGCGGCGAGCACCGGCCGAAGCCAGCGAGTCCGGCCCCGTCCGGACAGCGCCGCAGGCTCGGGCAAACGGGCCATCACCGCGGCGGCCTGACGGTCCCAATCGGGCTCACCGTCCGTCATTTCAACCCGCCGAGCGGCGACCAGCCGTTCGAAGGACGCAACCTCAGAGCGGCAGCTGACGCAGCTTTTCAAATGCTCTTGAGTCGCCCGGTCGAGATCGAGCCCGGCCGATGCCTCGGCAATCTTCTCGGGTGTCAGATGATCTGTCATCGAAGGTCTCCCAACTCTCGGCGCAGGCGGTGCACCGCCCGGTGCAGCTGCGTCTTCACGGTGCCGACGTGCACGTGGAGCGCGTCGGCGATCTCTTCGAGCTCCATCTCGGCGTAGAAGCGCAGACGGAAGATCTCTCGCTGCCGCTCGGGCAGCCCGTTCTCGAGTGTTTCAAGCCGCTCCACGGCCTGGCGCTGGATCGACCGGCCCTCGGGGTCGACCTGGCTGTCGGGAACCAGCGCCGCGGCGTCGATCCTGCCATCGTCGTCCCGAGTCACGAGCCGGAGGCCCTCCCGCTTGTGTCGACGCAGCAGGTCGAGGCTGGTGTTGATGGCGATCCGGGTCAACCATGTGGTGAACGCCGCCCGCCCGTCGAAACTCTGAAGGGCCGTGTAGGCCTTGACCAGGCTGTCCTGGGCCGCTTCGTCGGCCTCGTCTTCTCCGACGTACTGCCGGCACACCAGCCACACCCGGCGCTGGTGGCGCGTGACGAGCTCTGAGAAGGCACCTCGGTCACCGTTGCGCGCCGACAGCACGAGGGCATGATCGTCGAGGGCGGGTGTGGACGGCGGCATGGCCATGGGTGCTTTCATGACAAGCATAGGACGCCCGCCCGCTTTTCGGGTTGACAGCGCACTCTCCGGCGTTCGCATCCGCCTCCGCTGTCAGGCGGAGGCGGAGCAGAAGGCCGATGTTCCGGGTCGGCTGCTTCGCCGGCGATCAGCGTCTCACTCCCCCGGCACCACCACCCTGAGCGCCTTCGGCACGATCTCGAACCGAGTCATCGGCGGCTCGAGTCGCCACTGGTTCCCGTCCAGGTGAACCTCGAGTGCTGTGTCATGGTCAAGCTCGAGGCTCGGACCGCGGAACACCACGCTGCCCTCGGTGGTATGCAGGGTCCCGCGCAGCGCGGCAACGAGACGACGCAACCGGCCGGCCACCGGGACATCGGGGACCAGCGTCGCGTCGAGCAGCCCGTCATCGGGCACCGCGTCCGGGGTCAGGCGGAACCCGCCACCGGTGGTCGGTCCGTTGTGGACAGCGAGAATGGCCATGGTGCTTTCGACCTGATGACCGCCGACCCGAATCGTCACCGACGGCGCGCGGTACCGGAACAGCGACACGGCCGCGGTGGCGAGATAGACACCGATTCCGCGCACCCACTTGACCCGTGCCGCGCGGTGGTTGATGTCGGCGGTCAGACCGACGCCGACGGCGTTCACGATCAGCCGGTCGCCGACCCGAATCAGATCCACCGCGCAGCTCGCGCTGTGCGTGGCGGTGCGCGCGGCAGCCCGCAGATCGAGGGGAATCCCGAACGTGCGCGCGGCGTCATTGCCGGTGCCCAGGGGCAGGATCGCGAGCTCGCCGGCGCCCGCTCGATGGATGCCCTCGGCGGCCTCGCACACGGTTCCGTCGCCGCCGGCCACCACCACCCGCCCGCCGCCGTTTTCAACCAGACGTCGGGCGAGCTCGGTGGCGTGTCCGGGCGCCTCGGTCCAGACCGGCTCGACGACGTGACCGAGAGCGCGCAGGCGAGTCTCGTAACGGACCCACTGGCGGCCCAGCCGGCCCCCGGCGGCCGCCGGATTGACGATCACCTGCACGGACCAAGAGTACCAATACCAATGCCGCCGCGAGCCTCCCGGTCGGCCGAGACGAAAAAAATGCGCCGGGAGCAATCCGGCGCGGATCGAGGAGGGGGTTCTGTGCTTTCGTCGGGCCCCGACTCTGGGGCCCCGGTGTGCTCCGGCCGTGGAGGCGGGATGGACCTGAGGTAAGAAATCCCCCGCGAATCCCGACCGTTAACGCCATGTTCACAGACATTTCTCCGTTGTCTTACCGGCCGGTCGAAAACTCGGACCGTGATGACGAACCTGGCCACGACCCCGTTGGAAACGCCGACCGGCGTGCTCCGGATCCCGAACGGGCGGACCCTTGTCCCCGATCCGACCGGCGCCCAGCGTCGGCTGATGGCGGTCGCGGCGCGCGGTGGTCTCCGGCTCGCGCAGGCCCGCCGGCTCGAGCTCGTCCATCACGCCGACCGCCACTTCGACCGGATCATCGACGTCTGCCGGACCGCCGAGCGCGAGATCTGCGTCGAGATGTACCAGATTCGCCGGGACCCGGTGGGCCGTCGGATCACCAACGCGCTCGCGTCCGCCGCCGGCCGTGGGGTCGCCGTGCGACTGCTCGTCGACCCGGCCGGCTCGAGCCGGGTCGCCGACTGGCTGCCGGTGCTCGCCGACCATGGCGTCGACGTCCGCTGGTACAGCCCGTGGCGACCGTGGAACGACCCTCTGCGCCGGACCCACCGCAAGCTGATCATCGTCGACGGCCGAACGGCATCGGTCGGCGGCATCAACCTGGCCGCCGAGTTCTCCGAGCAGCTGTGCGGTCGCCGGGCCTGGCGCGACGTCGGCCTGTGGACCGAGGGGCCGGTGGTCGGCGTGCTCCGCCGGCAGTTCGAGGTCGCCTGGACCGGCGAGGGCGGCGGCGTCCCCGGACCGCTGCTCGAGGTCGACCGCGGCGCCGACGAGCTGGTCGCGATCGCCGGCGGTCGCGACGGCCGAACCGGCCACGGCGCAGCCTATCTCGCTCTTGCCCGGGAGGCCCGGCGCGAGCTTCTGCTCGCGACGCCGTACTTCATTCCCGACCGGCCGTTCCGCCGGGCGCTGTCGGCTGCCGCCAGGCGCGGCGTCCGGGTCGTGGTCGTCGTCCCCCGACTGTGCGACATCGCCTGGTTCAAGCACGCCGGGAGGCGACTGTACGGCGGACTGCTCGACGCCGGGGTCGAGATCCGCGAGCGCTCGGACCGGATGGTTCACGCCAAGGTCGGTGTCGTCGACGGCTGCATCGCGGCGATCGGCTCGGTCAACCTCAACCGCCGCAGCTTCCACGGCAATGCCGAGACCCTCGTTCTGACCCATCAACCGAAGGCGGTCCGCGACATACACGACCTCATCACGACCGAGGCCGGCGCCGCGGTCGAGTCCCTGAACCCGATCCGCTGGCTGCGCCATCCGGATCGCCGTCGGTGGGCCGAGCTCGCCGCGGCTCCGATCGGGCTCCTGTTCTGAGCGCCCGCGGCAGCGAACGGTACCGCCGCGATCCCCGCGACGGGCGCGCCGATGCGGCCGCCGCCCTCCAGAGCCGGAACGGGCGCGTTGGGACGGACGTGCCGTCTTGACCATTGTGCCGAGCGCC
>CAZXMW010000010.1:0-87156 GCA_964641415.1 uncultured Thermoanaerobaculia bacterium | reverse complement strand
ACAATGGTCAAGACGGCACGTCCGTCCCCACGCGCCCGTTCCGGCCCTGGAGGGCGGCGGTCGCTTCGGCGCGCCAGTCCCGGAGATTGAGGCGGTATCGACTGGAGGCGGGCACGAGCTCTGATGCGTGCTACCCTCGCACCGATCTACCGAGGAGGGTGGTCGATGCCCGAGCGCACGGTTCTCGACTTCTACCGACACGAGGTGGACGCGCCGCGCGGCGAGCACTACGCCCACTGGACCCCCGACCGCCGCCGCGTGTTGACGACCCACCAGTTTTTCGACCGAACGTCGGGTCTGGCCGCGGCTCTCGACGAGCTCGGCGTCGGACGCGGCGACCGCGTCCTGCTGATGTCGGACAATCGGCCCGAGTGGCACATGGTCGATCTCGCGACCCTGTCGCTCGGCGCGGTCGACGTTCCGATCTACGGCACCCCAACCGCCGACCAGATCGCCTACCAGGCTCGAGACTCCGGTGCGGTGGCCGCGGTCGTCGAGACCCCGGAGCAGACCGCCGCTCTGCTCGGGGTGCGCGCCCGTTGTCCAGACCTTCGACACATGATCCAGATCGAGGGCCCCACCGACCACGGTGTCGCGTCGTTCGACGAGCTCGTACGAGGCGGCGAGGGCAGCGACGCCGAGGCGGCATTCTGGGATCGTGCGACGACGGTCGACCCCGACGACCTGATGACCATCATCTACACCTCGGGCACTACCGGCGAGCCCAAGGGGGTCATGCTCAGTCACCGCAACATGGTCGAGAACGTGCTCTACTCGGCCCACCGGGTGCCGGTTCTGCGCGAGGACCTGGTGCTCGAGTTTCTGCCCCTGTGCCACGTCCTCGAGCGCATGGTCGGGTACATCTACATGTGGAAGGAGACCTCGAAGGCCTACTGCTCGGTGTACCACGTCGGCGATCTGCTCGCCGACATCCGCCCGACAATGTTCGTCGGCGTCCCCCGGTTTTACGAAAAGGCCATGCAGAAGATCGCCGACACCGTGGCTGCGGCGCCCGCAACCAAGCGGGCGTTGTTCTCGTGGGCGGTCGAGATCGGCACCGAGGTCGCCCGCCTCCGGCTCGGCGGTCGCCCGCCGAGCCGGATGCTCGAGGCGCGCCACCGAGTCGCCGACCAGCTCGTTTTGTCCAAGGTTCGCGCCGGCCTGGGCGGCCGGCTCCGCGCCTGTTTGTCAGGCGGCGCCGAGCTGCCGCTGCACGTCAATGAGTTTTTCCACGCCCTCGGTGTGACCCTGGTCGAGGGTTACGGCCTGACCGAGACCTCGCCGGTGATCTCGGTCAACGGCTTCGGTCCCGGCGAAAACAGGCTCGGCACCGTCGGCCGGCCCCTCGACAACCTCGAGACTCGGCTCGACGAAGAGGGTGAGCTGCTGGTCAAGGGCCCAAGCGTGATGCAGGGCTACTGGAACAAGCCGGAGGCGACCGCCGAGGTCTTCACCGAGGACGGCTTCTTTTGCACGGGCGACATCGCCGAGATCGACGACGGCGGTTTCCTGCTCATCGTCGACCGCAAGAAGGACCTCATCGTGACCGCCGGCGGCAAGAACGTCGCGCCGCAGCCGGCGGAGACCTGGCTCAAGCGGTCGCCTCTGGTCGAGACCGCCGTGCTCATCGGCGATCGCCGGCCGTACATCATCGCGCTGATCGCGCCGGTCTTCGACGAGCTCGAGCGATGGGCGGCGAGCAACGACGCCACCTACGCCGACCACGAAGAGCTCGTCAGCCTGCCCGGCGTGATCCGGCTCTACCAGGAGCTCATCGACACCATCAACGCTCCCCTCGCCCGGTACGAGCAGATCAAAAAGGTCAGCGTGCTTCCGACCGGCCTGACCATCGAGGGCAACCACCTGACGCCGACCCTCAAGGTCAAACGCCGGGTGGTCGAGCAGCAGTTCGCCGACATCATCGAGCGGCTCTACCGGATGTGACAGGACGGCCGGCGGAATGGATCTCCTGTCCCGTCTCGAGCAGCTCGAGCTGATCATCGTCACCGGCAAGGGCGGGGTCGGCAAGAGCGTCGTCAGCGCCGCACTCGGTCGGCTGCTCGCGACTCGCGGCCGCACCGCGCTGCTGTTCGAGGTCGACCCGCGCGAAAACCTGCATCAGCTGCTCGGCACTCCGCCGTCGGGCGGGGACATCGTCAAGGCGACCCCCAATCTGTATCTTCAGCACATCGAACCCCGGGTCCTGATCGACGATTTGGTCCGCGACAAGCTCAAGGTCAAGCTGCTCGTCAACCGGGTGCTGTCCAGCCCGGTACACCGCCACTTCACCGAGGGCGCCCCGGGGCTCAAGGAGACCGCGGTGTTCGGCCGCGCTCTGCGAATGGTCGAGGGTCACGGCCCGCCGGCGCTGCGCCGGCCCGATGTCGTGGTCCTCGACGCCCCGGCGACCGGCCACGGTGTGTCCTGGCTGGCCGCGCCCCAGCTGGTCGCCGACGTCGTCAGGAGCGGTCCCATCGGCCACATGGCCGAGCTCATCGCGGCCTTCCTCGCCGACCCGGGACGCACCGGCGTGGTGGTCACCACGACCGCCGAGGAGATGCCGGTGGAGGAGTCGACGGAGCTAATCGGCACACTGCGCGAGCGCTTCGACCGTCAACCCGATGCGGTCATCGCCAACGCGATGTACCCGCCGCTGGACGCCGATGACGACAGGCGCGACCCGGCAACCCGGCTATGGCGGCAGCGCCGGGCGATCAACGAGGCTCAGCTCGAGCGGTTGGCCGCGACCTGGGCAGGGCCGCTGGCCGAGATCCCGCTGCTGGCCATCGACCCGGGGCCGGCGCTGGTCGGCGCCGTGGCCCGCGAACTCGCGGCCCAGCTGAGGTCCGTGTGACCGGTCTCGCGACCACCCCGCTGACCGTAGTCGTCGGTTCCGGAGGGGTCGGCAAGACCACCCTTGCCGCCGCGATGGCCGCCGACTCGGCACGCCGCGGCGACAACACCATGGTCATGACCTTCGACCCGTCGCTCCGTCTCAAGGACGCCCTCGGCGTCAGCGCCGATCCCCAGGCCAACGAAATCCGTGTCCCGTTCGACGCCGACGGCGAGCTCTGGGCGAGCCTCCTCGACGCCCGACGGACCTTCGACACCCTGGTCGACCGCTATGCTCCCGATGACGGCGCCCGGCAGCGCATTCTGACCAACCGATTCTACGACCACCTGTCGGGCAGCCTGGCCGGAGTGCTCGAGTACATGGCATCGGAGCGGCTGTTCGAGGTCGCGAGCTTCGGCCGGTATGACCGGGTCATCCTCGACACGCCACCGACGCGCCAGGCGCTCGACTTTCTCGGCGCACCCGAGAGGATCGTCTCGTTTCTCCAGTCGGGCGCGCTGCGGATCGCGCTCAAGCCGTGGTTCGACGCCGACGGCAGCCTCAAGGCGACCTCGAGACTCGGGGTGATCGGCCGCAACGTCGAGGCCTTCTTCGACCGCATGGTCGGGATGGAGCTGCTGCGCGACATGGCCGAGTTTTTCCAGGCATTCGCGCCGCTGTTCGACGGCTTCAGGGAGCGAGCGCTCGAAGTCCAGCGGATGCTCCGCTCCGAAGCCACCTCGTTCACTCTCATCAGCGGTCCCGGCGAGCAGCGGGTCGCCGACACGCTGTTCTTCGCCCGCAAGCTGACCGAGAACGGGTACCGGCTCGGCCCGGTGATCATCAACCGGGTCCACCCCGAGACCGACGGCCCGTCCGGCGCGGCCTGCAGCGACGACGGCCGCGCGCTGCTGGCATGGCTCGGCCGCCGGGACCACCAGGGCGTCGACCAGCTGCGCCAGCTGCTTGGCGGATCGCACCCGCTGATCGAGGTGCCGCTGCGGCCCGACGAACCGACCGATCTCGACGCCCTTGTCGAGCTCGGCGAACAGCTGCACACCCAATTCGATTTTGAGTTCCACCGCACTCCAGACTCTTCGGGGATGTGAAGAATTGAGAGTGGACGGTCGAGAATTGAGAATTCAGCACCGGAATGAGCAATCTCCGATCGGGAGCCCGCTCCTTGGAAGCGCTCCACTCGACCGTTAGAGGGGGGGCGTGAGGGCGTCGAGGACGCGGTCGAGCGCGCCGTCGGCGGCGGCGTCGAGATCGACCACGACAACGTCGGTCGCATCGAGAGCTTCGAGCAACGACGGCACCAGCGCCCGGCGCACGACCAGCAGCAAGCCGCGCGGCACCGCCGTGGCCACCGCCCGGCGGACCGCCGGCCAGTGGCCGTCGCCGCGGACCTCGACCGGGCCGAGCTCGTCGACCACCAGCACCGAGCCTTTCCCGACACGGCCGAGCGCGCGCGCGCCGAGCTCGAACCCCGCCGGGTCGAACTCGAAGGCGGTGTTCCAGCGGCCCGCTCCGGGCGCGACGCGGCGTGCCAGCAAAGCTTCGTCGCCGGTCGCGACATCGCGCAGGCAAAAGCCGACCTTCTGTCCGTCCTCGATCACAGCGGGTTGCAGAAAACCGGACACCGGAACACCGTGCCGGCCGAGCGCATCGACCACGGCCGCCACCAGCGGGGTCTTCCCCGAGCCCGGCGAACCGGTGACCACCACCGTGCGAACGGTGGACAGGGCCGGGGTGGCGGGCCGAGCCAGCGCGGTGTGGCCGCGCAGCGCCGCCGCCGCCGTCGCCCGCTCGGCGGTTCGGCCGGTATGGGCGAGCAGAACCTCGGCGAGGGCGGGCAGCCCCACGATCGCCCGCCACCGGCCGTCGCTGCGCACCCGGTGCGCCACCCAGACGGTTTCCACGGTCTCGGACAGGTGAGGCAGACAGTTCAAGGCGAGACCGAAGACCGTGCCGAGCCGCCTCATCCCGATTCGCGACAGCAGCCGCAGAATCGACTCGGCGTCGACGCTGCGGGCGATCAGCGCCGCCGCGGTCGCGAGGACGACGATCCTGAGCAGAACCGTGACTCCGACGACGGCGCCTCGTTCGACGCCCGAAGCCCAGGCAACGGCCGCCGCTGTGACGGCCGCTGCGAAGACGGCGCCGACCACGAGACCCAGGCCGAGCACCCTGCGCAGAACGGCGCGATCAGAGAACCCAGCCACCAGGCAGGCGACAACCGCAGCCGCGGCGACGATCTCGAGCTCGGACGAGAACGAGGCGATCACGGCGGCCGCGAGCCCGAGCACCGACCCGGTCCTCACGACGCCGCTCCGAGCCGGCGAGCGACGCGCCCGGCCAATCGCCACGACAGCACCCCGCCCGCGGCGCCGATGCCCCCCGCCAGCATGACGAACCCGACCAGGACAACACTGGGCCGAATCTCACTGGCGGCACCGACCGCTCGGAGTACGGCGGTGGCCGCCTCGGCGCCGCCGACGATCCACGCGGTGAGAACCCGTTGCAGAGGGTTGGTGCCGAGAGCGATCAACCCGCCGACAGCGGCCGCCACCGGGCCCCGCGCGACCACGAAGCCGAGCTCGACGGCAATCGCCTGGACGGCGATCCCGACGATCGGTCCCGGATACAGACCGCCCAGCGTGAACACCTTGAGGAAGACCGCCGTCATGCCGGCGACGATCACGACCCCGAGGCGCGGCTGCAGGCGATACAGACAGACCAGGCAGACCAGACCGGCGAGCCCCATGATCTCTCCCCGAAACGGCACCCGGGCGAGGTAGAGGGCGGTCCCCGCGGTGGCTTCGAGAGCGCCCCAGAGAGCGCCGAACAACGCGGCGTGGGTCCACGGCCGGAGCTCCGTCATGGCGCCGTCTTCTCCGTCACGGCGCCGTCGACGATCTCCAGCCGGCGGTGGGCGATGCCGGTGATCTCCTGGCGGTGGGTCATGAACAGATAGGCCCGCCCCTTTGCCGATCGGCGGCGAACGAGCTCGAGAAAGGCCGCGAGGTCGTCGCTGTCCAGCCCCTGCCCCGGCTCGTCGACGATCATGACCCGGGGCCGCAGCAGATCGTGCGCCGCGTGGACGAGCCGTTGCTGCTCGCCTCGCGACAGGGTCCACGGGGCGCGGGCGGCCAGATGGTCCAGCCTGTGGCGGCGCAGAATCCGTGCCCGTTCCTCGCGGGTCGCGCCGGGCGCAGACACCTCGGCGCCGACCGTCGAGGCGAAGAGCTGGAGCTCGGCCTCGGGAAGCATGAGCGCGACACGGCCGACCGCGGTCACCGTGCCCGATGCGGGCGCCCGGAGACCGGCGAGGACCAGCGCCAGGGTCGACTTGCCGCTGCCGTTTCTGCCGTTGATGACCACGATCTCACCCTCGTGAAGATCGATTTCGACGTCCTCGAGCAGGGTCCGGCCGCCGCGGGACACCTCGAGGCCGCGACACGAGCAGACGACCTCGTCACCCGGCTCATGACCGGCCGCCGGCACCTCGGGCGGAACCGGCGCCGGGGCCGGTCCCGTCTGTCCGCCACTGACCGCGGACCATCCGTCGGCCGCCTCCGCCAGACGCCATCCCGCCTGCTCGGTGAAGGCCACCGCCGAGCCGATCCGGCGGGCGTCGCCGAGCAGTTCGTTGAGCGAACGCTCGCCGGCGCCATCGAGATGGGACGTCGGCTCGTCGAGCAGCACGGGCCGGGGACAGCCGGCGAGCGCAACCGCGAGAGCCACCCGCTGTCGCTCGCCCGACGACAGCTCTGTGATTCGCCGTTCGAGCAACGGCCCGAGCTCGAGTGCATCGACCGCCCGATCGACGAAGGCGTCGCCCCAGCGCCGTCGCGCGGCAGCAGTCTCCTGCCGCACGGTCGCGAGAAACAGCTGTGCCTCGGGCCGATCGAGGCAGGTCGCCAGAAGGTGGGCACGCTGGCCGGGATCGAGATCAACGACCGGCTCTCCGGCGACGGCGATCTCGCCGGAGAGCTCGGCGGGGGTCAACCACGGAACCAGTCCGGCCGCCGCGAGCAGCAGGGTGGTCTTGCCTGATCCCGAGGATCCGACGAGACCGCGAACCTCGCCGGCGGGCACCGAGAGATCGGCGCCCCGCAGCACCGGTCGCGCCGCGCGAGGGTACCGCACCGTCAGGCGCCTGAGCTGCAGTCCCCCGAGCCGGGTGGTCGGTCGTGTTGACATCTTGGCTACGACTCAGCCACGGCGACGGCAGCGGTGTCAAGCGGGCCCGGTCAGCCGACGGCCAGAATCAGGTAGACCAGCGGGATCGCGAGCCCGGCCAACATCAGCCACCGCCCCCGGCCGCCGAGCCCCTTCTCGCCGGTGATGATGAGCACACCGGTGCATGCCAGCACCACAAGACCCACGGCGTACAGATCGGCGAACCAGGTCCAGAACCCCTTGCCATGGTTGAGGTGGAGGTAGTTGATCTCGAAGAACGCCCATCGGCGTCGGGCCTGTTCGTCGACGATGTCGCCCGACGGCAGCGCCGCGGTCAGGGTGCGCCCCGCAAGGAAGATCTTGAGTCGGCCCGGGGTCATTCGGACCACCGATTCGGGGGGCTCGGTGATCGCCATGCGACGCAGCACCTCGGCGGCGAGCTCGCTGGTGTCGGTCATCGGAAGCTCGCCGACCGAAACCTCTTCAGTGCGAATGACGTAGTTCGGATTCCAGTCATCGATGTGGTTCACCGCGATTCCGGAAATCGCATAGATCACCGTCAACCCGGCGAAGAAGTAACCGACATCGCGGTGGGTCGCGATAACGAGCTTGCGCCACCTCACGATACCCTCACCCGCGACGCCAACCGCGGTTTGAAGAGCCCGGAACATGCCGCGGCCGTCGCAGGCCCGGGGCGACCTGTCGCGCGGTCTCCCGGCGCCGTGTGGCGGCCCGAAAGCCCCCGCTGCGGCCCAGCCGGTCTCGTCGTGTCGGAGCGGGTCTGACGCCCGGGCTTGGTCGATCTACCAGAGTGTTTCAACAATCAGCTGTAGATGACCGCGCCGGTGCCGCGGATCAGGAAGATCCGGTCTTCCCGGGACTCGGCGTCGCAGCCGGCCTCTCGGGCCGATCCTTCCCTGTCGCACGATTCGCCCTCGGCATGGGCATGCTCGGCGGCGCGCGCCTCGATCTGCTCGGGGGTCAGGACGATGGCGTCGAACACGCCCTCGGCCGCCACCTTCTTGCCCATGGCGTCGTAGGGAAAGACGATGACGCCGTCCTCGACCTTGATCCGAACCCCCTGCCCGGTGTCCGGGTCGGTGACCTGCATCCAGCACCCGCGTTTCTTGCACACGCCGGTAATCACGCCGTCGACGCGCACCGCGGAGCCCAGATAGTCATCCGGAGCGGTCAGCAGGGCGCCGACCGGAACCGGCTCGTCGAGGGTGACGCCGGGGCCGTACTTGGTCGCCTCCTCGGCGAAACCGGGCAGCACCGCGAGCAGTCCGATGGACAGGACGAGAATCGGTATTCGTTGCATCGAGTCCTCCATTCCGGCACGACGACCGGATCGTCGAGGCGCTATCTTTGCCCGATCGCTCATCCGTGTCAACGGGAGCCCGCCCATTCCAGCCCACCCCACTCCGGATCCCCGCGACGGGCGGCGGCACCCGGGCAGCGCGCCCGAGCGAGCGAGCGGAGCCCCCTCCGGCCGGCGGCGCCCGGCAGACTCACGCGACGTGCAGATCGGGCGACGCCGGGACGCCGCCGTGAGGCGACGGCAAACCGCAGGGCCGGCGCTCGAGGACCGGCGGCAGCGCTTTTTTTGAGACCGAGACACAATCGGAATGTATCCACGAGCCGCCGCTGTTGCTGACGTTGTGAACGCATCAAGGCTGCTGTCATGATTCGGGCCCGAGAGTGGCCGACCGGAGACCTCGAGTCGAGGGTTCGCGCCGCGATCGAGGAGGTGAGACCCGGTCTGCAGGCCGACGGCGGCGACGTGCGGTTCATCAGAATCGAAGGCTCGGTGGTCCACGTCGAACTGTTTGGGGCCTGCGACGGCTGTCCCATGGCGCAGTCGACGCTGAGGGAATTCGTCACCGAACGGGTCTGCCTGTACGCTCCCGAAATCGAGCGCGTGGTCGCCGACTGACCAGGCCCGAATTCAGTGCCGCGTCGTCCCCTTGTCGAGGGTGCAGGGCGCGCAGCGGCCGTGGAACTCGACGCGCTGGTCGTTCACGTCGCAGCCGACGAGCTCCTTGAGGGTCCGCCAGTCGACCTTCGCGACACCGTGGACGTCGATGATCCGGCCGCATTCCGCGCACACGAAGTGCGCGTGGTCCGACAGGTCGGCGTCATAGTGGGCACGGCGGTCGGCGCCGTAAATCTCACGAATCGCACCATCGTCCTTGAGCACCGACAGATTTCGGTACACGGTTCCGAGCGAGATCTTGGGAACCTCGGTCCGGACCTTTTCGAAGATCCAATCGGCGGTCGGGTGGGAGTGGGTGTCCCTGATGGCCTCGTAGATCTCCCGGCGCTGACGGGTCTCTCTCGTCCGGCTGCGTTGAGCCATGCTCTGGCCTCCCCTCCGTTCGGAACGTTTCTATCACAGGCAGATCTCAGTGTCGAGTCTCATTCCTACTACGGACTGCACCACCGCCGAGATCGACGCCGAGACCGGCCCGTGCTAAGCTCAATCCGCTCCCGTCCACGGGGGAGTTCTCCATGGTCCAGTTCATTCGTGAGCTCGAGCCGGCATCCCGGCCGCGTGAGCGTCTGCTCGAGTACGGTCCCGCGGTGCTGTCCGATACCGAACTGCTCGCGGTCCTCATGCGCACCGGCCGGCGCGGTCGCGGCGCGGTGGTCGAGGCCAATGCGCTGCTGGTCGCCGCCGGCGGCCTTGCCGAGCTCGCCCGCTGGAGCTCGGCCGAGCTGCTCGGCGTCAGCGGCATCGGGCCGGCCAAGGCGGCGACCCTGCTGGCCAGCCTCGAGCTCGGGCACCGCATCGCCCGTCATCGGCTGCGCCAGACCGAAATTCTCGGCGACCCCGAGGTGGTCGGTGAGTACCTGATCCGTCGGCTGCAGGTCGAACGGCGGGAGCTGTTCGGCTTTCTGACCGTCGACGGTCGTCATCGGCTCATCCGCAGCCACGAGCACAGCCTCGGCACGCGAACCCAGGCACCGGTCGACCCGGGCGACCTGTTCCGGCGAGCGCTCCACGACGGCGCAGCCGCCGTGCTCCTCTACCACAACCATCCGAGCGGCCAGCTCGAGCCGAGTCGCGACGACCTCGAGCTGACCCGCAGGCTGGTCCGCGCGGGCGAGGTCGTCGGGGTCACGGTCTGGGACCACGTCATCGTCGGCAGCGGCCGCTGGCTGTCGCTGCGGCGTTCGCGGCCGGGGTTGTTCGCGGAACATGGGAGCGCATCGGCCAGCGGCTGAAGGCAATGATCTGCGGTTCCTCCGCAGCCGGACCGTCGATGGAAGAGAGCAACCCCGGCGCCCATCCAGCATCGGACACCGCCCCCGAACCCGGGCGGACGATATACTCCCCGTGAGGGATTCTGATCGCGAACCTTTCCGGATGGACTCGCGTTGTATGAGGGTGACCATGGAGATGGAGGAGCTCGAGAGCACCGTTGAGCGCTGCCGGGAAGGAGATGAAGACGCATGGGCCGCCCTCGTCAATACCACCCTTCGCCCGATCTACCGCCTGTGCGCGAGCTACGCGCCGTCAGCGGCGGAGGCCGAGGAGCTGACTCAAGAGGTCTACTTCAAGCTGTGGGAAAACCTGCACCGGTACAACGCCGGCTCCAACTTCATGGCGTGGGCCTGGCGGGTGGCCAAGAACCTGATCATCGATTCCTACCGGCGCTGCCGACGCGAGCGCGATGCGGCATGGCTCGATCCCGAGATCCTGGACCGGTTGCCCGGGACGGACGACCCGCACGAGCGCACCGAGCGACGCCAGCGTCTGACCCTGGTCCGGGCCGGTCTGCGCCAGCTCGACGAGGACCTGGCAACGCTGATCCTGATGCGCGACTTTGCGGGGTTGAGCTACGCCGAGGTCGCCGAGGCTCTCGACCTGCCGCTCGGTACCGTCAAGTCACGACTCAACCGGGCCCGGCTCGAGCTCGCCACCGCGGTGCGCCGGCGGATGCAGATCCGAGCCGTGCCGCCGTCCGGGGCAGTTGAGGGAAGCGTGTCATGAGCGACTGCACCGAGATCAGAGAGCTGTTCGGGGCCGTCCTCGAGGGCGAAGCGACCGCGGCCGATGCCGACCGGGTCTCCAGCCACACGGCGTCCTGTGCCGAGTGTGCCGAGCTGTACGAGGCGATGGGCCTCGCGATTCTCTCGGGCAACGAGCTCGAAGGCATCGAGCCGCCGGCGCGGCTGAGCGCCGAGCTTGCCGCGTCGCCCTGCCGGCGGTGGCTCGGGCTGCTGTTCCAGGCGGTCGACCGCGACATCTCACAGTCCAATCTGGAACGGTTGCTGACCCACCTCGAGACCTGCCCCTCGTGCCGGCAGGTGTGGCACGACCTGACCCTGATCCACCAGGTCGGCGCAGCCATGGCCCCACCCCGCCATCTGCTCGAACGGTGCATTCGGGTGCGCGATGCGGTGGCCCGCATCGCGGTGCTGCCGCGCCGAACCGCCACCGCCGCGGCCTACGTCCTCGCCCTGCTCGCCTCGCTCGCTATCGGCAACCCGGCCATCATCGCCCAGGACCTCCAGGAGACCGCCTCCGAGCGTGTCAGCTGGGCGGCATCCGGCATCAGCGAGGTGGCCGAGGAAGGGCGCGGCGAGGCCCGCGTCCTGCTCTGGCGGGCGATCCGCTGGGGCGATACCAGGCTCGCCACCGCTCGGGGGTGGGTCGAACGACTCTTCGACCATGACGATCCGGCCGCCGGCGACGCCGGTGCACCGGCAGATCAAGGAGATCAGACATGAACGAGCACCGACCGCCGCTTCCGCCCGACGAGCCCGTCTCGGACGTCAACGGCAGCGAGGTGAACGCAACGCCATCGAAGCCGCCGCCGAAGCCGGCGCCGCCGTTGCCCTCCGATGCCCCGCCGCCGCCTCCGGAGGCGCCACCCCGGCCGACCACGTACGCCCCGCGGGATCCGATGGCCAAGGCCCCGGGGCTGGCCCTGTTCCTGTCGATCTTCTTCCCCGGGCTGGGCCACATCTACGTCGCCTCGTACGAGCGGGCCATGATGATCATCGCGGGCATCGGCGTCTCGATCTGGGGCATCGTCGCCTCGGACGGTCGCCTGTGGCTGCTCGCGTTCGCGATCACCTTCGGCTACTTCTTCTCGATCTTCGACGCCTACCGAGAGGCCCAGATCGCCAATCTGGAGACCGGCGAGGAGCTCCCCGCCCGCTCCGGCTCGGGCGAGGGACGGCTGATGTTCGGGATCTTTCTCGTCGTCGTCGCAGGCCTCGTCATGGCCGACAATCTCGGTTTCTTCGACCTCCGCTGGATCTACGACTGGTGGCCGGCGCTGGTGCTGCTGGTCGGGGTCTATTTCATCGGCTCATGGATCTGGGAACGGGTCAAAACCAACCGCACCGACAGGGACGACCTCGACTGAAGCTCGACCCGCCGCGGCGCCGGTCGCCCCCGGAAACGGGGGCGTTTTTCGGGGGCGGAGTGTGACGCAGGTCGCGTGCGGCTTCCGGAAGCCGGCGCCGGTGTGCGACAATGAGATCGAACCCGATACCGCGGGAGGAGGCCACTGTGCGCAGATTGACCATCTCAGCAGCCGCCCTTGTGGTCTTCGGGCTGGTCCCCATGGCCTTCGCCCAGACCACACAGCCCGGCGACGCCGTCGACCTCGAGATCTACAACCCCGCCGACGGCAGCAATGTGTTCTGCGTCGCTCCGGCGGCCACCTTCCCGGTACGGCTCTTCCTGCGGCCCGGCAGCGCCACCACATCGTGCCCGCTCGCCTGTTCGCCGCCGGCCGCACCCGGCGGCTCGGCCAACCTCGCGACCGGCGTTGTCGACATCGCGTTCGACACCGCCGAGCTGAGCTACCTTCCCGGCAGCCTCACCAACAACCCCGCGACGGCGGCGGTGCAGGGATTGGCGCAGGAGCAGAACCTGGCCGAGGGCCGCATCGGGTGGGCGTTGGCCGGCACCTGGAGCACTCCGGGCAACCCTGGCAGCACCCTGCTCTCGCCGTGCGACATGCAGTTCGTCACGAGCGCCGGCTGGCTCGCCGAACTCCAGTTCCAGGCCGTCGGCAGCGGCTTCACCACGCTCCGCCTGCGGCGCGAGACCGATGACCCACCGTTCGCCCTGTCGTTCGCCGACATCTGCGGCACCGAGGCGTTCAAACTCTCCAACGGCGGCATCGACGAGGTCATCGACGGAACGGTGCTGATCGAGGCCGACTGCGCCGACGTGCTGTTCTTCGACTCGTTCGAGAGCGGCGCCGTCATCCGCTGGAGCACCGCCTCGTCCGGCTGACCCCGGCTCGTGGCCCGCACGATTGGGAAGTCCTCGGAGGCGGCACCGCGAAATTTTGTTCCGGAGCTACGGGTCTACTCGGCGCCCCTCCTCGGCGAGTTCGTCAAGCGGCCGATCGTTCGCCGAAGGACCATCCCGACCCCACCGTCGCGGTACGACTGCCGGATGACGCGGATGAGCCACTGACGGCGGTTCTCGTCGGGGAACGGCGCCGGTCGCCCACCGGGCTCGTCCCGAGGCCCACGGTCGGCCGCGTTGGGCCCACCTTCCGGCGCCAGCTCGGCCGCCGCCGGCGCCAGGACCCGGGCGAGGCAGGTGTCGACCCGGCCCCGGTCCGGCGCCGGGGCCGGCGATCGCGCCCATTCGCGCAGTGCTGTCGTCGAGGCCCGGAAGCCGTAGCGGCGCCGCATGCTCTGCCGGAATCGTTCGCCCATGTCGGCGAGCTCGTGCCGGCGCGACGCCGCCTCGAGAACGGCGCCGGAAAGCGCCGCGGGATCGGCCGCCGGCACCACGAAACCGACCCCGTCGGCCTCGACCGCCATGCTCAGCTCGGTGACCCGGGTCGTCACCACCGGCAGCGCTGCCCGCGACCAGTCGAGGATCCGGTGCTTGCTGCCGAGACGGACCTCGTAGATGTCCTTCTCGCAGTTGATCCCGACGTCGGCCTCGAGGTAGTAATCGGGCACCAGGTCGCGCGGCAGCCAGCCCTTGAGGTGGAAGCGGTCGCGGTGGGGCGAGCCATCGACCCGCTCGACGAAGCGCGGGTAGGTGAGCTCGTCGTGACCGTCGATCTGACCACCGGTGGCGACGAAGTGGATCGACGCATCGCGGTCCATGGCCCGACTGAGCCCGTCGAACATGGTGTCGACATCGGTCCAGGTATTGAAGCCGCCGCTCCACAGCACGACGAAGTCGTCGTCAGCGACATCGACGCCGCGCAGAACGGTGGTCTGGGTCTGTTGCCGGTAGTCGTCCTCCTCGACGCCGCACGGGATGGTGTGGACCAGCCCGTGGCCGTTGGTGTGGGAGTTGAGGCGGCCTGCCATGCCGAGCTCGCCGATGAGCGCGAAAGCCTGGGCGTCGGACACCGTTGAGAAGATGTCGCCCCGGAACAGCGAGCCGAGCATCTTGCCGAAAAAGTAGTCGAGATAGCTGTCGTCGCCGTAGACCGCGGCCTTGGCCTGCGCCTCGGCCATGACGTGCCCGCAGACATCGACCCAAACCGGCGCCGAGGTTTCGAGCACGCCGTCCGCGTAGGACGCCGAGCCGTGGGCAAAGATCACCGCGTCGGGACCGAACGCGTCGGCCTCTCGTTGCACGTAATCCGTCTGAAGGTAGAGCTGGTCGGTCACCGAGGCGTAGCTCAGCCGGCACCGGCGGTCGACGATCTCGGGAGGCGTGTCCGACGGGTAGGTCTGCGGGATCCTCATTCCGATCAGCCGGATCTCGTGGCGGTCGGCGATGAGCGGCTCGGTGAGCTGCCAGGTTCGGGTGCCCGGCCCGAACGACCGCCGGGTCGACTCGAAGGGCAGTGGGCTGACACCGAGAATCAGGAGCTTGGACATGCCGGACCTCCGGTCACCGAACCGTCACCGCGGCGTTCGCCGGCCGCCGCGACCGCGCGGCGGCAGCCACGACAGCCACCGGTGGTAGGTCATCCAGGTTTTCCACATGCGGCTGGTGTGGATCCGACCCAGCTCGGAACGAACCTCGTGGTAGGCCGCGCGCGCCTCGTCGAGCTCGACCGCAGCGGCCTCGAGCCGTCGCTGTGCCGCCACGGCCGCGACCAGCGACAGCGGGTTGTCCGTCCCCGCGTCGGGCGCCCGCCCTGCGGTCTCGACCCAGCGCACGAGCGGTCGCGTGGTCGCCTGCGGGCGCCAGACCTCCCGGGCGAAGGCCCGCGCCCGGCGCGCCCGATCGCCGGCGGCGTCGAGGTCGCCGGCATCGTCCAAAATCGCCCGCGCCAGGTCGTCCGGGTCGCCGACCCGGTAGATCCCGGCGAGGCTTTGCTCGGCGAGCATCGCGCCGAGCTCCGAAACCGCGGTGCAGATCACCGGAAGGCCGGCGTCGAGCCAGCCGAGCACGCGGCCGCTCGAGCCGAGCCTACGCTCGGCGACGGCCTTCTCGGTCACCACCCCGAGGTCGGCGCGACGCCGGTACCGCGCAGCCAGCCGGCTTTCGACCGCGCCTTTGACGACGAACCGGTCGCGTTGGTCGGAGCGTTCGACCCGGTTGAGGAATCTCGCGTAGCTGACGTCGTCGTGGCCGGGGATCGACCCCCCGGTGGCGACCAGGAGGATCCTCGGGTCGGCTGCCATGGCGCGTTCGACACCATCGACCAGGGTGTCGACGTCACACCATGTGTTGAATCCCCCACTCCACAGCACGACGACGTCGCCGTCGTCGACGTCGTCGAGCACCTCATCGCCACCCGGAACGAACTCGTCGCCGCCGTCCGGCGGAATGCTGCACGGGACGGTGTGGACCAGCGCCACGTCGCGGGTGTTGCGGTTGAGCCGTCCGACCAGCCCGAGCTGCCCCAGCACGGCGTCGCGCTGGCGGTCGGACACCGCCGAAAAGACGTCACCGCGCTCGAGCAGCGTCGCGAGCACATCGCGGTACGGCGCCAAACTCTCTTGCGGGTGCACGCCGAGACGCGCCTGGGCCTCGGCCATGAGGTCGCCGAACAGGTCGACCCACACCGGCCGGTCGCCGGCGACCTCGACCGCGCGCAGAGCCGGCACCGTCGACGCCGCACCGATGACGACCTCCGGGGAGAACCAGTCGACCAGCCCGTCAACCACCCCCGGTCGCCGAAATGACTCGACGTCGAGCGTGAAGACCTCGACACCCGAACGCTCGAGCCGGACGACTTCGGCGTCGTCGCACTCGTAGGCGCCGGGGATCCGCTGGGCGACGACGCACACCGCGTGACCGGCGTCGGCGAGCGGCTCGACGATCTGCCAGGTCCGGGCCCCCGGCGCATAGTTCATACGCTGGTTCTCGAACGGCAGCGGCGCGCAACCGAAGACGAGCACGCGCCGGCCGTCGATTGCCCGGGCTCGCAGCCGGGCCGCGGGCCGCCAGACCTCGGGCGGCTCGCCGCCGGCCGGCTCGTCGACGGCGGCGTCTCTCTCGGGCAGAGTGATCACGGGAACCGAGCCGCGCGGTGCGAGCATCGCCGCCCAGTCCCGATTGCCGCCGAATCGCCGGCGCGCCGCCATGGCGCGCGGCAGCTTGGCGAGCGCACCGCACAGCGCCCGGCGCTGGAGCGCGCTCTCGGCCCACGGCCGGCCCAGAATCTCGCCGACCACCGCGACCCGAACCAGGCGTGCGAGCAGACCGACGGGCCAGTGCACCATCGCGAGCACCAGCCGGTTGCGCCAGAACAGGTAGTACTTGTAGTCGGACTCCAGCGTCATGGTCGCGGACACGTGATGGTAGACCACGGCGGCCGGCTCCTGGACGATCGAGTAGCCCGCGCCGCGGATCTTGAGGCACAGGTCGATGTCCTCGAAATAGAAGTCGTAGAGCTCGGTCCAACCGCCGACCCGGTGGTAGACGTCGGCCTTGACCAGCAAGGCTGAACCGGTGACCGCAATGACCCGCCGGCGCCGAGGCAGCGGGCCGTAGTCAGCGAGGCCGATCCCGATCCCTTCGTCCCAGGCCCACGCGTCCCGGGTGACGTTGAGCCCGAGGCTGTTGAGGAAGCCCGGCGCCCAGTCGATGAGCAACATGGGCCCGGCCGCCGCCGCCTCGCCATCGGCTTCTACAGCGGCGACCAACGTGGCCAGCCCGGCCGGGTCGGAGCGGGTGTCGTTGTTGACGAAGTAGTAGTAGTCCGCCGGGCCGAGGTTGGCGACCGCCCAGTCGGTGCCGGCGTTGTTGGCCTCGGAGAAACCGATCGGAGCGTCGGTCGTCACCACGTGGACCCGCGGCGAGCTTTCGACCAGCTCGGGAAGCGGTTCGTCGCAGCCGTTGAGCACCACGACCACCGCCAGGTCGACATCCGCCGAGTCGAGCAACGTCCGCAGGCAGACGTCGAGCATCTCCCGGCCGCGATGGTGGACGACGACGGCGTGGATGGTCGTCATCCGACGTCCCGGGCGGGCACGGTCTGTCGCTCGTCGGTCATGGCCTGAACGGTCCCCCGATCCTGCGCGCCATTCTCAGCGAATCCTGCCCGGCGGTCAACGCGGGCCTGAGATGAGCGGTTCTGCTGGATGAGGTGGGCCAAGATCGTGATGCGCTGATGGTTGGAAGAAAACGGAGGCATATCCTTCGGTGTGTCAAATATTTTCGCAGCCATCCAGGGCGCGAGAGATTGGTCCAGATCGGCAGTGAGAATCACTCACCTGAGCCCGGGTATAATCCGGCGCGAGCCTCGCCGTGGCAGAGCCGGCACGGTCGGAGATTGGATGACCGACAGCCCGAACACCAGGATCCGATTCCTCGACGGCCAACGGCCGTACGCCGACGGCGCCGAGAGCGCGGTGCTGTCGGCCCTCGACGAGGTCGCCGACCGGTCGGACGGCTCGGACGAGCTGGCCGGCCGCGCGGTCGACTGGCCGACCCTTTACCACTTCAGTCCGAAACGAGGCAACATCCTGCGGCCGTTCGACATCCCACGCCGCTTTCGGGTGCTCGAGATCGGCGCCGGCACGGGCGCCGTGACCCGTCATCTGGGCGAGCGCGGGGCGACGGTGGTCGCGCTCGAGGGCGACGCCGAGCGCGCCGCCGCAGTCGCCCGGCGCTGCGCCGACCTGGACACCGTCGAGGTCGTGTGCGGACCGCTCGCCGGATTCGACGATCCCGCCGGCTTCGACCTGGTGATCTCGGTCGGCGTGATCGAGTACGCGGGCAGCTGCTCAGACGGGCTCGACCGACAGCTCGATTTCCTCGACCGCGCCGGTCGTCTGGTGCGGCCCGCCGGGGCCATGGTGATCGCCGTCGAGAACCGGCTCGGACTCAAGTACCTGCTCGGCTTCGCCGAGGACCACCTGGGCGAGGCCTGGGCCGGCGTCGAAGGCTACCCGGGTCGGCCTGCCGTGTGCACGGTGTCGCGCGCCGAGCTCGGCCGGGCCCTCGCAAGCGTCGGATTCGGCGCCCAGCGCTGGTACTTCCCGTTTCCCGACTACAAGCTGCCGCGGGTCGTCCTGTCCGAGGCCGCCTACGACTTCTCCGACGCCACCACCGTCATCGACCACCTGGTCGGCCGGCCCATGGTCGATCTCGCCCACCCGCCGAGCCGCACCTGCGACGACCGTGCGGCCCACCGCAGCTTCCTCGACGCCGGCCTCGGCCCGGACATCGCCAACTCGTTCCTGATCGCCGCCGCGCGCGCCGACACCGGCCTCGACGCGATCACCGACCGCACCGCTGTCGCCTGGCACTTCAGCTCCGACCGCCTGAGACCGCTGCGCCGGGTCCAGGTGCTGCGTCGCGAGCCCGGTCGCGGCCTTCATCTGACCGGCGGGCCGATCCGGCCGGGAGCGTCCGGCGGCCCGGCTGCGTGGCTCGGCCACGAGCCCGAGAAGTCGGCGCCGTTCTTCGCCGGACCGACCGTCGAGCAGCGAGCTCTCGAGGCCGCCCGCCACCGGGATCGCGAGGCCCTGGCCCGTGTGATCGAAGCGTGGCACCGAAAGCTCACCGAGGCCGAGCGGCCCGCAACCGGCTCGGCCGCGTCGCCGGCGGCGCCATTCGCCGCGCCACCGGACCGGCCGTCGCTGCCGCCGGAGTACCTCGACGTCAGCCTGTCCAACTTCGTCGACGCCGGCGCCGCTCTCGAGTTCGTCGACCGCGAGTGGCGGGCCGCGACGAGGGTCGACGCCCGACTGGTCCGGTACCGGGCCCTCTGGTACTTCGCTCTCGAGCTGGTGGTCGGCGGCAGCCCACACCCGTTCGGCGCTGACACCGGCGTCGACGCCATCGCGGCCGAGCTCGGCGGTCTCATCGGGCTCGACGTCACCGAGCAGGAGCGCCTCCGCTTCCGGCACGACGAGTCCGTGCTGCAGGAGGCGGTCACCGGCGAGGCGGCCGATCGGGTCGAGGCCCGGCTCGGCGCCCTCGGCTCGACGTCCCACGGCGACCGCGCGGTGGCTTTGACCCTGCCGGTCACGCAGCTTCGCCGCGACCTGATCGAGCTCGGCGCGACCGTCGACCGGCTGCAGCTCGAGCTGGCCGCCCATCGCGAGGCCTCGCAGGCCGCTCTCGACGAGGCGCGCGAGTACCAGCAGAGCCTCGAGACCGAGCTCGACGGCATGCGGTCGCAGATCGACGAGGCGCACGAGTACCAGCAGAACCTCGAAACCGAGCTCGACCGCATGCGGTCGCAGATCGACGAGGCGCGACGCTATCAGCGCCGGCTCGAAACCGAGCTCGACGGCGCGCGATCACGGATCGGCGAAGTGGAAGCCGAGGGGGCGAGGCTCGAATCCGAGTTCGACGACGCCACCGCCACCGCCCACCGTCTCGCCGCCGAGCTGGCCAGGCTCGAGGCGTGGCGGACGACCACTGTCCGTCGCCCCCTGATCCGCCTCGCGCTCGCCGGCCATCGGCTGTCCGACCGGCTGCGGGGCCGGCGAGGTTGAGTGCGATACCATCGCGACATGATTCAGAACCGATTTCGCACCGCTGTCGCCGCCGCCATCGGGCTGCTGCTGCCGCTGGTCGCGGCAGCCGCCGAACCGCGTGTGCCCCGGGAGGTCGAGCTGCCCGAGGCGCCGGTGCGGCTCGCGGTCGACAGCGCCGACATCACGGTGGCGTTCGACCCCGAAGCAGCGCCGCTGCTGCGCTGGGTCGAGGCCGAACCCGACCGTCCGGGCCTCGCCGAGCTCGCACCGTCGTCAGTCGACGGCATGGTGCTCGTCGAGAGGGCGCCGGCGCCCGACGGCGCAGTCGTGTCTCGGAGCGCGATCCAGCTGGTGGTGCCGCCCGCCACCGGTCTGGCAGTGCAGGGCGACGACGTCGAGCTCGTCATCGAGCATCGCGTCGGCGAACCGGCAGAGCCCGGCCGGCCCGCGCCGGCCCTCGAGCTCGAGCTGACAAGGTCGCGGGCGCGGATCTCTCGCGTCGGCAACCTCGTCGGATCGCTGGACGACTGCCTGACGAGCACCGATCAAACGACCGGCGCCCTCGACCTCGCTGTGTCCGGAGGTGACCTGCAGGTGGCCGGTCACCAGGGCACGCTCAAGGTGACCGGGCACGGCGCTTCGGTAGCCGCCGAGGGTTGCCGGGGGGCGATCCACGCCGAGCTTGCCGGCGGCAGCATGTTGCTGGACAATGTCCACGGCTCGTTCAACGTTACCGGCACCGACGCCCAGGTCGAGCTCGTCCGGTCTCAGGGCAACGGAACGGTGACCGGCGCCAACGCCACGGTCGATGTCCGCGACTGCCGGATCAACCGCCTCAACCTCAAGGCGGAGTCCAGCTACCTCACCCTGTCGCAGACCACGGCCACCACCACCGTCGACCTGTCCGGCGGCTCGCTCACCGCGGACGA
The DNA here is from genome assembly GCA_964641415.1 of uncultured Thermoanaerobaculia bacterium. Classification (GTDB taxonomy): domain Bacteria; phylum Acidobacteriota; class Thermoanaerobaculia; order Thermoanaerobaculales; family Sulfomarinibacteraceae; genus JAHECW01. The sequence goes on along the minus strand of CAZXMW010000010.1, from coordinate 66,375 downwards.
CGCCGGCGGCACGCTGAGCGGCACCGCCCGCGACTCGGCCGGCATCGCGGTCAACGCGCACGCCGGTGATGTCAATCTCAATCTCGCCACCGGCGCCCGCGCCGATCTGCGCGACATCGACGGCCACGTCTCGGCGACCGTCAACCGGGCCGAGCTCGAGATCGTCGGCGCCCGCAGCCTGGCCCTGCGCGCCGACGACGGCCGGGCGTCAGCGGCCGCCATCGGCGAACTCAGAAAGTTCAATGCGCAGCGCAGCCGGATCGAGCTCGACCTGACCGACGCCGATGCCACCGACTTCACGTTCCAGGTCAGGGACGAGTCGTCGCTTCGACTCGACGTCGCGACGCCGTGCCGGGTGCGGGTGACCGGGGTCGACGCGACCCTGGCGAGCCAGGTCCGAGTTCTCGGCTGCGAGCTTCAGTTCGGCCAGGGACGGCGCTGGGCGACCCGCCGTGTCCGAGGCGTCGACGGCAACCTGCCGACGACGCTCACGGTGACCATGACCGACAGCGCCGAGCTGCACGTCGAAGGCCGCTGACCACGAGCTGTTCTCGACCGCGTCATCGGCTGACCAACGGCGGCGCAGACGCGCACCGCACACCGCCGCCGGGCTGCCGGGACACAACGTAGAGCGCGAGCAGCCGTCGCGGCCCAAGGTAGCGGCGCACGCTCGGCAGCAGCACCTCGTCGTCTGCCAGCTCGACGCCGCCGAAGGACAGCTGGTCCTCGCGGTCGACGAGCACCTCGGGCCGGGACCAGGACCGGCCGCCGTCGAACGAGCGTCGGACGAGGATCATCGCGCGGGCGTAGGAGCCGCCGCCCGCCCGCTCGTCGGACGAGGCGACGAACCACAGCTCGCCGTCGGCGAACGACACGTAGCCTCCGGGCTCGATGTCGCCCCCGCGCCAGAGAACGGCCGGCGCCGACCACGAGCGACCGCCGTCCGTCGACCGCAGCTGCCGCACCGTCGACGGCAGGCCCTCGCCGGTCTCCCGTTCGACGGCGAGCAGCACCGCGCCGTCGGCGAGCCGCACCGTCCGGGTATCCTCGAGGCGCAGCCCTCGCCGGCCCGAGAGCACGGTGTCCGGCCCCGACCAGGTCGTCCCGCCGTCGTCCGACCTGCGCAGCTCGAGGCGGTAGACCGCGGTGTCGAGATCGCCCGGCCGGTCGAGATCGGTCGCGAGCAGCAGCACCGATCCGTCCTCCAGAGGCTGCAGGTGGGTGTCGATGAAGATACCGGCGGACGAGGCCACCGCCAGGGGCGCCCGCCAGCCTCCGTCAACCCGCTCCCGCAGCAGCAGAAGCCGGCCGGGGGGCGTCGGCTCCGAACACGAAACCAGCAGACGCCCATCGAGCTCGGCGACGTCCGGCCAGCGGCAGTGTGCGGGCAACGCCTCACGGCGCCAGCTGCGGCCGTCGTCGAATGAGCGCAGCAGATCGACCTCGCCGACGACCACGACCAGCTCTCCCGTGCCGCGCCGCAACGCGGCCACGTCGCCGCTGGTCCGGAGCACCCGGCATCCGCTCGGCGCGGCCGGCGGCCCGGCAGGGCGATCAACGACGGCGCCGCCGGCACAACCGGCGGCGGCCGCGGCCAGCACGAGCGAGAACATCGGCGACCGGATCATGCTGTCGCCTGAGAGGAGCGGTTGTGCTGGATGAGGTGCGCCAAGATTTTGATGCGCTGCTGGTTGCGAGAAATGGAGGCACACCCTTCGGTCTGTCGAGTATTTTCGCAGCCATCCAGGGCGCAGGAGGCCGGTGCAGATCGCCAGTGACAATCTCTCATCTGAGGTGTCGGATGATACCGGCTCCCGGGCGGACCGGGACGACCCCCGAGATCTCATCGACGGGCAGGGTGGATCCCGCGCGGTAGAAAAAGCCTCGAATGACCCGGCCTGATCCTGATGCGCTGGTGGTTGCGAAAAACAAAGGCAACCCCTTCAGTCTGTCGTGTATTTTTTGCATCCACCCCGAGCGCAGAAGCGTGGTGCAGATCGCCAGTGACAATCGCCCAGCTGAGGTCCGGGTTAGACTGATCCGACACCGATGAAGCTGCCCGACGTATCCGGCCGGATCGCCGCGTTGACCGAGCGCCTGCTCGGCCGGGCCCGGTACCGGCGGGCGCTGGATCGTGGCGAACCGGCCGGCCGGATCGGCTACCGCACCGTCGACTGGCCGGCGCCGCCGTCGCCGCTGGTCGAGCTCCGGCTGCGGGCCGACGGCGATGGCGCCGTCAGCCGCGACGACGCCGCGGCCTGGTGCCGCGACCAGACCCTCGACGAGCTCCGTGCGGTGGGATGCCGCGCCGACGGCGCCGAGGCCTGGCGGATCGAACCGCGGCAGGACCGACTCGCCGGAACGACCGCGACCTGGTTCGCCGCGCCGGGGCCACTGCCCGACGTGGTCTCCGCCCACCTCGAGTCCTGCCTGCTCACGGCCGCTGCCGAGGCGGTCGATGCCGTGGTGCTCCGGGAGCGTGTCGGTCGTCCGATCGGCGACACGGTCGTCGACATCGACGCCGTGCACGCCAGTGCGCTGCGGCCATGGGCGCTGTACCGGACCGACTCCTACCGGTGGGACGCAGCCGACGATGCCGTGATGCCGACCCGCAGCGGCCGCGTCGTCAAGCTCGTCGACAGTCACGGCGTCGCGGGCGGCGAGAGGACGCCGACGCGATTCAACCGGCGCCGGCGCGGCTCCTATCTGGCCGATCACGATCTCGGGCCGGTGGCGCAGATCGGCCTGCGCGACGCCTCCCGGCTCGATCGGCGACCGCTGTCCGACGGAAGGCCCGCGGTGTTGGTCACGGCGCCGTTTCTCGCCCGCGGCGGCGCCGAGCAGACGCTGCACGCGACCCTGGACGCTCTCGGTCGCCGCTTCCGCTTCTCCATCGCCACGCTCGCTCCCCACCGGCCGGAGCTCGGCGACCGCCGGTCGGATTTCATGGAGATCACCGACCGGCTGATCTGCCTCGGCGACCTGGTGCATCCGGACGCCATGGTCGGGATGCTGCTCGCGCTGATCGACGCGGCCGGCGCCGAAGTCCTGTACAACGCCAATGGCACGACGCTGTTCTACGAATTCGCGCCGCGGCTCAAGGCCGCCCGGCCCGGTCTGCGGATCGTCGACCACCTCTACGACCACCGGATCGGCTACATCTCGAGCTACACGGGCGGGGCGGCGGAGTCAATCGACGTCTGCGTCGCGGAGAACCGGCCGATCGCCGAGGTCCTGATCGGCGAGCGCGATTGGCCGGCCGATCGTGTGCCGGTGATCTGGCCGTGCGGACGTCCCGAGCAGGCCCTGCCGCCGGAGGCGTCCCGGTCGCGGCTGCGGTGCTCGGTTCGCCACGAACTCGGGTTCACCGACGACGACGTGGTGCTGCTCACCGCGGCCCGGATGCACGCGCAGAAACGTCCCCTCGATCTGGTGGCGCTCGCCGAACGGGTCCGTGATCTCGATCGGGTTCACTTCGTGTTGGTCGGCGGCGGCGAGCTCGAAGCCGACGTCGATCGGGCGATCGCCGGTTCCGGCGGCGCGCGGGTTCGCCGCCTGGCCTTCCGCAGCGACATCCCCGATCTCATCGTCGCCGCCGACGTCGGCTGTCTGGTCTCCGAGCACGAGGGTCTCCCGGTTTTCATGCTCGAGTGCCTTCAGCTCGGCCGGCCGTTTCTCGGCACGCGGGTCGGCGACCTGGGAACCGTGCTCGACGAGTGCGGCGCCGGCCTCGTGGTCGACCACCCCGGCGACCTCGAAGCCCTCGAGGCGGTGGTCCGGGAGATCGTCCGCCCGTCGGTCCGCGCCGAGCTCGCCGACCAGGCTCTCCGGGCGGCGCCGCGATTCTCGGTCGCAGCCTGCGCCGACGCCTACGCACGCGTCTTCCTCGGCGAGCCGTGATGCCGAGCCCGTCGCCCGGCCGCCGGCTTCAGGCCGCCCTCTGGGAGCTCAGCCCACCGGTCCGCAGAACTCTGCGCCGCCTGCGCCGCTCGCTCTCCCTGATCCGTCACCGACTGCGGCGATTGACCGACGACGGGGCCGACCCTCGGGTCATCCCGATGGCGGCCGCGACCGAAACAGTCCTGCCCGACCCGGCAATCACAGTCGTCGACGGCGGCGATCCGACGCCGCTCGCCGATCAGACCGAGCGCTCGATCGCCGTCGCCTCAGATGCCGACCGCGCCGGACGAGCGGGCTATCTCGGCCACGGTGATCTCGGAACGCTGCCGACGGTGCACCTGGAGGCGCTGCTCATGGCTGCCGCAGCGGAGCCCGCCGGCTGGGTCGTGGGAGGCTGGGCGCCGCCCGCACCCGGGCCTTTCGGTCCGTCCGGCGCGGTGTTCCGCGACCCCGCCGCGGCGCTTGCGGCACACGCTCTGGTCCGGCTGCCGTCGCCCGGCCTGAACCGCCGCGGCGCCCTGGTCGGCCGCGTCATCCCGCACATCACCTCGGCCGAGCGCTGCGCCGGCCTCGATTCCCTCGACCAGCCGGCTTCGATCGCCGTCGGGCCCCACCGGCTGGCGCCGGCGGCCGCCGGCGCGGCGGTCATCCGCCAATCCTGGAGCGCCGTCGATCGTGCTCTGGCGGCGCTTCCCGACCTGGACGGTCGACCAACCGTCCTCTTCCTGCTGCCCTTCCTGGCGGTCGGCGGCGCCGAACGGCTGCTGTTCGACCTGCTCGACGGTCTCTCGGACCGTGCCCGCCTGCTCGTCGCCACCACCGACCCGCACCTCGAAGCCCTCGGCCAGACCGTCGACCGTGCCCGCGAGCTGACGCCCCAGGTCTACACCCTCGGGGACTGGCTGCCGCGCGACGCCGTCGCGTCGGCGATGCGTCACCTGATCCGCCGTTGGCGGGTCGAGACCCTGGTCTGCTGGAACGGGTCGGTGACCTTCTACGACGAGGTCGCCGCGCTGCGCCGGCTGTTCCCCAGGCTGCGGATCGTCAACCAGCTGTACAACCACTCGGGCGGGTGGATCGAGCACCTGACCCGTTCACTGATTCGAGCGGTCGACGTCCAGATTGCCGTCAACGGCCAGATCGCCCACGCGCTCACCACCCGGCACGGCGTTCCTCTCGAACGGGTGGAGACCATCCGCCACGCGGTCGGCCGGCCCGGCCCCCGCGACGATCACCGGCGGGCGCGTCTCCGCTCTGAGCTCGGGGTCGACGTCGACACGGTGGTGGTCGGCACCTTCATTCGAATGCACGCCCAGAAGCGGCCCCTCGACGTGGTCCGGCTCGCCCGGGCCATGACCGACGACCCTGTGCACTTCCTGCTCGTCGGCGGCGGTCCCCTCGACGCCGAGGTTGACCGCGAGATCGCCCGCGATCCGCCGCCGAACCTGACCCGCCGCCCCATGGTCGCCGACGCGGCGCCGCTGTACGACGCCCTCGACCTGTGCCTGTTGACCTCGGCGTTCGAGGGCCTGCCGGTCTTTCTGCTCGACGGGCTCGCCCGCGGCCTGCCCTGTGTCGCGACCGCGGTCGGCGACGTTCCCCTGCTGCTGTCGGGCGGCGGCGGAGGCATGGTCGAGCGGCCCGGCGACATCGAAGGGCTCGCCTCGGCGATTCGGTCGCTGCTCGGATCCGACAACCGCCGAGCCGAGGGCGAGCGGGGCCGGCGAACCGTCGAGGAGCGCTTCGGTCTCGAGCGGTACGTCGATTCCTACGAGCGAGTGATCTTCCCCTCCGGTCGTTAACCGGAGCGCGCCCACCCTTCATGGCAGCGTCAGCGACACCACCGGCAGCGTCAGTGGCAGCGGCAGCGGCAGCGGCAGCGACAGTTGCAGCAGCAGCCGCAGCACTCGCCCCCCGGATTCAGGGTGAAACGCCGCTCCAGGCCGACGTGTCGCCGAGCTCGAAGCCGTCGGCGAAGATGTCCTCGGCGCCGAAGATGGTGTGGCCGAGATCGATGAACAGATCCGGCGTCATGTCGACATCGTCGAGCAGTTCGGGGCCCAGAAACGGCTCCATGAGCAGCTCAGGCGTGGCGCTGGTGTCCCAGTGTGACACCGACGAGCCGGGCTGGACGGCCGGCGGAGCGTAGAGCAGAGGCCGTCCCGAGGCGTGGCTGCCGAGCCGCTCGATGACATGCAGCGAGCCCGTCACCCCCGGCAGCTGTGCCTTGATGGTGACGCCGTCGTTCTCGCCGAGCGCCACCACCGGAATCGTCACCGACTCGCCGTCGACACCGCCCGCCATGTTCACGAGCGTGGTCCCGTCGCGATCGTTGGCGATGACCGCCGCTTTGGCGCCGGCATTCTCGGCGTTGAGTGCCTTGAGGCCGAATTCGCAGTTGCCGCGATCGAGGACGGCGATGCGCCCGGGCGTGAAACCGACCAGGGGGTCGCAGGCGTCGTTCGGCGTTGCGCTTCCGGTGTCGACGAGCTCGAACTCACCGTCGAGCTGATCCGGAGGGGCCCCGCCGAAGACCGCACCGAGAGCAGCATAGGTTCCGGCGATCGCCGGCGGCGAGGTCACCTCGAGCTCCATGGCGCCGGCGTACAGGGTGTCGGCCGCGGCGGCGATGGCGCTGGCGCCGTCCCACACCAGGTTCCCGGTGTTGACGGCCGAAGCCTGCCGCTGGCTGTTGTTCATCTCGTTCCAGTGCAGCCCGGCGGTCATGTCGTAGATGAAGTAATCGAAGATCCCCGGCAGGCCGAAGAACAGACCGCCGGTCGACGGGTTGACGAAGCTCGCGAAGCCGAGTCCGTGCGCCATCTCGTGCAACACCACGGGAAACAGCTCGATCTCGCCGGTCCCGGCGTTGCCGTCGAGGCCGTAGTAAAAGCCGTCGTTCGGACAGACCGCTGTGTCCAGGTTGCTGTTGTAGATGATGTAGAAGTCCTCTTCGCCCGGATTCTGCTCGACGCCCGAGATCGAGTCGGCCAGGGCACTGTGGTACAGGATGTTGGGCACCGGCGCTCCGGGGAAGTTCATGAACGGGTCGCCGGGCCCGGTCTGGCCGAGGACGCCGCACGAATTGCCGCCGCTGCTGATCGGGTTGAACCGGGCCAGAATGACGATGTCCACCGGGCTGTCGATGAGGCCGGCCCAGACCGAGGCGGTGCTCTGGAGAAGAATCAGGCGCTGCTCGCCGAGCGTCACGCCGGTGTTGCCGCCGACCGGCGCCACCGGGGTCGGGTCGTTGAGGCCCTCGCCGACGGCGTCGCCGTTGACGATGATGAAGTTTGAGGCATCGGCGACCGGACCGGCGGCGATGGCGAGAACGAGGCACGCGACGACGATCACTGCTTGTCTCACGGCAGCCTCCTTCAATCCACCGCGACGGGCCGGGCCGCCGACCCGACCGATCGGTCTTTCGGGCTGTGCACACCGAGGAAGAAAGCGACAGCGCCATCGAGAGTTTCGACGCACGCCGTGGTCCGACCACCGTCGAGATCGACCCGCATGAGGTGGACGTGGCCGACGACGCCCTCGGCATCGACCCGGACCGTTCCGTTCGGCCGGCGCTCGACCGCGGGCGCCGTGGGCCGCTGGAACAGCGGGGCGAGGTCGCGCCGCAGATCCGCCACCCGCTCGGCAGTCGCGATCACGATCTCGCGGGTCGCCGGGTCGCGGTACTCGAGATCACCGGCCGCGATCCGCGCCTCGAGCGCGGTGGTCGCGTCGGCAACCGCGCCGTCGTGGTCGCCGAGGCCGGCGGCGAGTACCGGAGCCGCCAGGAAGAGCGCCAGGGCTCCGAGCCCGTGAGCGAACAGCTGATGTCTCATCTTCTTCATACCCCCACGGACTCCGGCGGCCTCCGACCGTCGGGAAACCGCCCCACGCAACGCCGTCGCATACCGTGCCGTCGGTTCGTCGAGAGCGGTGACCGCTCTCTTGTACCGCAGCGCCGGCGTCCGGTCAAACGGGATCCGCAGGCGCGCGTGCGCGCTTGCGCGCCGGGTCGAGGGGACATACCCTACCCGAGGGCCGGCCGCGGCCCGAAGGAGTCGCAATGCGTTCAGGTGTCGCCGTCGTGATCGCGCTTTCCTCGATACTGGTCGCCGGCGCCGGCGCCGCCCCGGCCGCGGATGAAGGCTGCCCGACCGTCGTGGTTCGGGCCTCCTTCACCGACCGCGCGCAGGTCGACGCCCTGGCCGCCAGGGCCGAGCCATGGGAGGTCCACCACGACCAGGGCTGGCTGCTCGTCGAGGCCGACGCCGCGGTTCTCGAGTTCCTGTTCGACCTCGGCTTCACGGTCGAGGTCGACCGCAGGCGCAGCGCCGAGCTGTGCGCCCCGCCGACACGCCTGAAGGGCCAGACCGAGGGCGTTCCCGGGTTTCCCTGCTACCGCACCGTCGAAGAGACCTTCCAGGCGGCCGCCGACCTGGTCGCCGCCCATCCCCACCTCGCGAGCTGGGTCGACGTCGGCGACAGCTGGGAGAAGACCACCCCCGGCGGCAATCCGGGCTACGACATGCACGTGCTCAGGTTGACCAACTCGACCGTGACCGGGACCCCGCCGAGCGCAGGGGGCGGTAAGCCGAAGCTCTTCGTGACCTCGGCCATTCACGCCCGCGAGTACACCACCGCCGAGCTCATGACCCGATTTGCCGAGCACCTGGTCGGCGGTCACGGCAACGACGCCGACGCCACCTGGCTGCTCGACGAGCACGAGATCCACCTCATGCTCCAGGCCAACCCCGACGGGCGGAAGAAGGCCGAGACCGGTCTGTCCTGGCGCAAGAACACCAACGAGAGCTACTGCGGCGCGACCTCCGATTACCGCGGCGCCGACCTCAACCGCAACTTCGACTTCCAGTGGGCCTGCTGCAACGGCTCGAGCGGCGACCCCTGCTCGCTCACCTACCGCGGTGCTTCGTCGGCATCCGAGCCCGAGACTCAGGCGGTCCAGTCCCATGCGCGGTCGATCTTCCCCGACCAGCGCGACCCCGACCTCGGGGCCGCCGCCGCCGCCGACGCGACCGGCGTCTACCTCGACGTCCACTCGTACTCCGAGCTCGTGCTGTGGCCCTGGGGCTTCACCCCGACCGCCACCGGCAACGGAACGGCGCTGCAAACGCTGGGCCGCAAGCTCGCCTTCTTCAACGGCTACGAGCCCGACCAGTCGATCGGCCTCTACCCGACCGACGGCACGACGACCGACTTCGTGTACGGCGACCTCGGGGTCGCCTCGTACACCTTCGAGCTCGGGACCTCGTTCTTCCAGAGCTGCTCGATCTTCGAGTCGACCATCCTGCCCGACAACCTGGTCTCGCTGCTGTACGCCGCCAAGGTCGCCCGCACCCCGTATCAGACCGCCGCCGGCCCCGACATCGTCGACCACGCAGCGTCGGTGACGGTGGTCGCGCCCGGCGACCCGGTGACCATCCAGGCGACTGCCGACGACACCCGGTTCAACAACAGCAACGGCGCCGAGCCGACCCAGCCCATCGCAGCCGCCGAGATATTCATCGACACACCGCCGTGGCAGGACGGCGCCTCGGCCGTGGCGATGGGCGCCGTCGACGGCAGCTTCGACGCGCCGGTCGAAACCGTGTCGACGACCCTCGACACCAGCGCCCTCGGCGACGGCCGGCACACGATCTTCATCCGCGCCCTAGACGGCGTCGGGAACTGGGGCGCGGTCAGCGCGGTCTTCGTCTGGGTGCTCGACCCCGCGTCCGCAGCCCACATCGCCGGGACGGTGACCGCTGCCGACACCGGCACAGCCATCGAAGCAGTGATCTCGACCGGCATCTTCACAACCCAGAGCAACCCGATCACCGGCAGCTACGATCTCATGGTGCCCGCCGGCAGCTACGACGTGACCGCGTCGGCCGACGGCTACGGCAGCCGGACCGTCGTTGCACAGGTTGCGACAGCGGGCGCGACGACGCCCCTTGACTTCATCCTCGAGCCCTACCGGGTCGTCCTTGCCGACGACGTCGAAGGCGGCGTCGGCGGCTGGACGGCCGAGGGCCAGTGGGCGATCACCACCGAGGCCTCCGCAACCCCCGACCACTCCTGGACCGACAGCCCCGGCGCCGAGTACGGCGACAACTGGAACTTCTCCCTGACCTCACCGGTGCTCGCCCTGTTCGGTGTCGCCGGCGTCGTGCTCGAGTTCTCCCACATCTACGACATCGAGGACGGCTACGATTTCGGCCACGTCGAGGTCTCCACCGACAACGGGTCGACCTGGACCACCGCGGCGTCGTTCGACGGCGTCGCTCTGACCTGGGACCGGGTCGTGCTGCCGCTGCCGGCACTCGACCAGGTCGACCACGCCCGCATCCGCTTCCGGATCGACACCGACTTCGTCGTCACCGAGGACGGCTGGCACGTCGACGACATCGTCATCCGAGGCTTCGACCAGCTGCCCGCCGGTCTACTGTTCCGGGACACCTTCGAAAGCGGAGACGTCTCGGCCTGGACGGCGACGACGCCGTAAGCGTTCGTCAGGAGGATGCCATGCTCCCGATTCTCGACAACGACGGCATTCGCGAGGCCGACCGCCACACCATCGAGGACCTCGGGGTCCCGAGTCTCGTGCTCATGGAGAACGCCGCCACCGGCGTGGTCGAGGCGATCCGCGAGAGCTTTCCCGACGCGCGCCGCGTGCTCGTCCTGTGCGGCCGAGGCAACAACGGCGGTGACGGCTTGGCGGCGGCCCGGCATCTGCACAACGGGGGGATCGACGTCGAGCTGTGTCTGTTCGGCGATCCCGACGATCTGAGCCCCGACGCCGCGACCAATTACCGCCTGGCTGCAGCGTTCGGGGTCCCGACCGCGGTGATCGACGGCGACGACCTGTCGGTCGTCGAGTCGCTGATCGAGGACTGGCCGCCCGACCTGGTGGTCGACGCGCTGCTCGGCACCGGGATCGACCGGCCGCTGGCGGGCCGCCTGGCGACCGCGGTCGAGGCGGTTGCCCGCTCGGGCCTGCCGGTGGTGGCCGTCGACGTGCCGACCGGTCTCAACGGATCGTCGGCGGTGCTTCCCGGGCCGCACCTGCCCGCCGACCTCACCGTCACCTTTGCGGCGCTCAAGATCTGCCACGTTCTGCCGCCGGCGTGCACGGCGTGCGGCGACGTCGCGGTGGTCGACATCGGCATCCCGCCCGGAACCCTCGACGACCGGTGCGCGCTGAGGTTGGTCGAGGCCGATGACGTCGGGCTCATGCTTCCCACCCGATCGGCCGACGCCCACAAGGGCCGCTTCGGTCACCTGCTGGTGGTCGCGGGATCGGTCGGACGCGGCGGCGCCGTTGCCATGGCGGGCCGATCCGCGGTGGTGGTGGGCACGGGCCTGGTCACCCTGGCGGTGCCCGAACCCGTCGTTCCGGTGGTCGACGCCGCCTGTCTCGAGGCGATGTCGCATCCGCTCGGGTGCGGTGACGACGGCGCACTCGCCGGACCCGACGGCCTCGAACCGCTTCTCGACCGGATGACGGCGATCGCCGCCGGGCCCGGGCTCGGCACCGGCGACGGCGCCCGAGCGACCTTGGATTGGCTGCTCGAAACCTGGCCCGGACCGCTGCTGCTCGACGCCGACGCCATCAACCTGCTCGCCGGAACGCCGGAGCGCCTGGCCGGCCGCAACCTGCCGCCGGTGCTCACGCCCCACCCGGGCGAGCTTGCGCGCCTGCTCGGGGTCGATACCGAAACTGTCGTCGGCGACCGGGTTGCGGCGGCTCGCGAAGCCGCCCGGCGAGCCGAGTCGGTGGTCGTCGCCAAGGGCTACGGAACGGTCATCGCCGACCCCGACGGTCGGGCCTGGGTCAACCCCACGGGGGATGTCGGCCTCGCGTCGGGCGGCTCCGGCGACGCGCTGACCGGAGCCCTGGGCGGTCTGCTGGCCCAGGGTATCGAGCCGCTCCGGGCCGCTCTCGTCGGCTGCTGGTTGCACGGCCGCGCGGGCGAGATCGCCGGCGAGGTCTACCCGGCGGCGGTCCCGGCCGGAAAGCTTTCGGGCTTCCTCGCCGACGCCTGGTCCGAGCTCGAGGGCGGCGACTGAGGTCGAGCGGAGACGGCGTGACCGCCCCCCGCCAACGGCCACGGCCCGGGGTGTCCTCGTTGAGCCCCGACGCCACCGAGGCGCACGGCGTCACTCTCGGTCGCCGTCTCCAACCCGGCGACCTGGTTCTGCTGTCCGGCGATCTCGCCGCCGGCAAGACGACCTTCGTCCGAGGCCTGGTGCACGGCCTCGGGGGCGAGGCCGGCGACGTCGACTCACCGACCTTCGTCCTGCTCCAGACCTACCCCTGCGGCGGACGCGGCGTCGTGCGATTCCACCACGTCGACCTCTACAGGCTCGACGGCAGCATCAACGACCTTCGGGAGATCGGCATCGAAGAGGTGCTGTCGGACAGCCGCGCGGTCACCGCCGTCGAGTGGCCCAAGGACGTCCTCTCGACCTGGATCCCGCCCGGCACCCGGGTCTGGCGGATCATGCTCACGGTCGAGGCCGACGGCGCCCGTCGAATCGAGATCGTGCCGCCTCTGTGACGTCGAAGGCAAAGGGCACGATCACACCTCGGAGACGCCGAGGTCGCCGAGCCGACGCTGAGCGCGCTTTTCGATGAGGCCCATCCGGTCCGAGGAGAGGCCTCGTGACGAGGTTTGCACGGCCTCTACGTCTCACGTGGCCGGGCACGAACATCGCTGCCCGGCCACGGCGTCGCCGCTGCGCCAGCCGCGGATCAACGTTTCGATCTGTTTCGCGGTCGCGGCGGCCATCAAACCGGGACATGCTTCGGGGTTCAACCCGCGAGCATGCCGCCGTCGACCGGGATGACCGCGCCGGTGATCCACGACGATTCGCCGGAAAGCAGGAAGACGATCATCGCGGCAACATCTCTCGGCTGGCCGACCCGACCCAGCGGGTGCATGCCCGCCATCGCGGCGACGTCGTCCGGGGTCAGCCCCCGGTTCGCGTGGATCGGGGTGTCGACCACCGCCGGCATGACCGCGTTGACCCGAACGGTCGGCGCCCACTCGAGGGCGAGACAGCGCGTCAGGTGGTTGAGGCCGGCCTTGGAGGCGTTGTAGGCGGCCATCCCGGGGATCGCGCGCTCGGCGAGCGACGACGACACGTTGACCACCGCCGGCGTTCGGCCCGCCTTGAGCAGCGGTCCGACGGCGCGACACAGCAGGTACGGCGCGCGCAGATTGACGTCGAAGGCCCGGTCCCAGGTCTCGGGATCGGTGTCGTCCAGGCTCGCCATGGGCGCCACACCGGCGTTGTTGACCAGCCCGTCGGCCGCGCCCCATCGCGACCTGACGGCTTCGGCCAGCGCATCGACGACGACCGGGTCGGAGATGTCGCCGACGACGCTCCACGCTCCCTCGCCGAGCTCGCCGACGATCTCGTCCAGGCGGTCTTTCCGCCGGGCCACGAGACAGACCTCGGCGCCCGCCCGCTGGGCCAGACGCGCAGTTTCGGCGCCGATGCCGCTCGACCCGCCGGTCACGATCAGCCTTCGATTGCGTAGTTCGATCATGTTGCCTCCACTGCGCCCCGTCGTCCGGTCTCGGGAATCGGTATCATGGAGCGACTCGAGGACGGCGCATCCATGATCTATGTACTCCTGTTACAACCCCTGAACCCTGGGCGCATTCCAGAATCGCGCTCCCGCCGCCCGGAGCTGCCGGTCCGGTGAGCGGGTTCTGGGTGCTCACCGCTTTGCTGGGGCCGCCGGCGGCGGCGGTGCTCACGACTCTCGTGCTTCGTCCTCGCGGCCCCCACCCTGCGCTCGGGATCGGGCTCAATGCGCTGTCGCCCGGGGCCGGCCTGGCGGTGCTCGGCCGGCCCACTCTGGAGGTCGCTCTCGGCGTTCTCCTGGCCCAGGCGAGCCTGATCATCTCGGGAACCATGGGTTCGATCGGTTTCTTCGTGCCGATCATGGTGATCGGCGGGCTGTGGGCCTCGGTCCACACGCCGTACAGCCCGCTGGAGCTGGCGGCGGGCAACCGGCCGGCGACCACGGATCCGGCAGCGGCCGGATCCCGACCCCCGGCGTCCGGGATCGGCCGGACGCCCGGCCCTCCTGAGACCGACCCGGGTTCGGTCGAGGCCGACGTCGAGGCGGGTTATTCCGTCGAGGTGGGGTGCACCGAGTGCGGCGCGAAGCTCTCGGTGCCGGTGCTCCAGCACATGGCCCACTGCGACTTCTGCGGCAGCGACCACCTGGTGGTCGGTCGCGACGAGACTCTGTACCTGACCCTCGACGAGCGCGCCCCCGACCAGGACGCACTCAAAGAGGTTCTGCTCGACCACTATCGCTACCAGCACTACCTGAAGCTGTTCCGGGCTTCGGTACCGGTCCTCCAGGTCGCCGCAACCGACGCCACCGCCTCGGGAGTTCTCGTCACGCGACCCGAGGCGGAGGCCGCCGCGGCCGCCGCCGAAGCTGCCGTCGCACGGCGCGCCGACGCGTTCCGCGACCGGCTGGCCCCCCGACTGCAGATCGGCCGGACCACCCGATTCCTGTCGCCCTATCGGCACGGCATGGGCACCCTCTACCAGGCGACCTTCGGACGCCGCAAGGCCGACCAGGAGAAGGGGCTCGCCTTCAGGATCGGCACCGTCGAAGCGTCCGCTTCCGCGACCTCCGCCCTGACCCTGCCCGAAATGGGCAAGCTGACCTACCTTCGCTCACTGCGGTCGGCGGCATCGCGGAGCGGCGACGAGAAGAGCCTCGAGCTCGACCTGGGCGACGACGTTCTCGAGCGTGCCTTCGGCAATCTCGATCGCAAGCAGCTCGACCGCTCGTTGGCGAGCATCCGACTCGGCTCCCGTTTCGTCCACGAGGTCGATGCGGTGGTCTGGCGGCCCTGGTGGATCGTCGAGGTGTCGGGGCCGGGGATCCACGACAGGTTTTTGGTGGACAGCGCGTCGGGATCGGTGGTCGGCGCCGCCCCGACCTTCGACGAGACGCTGCTGGCACCTCTGCCGGACGCCGCACGGGCGCCCGGACTCGGCCTTCGGTTCGTCCCAATGGAGTGCCCGACCTGCGGCGACGAGTTCCCGTTCGACAGCGACGCGGTGCTCCACTTCTGCCGTAACTGCCACCGGCTCTGCCGGATCGATCAAGGACGCAAGCAGGACGTCGAATACTCGCGCACCGACGGCCGAGCAGCCGACACGAGCCTGGTCCCGTTCTGGCTCTTTCCGCTGCGGATCCGGACCGCCGGCGGCGACGTCATCACCGACCTCGGTCACCTGAGGGACGGTATCGACGGCACCTTCGACCAGATCGGCGACGACCAGCCCATGCAGCAGCACGGGCTGTACGTGCCCGCCATCCGGTGCATCAACTCGCGGCTGATGAGCGAGGCCTTCAACCGGCTCTTCCACCACACCATGCGCTCTGTCTACCTGATCGAGGACGACCGCTTCGCGCTCGACGAGCGACCCGAGCCGTGGTCGATTCACATCGACGAGCCCGAGGCGCGCCGTCTGGCGCCGCTGTACCTGGCCAACGCCTTCACCCGACGCGACCTCGCCCGAGTCAACGTCACCCAGGTCGCGGACTGGCTGTTCAACGCCACCCAGGAAGCCGCGGGGAAGCTCGTCTACCTGCCGATACCCGCCGTCGTCACGAATCCGTTCAGCCGCTGGGTCGGCCGGTTTCGCGGCCGGGCGCTCCGAAGGGCGACCAAAGGTTCCGACTGACACGTCCCGGCTCTCGCTCTGCGAAACTGGGTTATTCTGATCGGAACACGGAGGTCGACCATGCCAGCCGAGATCTTTACCGCCGACTGGGCCGACGCCTGGGGCGACGCCATCAACGACAACGCCGAGTACAAGAAGGCCGCCGCCAAGTGGGAGGGCGCCATCGGGATGATCATGACGGTCGACGGCGACATGGGGATCCCCTCAGAACGGATCGTGATCGCCGACCTGTGGCACGGTGACTGCCGCAGCGCCTGGGCCGCCGAAACCGGCGAGCTCGGCGACGTGCCATATCACATCAAAGCCAACCCCACGACCTGGAAGAGCGTGCTCGGCGGCAAGACCGACCCGATCGTCGGGCTGATGGGCGGCAAGCTCAAGCTCGCCAAGGGCAGCCTGTTCGCGTTGCTGCCCTACGCCAAGGCGGCCAAGGAGCTGGTGAACTCGGCCATCGCGGTCGACACAAGCTACCCCGAAGGCTGGGACTGAAGGCTCGAGCATTCTCGCCGTCCGTGGCCGGAACCGGAGCCGGAGCCGTGGCCGTAGCCGAATCCGTGTCCGTTTCCGTATCCGTATCCGTATCCGTATCCGTATCCGTATCCGTGGCCGTATCCGTATCCGTGGCCGTGGCCGGATCCGTGGCCGTGGCCGGATCCATGGCCGTGGCCGTGTCCGTGGCCGTAGCCGAATCCGGAGCCGTGGCCCGTGGCCGTGGCCGGATCCGTGGCCGTGGCCGTGGCCGTAGCCGAATCCGGAGCCGTGGCCCGTGGCCGTGGCCGTGGCCGGATCCGTTTCCGGTTCGCCCTGCCACGGCGGCGCCGTTTTGCGCCCACAATCCACCCCGCCTGGGCTCGGCGATTGCCCCCTCAAACGATGTTCGGGCCCGCAGGGCGTCGACGCCCGCAGCGCGCGTTGACAACACCGTTTGACACGGCACGTCCGCCGGAAACGCGCCCACTCCGGCCCGGACAGCCTCGTCATCTTGCAAAAGCCGCCGGCGCCCGAGCAGCGCTCGTGAGCGAGCAAGGCGAGTCGAAGGACCCCCTCCGGCCGGCCGGGCACGGCAGACACGCACGAGGTGCTGCCCCGGTGGCGCTGGGCCCCACTCGCCGGAAGGCGAGGGCGGGTCGAGAGGCCGGTGTCGCCGGTATCGTAGGTCCGACGAAATTGCTGCACCGCGGTGGCCGCAGCGCGTCAAATCATCCCCGAAACACCTCCGAAGGGAATATTGAATCTCTTTCAAATTGTTCCGGAAAAACGGCTTGACGCAATGCGGCAGAAGCTCCTTGACAGTCATGCCGCAGCGCGTTATATTCTCCCTATCGGCAATGCCGCAGCGCGGCAGGAGCCGCAAGAACAATCGAAACGGCGCCGAGCGCCACGGACGACAAGGAGACCACCATGACCGCCAAAAAGAAGACCCAACAGGTTCAGCACGAGATCGTCGAGAATGCCCACCAGATCTGGCTTGCCGGCTTGGGCGCAGTCGCCACCGCTCAGGAGGAGGGCGGCAAGCTATTCAAGAGCCTGGTCGAAAAAGGCGAGGACTTCGAGAAGGCCGGCAAAGACCGGGTCGAGCAGGCCAAGGGCGCGGTCAGCGGCGTCCGGGTCGTCGCCGAGAGCTACTGGGAGACCTTCGAGCGCACCCTCGATGACAAGGTGACCGCAGTCATCCACCGCATCGGGGTCCCGACCAAGGACGAGATCGACACCCTCACCGAGCGGGTCGAGAGCCTGACTCGTGCAATCGAAAAGCTGCGGGTCTCAGAGGCGCCCAAACCGCGCACCCGCACGACGACGACCGAGAAGGCGTCGACCCGGAAGTCCGCGGTCAAGAAGGCGCCGACCACGAAGCCTGCGGCCGAGAAGTCCTGACCCCCGTCGGCGTCACGACCGATCCCGGCGCCGCCTCGCGGCGCCGTTTTCGTTGCGCGTGTGAAGCCGGTTCGTTACTCTCGCTCCATGATCGGAACCATCGCCGTCGTCGAAGATGAGCAGAACATCCGTGACAATGTCGGCTTCGCACTGAAACGGGAAGGCTACCGGATCGAGGGTTACCCGGACGGGCTCACGGCCTGGAAGGCGTTCGAAGCGCACCTGCCGGATCTGGTGATCCTCGACATCATCATGCCTCGGATGGACGGCCTCGAGCTGTGCCGTCGGCTGCGGAGCCTGTCCGAGACGATCCCAATCATCTTCCTGACCTCGCGTGACGACGAGTTCGACCGCGTGCTCGGGCTCGAGCTCGGCGCCGACGACTATCTGTGCAAGCCATTTTCGATCCGCGAGCTGGTGGCTCGGGTCAAGGTTCTGTTCCGCAGGCTCGCGCTGGTCAACGACCGCGCCGATGACGACGAGGAGCTGTTGGCGATCGGCGACCTGGTGCTCGATCTGCGTCGCTATCAGGCCCGCTGGCAGGACGAGCCGGTGCCCTTGACCGTGACCGAGTTCATGATGGTACACGCACTGGTTCGTCGCCCGGGTCACGTCAAGACCCGACAACAACTGATGGAGCAGGGCTACCCTCACGATACATTCGTCTCGGATCGCACCATCGACTCGCACATCAAGCGGATCCGCAGGAAGTTTGCCACCCTCGACCCCGAGTTCGACCGAATCGAAACGGTCTACGGGCTCGGCTACCGCTATCTGGAGGGCCCGGAATCGTGACCGCGCACGCCCGAAGTCTCGGGCGACCGGTGATCAATGTCACGGCCGTGCCGACACGACGGCACGACGGTCGTCTCCGGCGGCTTCTCATCGTTCGCCCTGTCGCGTCGAGGTGCGATGTCGGGTCCAACGGGCAACACAGGGCCGAATCGCGATCAGCGCCGATGCGACGGGATGCTCGATGGCCCTGAGGTGGCTGTCCCGCATCTCGGTGCGGCTGCTCGCGTTCAACGTGCTCGTCGTCTTCCTGCCCATGGCAGGCGTTCTCTTCCTCGACACCTACGAACGCCACCTGCTCGAGGCGCAAGAGCGGACCATGGCCCAGGAGGGGCGTTTGTTCGCCGCCGCTCTCGAGGCCATGAGCCGATTCGAGGCCGCCGACGCGCGCCGCATCCTGGTTCAGCTCGACCGTCGGCATCTCGCCCGGCTGCGGGTCATCGGCCGCGACGGCGAGCTGCTCGCCGACTCGGCCAGCCTCGGCCCGAGACGCGACGACGCGGCTTCAGCCGAGCCCGCAAGGACCCGCGCCGAGGACGCCTCGCTGCTGTACCGCATCGGCTCGCTGCCGTTCCGTGCCCTGCGCTGGCTGACCGGGACGTCCGAGGACGAGCAGCATGCCGATCAGTGGCAGCCGACCAGCTTTCTCGACGCCCCTGAGGTCAGCGACGCGCTCGCCGGTCGCTACGGGGCGACGACCAGAATCACTCCGGGCAGCGAGCGCTCGGTGACTCTGTACATCGCGATCCCGGTTCGGGTCAACGGCGTCGTCGAAGGGGCCGTGCTGGTTTCCCAGTCGACCCGCAGGATTCTCCAGGCGCTCGACTCGGTCCGGCTCGACGTCTTCCGCGTGTTTCTCGTCAGCCTCGCCGCGGCCACCGTGCTGACCCTGCTCGTGGCCACAACCATCGCGCGCCCGCTCGCACGTTTGCGTCGAAGAGCCGACGCCATCCTCGATCGCCGCGGCCGGCTTCGGGGCGGCTTCGAGCCGACCCAAAGAGCGGACGAGATCGGCGACCTGGAACGCGCTCTCGCCGAGCTGACGCGCCGTCTCGAGGAGCACCTCCGGTTCACCGAGTCGTTCGCCGCCGACGTTTCGCACGAGTTCAAGAACCCGCTCGCCGCGATCCGCTCGGCCACCGACATGGCTCTGGAGATCGACGATCCCGACGAACGACGCCGTTTTCTGACCATGATCCAGCGCGACGTGGCGCGCATGGAACGCCTGCTGACCGAAGCCCGCGAGGTCTCCAGCATCGACGCTCGAATCGACGAGGAGGAGCTCGAAGTCGTCGTGCTCGATCGCCTCCTGAACGGGCTTGTCGAGGCTTTCCGGCTGCGCCGCGCCGGACGGGGGCCGAAGTTCAGCCTGGAGCTCCTCGATAACGAGGCCACCGTGATGGCCTCGGCGGATCGGCTCACCCAGGTCTTCGAGAATCTGCTCGCCAATGCGGTGAGCTTCTCGCCACCGGACGGCGCGGTCACGGTCACCCTTCGGGTCGATTCCGACACCGCGGTGGTCATGGTGACCGACGAGGGACCGGGCATCCCGGACGAGCACATCGACCGGGTCTTCGACCGGTTCTTCTCGTACCGGCCTGACGACCCCGATGACGATGGGCACTCAGGGCTCGGGCTCGCGATCGTCAAGGCGGTGGTCGAAGCGTATCGGGGCGCCATCACCGCCGCCAACCGGTTGGGCGGCGGCGCCGCAATGACCGTCAGGCTGCCTCGGGCCCGGTGACGGCTGACCCGATCTGCATGACCCGAGATCGAACGGGAGTGACGACTACTCGGCCGTGAAGCTCAGCAGCTCGACCGGGATCTGGGCATCGGCCACCATCAGATCATCGATCCACCAGCCCCCGCGTTCGACCACGGTCGACGCCATGAAGTGGAAAGCGATGGTTGCGGGCGCCCCGGCGTACGCCGAGATGTCGACCTCCTGCTGAATCCAGGCCGTCGGCGCGACATAGCCGCCGGTGCAGTTCTGCCACACGACATTGCCGTTGACCCGGACCTCCGCCCAGTCGAAGCTCAGGTTGATGTCGGGCCACTCCCACCAATAGAGCCATGCTTCGGCAAGACCCGTCAGGTCGACGGGAAAGGTCAGGATGCTGTCATCGTTCGGATCGGCATTGCTGCAGGAGCTCGAGTGGTTGCCGATGTTCGTGTAGCAATCGTTGAGCACGGTGCCCCACATATCGGTTCCGGAGTATGGCGCCACCGGTGGCGCCGGCGTATAGCCGC
Organism: uncultured Thermoanaerobaculia bacterium; assembly: GCA_964641415.1. Lineage (GTDB taxonomy): Bacteria > Acidobacteriota > Thermoanaerobaculia > Thermoanaerobaculales > Sulfomarinibacteraceae > JAHECW01. Next base: position 45,831 of record CAZXMW010000010.1, on the reverse strand, counting down.
AGACGGCGCCGGACCACGCGTAGGTTCCCCACTGCCAGTCGAGTGTTCCCACGCCGCCGCCGTTGGTGCCCTCGAAGTCGGTGAAGAACACCGTCGCTTCCGGCGAACCCCCGTCAACGGCGGGCGCAGCTGCCCATAAGGTAGGCGCAACCGGATTGGTCGCCTCGTACGTCGCTGCCGCAGCGAGCTCCTGCGCCTCCTCCGTCGCGCCTTGTGCGACGGCAAGACTTGCGATCGACAACAAAACGACGCTATAACCCAAGATTTCAAGCTTCGATCTCATCATTCCCTCCCCAACCGAAATTTCGCCGAATTATACCCCATCCCCCCAACCATCGAAAGCCGACCCGACACGGCGCATGACTTGAGCGGCCCTGTCGTGTGTGACATGATCTCGCGGTGCACGACGCGACAGCTTCTCGACCGTCGGGCGCCGGCGGCGGGCCGACGCGACATCGGCCGTTCAGGCGCCGTCTGCTCGTGCTGCTGACGGCGGCGGCCGTTGTCGCGCCGCCGGTCGAGGCTCAGGATTCTCGGCAGCCGCCGACCGCAACCCCCGTCTCGCGGGTTGAACCGGCCGCCGAGCCGGCCCCTCCGCCGCATCCAGGACCCCGCGCAACCGCGATCAGCACGCTCGAGCCGGATGACCTGACGACGCCGAAGCTCGACGCCGAGATCGATGCGCTGATCTCCGATCTTCGCCGACGGGGCGAATCGACAGCGCCCGGCTCGCAAGCCGCAGACCGGCTCGAGAGCGAGATCTCCGACGCCATCCTGCTGGTTCAGAGATCGACCCGGGAGGCCCTCCGCTCCTGGTCGGACGCGGCCTCGAAGGAGCGCGCCGCCGAGGCCTGGGATCGGGTCACCTCGCTGGAGCACGCCCTGGGCCGCCTGGTCGCCATTGCCCAGTCGTCCCGCGACCTGCTGTCGGCGAACGGCGCCCCGGAAATTGGTTTCGATGTCGAGACGTGGCGCCGGCTGTCGGGCGAACTCGACCACCTGGCGCTCCGGGCCCGGCTCTACCGGGCCCATCGACTGCACGACGTCGAGCATCTCCCGACGCGATTCAGAAGTCTGGGCACGCTGGGCGAGCTGGCGTCGCACGCGCTGCTCGCGATCCTGGTCATCGCCGTCGCGAGCTGGTTCAAGCGACGCGGTCCGGACGGGCTCGAACGGATCCGCCAGGCGGCGTTCCGTTCGTTTCGACGGATCGCGTCAAAGCGCCGGATCCATCGCATCACCAGTGCGGTCGAGGTGCTGCTGCCGTGGGGCAGCTTTGTGCTCGGCATCGTCGGTCTCCGCTGGGCCCTCGGGCCCCTCGCCCGCGAGGTCGAGCTCGACATCGTGCTCGGGCTCGCGCTGGTGTACGGCGTCTACCGGATGGCCGTCGACGGCGCCACCGGACTTCTCATGTCCATCGCCCAACACTACAGGATGCGGGTCCGCGACGAGCAACGCCTCCGTCTCGAACGCAGCGTGCGGGCCGTCCTGCGCATCACCGCGCTGCTGCTCGTCATCGGGCTGGTGTCGTCACGGTGGCTCGGCCGGGGCGTCCTCGCCGTCATGGTCGACCGCTTCGCCTGGCTGTTCGTTTTGCTCGCCGTCATCGTCGAGCTGTTCCGGTGGCGGACGACGATGGTCGACACCTTCCTCGAGCTGAGCCCCGACAGCCCGCTCGCGACCGCAGTCAGACAGAGCCGCGATCACTGGTACGGAACCCTCATCGCGCCGGCCGCGTTCGTCTGGCTCTCCTTCCACGGTTTGACCACGGTGATGCGCGACTTCGCGCTGCGCTTCGACGAGACCCAGAAGGCGCTCGCGTTCCTGTTCCGCCGCAGGGTGGAGCGGCAGGCCGAACGCGAGGGTTACGCCGACGAGGTGTACGACGACGTGCCGCCTGCGGTGATCGAGACGTTCAGCGAGTCGGCGATCGACCGCGGCCCGCTGGTCGTGGCCCACTTTCCCGGTCTCGAAGAGCTTCAGGCGCAGATCTCCGAGTGGCGGAAGTCCGGGGCCGGCGGCTCGACGCTGGTGCGTGGCGAACGGGGCATCGGAAAGACCACATGGCTCAACCAGCTGCGGCGGGAGGACGTCGACATTCTGAGAATCGAGCTCGGCAGGCGGGTGACCGATCCCGAGGCTCTGATTGCCGCCCTCGCCGACAGGCTCGGCGTGTCGGGCACGCCCGGGACCGTGGCCGAGCTCTCCGACCGTCTCGAGTCCGGGCCGCAGCGGATCGTCATTCTCGATCTCGCCCAGCACCTCTTCCTCGCCCGGATCGGCGGCTACAGAGCCTTCAGCGCTTTTGCCGAGCTCGTCAACCGGACGCGACACCAGGTGTTCTGGATCGCCGCCATGGCCGAGTACGCGTGCCGTCACCTGCGCGCCGTCCACCCAGACTGGGCGGTGTTCCGTCGCGAAATCGCCCTCGGCGGCTGGCCCGAGGAACGGATTCGCGAGCTCATCCGACAACGATGCGAGGTCTCCGGCATCACCTTCAACTATGCCGACGTCGCCGTCGACCGGATCGAGGGCGTCACGAGCCGGGCTCGGCTGGTCGAATCGGCCGACGGATACCTGCGGCTGCTGTGGGACTACTCGAACGGCAACCCCAGAGTGGCACTGCACTTCTTCGTTCGTTCCCTGGATCCCGACCATGGCGACCGGTTGCGGGTCCGGTTGTTCCGGGCGCCCGATCAGTCGCGGCTGGAGGCCGGCGGCGAGGCCGGACTGTTCGTGGTCGCGGCGATCGTGACCCACGAAAGCGCGTCGGTCGAAGACCTGGCAACGGTGACCCGGTCGACTGTCAGTCAGTGCCACATCCACGTCGATCGGCTGGTCGACCTCGGCGCCGCACGGTTCGAGAACGGGTTGGTCCGCATCACCACCGCCTGGCAGCGTGCCGCCGTTCGCCTGCTTCGGCGACGCAACCTGCTGCCGGGCTGAGGAGAGACCATGGGCGACGGGCACCAGATCACCGAGCTCGTTGAATTCGGCAGGCTGCCGTACGCGGTGCTCATCATCCTCGTGACCGTGATCGCCGCCCGTTTCGTGACCCACTTTGCCAACGGGCTCGGACAACGGTTCACCGATCGGCGTCTACTCATCCACCAAATCGCGTCGTTCGGCCGTTTCTTCATCTACTTCCTCGGCGCGCTCGGGGTGCTGCTCGCGGTTCTCACCGGAGACACCGCGGCCTGGGTCGCGGTCGGCGGCGCCGCAGCGGTGTCGATCGGTTTCGCTCTGAAGGACCTGGTGTCGTCCCTGGTCGCCGGGCTGGTCATCCTGGTCGACCGGCCGTTCCAGGTCGGGGACCGGGTCACCTTCGGCGACTGGTACGGCGAGATCAGTCACATCGGCTTGCGCTCGGTGCGGCTGGTCACCCTCGACGACACCCAGGTCACGATTCCGAACAACCTCTTTCTGACCGAAGCCGTCGCCTCCGGCAATGCCGGCGCCGTCGACATGATGATCGAGATCGACCTTCACATCGGGATCGACCAGGATGTCTCGCGGGCCAAGGCCATCGTCCGCGAAGCGCTGACCAGCTCACGCTTTGTCAACCTCAGTCGACCGTGGACGGTGGTGGTGTCGGAGACCTTCAAGGGCAGCTGCCCGGCGTTGCGGCTGCGGGCCAAGGCCTACGTGCTCGACGTGCGCTTCGAAAAGGCCTTCGAGACCGACGTCACCGAGCGCGTTGCCGAGGCATTCCGGGACCAGGGCATCGGCCGACCCGCGCTGGTATATCGCAGCTAGATTTCCGGGGGCCGGCAGGGAGTTACAGCTCCTTGACCGCCGCCACAAGTTCGAGGATCGCCTTCTTGCCGTCCTCGAAGAACATGAGTGTGTTGTCGGCGGCGAACAGCGGGTTGGGAATGCCGGCAAACCCGGGGCTCAGGCTGCGCTTGATGACGACCACTGTGCGTGCCCTGTCGACTTCGATGATCGGCATGCCGGCGATGGCGCTCTGGGGATCGGTACGCGCCACCGGGTTGACGACGTCATTGGCGCCGACCACGATGGCGACATCGACCTGGGCCATTGTCGGATTGGCATCGTCCATCTCGACCAGCGCCTCATAGGGCACATCGGCTTCGGCGAGCAGCACGTTCATGTGGCCCGGCATCCGGCCGGCGACCGGGTGAATGGCGTACTCGACGGCGGCGCCGCGTTCCTCGAGCAGGTTGGCGAGGTCGCGCACCGCGTGCTGCGCCTGGGCGACCGCCATCCCGTAACCCGGGACGATGACCACCCGCTGAACACCTTCGAGCAGCATGGCGATCTCGTCGGCGCTGGTCGCCTTGACGGAACCGTAGACGTCATCGGCGTCCGGAGTGTCGGCGCTCGGGCCCAGGGTGCCGAACAGGACGTTGACCAGCGACCGGTTCATGGCCTTGCACATGATGTTGGTCAGGATGATGCCGGATGCACCGACCAGAGAGCCCGAGATGATGAGCACGTTGTTGTTGATCACGAAGCCGGTCGCGGCAGCGGCCAGCCCGGAGTACGAATTGAGCAGCGCGATGACCACCGGCATGTCGGCGCCGCCGATGGACAGGGTCAGAATGACGCCGAGCAGGCCGGAAACCGCGACGAGCAGCCAGAACAGGGCCTGGACGTCGGGCTGGAGCACAACCAGCACCGCGATGCCGACGGCGACCGCCGCGGACACGATCTTGATCGCGTCCATCCCGGGGAAACGGCCGGTCTTGACGAGCAGAACACCCGCGATGAGCACGGCGCACACCGCCACCAGCCAGGCCGGCCAACCCTCGGCGGCATCGACGACGGCGTAGCCGATGCCGGCCGCGGCGACCACGGTCGAGAAACCGTACTTGACGACTCTCTGCCAGGTGTAGAGCTTCCACTTGACGGCAAGAAACTCGGCGAGCTTGCCGAATGCGACGTAGCTGCCGAAGAAGGTCACCGATCCGATGAACGCCGAGACCACGGTGGCGACCCGCATCCTCAGCCCGGCGTCGGCGTCGGCCGAGGCGACAGCGGCGATGATGGCGGAGCCCGCGACCAGCACCGAGGCGGCGCCGCCGAAGCCGTTGAACAGCCCGACAAGCTCGGGCATGGCGGTCATCTTGACCCGCACCGCGGCCAGCGCGCCGATCACCGAACCGACGGCGACGCCGATCAGGATGTACGACCAGTCGAAGCGGTCACTGAGCAGGGTGGCTGCGATGGCGAGCGCCATGGCGAGGGCGCCGGCGCGGTTGCCGCGGACCGCTGTGCGCGGGTGCGCCATCCACTTGAGGTCGAGAATGAACAGGACCGCAGCGACGAGGTACACGACGTTGACGATCTGCTGGGAGAGCATGCCCGAGCCCCTATTTCCTGCGTTCGCTGAACATCTTCAGCATCCGGTTGGTGACCAGAAAGCCGCCGACCACGTTGATCGTTGCGAACGCGACGCCGACGGTCGCCAGGAGCTTCGACAGCTGCGGGCTGTCGATCGCGCCGGCGAGGATCAGCGCGCCGATGATGGTGATGCCGGAGATCGCGTTGGATCCCGACATCAGCGGCGTGTGCAGGGTCGGCGGAACCTTCGTGATGATCTCGAAACCGACGAAGATCGCCAGCACGAAAACGGTCATCAGCATGACGAGGTCGCTCATGTGGTCTCGCTCCCTTCGGCGACGGTGCGCTGCAGCTCGAGCACCTGGTCATGGACCACCTGGCCGTCACGTACGATCAGGGTGCCGGCGGTGATCTCGTCGTCGGTGTCGACGACCAGCTCGCCGTCCGAGACCAGGTGGAGCAGGAAAGTGATGACATTCTTGGAGAACATCTGGCTCGCGTGGTACGGGACCTCGGACGGCAGATTGAGGGGCCCGATGATGGTCACCCCCTGGTGCGTGATCCGGTCGCCTGGACTCGTCAGCTCGCAGTTGCCGCCGCGCTCGGCGGCGAGATCGACGACCACCGACCCCGGCCGCATGCCCTCGACCATCTCCCGGGTCACGAGAATCGGCGCCTTTTTCCCCGGAATGGCCGCGGTCGTGATGACGACGTCGTTGTCCGCGACCACCTCCAGCATCATCGCACGCTGCTTGGCGTAGAAGTCCTCGCCGAGCTCCTTGGCGTACCCGCCGGCATCCTCGGAGCTGCCGGCGTCAAGCTCGATCTCGACGAATTTTCCGCCGAGGCTCTCGACCTGCTCGCGAACCGCCGGGCGGACGTCGTAGGCATGGACCACGGCGCCGAGACGACGGGCCGACGCGATGGCCTGGAGACCGGCAACGCCGGCGCCGACCACGAAGACCCGCGCAGCAGCCAGGGTCCCGGCGGCGGTCATCATCATCGGGAAGATCCTCGGCAGTGCGTCGGCGGCGAGCAGCACTGCCTTGTAGCCGGCGATGGTCGCCATGGAGGACAGGATGTCCATGCTCTGAGCGCGGGTGATGCGCGGCATCATCTCCAGCGAGAACAGAGTCGCGCCGGTCTCGGCGACGGCGCGATTGGCCTCGAGCCCGGTCAGTGGCTCGCAGGCGCCGATCACGACCTGACCCGGGCGGATGTGCTCGAGATCGGCGTCGCCCCGGTCCGGGTTGGCCCCGAAGGCACGAACCTGAACGACGACGTCGGCGCGTTTGAAGACATCTGCGCGATCGGCCGCGATCTCCGCGGCCCGATCGACGTATGCGGCGTCGGGGTAGCCTGCCGCGATCCCGGCCCCGGTCTCGACCAGCACCTCGATACCGGCGCGCTCGAGCTGCTGCACCCCGGCCGGCACGAGGGCGACGCGAGCCTCTCCCGGGAATGTTTCCCTGACGATTCCGACAATCATCTGTTGATCCCTTCAGCCTGTTCGTTCAGCGCCCGAAGCTTCTCGCGATCGACGGGGATTTCTCGCGGTCCTCGGGCTCGCGCCGGCCCGACGCAACCAGAACTTACCACAACGTGATGACCGGGAACCGCCGCCGGGTATTCCCGCCGAACCACGCAGCCGCCCGAGACCCGACGAGCTATCATCGGATCGTGCTCGCCGGCCGGACGATCTCCGGGGTGTCGTTCGCCTCGCTGAAACGGCCGCGAGGCCGCGGACACGGTCGACTTTATGAAGGAGCACTCATGACGAGGACCGTCTTTGCCTGCATCCTGATGCTCACAGTCCTTGCCACCGTGATCGCCACCGCAGACAACGAACCGGCGGTCGCTCTCAAGGTCACCGTCGAGCCCCTCGGCCGGGGCGCCGAGGGGACGGTGTCCGGCGTGGTGGTGTCGGTGGCGCCCGAGGATCGCGAGCGACTCGGCGACCGCGTTCGCCTGGTCATCACGCTGAGCCGAAACGGGGACATCGTCGACCGCCGGTCGGCGGTCGTCGCGCTCGAGCCGGACGGCACGGCGCTGCTGTACAAGGAGTGGCCGGTGGGCAGCTACCGGCTCCGAATCAATCTCGACGCCGTCGAAGGTATCGCCGAAGGGCTCTGGATCGGAGACGTCGTGGTGGCCGAAAGCACCGTCGAATTCACCGCGCCCGAAGGGACGACGCCGGACGCTCTGGTGCTCGAGGTCCTGCCGCCGAGCGACGACGCGGTCGTCTTCCGGTCGCCGCCCGACAGCGGTGGAATCGGCGCCCTCGGCCTCGAAATCGACGCGCCTGATTCGACGGCCAGCGTCGAGTTCTTTCAGGACGGCCGTTCCCTCGGCCGCCGCAACCGACCGCCGTGGACGGTCTCGGTGCTGCTCGGCGACGTGGTGCGGCGCACCGAAATCCGCGCCGTCGCCCGCCGCGCCGACGGGGAGTACCTCGGCGAGGACGCCATCGTGCTCAACAATCCGACCGGCCAGCTCGGCGTTCAGATCCTGCTCGGGCCGCCGAGCCCGGAGCCCGGGGGCAGCCGCCGGATCACGGTGTCGGTGACCGGCGCGGAGAGTGTCCGGGAGGTGTCTCTCCAGCTCGACGACGAGACGATCGCCCGCTGGGCCGCCTGCCCATGCGTCGTCGACGTCGACCAGATGCGGCTCGCCCGGGCGGTGATCCTGTCGGCCGACGCGATCGACGCCGACGGCAATCGCGGCGACCAGGTCATGACGCTCGGCGCCGGCGGCGGCTTCGTCGGCAGCGTCCGGGTCGAGCTCGTCGAGCTGCCGGTGGTCGTCCTCGACGGGCGCGGCGCGCCCGTGGCCGGTCTCAGGCGAGACGACTTCACGGTCTTCGAGGATGACGTCAGGGTCGAGGTTGAGGGCTTCGGGACCACCGCCGACCTGCCGCTTTCGCTCGCTCTCGCCGTCGACACCTCGGGGTCCATGATCGAGGCCTTTCCCCAGGTTCGGAGCGCGGTGTCGGGGTTCGTCACCAACCTGCTCGAGCCGGGCGACGAGGCGGTGCTGATCCGGTTTTCCTGGGACGCCGAGGTCAAGATCGACTGGACCGACGAGGCGCGGCTGCTCGCCGGTGCGCTCGACCGCGTCGTACCCGACGGCGGCACCTCGCTCAACGACGCGGTGGTCCGGGCGCTCGAGCAGTTCCGCGGCCGCCGCGGCCGACAGGCGCTGGTCCTGCTCACCGACGGCGAGGACACCACCTCCCGCACCGATTGGCGGCTCGCCCAACGCTTCGCCCACACCATGCGAACCCCAATCTTCCCCATCGGTCTGGGCAGCGGACGCTTCGCCGGCAAGGGGGTCCTCAAGGACCTGGCCCGGGAGACCGGCGGCGAGGCGTTCTTCCCCAAGACGGCCGATGAGCTGCCGGCGGTCTACGATCGCATCGCCGAGCTCCTGCGCTCGCAGTACCTGCTCTGGTACCCATCCGACTCGTCGAAGCCGATCGAGGCCTTCCGCGAGATCCGCGTCGAGGTCGCGGGCGACGATCTCGTGGTCAAGACCATCCGTGGCTATTACCCGGGAAAATGAGCGATCAGCAGTCGGCGTTCGTCAGAACTGGAACCCCATCCAGAACTCCACCTGACGGTCGCCGATCTGCTCGTCGAAGTCCCACAGCTGGATCCAGTCCCAGTGCATGGGAATACCGAAGACGTTGATCGTCAGGCCGAAGCCGTAGGACGAGATCCCGTCGACCAGGCGACCATCCTCGTAGAAGGTGAACCCGGGCTCCCCGAGGTGGTTGAACTGCTGCCCGTCGACGTCGTACCAGGCCGCGCCGGCGTCGAGGAACAGCCGCCCCCGGACCCTGCCGAGGGACAGGAAGGCGAGGTCGAGCCGGTCGATGAGAGGGAAGCGCCACTCGACGTTGGCCAGTCCGACCCGGTTGCCGGCCAGCGCGCGGGTCGGCAGTCCCCGGATGGTATCGAGCCCACCAATGGCGTAGATGTGCGGGCGGTTGCCGTCGGCCGCCCCCAGGAACATCCGAAAGGCGAGCTCGTTGCGCCGCGACAGAGGCAGGTAGGCCCGACCGTCGAACTCGACGCTCTGGCTCAGCGCACCGCCTCCGTCAGCGTCCCAGACGTACCGCCCACGCAGCTGCCAGCGCGTTCCCCGGTGCGGTCCGTAGCTGTTCCAGATCGTGGTGTCGCCCGCCATGCCGATGGTGACGAACGGCCCGCTGTCGCGCAGCTCGGGAAACGTCACCTCGCCCGTGGCCTGGTCGAGCCTCGGGTAGTTGGACTGTCGATCGAGGTAGCCGACGCCCCCCTCGAGTCGGGAGTACCGCGACAGCGGATAGCGACCGTTGACCTCGGCCGCGGTCACGCGGTAGGTCTGCTCGCGCGCGGTGACGTCGCCGCGCTCGAAGTCGAAGCCGGTGATGAAAAAGGTCCGGAAGTCGTACACAGTGGCGCCCCACTGCAGCCGCGGCTCCAGGTTGAGCCAGCTGACGGTGAAGTTGGAAAAGGTGTCGATGGTGTCGAGGAAGACCTGGAGACGCCGGTCGCCATACTGGTCGCTGAAGCTCAGGTAGGTTTGGGACAGGAAGTTCTGAACATTGTCGATACCGACGAAAACCTGGGCGTCCTCGAGGTAGAGCCTGCGTCTCTTCAGAGCCTCGCCGTCGTCCGGGTCGATGACGATGGATACCGACGGCACGAAGGGCTCGAGCGAGATCTCATCGGTCGCCGGCGCCGAGACGCCGACCCACTCGCCCTGATCGGCGTCGGCGGCGTAGAGGTCCCAGCCACCGCGATGGTAGGCCTGAAACCCGACGCGCTCGCCCTCGATGGAGGTCCCCGGGACCGGGTTGACGGCGGCGCCGAAGACGTGAGTCAGGCGGAACAGATCGCGGTTGCCCAGGTCGAGACGGTAGATGTCGTACACCCGATCCTGCCGATCCGACGCGAAGTACAGCCGCTCGCCGTCGTTGGAAAACGCGGCGCCAATGTCGTGCCCCGGTCCGAAGGTCAGCTGGTCCCGACTGGAGGGGTCGTCGAGATCGAGCCGGATCAGCTTTGACGGACCGCCGTCATTGGACGAGTAGACCAGCGATCGACCGTCGGGCGAGAACACCGGCGCCGCATCATGGGCGGCGTCGCCGGTGAGGTTGGTGACCTCCTCGGTCGCCAGATCGAGCACATAGATGTCGGTGCGGCCGCCGGCGATGGCCTTGAAGGCGAGGCGACCACCGCTCGGGTGAAACGCCGGGTTCATGGCCTGGTCGAGGGGCAGCGGAATGTCGATGATCCGATCGATGCCGCCGTCGAGGACGTCGAGCAGCAGCAGCGAACGGCCCCGCTCCCTTCGCGCGAAGACCGCAACGTGATTGCCGTCGGGCGAGAAATCGAGGTCGCGACCGCCGCTCGGACCCACCGTGAAGCCCTGGGCGATGAGGTACTCGACCTTGGTGGTCCGGCCACGGGTGAGGTTCTTGAACAACCGCCGGTCGGGGACCCCGAAGAGGGCGACGTCGACGTCGTTCTTGTAGGTCGTGAACGCGGCCACGAGGTCGCCGGACGGCGACAGCACGGGCGACGCCTGCTGGGAGTCGGTGCCGACGGCGACCTTGAACGGTTGGCCGAACTCTCGAGGTCCGCCGCGATCCGAAAGGTGGGCGTACTTTCTCCGCAGCCATCCGCGAAACGCAGCGTCGAACTCCTCGACGTCGAAATTGAAGGTCCGTTCGACCGACTGGCCGACACCGCCGCTGAAGTTGCCGCGCTGCGCGAACACGAAGTCCCGAACCGCGTCCTCTCCCCACTCGTCCTCGATGAACTCGAACACCTTGTGACCGAAGCGGTAGGCCAGAAAGCCGCGCGGCGGCCGCGTGATCGACGGCACCAGGTCGGTCAGGGAGGCGTCGCGCATGTAGATCTCGTCGAGCGAGGTCTCGTCGTCGCCGAGGTAGGACGCCATGCCCTCCATGAACCACAGCGGCGGACGGGCGAAGATCATCCGACCGCGCCGGCCGCCGAAGAAGATCTCGTATTGGAAGATGTGGGTCAGCTCGTGCTGGATCAGGCCCTGCAACTCGCGGTCGTCGAGGTCGACGGGCAGGACCATCCGGTTGCGAACCGGCGTGGCGAAGGCTCCGACGCCCTCGGGGATGAAGTTGAGGATGATGTTGGTCTGCTGGAACTCGGAGTGGGTGGCATACAGAATCAGCGGAATCGGCTGGTTGATCTGATAGTTGAGCCTGTGCGCGAGATCGTCGTAGGCGCTCTCGGCGAACGATGCGACCTTTTCCAGCGAGGGCTCGACCCGGTCATAGTACGAAATAACGAAGTGGGGCGTGCGATAGGTGGACCACTCGAAGCGGTCGTACCGGATCTTGTTCTTGCCACCGACCCACGTGCTGTACGGACTGAGCTGCGCCTCGGCCATGGGCGCGCACAGCACGAACAGCATCATCACCTTCAACATCCGCTTGACGTTCATCAGTGACCTCCGCCGCGACGCCGGGCTCACTTGTCGTAGAGAAATCGTTCGGCCTGCACGACCCGCGGCACGAAGATGCCGAGCAGGCGATTCTCGAGGGTGTAGAGCTCGTCGAACATGTCCTGGTACTCGTCGAGCTTGCGTTCGTTCTTCTCCTTGAAGTCAGTGATCTGGTCGGTGAAAACCGGGTCGCCGGTGCGGCCGTCGACCACGACCAGCAGGATGTCGTACGCGAAACCGGTCTCCTCGACGAGAATCTGCCGGAAGTAGGTCTTGCCGTCGGTCGGCGACACGTACTCCTCGGTCGTGTAGCCCTCGCGGTCGAGAACCTTGACGTCGACCGACGCCGCGATCACGTAGTCGGCATCGCTGCGGGTCGCGACATCGCGCCAGAAGTCGGGGTACTCGAGGAGCTTGCCGAGATCCAGTGTCGGCGGCTCGACATCGTCGATCCGGGGCTGGACCCGCAACCGAGTTTCCCGTCTGAGAAGGTCGCGGACGTACTCGCCGAACTCCCGGATCGCCTGGATGTCGGCCATCGTGCTGCCGCCCCCCTGTCTCGGCTCGAGCAGGATGGCGCCGACGTAGACCCTGGCGCGAGGCGAGATGTCGAGCTCGGGTCTGAGCTGGAGGCCGACGCGGATTTCCCGGGCGCCGGCCGACGCCGTGACGGCCGCCAGGCAGACGGCGGCGACGAGGGTGACAACCCTAATCCGCATCATCCTGCTCCTCTCGGGTCGCGTCGTCGGCCGACGCGTCGGCTGCGGCGGTGACCTCGATCTCGACGTGGGAGGCGTAGAACTCCTCGAACCGCTCGAAGTTTCGGCGCGCCGCCGAGTCGGTCGGGTTGAGAGCGATGGCCGCTTTGTAGGTCGTGCGGGCCTCCACGAAGCGGCCGTTGGCCTCGAGGGCGACCGCGATGTTGTTGAGGATCCGGGCCTGGTTCGGGGTCAGCTCGTCTGCGAGCTCGAACCGCTGCAGGGCCTCCTGCCAGTAGCCCCGACGGGCCGCCTTGAAGCCGAACTCCATCTGCTCCGCGGCCTGCCTGGCCGGTGGGCTCTTCGCAATGGCCGGCAGGCCGTCTCCGAGGAGACCCACGATCACGATTCCGACCACCAGGAGCACGATTCGTCTGATCACTGGACCCTCACCTCCGACCGTCTGGCGGTCGAGCTTCGTCTCCATCATGCCCCACCCGGGTAGTAACCGTGAATCGTTCGAACCTTGACCCGCTGGCCGAAGTCGACCCTGACCTCGATGCGACGCAGCTCGTCCGGAGGCCTGTCCGAGGTCGAGGTGTAGGCGAGCAGGTACTGCGCGCGGAGCTCGCGCTCGATCTCGGCGTAGATCCGCTCGAGCTTCGAGTTTCGATCGACAAAGAAGGCGCGACCCCCGGTGGCGCTCGACAGCCGATTGAGCTGGAACCGTGTCATCACCTTGGTCGGGGGCAGGTCGACGCCGATGGTGTAGATCGTCACGCCCATGCGCTGCGCATAGCCGAGCGCGGCGTCGAAGTCATTCCTTGACGCGGTATCGTCGCCGTCGGTGAGCAGCACCATGGCGCGTCGGCCGCTGACACCGGAGAACTGGAACAGCCCGGTGATGATCGAGTCGTACAGAGCGGTCGCCCGATCGGGGTACAACGCGAGCAGCGCGTGCTCGAGGGTCTCAAAATCGGCGGTGAAGCTCGCCAACAGGTCGGGTCGGTCAGAAAAGACCTCGATGAAAGCGCGGTCGCGGGGTCTGAGCAGATCGCGCAGAAAACCCATGACGACCCGCTGGACCGTCGGCAGGGTGTCGGCCATCGACCCTGAGGTGTCGATGACGATCCCGAGCCGAACCGGCAGGTCGACGTGCTCGCCGACGTGCGTGATGGTCTGCTCCACGCCATCCTCGAAGATCCGGAAGTCGGAGATCTCGAGATCGCGCACCGGCTGACCGGCCCGGTCCAGGACCGTCACCGGCAGCTCGACCGCGGTCACCTCGACCACCGAACCGAACTCTGGAGCGTTGACGAACTGGATGTCCTCCGCCACCGCCTCGCTGTCGAGCACGGCGACCGCGCGCAGCAGCCCGAAGCTGACGCTGCGGTCGATCCTCACCCAGGCCTCGTACGGCGGCCGGTCGAGGCTCGCGACCCGCTCGTCGTTCCAGTGAATCTCCAGGCGCCGGACCTCGCGTTCGCTCGGAACGTTGACTTCGACCTCGATCCGGACCTCGTCGCCGCGCACGTCCTCCGGCCCCTGGGGCAGAATCCGGACGAAGAACCGCTCGCGACCGACATTGAGGGTGATGCCCTCGCGGGCGAGCTCGACCCCGTCGGCGTCGTAGCCGACCGCGGTCACCCGGGTCAGCCTGGGCAGCGGTCCGAGGTCGAGGCCGATGTCGAACGGCGGCCGGTTCTTGGTCAAGATCTCTTTTTCGTCAAGCATGAAGGTGACGCGCCGGACCTCGGGCCGGGTCACGGCCTCGAACCGCCGAACCCCGGCAACGGCGTCGCCCGGCGGGCCGTGCAGGCTGAGCATGGGCGGCTCGGGCGCATCGTCGGGCACCAGGCCGAGCATCAGCTGAGCGAGTTCGTCCGTGGCCGACTCGTCGAGCACGACGTCCACCTCCTCGGCCTTGAACCGGTACTCGACGATCGCCTCGCGGCGCGAGTGGGCGTCCTCGACCTTGAGTCGCAGCAGGTAGTCTCCGGGCCGAATCCAGCGCTCGAGATCGAGGCCGACCTCGTCGCCGGCCGCTGGCACCGAGTAGAGGTACCGGAACCTGTCGACCATCGTCAGATCGCGCGAGATCTCACCGATCAGGTCGAGCTGGATGACCTCGACTTCGCCGACCGACGATCGGCCGAGCTCCGCCGACGGCAGCGTGATGTCGAAGCCGACGCCGACCAACCCACCCCTCATGTGAAGCGAACCGTGGCTCATCGCGACATCGACCGGTTCGGCGTCGGTATCGGCAATCGCCGAGAATGCCGTGAAGCGATGCGGGGCCGACTCCGCCGCCTCGGACCGTTCGAACGGCTTGAACCGGTACATGCTCGCGACGAAGCGCGGGTCCCGGGTCCACATCTCGGCGGTCCGGATCAACCGGACAATGGTGTCGCCGTCCATGCACCGGTACTCCGGGCGGCCGAAGAGGTCGTTCGGGCCCACCGGACCGACCGAGACGTTCGCGGTCCCCATGGCGGCGTACAGCACCGACCAGCCGCTGTGGCCCTCCCACATCCGCCAGCTCCCGAACCCGCCCCTCTGGTAGAACACGACCACCGGCCCCTGGCCGATGCCCTCGAGGTAGGGCCAGCCCCAGATCTCCATCGGGTTGAAGACCTCGGCGCACTTGACGATCATCCGGAGTGGCGGCGGACCGTGGAGGAGCAGCACCCTGGCCCGGGGATCGGTGGTCGATTCGAACTCGAGCCGCACCATCTCGAGCCGGTCGTCGTACATTCTCCGGAAGGCGGACCCGTACCCGGTCTGCCGGCCCCAGAGGATCCACAGGCGGTCGACGAAGGCGCGCCGCTGCGCCTCGGTCTCGAGCTGGAGAAAGGCCCGGCGCTGGTCCCGGTCGATGAACGGGTAGATCTCCTCCTCGAGCCACACCTGCCACTGATCCGGCAGGTCCTTCACCTTCATCGGGCCCGGGGCGACGTCGTCGGCCGGCCCGGCGATCACCGCCGTCGCCGCTGCGAGGATGGCGAACGCGGTCACCCCGACACCGAGCCAGGCCCGCCGGACAGCGAGCCTCACCATCCTCGGCTCACCGAGTGCGCAAGACTCGTCAGACACTCCTTGCATTTTGCCTTCCCAGCCTGTGCAGTTACTCGAGAGGGGTCGACAGTCGACACGAACGGCCGGGGGCGTGGGTTCATCGCCGGGGGGGGTGACGCCGACCGCCATCAGGTCTGGAGGACACCGACCTTGAACGGCGGGATCTCCGGCTGGTGGGCCACTGCGCCGAGGCTGCGGCTGATCACTTCGCGGGTCCGGCGCGGGTCGATGATCTCGTCCAGCCAGAGACGGGCAGCGCCGTAGCGGGGGTCGTTGGAGGCGCGATAGCGGGCCTGGATCTCGGCCAGCCGTTCGGCCTTCTCGTCCTCGCCGACCTCGTCGCCGCGATTCTTGAGCTGGATCGCGAGCAGCGTCTCCGACGCCTGCTGACCGCCCATCACGGCGATCGACGCCGACGGCCAGGCGTAGAAGAAACGGGCGCCGTACGCGCGGCCGCACATGGCGTAGTTGCCGGCGCCGAATGAATTTCCGATGAAGACCGTGATCTTCGGCACCACCGAGTTGGCAACCACGTTGACCAGCTTGGCGCCGTCCTTGATGATGCCCTCGCGCTCGGACTTCGAGCCGACCATGAAGCCGGTCACGTCCTGCAGGAACAGCAGCGGGATGCCCTTCTGGTTCATCAGCTCGACGAAGCGAGCCGCCTTGTCGGCGGCGTCGGAGTAGATCACGCCTCCGATCTGCATCTCGCGCTCGCCCGGTTCGAGACCGCGCCGACGGTGGACCACCCGTCGTTCGTTGGCGACGATGCCGACCGCCCAACCATCGACACGGCCGGTCCCGCAGATCAGGGTTCGCCCGTATGTCGCCTTGTACTCGGTGAACTCCGAGCCGTCGAGCAGGCGTCCGAGCAGCGTGTGGGTGCTGTAGGGCCTGGACCGATCGATCGGAAGCACACCGAGCAGCTCGTCCGGATCGACCAGGGGCGGGCGTTCGTCGATCCGGTCGAAGGTCGCCATCGCCGGGTGGGCGAGCTCGCCCATGCGGGCGCGAATGTGATCGATGGCGGCCCGGTCGTTCGGGAAACGGTCGTCGACCACGCCCGAGATGTCGACCTGAACCTCGGCGCCGCCGAGGTCCTGGTTGTTCTTGGTCTCGCCAATGGCGGCCTGGACCAGGTGGGCGCCGGCGAGGAAGATCGTGCCGGTTTCCTCGACAATGAGCGCCTCGTCGGACATGATCGGCAGGTAGGCGCCGCCGGCCACGCACGAGCCCATAATCGCCGAGATCTGGTAGATGCCCTCGGCCGACAGCCGGGCGTTGTTGTAGAAGACCCGGCCGAAGTGCTCCTTGTCGGGAAAGATTTCGTCCTGCATCGGCAGGAAGACCCCGGCCGAGTCCACCAGGTAGATCAGCGGGAGCCGGTTTTCGAGCGCGATCTCCTGGGCGCGCAGGATCTTCTTGCAGGTCAGGGGAAACCACGCGCCGGCCTTGACCGTGGCATCGTTGGCCACGATCACGCACTCGCGGCCGCTGACCCGCCCGAGGCCGGTCACCACTCCTGCGGCCGGCGCCCCGCCCCACTCCTCGTAGAACTCCCATGCCGCGAAGCTGCCGAGCTCGAGAAAGTCGGTGCCGTCGTCGATCAGGATCTCAATGCGCTCGCGCGCGAGCATCTTGCCCTGGGCCCGCTGCCGCTCGGCCGCCTTGTCGCCGCCGCCGCGGGCGATGGCACGGCGCTGGGCCTCGATGATCCGGAGCTCGTTGAGCCAGTGGTCGCGATTGGCCTCGTAGGCTTCATCGCGCTGAACCTCGTGGTCGAGCAGCTTGGGCATGGACACCCCTTTCCAACGCGTCTTCGAGCCATTGTAGTCGCGCTCCCGATCCCGATCCCGATCAGCTCGCGCATCCGAAGCTCCTCGCGTTCGTTGCCTCGGCGAGAAGAGGTCGACCGGATTGCAGCGACACACTCGACCGGCACTCCGGGCAAGACGCCATTGGACCGATCTCTACACTCATTCCTCAAGATCACCCGGGGCGTCCGACGCCACGGACGAGCTCGGAGCTCTTCCCCGCTCAATGCCCCTGCGCCCCCCCTGCGATCCTGCTAGACTCCGACATCGTCGGACGGGGGACGGGATGGCCAGGATCAAGGTGCGGCGGACCAATCGCGAGGAGCTTCCGGGCCTCGCCGTGCTCCGCGACGCGGTTGCTGCCGAACTCGATGCATTTCCCAGTCACTACGGGGTTCTCGACCTTGACATGGACGTCGACCCGGACCTGATCCACCTCATGACCCACGACCCGGAGGGCTTCCAAACCGGCGAGGACAAACAGGAGACGGTCGGTTTCGCGGCCGGCCACGTCCGGTCGCGTCAGTGCGTCATCTCGGAGATGTGGGTGCTGCCGCAGCACCGGGGCCGCGGCGCCGGCGGCGCGCTGATGGCCCGCATGCTGGCCTACGGCGAGCGCTCCGGCGCGCGCGAGTTCCTGACCCTGGTCCCGACCGAGGGGGCGGTTCAGAGTCTGCTGCTGCGCCACGGCTTCCGACCGTTGGCGCCGGTCTACCAGATCGTGGTCCCGCCTTCGGTGGGACTCCGTCTCGGGCACGCGCTGTCCAGGCTCATGGACGGACGCGACGTCACCTCGGATCTGTTCCAGCGTCGGGGACAGGCCGACCTCGACCGGATCGACCGGCTGACCCGCAACATCGTCCGCGAGACCGATCACCAGTACTGGCTCAAGCAGCGCGAATTTCACACCGCCTTCGTCCGCCAGGGCGAGCGGATCGCTGCCTACGCCTACGGCGGCCGGGGCCAGGTCGGCCCGGCGGCCGGGACCACCCGCGAGGCCGCGCTGTGCGCCGTCGGCTGGGCGATCCGGCTTGCCAGCGAGGCCGCGGAGGCCGACGACCAGCTGACTCTGAGAGTGCCGGCGCCGTTCGTCGAGGGCGTCGACGCGGTGCTCGAGGCCGGCTGCCGGCTCGAGGCGACGTTCATGCTGTACGGCCGCGACGTCAACCTCGCCTTCGACCGCACCATCCTCGGCCTCGTCGCCCTGCCATGAGCGATCAGATCCGCCCGGCCGGCCGATCCGGTCTCCGCGGCGCCGATCGCGTCGACTATGAAGCAGACCTCAACCGCCAGCAGCTCGACGCGGTGATGCATCCGGGCGGGCCGATGCTGGTGCTCGCCGGAGCGGGCACGGGCAAGACCCGAACCCTGGTCTATCGGGCGTGCCGGCTCATGGAGGGCGGGGTCCCGCCGGGCCGGATCCTGCTGCTCACCTTCACCAACAAAGCGGCCCGCGAGATGCTCGACCGGGTCGGTCGGCTGCTCGACCGCGAAACCGGCCGGGTTCACGGCGGGACCTTCCACTCGGCCGGCCACCGCATCCTGCGTCGTTGGGCCGAGCGGGTCGGCTACGGACCGCGATTCAGCATTCTCGACCGCGAGGACGCCACCGACCTGATGGGCCACGCGCTGGCCGACGTCTCGCCCGAGGCGCCGAAGCGCCGGCTGCCCAAACCACGGTTGCTGGTCGACCTGTACAGCTTCGTCATCAACACCGGCCGCGAGCTCGAGGAGGTGCTCGTCGAAAAGGCGCCGCAGTTCTTCGACGCCGCCGATCTCATCGGCACGGTCTTCAAGCGCTACCTCGAACGCAAGCGCCGGGCTGACCTGATGGACTTCGACGATCTGCTGCTCAACTGGCTGCTGCTCATTACCCGGCACGCCGACGTCCGCAGGCAGCTGGCCTCGAGCTACCGTCACATCCTGGTCGACGAGTACCAGGACACCAACCGCCTTCAGGCCGATATCGTCGACGCCATGCTCGGTCCCGAGCGCAATGTCATGGTGGTCGGTGACGACGCCCAGTCGATTTACGCCTTCCGCGGCGCCGACTTCGACAACATCCTGACCTTCCCCGAGCGCCACGACAACTGCGCGGTCTTCCGACTCGAGACCAACTACCGCTCGACGCCTCAGATTCTGGCTCTTGCCAACGCTTCGATCGCCCACAACCGGCGTCAGTTCCGCAAGGAGCTTCGATCCGTTCGGACCACCGGCGAGCTTCCGGTCGAGGTCGTGACCCCAACCCCGGAGCAGCAGGCCGAGTGGATCGCCGACACCGTCCTCGAGCTGCGGGATGAAGGCATCGACCTCGAGGAGATGGCGGTCCTGTACCGCAACCACTCGCACTCCTTCGATCTCCAGGTCGAGCTGACCCGCCGCAATCTGCCGTTCAGGATCCGCTCCGGACTCCGATTCTTCGAGCAGCGGCACGTCAAGGACGTTCTTGCCCACCTTCGCTTCGTCGACAATCCGCGCGACGAGGTCTCCTTCGCGCGCGCCATGAAGCTCCGGCAGGGCTTCGGCCCTCGGCTGACCGCCCGTCTGTGGGCCCGCGTCGCGGGCGCCGACCCCCTCGGCAGGCTGATCGGCACCGATCCGCAGACGGTCGACCTGCCGGCCGGCGCCCGGCGGTCCATGGCCGCCGCCAAGACTCTGTTCGGCGAACTCGCCGAGGCGCGGCTCCTCGGCCAGCCCGGCGAGTCGATCCGGCTCGTCGTCACCGAGTTCTACCAGGACTGGGCGCGCGGCAACCTCGAAAATGCCGGTTCGCGACTCGAGGACATCGAGCAGCTCGCCCTGTTCGCCGACGGCTTTCCCGACCTCGGCGGGTTTCTCGCCGAGATCACGTTGCTCAACGATCTGTCGGGCGAGGACACTGTGCGCGGCCCGACCGACGAGGTGCTGACGCTGTCGACGACACACCAGGCCAAGGGGCTCGAGTGGCGCGTGGTGTTCGTCCTCTGGCTCGCTGAGGGCCGATTCCCGAGCGCCCGTACCGAGGACATGGAGGAGGAACGGCGACTGTTCTACGTCGCCGTGACTCGCGCGCAGGAGCGGCTTTTTCTCGCCCGACCCGAGCTGGCGCGCGACCGCTACCGCGTCGACGTGCTGCTCGATCCCTCGAGGTTTCTCGGCGAGCTGCCCGAAGGCGTCACCGAACGGCTGGTCGTCGCGGCCGCGGAGGACGACGCCGACGATCGGGCGCTGACGACCGGCGGCCGCTACCAGCTGCCGGGCTTTCTCGACGACGACAGGGGTGACGACGTCAACTGAGCACGTCGGGATTTGACATCAATGCAACTCTAATTTAGAATATCGTTGAATAGTTATGTTAGCCATTCGAACGTCAGAAAAGGAGACATTCATGGCCGTTCAGACGCTATCCATGAGCAACCTCAACGAGACCATCACCAACAACGACATCGTCATCATTGACTTCTGGGCGGAGTGGTGCGGTCCCTGTCAGGCCTTCAAGCCAATCTTCGAGCAGGCCTCGGAGCGGCACGACGACATCACCTTCGTCTCGTGCGACACCGAGGCCGAGAGCGAGCTCGCGGCGATGTTCCAGATCAGGTCGATTCCGACGACCATGGTCTTCCGCGACACGATTCCGGTCTTCAACCAGGCCGGCATGCTTCCCTCCCACGCCCTCGACGAGCTGCTCGGCAAGGTCCGCGAGCTCGACATGGACGAGGTCCGGAAGGTGGTGTCGGAGCCGACCGCCAAGGCGTGAGCGGCGGCGGCGGCACGCGCTGTTCGACGCCGGACCGTCGAGGGGACGCCCGAGGTCCGCCACAACGCAAGTTGGACCTCGAAAGCCCATAGTCGCGGGCCCTGGATCGAGCGGTGTCGCCGGCGGGTTGACCTGCGTACAATGGCCGCCGAAGGAGACGCAGCCTGGATGAACCGCTCTGACCATGTTTTCGAGATCATTGCCCGCGTCGCCCGCACGGCCGTCACCGAGCTGCATCCCGGCGCCGAGCCGGTTGCCGTTCCGGGCATCGACTCGGCCAAGGCCGTCGGGCGGTTGCTCGAGCTCGAGGATCACCTCGACACCGAAGTTCCCGATGACAGCCCTGCGCCGTGAAGATGACGGACGTCATCCCGAACGCCGTCGCGGCGACATCATCCTGACCCGCGAGAACTCACCGCGATGAAACCGCGCAGCGTCAACGAGGTTCTCTGCTGGCTGGTCGTGCTGCTCGCGTTTTCGCTGCCGCTGTACCGGGCCTGGATCAGCATGGCTGCGGCCCTGATCCCGCTGCTGTGGTTCTTCCAGGACGATCTGGGGCAGAGGCTCCACCGGCTGGTCCGACACCGCCTGACCATCGCCGTGATGGTGTTTCTGGCCGTCAACCTGGTGTCGCTGCTGTGGTCCGACGACCCCGTCACCGGGCTCGACTACCTGGCAAAATACCGGTACCTGCTGCTCATCCCGGCCGTCGCGTCGAGCATCGACAGGACGGTCGCCCGGCGCGCGGCGCTGGCATTTCTTGCCGGAACCGTCCTCGCGGCCGCCATGATGCCGGTCGTCATCATCGGCGACATCCACTTTCGTCACAGTCACCCGGACAACCCCTCGGTCACCATGTCGCACCTCGACTTCAGCATGGTGCTGGCGGTTGCGGCGGTGCTGGCGACGGTCCATCTCGTCCACGGAGCATCGGGCCGGCGCTCCAGGCTCGAGTGGTCGGCGCTGCTGCTCGTCCTGGTCGGCGGGCTCGTCATCAACATCGGCCGCAGCGGCCAGATCGCCTTCATCGCCACCATGGTCGTCCTGACCCCGGTGTCGTTGGCGCGGCGGCCATGGTGGGTTCGAGGCGCAGCACTCGCCGGCGTCGTTGGCGTGATCGCCCTGATCTACGTCACGGTCCCGCGGTTCCAGGCCCGGCTCGACCAGGGCGCCTCCGAGGTCTACCGCGCCGTCGTCCACGGCGAGGTCGACGGCAACCAGGGCAAGCGGGTCGCTGGAATTGTCGTCGGACTCGACATCCTCCGCGCCCACCCGGTGCTCGGCACCGGGGTCGGCGCCAACATGCCCGAGTTCCGCAGCCGCCTCGCCACCGATCACTCCGAGTTCGAGGAGGCGATCGGCTGGTTCGATCACATGCACAACCAGTATCTACAGGTCGCCACCGAGCTCGGCATGGTCGGTCTGGCGGCGTTGCTCGGGATCTTCGTCGCGCTGTTTTCCGGTCGGTACCGGAGCTTCGAAAGCCGGTCGGCCGCGGTCGCGGTGGGTTGCGTCTACCTGTTCGGCTTCTTCGGCGACCCGTTCCTGCACAAGCAGATTCCACTCGTGCTGTTCGCTCTCGCCGCCGGAGTGGTCTCCAGCGACGATCAGGCGATCGCAGGCCACCAGGGGAGACGCGAGAGCTGAGGCGCGCGCCGCGGCATGACCGCCGTTGCCCGCTGTCACTCCCCGTCGTCGACTGACCGGTCGCCCTCAAGCCCCGCGGTCGCCAGCCGCCGATACTCCTCGCAGTCGCGCAGCAGCTCCGCCTTGGTCCCCTGACCGACGACAGCGCCGTCCCTGAGCACCAGGATCCGGTCGGCGAGATCCACGGTCGACAGCCGGTGCGCGATGACGAAGGCGATGCGGCCGCGGATGATTTCGCCCAGAGCCCGTTGGATCGCCGCTTCGGAGCGGTTGTCCAGCGCCGACGTCGCCTCGTCCAGAATCAGCACATCCGGCGCCCGGTACACGGCGCGCGCGATGGCGAGCCGCTGGCGTTGGCCCCCCGACAGGTTGGCGCCGAACTCGTCCAGCACCGCATCGACGCCGCCGTCCATGGCCGACACGAAGTCCCAGGCGCCGGCCGTCCGCAGCGCCGACTCGACCCGGTCGGGGTCGACGTCACGACCGTAGGCGACGTTGGCGGAGACAGTGTCGTTGAAGACGTAAACCCGCTGGGTGACCATGCCGATCCGACCTCGAAGCTCGTCGAGGTCGAGGTCGCGGGCGTCGATCCCGTTGAACAGAACTTCGCCGGCAGTCGGGTCGTAGAGGCGGGGAATCAGGTTCACCAGCGAGGTCTTGCCGCCGCCGCTGTCGCCGACCAGGGCGACGGTCTCACCGGCGCCGACGTTCAAGCTGATCCCGCGCAGAGCGTGGACGCTGCCGTAGTTCTGGTGGACGTCGCGAAGGACGACCGAGGTGATCGGTCCGCCGATCGGCACACCGCCCGAGGCGATTGTCGGCGTCCGGCCGAGCAGGTCGAAGATCCGTTCCGACGCCGCGACCGCCTCGTACATCCGGTTCGACGCCTGGGAGATCCGTTTGATCGGGTTGTACAGGCTGAACAACGCCACCGAGAAAGCGAAGAAATCACCCGCCTCCATGTGACCCGCGATGACCTCCCGGCCGCCGACCCAGATCACCAGCGCGGCCGCGATCGATCCCAGGAACTCCATGAGCGGGTTGGTCAACTCGCGGGTTCGCACGCCCTTCATGTTGATGCGGCGAAAGCTCAGGTTGTCGCGCTTGAAGCGCTCGAGCTCGAGGGTCTCGGCGGTGTGGGCCTTGATGATCTCGACATTGTTGAAGACCTCGGCCAGGCGGGACGTGATGTCCGAGTCGACCTCCTGGGACCGGTGCATGATCTCCTTGAAACGGCGCGCCAGAGCGGCCAACGGCCAGGCCGCGAGGGGCAGTCCGACCAGACTCCAGACGGCCAGCTTCGGGCTCATGACCACGACGACGATGACGAACGCCACTGCCGCCAGCGACTCGCGGATGACGACCGAGAGCTGCTGGGTGACCGCCATCCGAATCCGACTGATGTCGTTGGTCGCCCGCGAGATGAGCTCGCCGCCGCGGAAGCGGTTGAAGAACGCGAGATCGAGATCGAGCACGTGCCCGAGCAAACGGTCGCGCAACCTCCGAACGATGTCGAGACCGACCCATTGAAGCTCGTAGACCTGAAGGTACCGGCCGGCCCCGACGAGCAGGAACAGAACCATGACCAGAGGCGGCAGAACGTTGAGCATCGCCTCGTCCTTGGCGATGAAGATCTCGTTGATGACGTCCCGGATCAGGTACATCACCGCGCCGTAGGCTGCCGCGCTGACTCCCCCACCGACGAAGGACAGCGCGATCCTTCCCTTGTAATCCCTCAGGTAGGGCCCGAGACGCTGGAGAAACTGCAGCATCGCGCCGATCCAGCGGCAGCTCAGCCCGGGCTCGGCTCGCCGCCGGTCGCGGGGCCCTCGCTGTCTTCGGCACCCAGGCTTTCCAGCCCTTCCCAGGTGTCGTCATCGTCGTCGAAGTCGGGCAGCTGCGGCGCGATCCCGCGAGCCTCGTTGGTCCTCCAGCCCCACAGGATGGCGTACTTCATGTAGGCGCTGTACGACTGCAGCGCGCAGAACACGAGTCCGCGGCCACCGTCAAGGATGCCGAGCTGGAGGAGAAAGGTCCGGATGAAGCGCCACAGGGGCCGGAGCACGACGTCGAAAACACCCGGCCGCATCCCATCGCGCCAGCCCTGAGCAGCGCCCCAGTAGCCGTACTTGGCCAGCCTGAAGGCGTACTCGTCAAAGCTGAGATCAACCATGTAGTGCTCCATCGAGCTGGCCAGGACGGGGGCCTCGCCGGTGGTGTGGAGCAGCGAGTGGACACGTCGGTTTTCGTAGTAGGCGGTGCCGGTCTTGAACAGGCGCGCGACCCGGTCGCGCTGCCAGCCCGAGTACCGGATGCGCTTGCCGAGGAAATAGACATCCCGGTTGATCGTGTAGGCCAAGTGCTCCGGCCCGCGAGCAAGCAGGTCCTCGACCTCGGCACGGAGCGCCGACGTGCAGCGCTCGTCGGAGTCGAGCAGGAAGATCCACGGGTGCCGAACGTGCCGCAATGCCCAGTTCTTCTGCGCGCCGGCGCCGTAGTAGGTCCGCTGGAAGAAGCGGACCTTGTCGTAACTCGTGGCAATCTCGGGCGTCCGGTCGGTGGAGTGGGAGTCGACGACGATGATCTCATCGCACCACTGCAGGGACTCGATGCAGGCGCCGATGTTGTGCTCTTCGTTGAAGCAGGTCACGAGACCACTCACCTTCGGGCGCGCCCGACCGTCGTCGAGGGTCGTGACCTCTTCCGCTGCGCTCATCACGTCGTGCCGATCTCGCGAGCTTTCTGGGTGCGGGATCGAAGAAAGGAATGTCTCATGGGTCCGAAGCTGCATGCTAGCACACGTTCAAAGGCTCGGGCATGGCCGGCGAAAGCGACAAACATCACTGAATCGACACTGCTTGGGGGTAAGATGGACTGGTGGCGGGCTTTCAACGACACGTGCTCGTGGTGGGCGCCGAGCCCGATGCCCTGGAACGCATCGCGCCCATGCTTCGACGCGCCGAGTTCAACGTGCACTCCGCCGAGCCCTCGCCGGTGGTCTTCGACCTCGTGCTCGGCACCTCGTTCGAGCTGGTTCTGGTCGGCTACCCGCTGCGCGATCTGTCGCTCGACGACTTGATTGCAGCACTCCGTCGCGAGGGTTCCTGGTGCCGCAAGGCCGCCCTGGTCCTGCTGGCTGACGACGATCATCTCAGCGACGCGCTCGCCATGGTCGATCTCGGCGTCAACCGGGCGATCAGCGTCGACTGGTCCGAAGGGCGTCTGCACCAGGCGATCAGCGACCTGCTCGACGTCGCGCCCCGGGTGTCGCTCCGGGTTCTCGTTCACCTCAAGGTCGAGGTCAACCGTCACCACACGCGGGCGCTGTATCAAACCGTCAACATCTCGAAATCCGGGATGCTGATCCGGGGCGACGACAACCTGGATCCGCGCACCCGATTCAGCTTCTTCTTCGGCATCCCGGACGGTCGGCGTCTGGTCGAGGGCACCGGCGAGGTGGTGCGCCGGACCAACCCGATCCGGGAGGGCGCCTCGGGCCTCGGGATTCGCTTCGTCCGCCTGGCGGGCGAGGGTCAGGAGCAGCTCGACAGCTTCGTCAACCGGCACGTCGATTAGCGCTCGTTCCCATCCGGAGACCCCGATGGGGACTGCGCAGTTCTCGATTCGGAAACGAGGGGTTTTTGTGCAAGCCTAAGCTGAGCGGTTCTGCCGGATGAGACGTACCAAGATCCTGATGCTCCAGTGCTTCGGAAAAGCGCAGACATACCCTGAGGTATGTCGAGCATTTTCCGAAGTGTCTGGAGCGCAGGAGATTGGTGCAGATCGCCGGCAAGAACCGCTCAGCTTAGGGCAAGGTCAAGGAAGATCAAAATGTACGCGGAGGCGTACTTCTGTACGCCGCACAAGGAAACTCGTCATCTGACGCCGAGATTGCCAAAAAGCGCCGTTTCCGGACGGGAACCAGCGCTCACTCTCCATGAGCCGTCTCACGAAACCTGATGTATCTGCCGGGTCAGGGGGCGGGAGGAAGCTCCTTCACGTACAGATCCCGCTTGGGGTAGGGAATCTCGATGCCGGCGGTGCCGAATGCTTTGTAGACCCTCGAGTTGAGATCGTCGAGAACGCGCCCGCGCAGCAGCGGCCTCTCGATCCAGACCAGGAGCTCGAAATCGAGGCCCGACTCGCCGAAGTTCCGGAACCGAACCCGGGGCGCGGGTTCCGGGGCGAGTCCCGGAGCGTCCCCGGCGCACGACAACAGAACCTCACGAACCTGATCGACGTCGCTGCCGTAGGCCGCGGAGACCTTGACCCGGAGCCGCATCTTGTCCCACCGCCCGCCGGTTTCATTGACGATGCGCGCGTTGCCGATGACCGCGTTGGGCACGGTGACCTGAACGTCATCGCGGGTCAGGATCCGGGTCGACCTCAGACCGATCTCCTGGACCTCTCCACGCAGACCGCCGTCGAGGATCACGAAGTCGCCGACCTTGTAGGGCGCATCGGCGAGGATGAAGACTCCGGAGAACAGGTTGGCCAGCGTGTCCCGGGCCGCGAACCCGACCGCGATGCCGATGATCCCCGCGGACGCAAGCCACGAGGTAAGCGGGATCCGCCAGGCGACACAGAACAGGTAGATCGCCGCCCCGGCGATGATGAACTTGACCACCATGTCGAGCAGCGGAACGGTCTTCGGTTGGATCCACTCGAAACGATCGACGTTCCGGGCGAGGGCGTCGAGCACGACCCGACTGGTTCGCAGCAGCGCCACGCTCCAGTGGCCGATCATCAGGGTCAGAATCAAACCCCTGATCGTGGTCTCGACGGCCGGGTGGACCGTCAGCTGAATCAACGCGAGCCACAGCGCCACGGCGATGATCGACCAGAAGACCGGGCTCCTGAGGAGACGGGCGATCCGGTCGTCCACGTCGGTGTCGGTGCTGCGCGTCAACAGCTGGAGAACGCGACGAAAGAACAACTGCGAGGCCACCGCGACGATGATCCCGACAACCATGATCACACCGGCTCGCTGAATCGGCGACTCGGAAAGGAAGGGAATCTGTTCGATCAGACTCGCGGTGTCCATCAGCGGGGCCCCAGTCCGGCGCCGGTTCGGCGGCGCCCCGCCTAGTATACGAGGACCGCAGTGCGTCGCCGTGGCATCATGGATCGTCGAGCCCGGGAGGACGAATCGTGGACCGAGGCCCTGTCATCCGACCACTGCTGGTGTGGACGACCGCCGCGCTGATCGCTGCGCTCGCCGTCGCGGCGGCGAGCTCGGTCGCTGTTCACCTCTGGGGCGCGCACCGCCTCGAGGCCGCTCGAGCCGGCTTCGACGAGCGCTGGGGCGACCTGGCTCGGGTTTCACCGGCGTCCCCCGTCCCCGAGCACCTCAACGGCGCCCGCTGGCTCACCGCCGGCGGTCAGGCCATCATCTGCTCGACCGATGATCAACGCTTCATCGCCGAGCTGTCGGCCCGCCCCCCGCGAACCTGGAGCGACGCCGAGACCGCCACGGCGCGGCGAATCCTCCACGATCAACGGGCCGCTCTGACGATCCTGCTCCGCGCCGGCGTGCTCGATTCGTTCGACCTCGGGATTGACGACCGTCCGGCGAGCTATGAGGAGATCGACTTTCTCAGCCTGGTCAAGGGTCTGCGGCTGCTCACCCTCGAGGCCCGTCTGGCGTGGGCCGAGGGGCGAATGGATGACAGCCTGGCGGCTTTCAACGCGGTCGGCCGATCAGCCGACGGTCTCCTGCGGACACCTGTCGTGATGACCCTGACCCTCGGTGCGGCGGCGCAGCGGTGGGCGGCGGCGGCGGCCAAGGACCTGGTCCAGGACCCGTGCGCAACCGCGGCAGTTCTCGACGCGCTCCGCAATCGCCTACCGGTCGAAAGTGCGGTTCACCGTGGCAACCGCACGATGGCGGTCTCGATCGCCGAGGTCGCCGATGAGGGGCTGCGCTACATCGAGGACATCCACGACCCTTCCATGGGATGGAGCATCCCGTTCTGGGTGCTCAACCGTTTCCTCTTCGAGGAGCTCCTTGTGGCGGATATCCTCGACCGCTGGGTTCGCCATCTCGAGCTCGGCCAGGTTCCGGCCGCAGCCTGGGCGGATGATGCCGCCCACGACATTTGGGATGCCCCCGCCTGGTCGCAGACGTTGGCTCTGACCGGCACATTCACTCCCAGCCTCGGCGCAGTCTGGGTCCGGGTCCAGGCCGCGAAGACCGAGCTCGACCAGGTGACGCTCGCTCTCGATCTGCTGTGCGCGTCGGCCGGCAGGCCGAGGCCCGACAGCTGCGATCTGGTGACCCCCGGCCCCCTGGTTCCTCTGACCGGCAACCCGGTGGTCTGCCGTTGGGACGCCGCTCGAGGCGCCATCGTCATCGAGGTCCCGGACGCCGAGGCCGTTCTGGTCCGCCACTCGGCCAGAGACAACGACTCGGCCCGACTTCAGGAAATCGTCCTGTCGGTCGCACCGCCGGACGAAGGCTGCCGTTGACCGGTCGGCGCGGATGTCAACCTGGGGAACAGGCGAAAATCGGCCTCGAACGACGCTCCGGGATTCATCCGCGGGACCTTGCACTGAATCAAACCTGCGATGAGCGGTTCTGCTGGACGAGGTGCGGCACGATCTTGATGCGCTGATGGTCGCGAAAAATCTGCACGTATGCTCGCGCGAGCTCTGAGGTCGAAGCAGCGGGGTTGCCGGTGGCGAGGGTCGACTCGGCCCGGTCTGCTATTGCACCAGCACCAGCGACAGCCACGGCCAGTAGGTGATCACCAGCACACAGCCGAACAGAATCAGCAGCCACGGCAGGGTGGCGCGATAGAGCGTCACCACCGGTTTGTTGAAACGATAGGACGAGATGAACAGGTTCATTCCGACCGGCGGGGTGCAGTACCCGATCTGCATATTGGCGAGGAAGATCATGCCCAAGTGAATCGGCTCGATGCCGTAGCCGGCGGCCAGCGGCAGCAGCAGCGGGACCACGATCACGAGCGCCGAGAAGATGTCGAGCATGGTCCCGAGGACGAGCAGAAAAACGTTGAGCAGAATCAGAAATGTCAGCTTCGACGACACGTGGGCGGTGACGAAATCGAACAGCTTCATGGGCACCTGGGCATCGATCATGGCGTTGGTCGAGGCCAGCGAGGCGCCGAGAATGACCAGGATTCCGCCGACTAGGACCATCGACTCACGCATCACTGCGGGCAGCGTCAGGACGGGGATCTCGCGGTAGATCAACACCTCGACGACGAGCACGTAGGCCACGGTCACCGCCGCCGCCTCGGAGACCGCGAACAGACCGCTGTAGACGCCGCCGAGGACGATGACCGGCAGTGGGATCTCCCAGATCGACTCGCGCAGCGCCGCCGCGGCCTCGCGGGGAGAGAATGCCGAGCGCGGCGCCACCGTTCGTTGCAGGAATCGGCCCTCGCGGAAGGACCACAGGCCGAGCGCCAGCACCATCAGAGCGCCGGGCAGGATGCCGGCGATGAACAACCGGCTGACGCTGACCTCGGCGACGATGCCGTACAGAATGAGTGGCAACGACGGCGCGAACAGAAGACCGAGGCTGCCCGAGGTGGTCACCAGCCCGAGGCTGAAGTCCTCACGGTAGCCGGCATCGCGCAGGGCGGGATAGAGCAGGGCGCCCATGGCGACGATGGTGACCCCCGAGGCGCCGGTGAAGGCGGTGAACAGGGCACAGGTGACGAGCGCGATGACCGCCAGGCCACCGGGCATCCAGCCGAGCAGGGCGTCGGAGACCCGCACCAGTCGGCGCGGCGCACCGCTTTCGCCGAGCAGGAAGCCGGCGAAGGTGAAGAGCGGAATGGCGAGCAGCACAGGCGTGTCGGCAATCCGGTAGATCTCCATGACGACCGCGATCTGGTCGATGTCGGCGCGGCCGAAGGCGACGATGGCGCCGGCCGCGATGACGGCGAACAGCGGCGCCCCGAGCAGCGCCAGCGAGAGCAGCAGCAGACCGGTCAGGATCACGGACGATCCCGGTCGCGAAAGACACGGCGCAGGTGGAAGCCGGCGAGCAGGAGGTAGCGCACCGCCAGCAGAGCGAAGGCGGCGGGCAGGATCATCGCCGCCGTCCACAACGGCACCGAGCCGAAGGCAACCTCGCCGTAGGCCCGGGCATCCAGGACGAACCGCACGGCGTGCCAGGACAGAAAGCCGGTCACACCGGCGGTGAAGAGGTCGGTCACGATCCGGATCCTGGAGCGCCACAGCGGCCCGACGAAACGGGCGACGACGTCGACGTTGATCTGCCGATCGTCGCGCGCGGCGGCCACCGCTCCGAGCAGGCCGACCCACAGCACCAGCACACGGAGCAGCGGGTCGATCCAGACCACAGCGGTCTGAAAGAAGTTCCGCTCGACGATCTGCCAGAGAGCGAGAACGGCCATCGCGGCGAGCAGGATGACGAGCAAACCGCTCTCGACGACGCCCAGTCCGCGCAGCGTCCACCCGAGCGCTCCGCGGTCCTCGAAGACCCGGGCTGTCGAGCGGTTCGGGTTCACGGGGCGTCGGCCGGACCGGCCGGGTCGCCGGAATCCGCAGTCCGGATCAGACCTTCGATCTCCTCGAGCAGGTCGCGGCTCAGATCGAGCTCACGGACCAGACGGTCGGTCGACCGGCGCGCGACCTCGGCCCACTGGCTTTCGGCTTCGCCGGCCGGCGCGACCACCGTCACACCCTGTTCGACGAGCGCCCGGAGCGCCTCCTGGTTATCTTCACGGGCTCTTTGATCGAGGGTTCGGGTGACCCGGGAGAAGACCTCATCGACAACCTTCTGGTCGTCCGGGTCGATCTTCGACCAGGCACGGTTCGAGATCACGATGCAGCCGAAGGTGTAGACCACCGGCACGTCGATCGCGTACTTCACCTTGGTGAACCACTGCAGCGCCACCGCTCCCACCGGCGGCCCGCTGACGACCTCGAGCAGGCCGGTCTGGAGCCCGGTGAGCACGTCGGGCAGCCCGAGCGACACGGGCGAAAGGCCCGCCTCGTCGATCACAACCCGTCCGATATCATCGCCCTCGGGCAGCCACGCCTTGCGGCCTCGGAGCTCGGCAAAAGACGACGCCTTCCTGGTCGAGAACAGATAGGCGAAGCCGCCCTCGATGAATCCGAAGCTGTGGAAGCCGGCGTCGCCGAGGGCATCGATCAGTACCGGGTCGATCTCGGCGCGGACCGAGTCGACCTCACCGTAGTCACCGAACAGCAGCGGCAGTGTGTAGATGTTGAGGTCGGGAACGATGGGCGCCAGGCTGCCGCCGAGAAAGACCCCGCCGTGCAGCTGACCGATTCTCATCTTTCGAAGAACCGCCGCGTCGTCGCCCATGGTGCCGCCCGGGTAGAACCGGAAGCGGACCCGCCCTTCGGTCCGCTCGGCGACCTCGGTGGCCGCTTTTCGTGCCTCGGTCATCCAGAACGAGCCGTCGGGAGCGAGGGTGGCGACCTTGAGCTGAGTTGCACCGGCGAAAACGGTGTGGGTGACGGCGATGGTCCAGACGATGCACAGTGTCGTGAGTCGAAGCATGGATCACTCCGCGAAGTACGCTTCGGATTCGGCCAGCAGGACGCGGGCTTCGGCCTGAGCCATGGTGTTAGTGAGAACGAGCCCGGGGACATCAGGGCTCGCGGCCAGGACCTCCTCGAGTAGACGATCGTGCAGCTCACGGTCGAAGACCAGGCGGGCATACTCGCGTGCGAACAGGACCTTGGCCAACAGATCTCGGCCGTCGGACAGCTCAATGGCCCGCTCGAAGTCACGCCGCCCCTGCTCCGGGCGCCCGCCGAGCGCCGGCGGGATGATGCTGTTGAGAACGCCGAGGTAGGCGAACGCGGCGCCGTGACGGTAGCCGGGATCCAACGTGACCACGCGTTTCATCATCGCCTCGACCCTGGCCTTGTCCGCGATCGCCGCCCAGTCGGCGCGGTTGACCTGAACCCAGGTCGCCCACGCAGCTGCGGCGGTGTACAGCTCATCGAGTTCTCGACGGCCGACACTGCCGATGATCGCCTCGAACTCGTCGAAGGGCCGCCTCCAGCTGTCGCAGGTTGCGGGCGCCGCTGAGCACAGCGCCGCGAAGCCGTAGCCCTTGGCCCGCTCGGCGAGCCGGGCCGCCCGCTCGGGGTCGTCGACGAAGGTCGCGGTGTAGCTCGCATAGAGCTGGGCGCCGGACGCCAGCAGCTTCGGATCGTCAGGGTCGTTGGCGATCAGGCCGTCGATCATGAGCAGGTAGGCGGGCGCGCCCTGGCGCACGGTCTCCGGATCGTTCTGATCGAGCACCGCCGAGGTCAGGTTCGCCGACAGCCCGGCGGTCGCCGACGAGATGACCGACGAGCACCCGACGACCGGCGTCAACAACAGCAGCAACGCCGCGGTCAGCCTCGGCCATCTGAAGCCCGAACCTCCGTGTCGCAACGTCACCTCCCGTATTCGGCCATGCTCCGGCGAGCGGTGATTGTAGCGTAAGACCAACGATTCTGCTGGATGAGATATGCCAAGATCCTGATGCGCTGGTGGTTGCGAAAAACAAAGGCTTTCCCGTTCGGATGTCGAGTCTTTCCGCAACCATCCAGAGCGCGAGAGCTTGGTGCAGACCGCCGGCGGGAATCGCTCAGCTGAGGTGTAACCCATGCCGGGAGGCTGAGCCGCACAGATTCGATGCGCGGACCGAGAGCAGCGAAAATCACGCCCGGCAGCGACGGCCCCCGGATGCCCGGCGGTCAGTCGCTGGCCGCGCCGAAGCCGCCCGTCAGGCGCCCCGATCCGGCGCCCGACCGGCGCAGGGCGACACCCCCCACCTGATCCACTCCGCCGGGCTGGTTGGTAATCACGGACCGACCGGTACCCGGATCGGTCACCAGCAAAACCGGGGCCGCGCGGGAGCTGTCGGACACCCGGTACGGCCGGCCCGTGTAGATGGTGAGGATCTTCGACACGTAATTGCGGGTCTCCCGGTACGGCGGGACACCCCGGAAACGTGACACCGCGCCCTCGCCGGCGTTGTACGCGGCGAGAGCCAGCTTGAGGTTGCCGCGGTAGACCTCGACGAGCCGGGCGAACTCGCGCATGCCGCCGCGGACGTTCTGCTCCGGATCGAAGGGGTTGCGCACGCCGAGCCGCGATGCTGTGGCAGGCATGAGCTGCATCAACCCCATCGCGCCCTTGTGGCTCACCGCCCGTGGGTCGTAGCCCGACTCGACGCGGATCAGCGCGTCCATCAAGCGAGGGTCGAGACCGTGCTCGCGGCTCAGCCGATCGACCAGCTCGCGCACACCTCCACCGGACGAAACCACCGATCCCGCCACCGGTGCGGTCGGACCGGAGCCCCACGCCGGCATCGCCAGCGCTGCGCACACCGCGCTCGACACAAGACACCGCACGAACGCCACGCTACCATTATGCCAGACATCAGAACGGGAGCGTGATCGCTCATGGAACAGCACTCGAATCGTGGTCGCCGCTCGGAGTTCGTCAAGATCATGAAGGACGTCGGGCTGCCCGAGCCGGCCATCGCCGCCTTTCGGCTTCACCTCGACAGGTTCCTGTCGGGGGACCGGGGCGTCCTCGACCGCGATCAGATCGAGCCGGTCGGAGAGCTGCCCGACGCAGAGGCGCTCGACACCTATCCTGATCGCGACGCCCTCGGCCGCGCGGTGGTCATCAAGCTCAACGGCGGTCTCGGCACCAGCATGGGGCTCAAGCGCGCCAAGTCGCTGATCGAGGTCCGTCCCGGGGCGAGCTTCCTCGACCTCATCGCGCGCCAAGTGCTCGAGCTCCGGCGGCGGTACGACACCCGAACGCCGCTTCTCCTGATGAACAGCTTCCGAACGGTCGACGACACCGCATCGGCCCTCGCCGCCCATCCCGGCCTGGAGGTCGAGGCGCTGCCGCTCGGCTTCCGCCAGCACCGGGTGCCGAAGATTCTTGCCGCTGACCGGTCTCCGGTGAAATGGCCGGAAAATCCCGAGCTCGAGTGGTGCCCCCCCGGTCACGGCGACGTCTACACCGCGCTGGTCACATCGGGTCTGCTCGGACGGCTCTCGGACATGGGCTACGAGCTCGCCTTCATCTCCAACTCGGACAACCTCGGAGCCGTACTCGACCCGGCGCTGCTCGGTCACATGGCGGCCACCGGCGCCGACTTCATGATGGAGGTCGCCGATCGCACGCTGGCCGATCGCAAAGGTGGCCACCTGTGTCGCCTCGACGGCGGAAGGCTCGCATTGCGCGAATCCGCCCAGTGCCCGCCCGACGAGCTCGAGGAGTTCCAGGATATCGATCGCTACCGCTACTTCAACACCAACAACATCTGGGTCTCGTTGCCGGCGCTCGCCGGGCTGCTCGAACGGCACGACGGCGTGCTGCCCCTGGACACCATCGTCAACCGGAAGACCGTCGACCCGCGCGACCCCGGCTCGCCCGATGTGGTCCAGCTCGAGACCGCCATGGGCGCGGCGATCTCGCTCTTCGATCATGCGGTCGCGGTGCGCGTGCCGCGCACCCGCTTCTCGCCGGTGAAGAGCACCGAGGATCTGCTCGGCGTGCGCTCCGACGCCTACCGGCTGACCGACGACGGCCGGGTCGTGCTCGCCGCCGAGCGCGCCTCGCCGCCGACCATCAGCCTCGACCCCGAGTTCTTCAAGCTGCTCGACGACTTCGAGCAACGATTCCCGGCCGGACCGCCGTCCCTGGTGCGCTGCACCGGCCTGACGGTGCGCGGCGACGTGACCTTCGGCAGCGGGGTGGTGGTGGAAGGCGAGGTGACGGTGCAGGCAGGCGCCGAACCGGGCCGGGTCCCGGACGGCGCGGTGCTGCGGAGCGAGCACCGGGCCTGATCGATCGACCGTCGCGAGCCGAGATTGACAGCTTCCCTGCTTCATGCCAGCCTGACGGCTGTCAACGCACCGACAGGAGGGCTTTCATGAAACGCATGTTCGCGACCGCGATCCTGGCAACCTGCCTGCTCACCATCGCGCCGACGGCGGCGGTCGCAACCGAGATCACGCTGCACGCGCCCCAGTACCCCGACCGCACGACCGTGCCGCTGGACATGGTCGGTACCGCCCGGGCGCCCGACGCGCGCGTCGAAGCCAAGGTCGAGTTTCGCGACACACAGGCCGCGATCGAGATGAAGTTCAAGGACATGAAGCCGGCGGTGCTGTTCGGCGGCGACATCACCGCCTACGTGGTGTGGGCCGTCGCCCGGGACGGCCGTGCCACCAACCTCGGCGAGCTCACCGCACCCGATGCCAACGGCAAGGCGACCTTCGCCACCGGGCTGAAGAGCTTCGCGCTGCTCATCACCGCGGAGCCGTACTACCTGGTGCGCAAGCCATCCGAGATGGTGATGTTCACGAATGCGCCGCCGACCAAAAAGAGGGTGCCTTCGGACGACTTCAGCTTCGCCGGCCTGGTGCCCGCCGCAAAGCACCAGCTCGACACCATCGTCAACGTGGCGTGGGACAGCGATCAGCCCCTCGAGCTGATCCAGGCCGAGAAGGCCTACGAGCTCGCCGAACGGATCGGCGCCGAGTCGTACGCCCCCGACATCTTCACCCAGGCCACCATCTCCCTCAACCAGTCGCGCTCGCTCGCCGGCGCGGGCCGCAAGCGCAAGACCTCGGCCGACTACGCCCTGCGCTCGGTGGCGCTGAGCAACGACGCCATCGGCATCAGCGAACGCAAGATCGAGGCCGCTGAGCTCGAGGCGGCGATCGCCGAGCGGCGGGCCGAGATCAAGGCCCTCGAGGCGCGCGCGTCTGAAACCGAACAGGCGCTGACCACGGCCGAGCGGGCGCTCGCCGAGGCGAGTGACCAGACAGCGTCTCTGATCGCCGAACGGGCGCAGCTCGAAGCGGCCATGGGCGCACTTCGCACCGAGCAGGCGGCTCTGATGTCGGCGGTCGCCGGCCTCAAGCAGGACCGAGATGAGCTGGCGAGCCGCCTCGACCTGGCGCTGGCCCACGTCGCCGACACCCGCAGCACCGCGCGCGGCACCATCGTCAACCTGCCCGACATTCTGTTCGACCTCAACGAGTCGACCCTCAAGCCCGAGACCAGGCAGGTGATCGCGAAGCTCGCCGGAATCCTGCTCATCATGGGCGACCTCAACACCCGCATCGAGGGCCACACCGACTCGACCGGGTCGCTGGACTACAACATGGCCCTGTCCGAGGCGCGGGCGACGTCGGTGCGCGACTTCCTGTTCGAGCAGGGCATCGCAGCTGACCGGATGACCGTGGCGGGCTACGGCCCCGGGCGCCCGATCGCCGACAACGGCACCGGCGACGGCCGCGCCCGGAACCGACGGGTCGAGATCGTCATCGCCGAGGGCGAGATCGCCGAGGCCACGGGCACGGACTGACCCCGGTCGCCGGTTGCCGGCGCTGGCCGCTGTCGCTGCATCGGGCACGACCACGGAAGCGGACACGGAAAGGGACACGGCTCCGGCTCCGGCTCCGGCTCCGGATACGGCTCCGGCTCCGGCTCCGGCTCCGGCTCCGGATACGGCTCCGGCTACGGAAGCGGATACGGCCACGGACACGGAAACGGATACGGCCACGGACACGGAAACGGATACGGCCACGGACACGGAAACGGATACGGCCACGAACACGGAAGCGGATACGGAACCGGATACGGACGCGGCCACGGAAGCGTCTCTTTCACCCCACTGTGTACAATACCCCGACAACTCCGGGGGGAGGAACCATGACCGACTCGAGCCCGACCGACGCCCCGAAGAGCCCGCTGCGCGAGATCGTCCAGCCCTTCATCGACCTGGTCCGGGCGCCGCGCGCGTTGTGGGGCGTCAACCTCGCCTACGTTCTCGAGGGCACCGCCTACTTCGGTGTTCTGAGCTACCTCGCCATCTACTTCTCGGACTTCGTGTTCACGGGCGTCCCCAACCCGGACGTTCCCGCCGGGCTCATGGTCGGGGTGCTGACCGCCGGAATCACCCTGTCGATGTTCTTTCTCGGCTTCGTCGCCGACAAGTTCGGCGTGCGACGGGCCCTGATCTGGGCCTTCCTGCTGCTGCTCGGCGGACGGGTGCTCATCGCCAGCGCCGGCTACGTCTTCGATCCCGCCGGGCTGTGGTCGACCCTGCACATCACGACCATGGCGGGGATCTTGTTCATCGTCGTCGGCTACGGGATGTACCAGCCGGCCGCCTACACGGCGGTCCGCCAGTTCACCAACCCGAAGACCGCCGGCATGGCCTTCGCCATGCTCTACGCGCTCATGAACCTGGGCGGCTGGCTGCCGACCTTCGCCTTCCTGCTGCGCGACGACGACTGGCTCGGCGTCGGCATCGGCGGCGTGTTCTGGGTCTACGCGGCGATGACGGTGGCGGCACTGGTCATCACCGTCATCCTGTTGAACCGGAGGACGGTGGCCGACGCCATCGCCACCGCCAAGGCCGAGACCGCGGCGATCAAGAGGGCCGAGCGCGGCGAGGCCGAACCGACGGCCACCGAGGCGGCGGCGAAGGCCGCCGCGGAGGAGGGCGCCGTCGATCCCGCCGCGACCCCAGTCGGGTTCTGGGCCAACCTCAAGGACTGGGCGGTCCACCACCCCTTCACCGACCTCAAGTTCACCTTCTTCATCTTCGCGCTGATCCCGGTCCAGACCCTGTTCGCCTACAACTGGTTGGTGCTGCCGCCCTACATCAACCGCGCCTACTCCGGCTGGATCGGCGAGTACTTCGAGATCGCCGCCAACTTCAACCCGATTCTGATCTTCATCTTCGCTCCCGTCGTCGCGGCGATGACCCAGAAGCGGAAGGTGTACAACATGATGGTCGTCGGCACCCTGATCATGGCGGCACCGGCGTACCTGCTGGCGATCGGCACCAACGGCTTCCTGCTCTTCGCCTACCTGCTCATCATGACCATCGGCGAGGCGATGTGGCAGCCCCGCTTCCTCCAGTACGCCGCCGAGATCGCGCCCGAGGGCCGCACCGGCGTCTACATGGGCGTCGCCCAGTTCCCGTGGTTCCTGACCAAGCTCATCGTCCCGCTCTACTCGGGCACCCTGCTCGCCACCTACGTCCCGGCCGACGGCCCCAAGAGCCCCGAAACGCTGTGGCTGATCTCGGCGTCCATCGCCATGCTCTCAACCATCATCCTGCTCGCCGCCAGGGGCTGGATCGGCAAGGACTTCAAGACCAAGGCAGACGCCTGAGGAAAGACATCGGTAGGCGACCGGAAGGTCGTGCAGTGCCCGTTTTCGTGCCCATTTCCACCACGACCTGCGGTGACTCGGCGTGAACGCGGAAACGGGCACGAAAACGGGAACCGGTTTCAACGGCCGGGCGGTTGACACCACAGCCCGGGATTGGTATTTTCCTCATCCCCGTCAGGGGCACTGAGCGGGAGTAACTCAGTGGTAGAGTGCAACCTTGCCAAGGTTGACGTCGCGGGTTCAAATCCCGTCTCCCGCTCCAGAACCGAAATCCAACCCGGCTTCAAGCCGGGTTTTTGTCGGCTCAAAAGAGTTACACATTGACTCACACAACGTTGTGTGTGAGAGTTCGAGGACGTCCGCGACCGCCTCAGCGCCTTCCCGGATCTCCGGCTCGAAAGCGGTGCTGATCGTCGTCGCCACCCAAACAGCGACCGCCGGCATGAGCCGAGAGGAGAGCGAGGCCTACGAAACCGCGGCCGAACGCATCGAGGCCGGCTGGGCGGATGCCGACCAGCGCGGCCGGGCCCAACTACTCCTCGACCATCTTGCCGCGTCGAAGAACAGCCAGCGCATCGTCTCCCAGGGGTGGGTCGTGCTCGACGGCATTCCGGTGACGTTGGTCCACGTCCTCGACACGCGGTCCGGCAACCTCTTCTTCCGAATCCAAGACGAGATCACCGGGGCCTGGGCTGCGTGCACCGCTCAACCCCGGGACGAGTCCGACCACGAGCAGACCCGAGAGCGGATCCGGGAGCTGCTGGCGAGCGAGGACGAGGAAGCAGCTGCGGTAGTTTCCGGGTCGCGGCGGTGGCCCGCAGCGGTCGGGACTACGCCGAACGGTCGCGGCGACGGACACGGACGCGATCGCTGCAGACGGGAGCGGAGTTGATCCGGGCAGCAGCGCGCTGCCGGGGCCGCCTCTGATTGCCGTTGCTGGCCGCCGCCGCGGTTCCTGATCGCTGACGCTGCCGTCGGGATCGGAAACGGAGTCGGGATCGGGATCGGTCACGGGTGCGAACGCGGAGGCGAGCACGGGGTTCGAGGATCCTTGACCCTCGCGGGGCCGTGGCATAGAATGCCGCTCCCACGGCGACGTGGCCAAGTGGTAAGGCAGGGGCCTGCAAAGCCCTTATCCCCGGTTCGAATCCGGGCGTCGCCTCCAAATTCGGTCAAGAGAAAAACCGCCGACTGACGGCGGTTTTTCTCTTGACCGAATTTGGAATGAAGAGGGCAGCCCGTCCATCGCACGAGCCCGGCGTCGCGGGCGTCGCCAGACGGAGATCCGGAGAAGCCGGTGGTTAATCCTTGCCCTTGAGGGCGGCCTGGAGCTGGGCGCCGAAGCCGGTCAGGGTCGGCTCGGAGCTGCCTTTGTCCATGTGCTTGACGTACTCCTGGCGCTCCTGGTCGTGCTGATAGGCCCTCACCGACAGCGAGATCCGCTGGCGATTGGGGTCGAGAGACATGACCTTGACCTTGAGGGTCTCGCCCGGCTGGAAGACGGTGCGCGGGTCCGTTCCCCGCTCGACGCCGAGCTCGGAGATCGGGATGAGCCCGCTCAGGCCGGGCTCGAGCTCGACGAAGACCCCGAAGTCGGCGCCGTTCTCCACGGTTCCTTCCACAACCTGGCCCTCCTGGTAGCGCATCTCGATGCGTTCCCAGGGGTCGCGGTCGGGCAGCCGGCGCATGGTCAGGCCGATGCGGTGGTTGTCCACGTCGACCTCGCGTACCCAGCCCTGGACGGTGGCGCCGACCGCCACCTCCTCCGAGCCGAGCTCGACGCCGGGCTGGAGCTGGCTGACGTGGATCAGGCCGTCGAGACCCGGCTCGAGCTCGACGAAGACCCCGAAGTCGGTGGTCCGCACCACGCTGCCGGTGAAGGCCCCGCGAACCGGGTAACGCTCGTCGACGCCGTCCCAGGGGTCGGGCTGGAGCTGCTTCATGCTGAGTGAGATCCGGTTGTTGTCCGGATCGAGGTCGAGGATCTTCACCTGCACCTGGTCGCCGAGGGAGAGCAGATCCGATGGGCGGTTGACGCGGTGGTGGGCGATCTCGGTGACGTGCACCAGCCCGTCGACCCCACCGAGATCGACAAAGGCGCCGAAGTCGGTCAGCGAGCCCACCGTGCCCTCGACCACCGCGCCGACCTCGAGGCGCTGCCATGCCTCGGCGCGCAGCTTCTCCTTCTCCTCGCGGAGGAGCGCCGCCCGGGAGACCACAAGCTTCCGGTTGTCGGGGTCGAACTCCAGAACTTTGAATGCGTAGGTCTGACCGAGGTAGCTGTCCAGGTCGTCGCCGCGGATGTCGCTGATCTGAGACATCGGGCAGAAGCCGCGGACGCCCGCGATGGTGATGTCGAAACCACCTTTGCGTCGCCCGACGACCTTGCCTTCGACGGACTCACCCGACTCGACGGCGCCGGCGAGCTTGTCCTTGAGCTGGAACTCGACCGCCAAACGGCGAGACACCCTGATCTCCTCGCCCACCGCCGTGACCACGACCTCGACCGGGTCGCCGGTTCCGAGCTCCTCGAGCTCATCGCGGGGCAGCACCGCCTCCGACTTGCCTGCGATGTCGACCAGGGCGACGTCGCCGTGGACAGCGACGATCGTCCCCTCGATGAGGTCGCCGATCGCGGCGGTCTTGGCATCCAGGTTGCCCTGGAGCGCCAGCTCGAATTCGTTGACGGCAGTGGAATCTTCGTTCATGGCAGGCCTCGCACTCGCTCCCGTGGGCGACACGGGATCGGAAGAATAGCACAGGCGCGCCCTTCGGGCGCAGCTCAGAACTCTCACCTTCGAACTGCCGTGTCAGCGGTCCGATCGCCAGACGATGTCGCCGCCGACGATGGTGGCGACCGGTGCGCCTCGGACCAGACGACCGGCGAACGGCGTGTTTCGCGCCTTCGACCGGAAGTCCGCCGGATCGATCGTCCAGCGCCTGCGAAGGTCGAGCAGGGTGAGATCCGCCGGCTCGCCGATCCGCAGGGTTCCTCCGGGAAGGTCGAGCGCTTCGGCCGGTCCGGTGGAAAACAGTCGAACCAGCTGCGACACGCCGATCACCTTGCCGTGGACCAAGCGATCGATGGCCAGACCCACCGCGGTCTCGAGGCCGACGATCCCGAACGGCGCGTCGTTGAAGTCGAACTCGAGCTCGTCGGCATGGTGGGGTGCGTGGTCGCTCGAGACGGCGTTCACGGTACCGTCATAGATCGCCTGAAGCACCCCTTCGACATCGGCTGACGAGCGCAGGGGCGGACGGGTCTTGAACACCGGATCGTACGTGCTCGCGGCGACGTCCTCATCGGTCAGCACGAAGTGGTGGGGCGCCACGTCGCAGCTGACCTCGAGGCCCCTGCGCTTGGCCGCGCGCACGTGTTCGAGGCTGTTGGTCGTCGACAGGCTCGCCAGATGCAGGCGTCCGCCTGTGCTCTCCGCGATCAGGATGTCGCGCGCGACCATGACGTGCTCCGCCGCGGCCGGCATGCCGCGCAGTCCGATCCGCGTGGAGACCGCGCCCTCGTGCATGACCCCGCCGTCGGCGAGCCACCGGTCTTCGGCAAAGCACATGACCGGGACATCGAAGCTCCGGCTGTACTCGAGCACCCTGCGCAACAGCTGGGCGTTGTCCAGCGGCCGGTCGCCATCCGACACCGCGACCACACCCTCCTCGACCATCTCACCGATCTCGGCCAACGCCTCGCCACCGCGGCCCTTGGACACCGCGCCGATCGGGTACAGGCGACCGAGCCCGACCTTTCGGGCGCGCTCGCTGACGAACCGGGTCAGGGCCGGTTCGTCGTTCACCGGTTGGGTGTCGGGCATCGCGCAGACCGCCGTGAAGCCGCCCGCCGCCGCCGCGAGCAACCCGCTTTCGATGGTCTCCTTGTGCTCCTGACCAGGCTCTCTGAGATGGACGTGGAGATCGATGAACCCGGGGGCGACGACCAGATCGGCGGCGTCGAGGACCGAGGCGCCCTCCGGAATCTCGAGACGATCGCCGAGAGCGGCGACATGCCCGTCCTCGATGAGCAGATCCATCCCCTGATCGAGGCCCTGGGACGGGTCGACCACGCGTCCGTTACGAATCAGCAGCCGAGTCACGACGTCCTCCCGCGAGCAGGTAGAGAATTGCCATCCGGATCGCGACTCCATTGGTCACCTGTTCGAGAATCACCGATTGCGCGCCGTCTGCGACCGACGAGTCGATCTCGACACCGCGGTTCATCGGCCCCGGGTGCATCACCAGCGCCCCCGGCAGGGCGAGCTTGAGCCGCTCCTCGGTCAGCGCGAAGAAGTCATAGTACTCACGGATGGACGGGAAGTTGACCATCTTCTGTCGCTCGAGCTGGATGCGCAGCATCATCACGACGTCGGCGCCCTCGAGTGCCGGTTCGAGCCTCCGGTAGGCGGTGACTCCGAGCGACTCAACCTCGACCGGCAGCAGCGACGCCGGCGCGACGAACCGGACCTCGGCGCCCATCTTGGCGAGCAGGAAGGCGTTGGAGCGGGCCACCCGGGAATGCCGAATGTCGCCCGCGATCACCACCTTGAGACCCTCGAGCCGGCCGCAGCGGCGGCGCATGGTGAAG
Organism: uncultured Thermoanaerobaculia bacterium; assembly: GCA_964641415.1. Lineage (GTDB taxonomy): Bacteria > Acidobacteriota > Thermoanaerobaculia > Thermoanaerobaculales > Sulfomarinibacteraceae > JAHECW01. The sequence goes on along the minus strand of CAZXMW010000010.1, from coordinate 2,309 downwards.
GCGTCCAGCAGAGCCTGGGTCGGGTGCTCGTTGATCCCGTCGCCGGCGTTGATGATGGCAGCCGGAACGACGTTGGCAAGCCGGTGCGGCGCCCCCGAGTTGGGGTGGCGGATGACGATGAAGTCCGGCGCCATGGCCATCAGGTTGCGGGCGGTGTCGAACAGGGTCTCGCCCTTGGTGACCGACGAGCTCGAGGCCGAAAAGTTGAGAGTGTCCGCCGACAGCCTTTTCTCGGCGACCTCGAACGAGAACCGGGTCCGGGTCGACGGCTCCATGAACAGGTTGACGACGGTGAGACCGCGCAACGCCGGCACCTTCTTGATCGGCCGACGCGCCACGTCGAGCAGCTCCTCGGCAGTGTCGAGAATGAGCTGAATCTCACCGGCGCTCAACGGAGCGATCCCGACGATGTCCTTGGCCAAGAGCCCGTCGGCTCGCTCAATCGCCATCGGAGACCTCCCTCCCGATCCACACCCCGTCGTCGTCGTCGGTCGGGCGAAGAGACACGCGGACGTCTTCGTTCCGCGTCGTCGCCACCACCCGACCCACGACATCGGCGGCGATCGGCAGCTCCCGGTGGCCACGGTCGACCAGAACTGCGAGGCGAACCGCCCGCGGTCTGCCGTAGTCGATCAGCGTGTCGAGAGCGGCCCGGATCGTCCGGCCGGTGAACAGGACGTCGTCGACCAGGTAGATCACCTTCTGATCGAGAGAGAACGGCAGCACCGTCTCCTTGAGCACCGGTTGGGTGTGGGCCGGCCGCCAGGGGCCGACATCGTCACGGTACAGCGTGATGTCGAGCCGGCCGACCGCCGGCGCTCGGCCGGTGATCGCATCGAGTCGACGCGCGATCCGATCGGCCAGGGGCACCCCCCTGGTGTGGATGCCGACGAGCACGACGTCGTCACCGTCGCGCTCGACGATCTCCGCCGCCATCCGATCGATCGTGCGGTGCACCGCCTCCTCGTCCATGACTTCGATGGTCGCAGCCGGACCCACGGTCGATTCACTCATGACGTCGACTCCTCGATCCCGATTCGAAGCGAACACCGGAGCCGAACCCAACGGCCCGAGCGCCCGAAGCCGGTCGGCGCAAAAAAAACCCCCCCGGTACGGGAAGGTCATGGTCGAACATCCTGGAAGGGACTTCCATCGGCGGGATGGTAGCACACGCCGTTTCGGTGGCCGTATTCCATGGCCGTGGCCGTGGCCGCAGCCGTTTCCGATTCCGAGCCCGGTCCCGCTCCCGAATCCAACGACAGCGAGATCGGCACCGACCGCAGCCGGGCGACGGTGTGATGCCGATCCTGCCCGAAGCCATCCGGGTATGATGCGGCTCACATGACATCCTCCCACCCCGCTGCGCGCAACCGCGACCGCCTGATGGTCCTCGCAGCCGCGGTGCTGTTCTCGACCGGGGGCGCGGCGGTCAAGGCGTGTGAGCTCACCGGCTGGCAGGTGGCGTCGCTGCGCTCGGGTATCGCCGCGGTGGCGATCCTCGCGCTGGTTCCGGGGGCCCGGCAGCGGTGGACCGGCCCGATCTGGCTGGTCGGCTGCGCTTACGCCGCGACCATGATCCTCTACGTGCTGGCCAACAAGCTGACCACCGCTGCGAACGCGATCTTTCTCCAGAGCACCGCCCCACTCTACGTCCTGCTGCTCGGACCGTGGTTGCTCGGGGAACGGAGCTCGCGACGGCAGCTCGGTCTGATGGCGGTACTCGCGGTCGGGATGGCACTCTTCTTCATTGGTGGCCAACCGGCGAGCGACATTGCGACTGACCCGCTGCTCGGCAACATTCTCGGCGGCGCAGCGGGCCTCACCTGGGCTCTGTGCATCATGGGGTTGCGCCGGCTCGGCCGCCACGAAGAAGGCGTCGGCGCGACCTCGGCGGCCGTCGGTTGCGGCAACCTCATCGCCTGTGCCGTGGCGTTGCCCATGGCCTACCCGATCACCGGGGCGAGCGCCACCGACTGGGCCACCGTGGTCTTTCTCGGCTTGTTCCAGATCGGGATCGCCTACGCCTTTCTTGTGCGCGGCGTCCGCCGAGTCCCGGCCTTCGAGATCTCGCTGCTGCTGCTCGCCGAACCGGTGCTCAACCCGCTCTGGGCGTGGCTCGTCCACGGTGAGATCACAACCGCCCGGGCCATGGTCGGCGGCGCCATCATCCTCGCCGCCACCACCGGCACCGCGCTTTCCAAAACAAGACGCCGATTCTGAATTCTCAATTTTCAATTCTCAATTAAGAATTTAAAATTGAGGGGCCTGCGGCCACCCCCGCCTGAAGGCGGGGGATTCGGCATGCGACT
>CAZXMW010000009.1:31618-88547 GCA_964641415.1 uncultured Thermoanaerobaculia bacterium | reverse complement strand
ACAAGGAATTACGCGGATTCAACAGCGCCGACACAGCGGGGAACTTCAGTCTAAACACGGTTCGTGAGAAAAGAGCGGTCCTGAGGAGCTCAATTCGGGCACTCGTTTTGCTTGACTTGGATTGGGGGCAAGAATTGTCACATCTGATACGTAAAACAATACAAGATCTCAATACGAACCAGTCGAGACTAGATGTTTCTGTTGGACACGAGGGTTCTCTATTGCCGGAGGCCCTCGTGCCCGCTGGGAAAACGAACGACTGAATTCGAGGGGGGCAGCATGAAGAAAATCGTTTCATTTCTGGTGATTTGCATTGTGGCAGGGGTGGCGGTCGCAGAGCATCCTCCTCTACCAATGCGTGAACTCAGCAAGCACCAGCACAGGCTCAACAAATGCGATTCCGGGTTGCGGAAGATCCAAACCGCCGATGACCCACTCGCCGCGGCTGAGGCATCGGGGTTTAGGACGGAGGAAGGGGCGATCCAGGTGATGATCCAGGCAAAGCCTGGTTCGGCAACTGAGCTCGAGCATTGGCTCGCCCCGTTGGATGCTCACCACATTTCGTCTGCAATGGACTTCGTCCAGGCCTTCGTGCCGTTGACTGTGCTTCTCGATTTAAACGATCACCCCGACGTGATTTCGGTGCGCCGCCCTCTCTACCTTGATTCGGGGCCGGCACCAGAAAGCACCCAGAGCTTGAAGATACTCGGCCAAACCACAGAGGGTCTCCAAGCCATGAACGCCCAGGCTTGGCACGGCGCTGGGTACACCGGGCAGGGCTTGAAAATCGGGATCATCGACGGTGGATACACCGGCGTTGATTCCCTAATGGGCGCTGAGCTGCCTGACTCGTCGCGAGTGTGGGGCATGAGCTTTGGCGGCACAGACTTCTATGGAAGCAAGCACGGAACAGGATGTGCTGAGATCGTATATGACATCGCCCCAGGCGTGGCCGAGATGCACTTGGCCGCGGTATCCACGGTCATCGACATGGTCAACGCTGGTGCCTGGCTGGATTCGCAGGGCGTCGACATCATCACGATGTCGATGGGCTTCGGACTCGGTTTTTCGTTGGCTCCAGGAGACGGGACAGGTCCCCTCGCCGATCTCGTAGACTATTTTGCCCAAGAGGGTGGACTGGTAGTGATCTCGGCTGGAAACTCCGGAGACAACCACTGGCAGGGTAATTGGACCGACAACAACTCCAATAGCTGGCTGAACTTTTCCCCGTCCGAAGAACTCAATTATCTTGTGGAAACAGATGGAACAACACCCATTTGGGTTTCTGCGCTTTCGACGATTGACGTCACACTTGTATGGAATCAATGGAATCGCCCGACAACAGATCTCGATCTCTGCCTTTACCGATGGACGAACCAATATGATCTCGAAATCGTAAGTTGCTCCGAGGACGAGCAGTCGGGTTTGGATGGGCAACTTCCTGTTGAGAATGTCAGTTATTTGACTCTTCTGGGCGGATATTTTGGTGTTGGCGTTTTCCATTATGCCGGGAATCCAAGTGTTGACATGGAACTCGAGTACGCGCAGGGACGCCCACGTTATCTTGTGCCGGCCGGTTCGATCTTGGTACCTGCTGATAGCCCCTCAGCGCTGGCTGTTGGCGCGCTCGACGCAGTGTCACCCTATCCCATTGAAGACTACAGTTCCCGCGGTCCCACCAACGGACCTGGTGGCTCTCTGACCGGGGGTATCACCAAGCCGGACATCGCAGGCTATGCAAACGTCTCCACCGCGATCTACGGCCCAAGAACGCCCGGACAGTACTCCTTCAACGGGACGTCTGCCGCATGTCCTCACGCAACCGGAGCTGCGGCGGTGGTCTGGTCGGCCAACCCGGGTTGGACGGGGAACCAGGTCAAGAACTATTTGCAGTCGAACGCGATCGACATGGGCCCAGGGGGCAAGGACAACACGTACGGATACGGGCGACTTCATCTAGGCAACCCGCCGGTCTCCTGCACCTACAGCATTTCCCCCACCTCGGCGAGCTTCTCTGCGAGCGGAGGAAGCGGATCGTTCTCGGTGAACACCCAATCTGGTTGCACGTGGAATGCGACGCCCAACCGAACGTGGATCCACATCACGTCGGGTTCGTCCGGAAACGGCACTGGAACGGTGTCTTTCAGCGTGGATTCCCACAGCAGTTCCAGTTCGCGATCAGGGAGCATTACAGCCGCCGGCAAGAACTTCACCATCACCCAGTCTGGTGCCGCCAGCTGCAGCTATTCGATCTCACCAACCACGAAGTCATTTGGGGCGAGTGGGGGAAGCGGGACCGTAAACGTGAGCACGAGCGCAGGTTGCGCCTGGTCCGCCGCTTCGAATAGCGGGTGGATCAGCATCACGAGTGGAACCAACGGGAACGGTTCTGGCTCGGTCGCCTACTCTGTAGCAGCCAACTCGGGAGCGTCGCGATCCGGGACGATGACGATCGCCGGGAAGACATTCACCGTCTCGCAATCAGCAGGTGGAGGTGGTGGCGGTTCGGTCACCTATCAAGTCGCTGGAATCGCTCACGCGAGCGGTGCAGGCGGGAGTTCTTGGCGATCGACTCTCTGCATTACAAACCGGTCTGGTTCGACCGCCAATCTGACCCTCAAATACCGGACGAGCGGCGGCGCGATCACTCGAACCCACACCCTCCAAAACAACCGAATCAAAGAATGGGAGGATGTGGCGGTCACGCTTTTCAATCAGAGTGGTAGTACCTCCGGTGCCATCGAGGTCACCGCCAATACCCCCGTGTTGGTCATCGCGAGAACATACAACCAAGGAGCCGACGGCACCTTCGGACAGGCGCTTCCCGGCAATGACGAATCCGCCACATTGACTTCCGGTGACACGGGGATCCTCCCGTTGCTCAAGAAGACATCAGCTTTCCGGACGAACGTTGGGTTCATGAACCACCAGGGTGCGTCCTGTAACGTCCGCATCAGGTTGTATTCGGAGCAGGGTGCCCAGTTGGGAACCCACATTGACGTGTCTGTCCCCGCCTATGGGTGGAAACAGGTCAACGATGTCTTTAGCTCCGCGGGTGTCGGCCATTGCCAGATAGGGTACGCGACCATTGAGGTTCGAACTTCCGGTGGAAAAGTCTGGGCTTACGGATCTGTCGTCGACAACGGGACTGGGGATCCGACAACCGTTCCTGTTTACGTTCAGTAGGCCGGTTCGCATGTATACGTTTCGTTGGAGCATTCCCAAGATTCCCTGGATCGGATACCGGGGACCACTTCACCCCGTTGACACACCTGCTTTTGAAAGGAGCCCGTTGATATGAAGCTTGGACTTGGATCGCTCTTGTCGTTCGCTCAACGTCATCCCAAGGCGACGAAGGTGGCGCTTAAGGGCGCGTACATCGTTGCGGAGGGCGCGCTGGAAAGTCGCAGTAAATCGAGGGGTGGAAATCCAAGCTCCTATCAACGGAATCGAAGAATCTCGAATTTCTGTAAGTCCGTAGACAAGGTGGTTGATAGCGAGCCGAGTGACTGACGGGTATCGACTCAAGAGGAGTTCTGATGTCGACTCAGGTTGGACGAGACTGGGCAATCTCGAGAGCAGATGTATGCCGCTGATTGCGGCGCAGCCCTCTGGCTGAGTGAGCGCGAATTCGAAGACAGATCATTAGAGAGGGGCGAATCGTGGTTTCTTCGGCCCATACACACTATGTTTTCATTGAGGGCGAGATAGCGGGGCCGTTCTCGACGCAACAGATCGCTCAACAGTTCGGTCCCGAAATACTAGTCAGCCACAATGGCTCGTGGAAAGCAATGTCGGATCATCCGGACTTTTTAAGCGAAACACCTCGAACAGGGAAAGCCTCGGTACCGAAGTTCGACAAACCAACAAGCTACGTTACAGAAGGGGAGTTCAGATCACTAGCCATACCTTTGATTCTGGTTCTGATCATAACGAGAGTGATACTGGTGGGATTTCAGGGTGCCGGATTCGGGGCGTTCCATGTGATCTATATCGGTTCGATCCTCGCCCTGGCTCTACTCTCTCGAGTAAAGGCATCGACATTCGCGGGAAACGCCTTGCTAGTAACCGAGTCATCTCTCCCCCGATTGGAAAGCATCGCTATGACCTGCTGTGCAAGGCTTGGAATCGAGCGGAGTTCGTTCAGACTGCTCGTGTTTCAGTCGCCCAGTCTTGATGCTTTCGCCGTCGGATTCGGCCGTCCGTATTCGGTTTTGGTTTCCTCAGCCATATGCGAACAACTTGATGACCAGGAGTTGGCCTCGGTGGTTGGCCATGAACTGGGACACATCCAAAACCAGCACACTGTTGTGTCGCCATTCGTCTCAACCGGCCCGGTAAGCGTACCGATAGTGTCCACGATCTTTAGCTACTTCTTTTTAGCATACAATCGAAAAGGGGAACGGACTTCGGACCGGGCTGGATTGATTGCTAGCTTAGACCTTCATAAGACGATCACTGCATTGGCCAAGGTTCACGTCGGAACATCGGTTTTCAATGAGGCCGGCCTCGAGTCAATCTTGAAACAGATCACCGAGACCAGCCGGGACCCACAGGTTAGGTATGCGGAGCTGGTTCAGACTCACCCCTATCTGTTGAATCGGATCTCCCATCTCATCGAGTTTGCCGAATCTGATCAGTACAAAGAGATCGTTTCACTTCCCGAGAACCCTGCTTCTCGGGGATTCTTGAATATCAAAAAGATACCCGGCTTGGCGGCGTTCGCCTCAGCGATTTTCGAGGGCGCCGGGCAGGCTTACAACGGTCAGCTTGTCAAGGGTCTTCTCTTCTTGCTGATCGCGGTTGCCGTCGTTGTCATTCCCTGGATTGGCCTCTTGCTCTACTATCCGTGGTTCGCATACATTCTGTTTGACGCGTACAAGACCGCAAAGAAGATCAATGAGGCGGAGAGTCCTGTTAGCTGAGCGTTGTGACGGCCACGAGGGGCGGCACCTTGGGTACTCCCGATTGCACGCGACCGTCTCGGCGAACTCCGCTCGGCGCTTGGGGAACCTGATAGCTAGGCTAGTTCCCATCCGGATTGGGCCGATTTCGCGGCGGCCGTCTCACCCATGATACGCAGCCAAAGCTGAGGACATGGTAGCTGGGTACGATCGGCAGTGAAACGGGACAGAGAATCGCAAGGGCTACGCCGGTGGGGCACAGCCTGCAGAGGCTGAGGTCGAAATTGCAGCGGGGAGACTTCGGAGGCTACTCGATCAGATGTCTGGCGATGACGAGCAGGTTGCAGCTGACGACGGACGCCCAAACGTAGCTTTCAAATGATGGTTGCGATCGCCATGTGCAGCGGCTCAGGCCGAAGATGCGTTTGAGGAACGAGATGCAGCCCTCGATTCCCGCTCTGAAGTTCTTCATCTGTTTGAAGACCCAACGACTTTTCGCCATGTCCGACTCTTCCAGGCCCCGCTTCCTGTGGAAGGCGGCGTCCCGTACCCCCATGGTCTTGATGTTCTCGAGGTTGGCCTTGGATGCGTATCCGCCGTCGAAAGACGCCTTGAGCGGTGGCCGACCGAAGATTTCGATCTGGCGTTCGATCATCGTGCAAGCGAGGGACGAATCGGCGGGGTTGCCTTGAGAGATCACACAGTCGAGGATCATGGAGGAGGCCCCTCCGGTCAACGTCACCTTGTGCCCGAACAGAGTTTCGCGGGGTGCTTTGACGATGATGTCGGTGTGCTCCTCGAAAATGGAGACAAGCTTCTCCGAGGCAGGGACTGTCTCGCCGTCGAAGACACGACGCCGTGCCTGGTCGAGGACTTGGGCTGTCAGTGGCAAGTAGTGCCTGAGCTCGCCGATCAGGGCTTCACGTCGCATGACATCTTCGAATGATCCCTCTTCGTGTGTCCGCGCAGCCTCTGCAGCGGCGATGGCAGCGGCGAGGACCTCTTCGGTGGCGTTGACGAGATTGCGGTACAGCTTCCTGCGCTGGCGTTTGCCGCGGGCCCTTGAGATCGCAATCCACCGGCGCTTGGCACGACGCGTCCTGTTCGAGAACTCGATCTGGACGCCCAGCTCTCTGAGGGCCGTCATGATTCGAGTCAGTACACGAACGCAGTCGAAGAGCAGCGATGAGTCGCTTGGCGGGTGGATGTTCGTCTCAGACACCGTGCTGTCGATGCGGACCTTCCGACCCCGTTCTATCCCGGCGGAATTCGCCGCCGCGACGATGATGCGATTGACCTGTTCGAGCGTCGAGGCAGTGATGCGCTTGATGTTTTCCGCCAACGTCGATCGCCTGGGCGCTTGGTCCGTCAGCCCGATCTTGCAGAAGACCCGGAATGTCTGGGAGTCGGCAATATGAAACGTCAGCTCGTCGTAGCTGAAGCTGTTCATCTGCTTGATGATCAAGGCGCGCAGAGCCTGCTCGCCGGTCAAACCGGCGCAGCGCTTCGACTTGCCACGAGAGATATCTTGCGCCACCAGGGCGCCGAGAATAGGATGTTGGTCAAGAAGGTCAGAGATGGCCTTGAGTTCTTTGGCATGCGGCAGATCGAGCCACGGCTCGGTGAGTGTCGGTTGGATTTTGTGATTTTCGCGCATTCTCTGTTGGCCTCGCTCTCCGTAAACGGCGTAGAATCAATGTCTTGTACAAATACATTGTACGCCAACGGGAACGAATTTTCCAGCTTTGAATGCGCGTTTTCTCTCAGATTACAAAGGACTTAAGGCACTCCGGATGGGAACTAGGCTACTGCGAAACGGGGCCGTGTGCGTGGGACGAATCAACCAGAGACGTGGCGAATGATGCTGATGATGTAGGTGGAAAACCTCGTCATGTCTCGGAGCTTGTGCCGTGGCAGATCGCCAGCCATGTACTTCGCCCACACGGCTAGCACCTTGCTGAAGTCGGCGGCGGGGACAATCTGGGTGTTCCTCGCGCCTGGAGAGTCGACTTCGACGGAGTTCTCACCGACTGCGGAGATCGTGAACGAGCCTTCCAAGTAGCCGCTGTGCTTCGACCAGTGCCTGATCTTCGCCCCAGGGCGAATCCTCTCTCTGATCGTCCCCCAAGACAGTTCGGTGCCGGCGGGTGAGTGCGTTTCGGAGCCGACCGATGCCGAATTCGCCGATCGGCTGGTCGATCCCGGCCAGCTCTTTCCAAGCTTGTTCCACTTGGGCTGGAGCTTCTGGATGAGCTCGTCCTCCAAGCCGGCGGCCAGGTTGACGCGGTATCCCCGGTAGAACACTGGCTCAGGCTCAACGAATACCATGATGCGAACACGCTCGCCAGCGAGGAGGAGCTGCCTGATGTCCCGGTTGTTTCGGATATTGGTCCGTTGAGTTGGGCCAGGTTGCTCGTACTGCGCCATCCGCTGGGCCAGCGTGTTGGTCGACTTGCCGATGTACAGGACCTCGGAGCCCGAGCAAAACGCGTAGAGCAACTTGCTGACGGACCCGTGGCTCGAGATGTCAGCGCGGAAATCATCGCCCCGAATTCTCCACTCGCCGACCTCAAGAAAACCGAGATCCGATAGCGCCCATATCCCAGATGTACTGTCCGTCATGGCCGGGAATCCTCTCGTTCATGATTGACGCATTCAGCAGGATACTGCAGATCCTAGCCGGTACGACGGTGCACTGTTCTTATCGGGTTGACTTGGTATCTCTGGGCTGGCGGGGGTTGGGTGCCCGCGCTAGGATGGTGGGGTGGCCGACATCGGGACGGGGGCTTAAAACTGGCCAGTAAAATCCGAAACTCCAATGGCTTGAGGCGCGCCCGTATCGTAGGACTGTGCCGGCGCTCCGGGTTCACGTGACAGGTGCGGAAACACGGGGCACGAACGATCGGAGCCTCTTGACCATGAGCGAGTCTCTGTTTGACCGAATCGTCTCTGGCGCAACAGAGGCGGCGGGGCTCTACCATCGATTGGTCCTCGTGGTCGGCCCAGCTCGGACAGGAAAGACCTCAGCGCTCCGAACGGCCACCGAGGCCGCGGGGTGGCCGGTCCTCAACCTGAATCTCCAGCTGTCCGAGCGGCTCCTCGAGCTCACCAAGCGTCAGCGGGCGATCTCGGTGTCGCGCCTCGTGGACGACATCGTTGGCTCGGTCGGTGGCGACACTGCGGCTCTCGACAATGTGGAGCTGCTGTTCGACCCGGAGCTGGCGGTGGACCCGCTGCGGTTGCTGCAGGGCATCTCACGTGACAGGACTCTCATCGTGGCATGGCCGGGAGAGACCGACGGCACCAACCTCACGTATGCGCGACCAGGTCATCCAGAAGCGAGGCGGTACGACCGGCCAGACGCCATCATCGTCGCGGCCAGAGAGCCCCGATCCGATCATCCGCAGGAGCAAGCATGAAGTACGGCGATCTCATTCAGTTCGACCCCATCGAGTCGGTTGTCCAGCTCAGAGAAGCAGACAGAGAAGGCGACGCCCGTCGCCTCGTCGAGACCTTCGTGATTTCCGAGAGGATGGCTGACCAGCTCAACAACCTCGTCTTTCCTCAGCTCCAGTTCGAGCAACCGACCGACAACCGCGGGCTGATGATCGTCGGCAACTACGGCACCGGTAAGTCCCATCTGATGGCCACGATCTCGGCGGTGGCGGAGCACGGCGAGATGGCGACCGCGCTCACCAACGCAGCGGTCGCCGAGGGTGCCAAGCATATAGCCGGCCGGTTCAAGGTGATCCGGGCCGAGATCGGCTCGACCACCATGTCCCTACGCGACATCCTCTGTGCAGTGCTGGAGGAAGGTCTGGACGGTCTTGGCGTGCCGTACCAGTTCCCCTCGACGGCCGACCGTCACGAGAACAAGGCCGCCTTCGGCGAGATGATGTCGGCCTTCCAGAAGGAGTACCCAGAGCACGGTCTCCTGCTGGTCCTCGACGAGCTCCTGGACTACCTGCGATCCCGCAAGGACCAGGAGCTGAGCCTCGACCTGAGCTTCCTGCGGGAGCTGGGTGAGGTCTGCAAGGGCACGCGCTTCAGGTTCGTGTCCGGGGTTCAGGAGAGCCTCTTCGACAACCCGCGCTTCCAGTTCGTGGCCGACACCCTGCGTCGGGTCAAGGACCGCTTCGAGCAGGTCCGCATCGCCCGCGAGGATGTGGCCTACGTCGTCTCCGAGCGGTTGCTCAAGAAGAGCGAGAGCCAGCAGGGGCAGATCCGGGGCCACCTGGTTCAGTTCGCGCCTCTGTTCGGCGCCATGAACGAGAGGATCGAGGAGTTCATTCGCCTCTACCCGGTTCACCCGGCCTACCTCGATACCTTCGAGCGGGTGTACGTGGCCGAGAAGCGCGAGGTGCTGAAGACCCTCAGCGTGGCGATCCGTCAGCTGGTCGACCAGGATGTTCCGGCAGACGAGCCGGGGCTCATCGCATACGACTCGTACTGGCAGACCCTCCAGGACAACCCATCGTTCCGCTCGGTTTCGGAGATCAAGGAGGTCATCGACAAGAGCAGCGTGCTCGAGGGCAGGATCCAGCAGGCGTTCACCCGCCCGCAGTACCGCCCAGCAGCTCTCCGCCTGATCCGTGCCCTTTCTGTTCACCGGCTGACGACCGGCGATATCTACGGACCGCTCGGTGCGACTGCCGAGGAGCTGCGCGACGACCTCTGCCTTCTCCTACCCATCCCCGAGAAAGACGCGGAGTTCCTCAAGACCATGGTCGAGACCGTGCTCAAGGAGATCCTGAAGACGGTCAGCGGCCAGTTCATTAGCTTCAACCCGGAGAACGGTCAGTACTTCCTCGACCTCAAGAAGGACATCGACTTCGACTCATTGATCGAGAAGAAGGCCGAGTCACTCGCCGATGACCAGCTCGACAGGTACTACTTCGACGCCCTCAGGAGGGTCGTGCTCGAGGACCCGGACGCGCCACAGCACGTGCCGGGCTACCGCATCTGGGAGCACGAGATCGAGTGGCGGGAGCGCAAGGCAGGCCGGAGCGGATATCTGTTCTTCGGCGCGCCCAACGAACGCTCGACCGCCCAGCCACCCCGAGACTTCTACCTCTACTTCATCCAGCCCTTCGACCCGCCGTACTTCAAGGACGAGAAGAAGGCGGACGAGGTCTTCTTCCGTCTCAAGCGGCGCGACGACGACTTCGACAGGATACTGAAGCTGTATGCGGGCGCGCGTGAGCAGGCGTCGACCGCCTCAGGGAGCAACAAGAAGATCTACGAGGACAAGGCGACCGAGCACCTGCGTAGCCTCACCAGCTGGTTTCGGGAGCACATGACGACCGCGTTCGAGGTGGCATACCAAGGCCGTGGCCGATCGCTCGCAGATGTCGTGCAGGGCAAGATCGCCGGCGGGCTGACGCGGGCGACGGTGCGCGACCTGGTGAACATCGCTGGCTCGGTCTGCCTGGCGCCGGAGTTCGAGGACAAGAGCCCGGACTACCCGGTGTTCAGCGTCGTTGTGACCCGGGACAACCGCGAGCAGGCAGCACAGGACGCACTTCGGTGGATTGCAGGGAGCGTCAAGAGCAAGAGCGGCACCGCAGTGCTCGATGCTCTGGAGCTCCTCGATGGCGATCACCTCAAGCCGCGAAGCTCGCGCTACGCCAAGAGCGTGCTCGATGCCGTGTCCCAGAAGGGCCAGGGCCAGGTGGTCAACCGCAACGAGCTTGTCTCGGACTTCGCCGGCGTGGACTACTGGACGCGCTTCCGGCTCGAGCCCGAGTTCCTCGCAGTGGTCCTGGCCGCTCTGGTCCACAGCGGTGACGTGGTGCTGAGCATCCCCGGCCGCAAGCTCGACGCCGCGGCGGTCGACCAGTTCGCCAAGATCCCGATCTCCGACATGGCGTGCTTCAAGCACATCGAACGGCCGCGGGACCTACCCCTTGGTGCCTTGCAGGAGCTGTTCGACCTGCTCGGCGTGCCAAAGGGACTGGTGGTCGATCCCAGCAAGCGGGACGAGGGAGTGACCCAGCTCCAGGGCAGAGTGGCGGAGCGAGTGAACAAGACCGTGGTCGCGCATTCCCATGTCGCCGACATGGTCCTGTGGGCCAAGCCGATCCTGTCCGAGCAGGAACAGGCGGAGTGGCGGGCGAAGCTCGCCGAGCACAAGGCGTTCCTCGAGTCCCTGCAGGCGTTCAACACGCAAGGCAAGCTGAAGAACTTCCCGTATGACACGACCCAGGTGACCGCGCAGAGTGCCGGCCTGAGCCTGGTACACGAGGTCGAGGAGCTGATGCAGCTGGTGCAGCAGGTCGGCCCTGTCACCGCGTATCTCGGAAAGGCGGAGGCGGTCTTGGATGCGTCTCACCCGTGGGCACTGGATGTCCGCGAGAAGCGAGGTGAGCTGCTGGCCAAGGTGACGAGCCCGAAGCACCGCGCCGATCCATCGTTCCAACGGTCCCTCGGCCAGGTGCTGGCCCAGCTCAAGGCCGGCTATCAAGATGCGTACGTCGATGCCCACAGCAAGTGCAGGCTCGGCGCCAACGACGACAAGAAGAAGGGCGCGCTCACCAAGGACTCGCGCCTTGCCCAGTTGCAGAAGCTCGCCGGGGTGGAGATGATGCCGACCCAGCAGCTGAGGACCTTCGAGAACGGCCTCTTTGCACTGAAGACATGCTTCAGCCTCACCAAGGCCGATCTCGAGGCGGACCCCATCTGTCCGCACTGCTCGTATAGGCCGCTCGAGGAGAGCACAACGGGTGCCCCAGTGGCTGTGGTGCTTCGGGACCTTGATGAGCAGCTCGACGACCTGGTGAAGGACTGGACGGCGACTCTTGTCGCCAACCTCGAAGACCCGACGGTCGCGGAGAACGTGGAGCTTCTGACAGACCCGAAAGGGAAGGAGGCGGTGGCTCAGTTCCTGGAGAGGCGCGAGCTCCCGGACCCGGTGGGCCCGGTGTTCGTCAAGGCCCTGCAGGATGTGCTGTCGGGGCTGCAAAAGGTGGTGCTTTCCAGGGAGTCTCTCCACCATGCTCTAGTCAGCGGCGGACTGCCCTGCACCCTGGGCGATGTGAGGGAGAGATTCGAGAAGCACCTTTTGGAGGCGACGAAGGGCAAGGACCCTACCAAGGTCCGGATTATCCTGGAGTAGAGGGCCATGGCTGGAACGTACTCCGACACTGAGATCCAGGCGCTGTGCCACGAACGTAAGGCGTTGCCGGCAGACTGGCGCGGACGGATGGCTTTGCGCTCGAAGCGGGGGCACAACGAACGCGACCTCGAGGTGACGGGGGAGGCGGGGAACACCTTTCGCCTGATCCTCCGGCAGAACAGGGTCAACGCCCTCGACTTCTCGGTGATCGTCGCAGTGTGCGTACCGAACACCAATCAGCTCTTCAGGCTGCGCCGTTTTAACGGCAAGAGTCACGAGCACACAAACCACATCGAGGGTGATACGTTCTATGGGTTCCACATCCACATCGCGACTGAGCGATATCAGGAGATAGGAACACGGGAGGACGCCTACGCTGAACCAACCGAACGTTACGGGGACTATCACGAAGCTCTTCGGTGCATGCTGGCCGACCTGAGTTTCGACGTGCCCGCGGAGATTCAGCCGCGACTGTTCGAGGAGATGACGTCATGACGATCCAGGCGATCGAGCGCGACTTCCACGAAAAGGTCTCGGCCAAGATCCGGACGGCGGCAGAGGGCATGGACCGGTACCGGGTTTTTACGCCCTTCCTCTTCGAGGACGGCGACCACCTGGCAATTGTGTTGAAGAAGGAAGGCGGGTCCTGGCTGCTCTCCGACGAGGCGCACACCTTCATGCACCTGACCTATGACATCGACGAGAAGGACCTCCAGAAGGGGAACCGCCAGAAGATCATCTCCAATGCGCTTTCCACGTTCCGGGTTGACGACCGCGACGGCGAGCTTGTGCTCGTTGTTCAGGACGAACGGTATGGCGACGCCCTGTACTCGTTCGTCCAGGCTCTGCTCAAGGTGTCGGACGTCACGTATCTCTCTCGGGAGAGGGTGAGGTCGACCTTCATGGAGGACTTCAGAGGTTTGATGTCGGAGGCCGTCCCGGAGGACCGCAGGGCTTTCGACTGGTACGACGCCCAGCACGACCCCCAAGGTATGTATCGGGTCGACTGTCGGGTCAACGGCATGGCGCGGCCGCTGCATGTGCATGCCCTACCAGGTGACGGGCAGACCCGGGACGCGACCATCACCCTGTTGCAGTTCGAGCGCTGGGGTCGTCCCTTCCGGTCACTGGCGATCTTCGAGGACCAGGAGGCGATCAACCGCAAGGTCCTGGCGCGTTTCAGCGACGTCTGCGAGAAACAGTTCTCGAGCCTGGCGGCAAACAAAGAGCGCATCGTCCGTTATCTGCACGAGAGCATCGCTGAATGAGTGGGCGCCCAGGCACGTCGAGCGCCGGGGAACGCCTTCGCCTCGCCGGTCAGTCGCGCGCCAGTGAACACGCTGCCGAACATGCGACCGGACAAGAGACCGAACAAGGTGCGCGAGCTCTGGCCGCGCCGGCGGGCGCATCAAACTCGGCGTATGTCCCTACCCGAGCTGTGCCGTTGTCAAAGGGGCATGAGCCAGCAAATGAGCCAGTAACTGAGCCAGTAAACGAGGCCCGGCGGGCTTGGTCACTGACCAAGCCCGCTGTTGCCGCGATGAGCTTGGTCACTCCCCTTGCAGAGGAGAGCTGATGAACGATCAGAAGAAGTTCGGTTTCTCAACCGAGCAAGGCGGCTTCGAGTACGAAGGCAGGCAATCCGACACACAGGAGATTACCTGCCTCGGCATGACTTTCCCGAGTGATCAGGCTCGCCGCGAGTACTTCCTCGAGAAGCTGGCCGAAAAGCTCAAGGACCCGGAGTTCCGGAAGACGCCAGGATTCCCCAAGGGCTCGGACGAGGACATCCTGCGGCTGTCGGACCCGCCGTACTACACGGCGTGCCCGAACCCCTTCCTGGCGGACTTCGTGCGAGAGCACGGTCGATCGTTTAACCCGGCCGACTCGTACCATCGCGAGCCTTTTGCTGTCGACGTAAGCGTCGGCAAGACGGACGCGCTGTACAAGGCCCACGGCTACCACACCAAGGTCCCTCACCTGGCGATCGTGCCGTCAATCCTGCACTACACAAAGCCCGGCGACATCGTATTGGACGGCTTCTGCGGTTCGGGTCTCACCGGAGTGGCAGCGCAGTTTTGCGGCAGCGCCCCCTCGGACTACCGCAAGCAGATCGTGATGCAGTGGAAGAAGGA
This sequence comes from uncultured Thermoanaerobaculia bacterium, assembly GCA_964641415.1. Taxonomy (GTDB): domain Bacteria; phylum Acidobacteriota; class Thermoanaerobaculia; order Thermoanaerobaculales; family Sulfomarinibacteraceae; genus JAHECW01. The sequence goes on along the minus strand of CAZXMW010000009.1, from coordinate 74,394 downwards.
AGGGCGCGAGCCGCCGCAGTGGGGCGGCCGCCGCGCCATCCTTGGTGACCTCGGCCCGGCAGCGACCTTCATCGCTGCAAACTACAACCTGCCGTTCGACGTGAAGGCATTCGAGCGAGAGGCGAAACGAATCCTCAAGGAGGTCCGGGACGAGCTCGGCTGGATGTATGAGACCGTCCATACCGACCGGAAGACCAAGGGCCGCATCAACTACACGGTGTGGAGCGAGGTGTTCAGCTGCCCGAACTGTGCGGGTGAGGTCGTGTTCGTCAAGGAGGCGCTCGACCCGGATACGAAACGGGTGCGCGACGCCTTCCCGTGCCCGGGCTGCGGGGCGGGGCTGACCAAACAGCGGATGGAGCGGTTCTACGAGACGGGGCAGGACGCTGCCATCGGGCGCCAAGTCCGGTCGCCCAAGCGCGTGCCGGTGCTGGTCAACTACTCGGTCGGCACAGTGAAGCACGAGAAACCCTTTGACGACGCCGATCGTGAGGTCCTGCGACGGGTCGGGGCCGTGCCCTTCCCGGTTGATGTTCCCACGGACGAGCTGCCCTACATGCACATGACTCACGAGCGGGCGCGCATGGACCATGCGGGCATAACGCACCTGCATCACTTCTTCCTCCTCCGCCAGGCGCACGCGCTGGCGGCGCTGTGGCGCCGGGCCACGGTGGTGGAGGACGCGCGCCTGCGCAACATGCTGCTGTTCTTCGTCGAGCAGGCGATCTGGGGGATGTCTCTTCTCAATCGTTACAAGACGATCATGCACGGGCGGACGACCTCATCGAACGTCAACCAGTACCTGTCGGGCGTCTACTACGTTCCCTCACAGCACTCTGAAGTGTCGCCTTGGTACAACCTGGAGAATCGCCTTCGCCGGCTCGTGACGCATGCTTTCCGCCGACCTTTTGCAGCCAACAATGCTGCCGCCGTCACCACCGGCGACTGCGGCGCGCTTCCGATTCCCGACGCGTCCGTGGACTACGTGTTCACCGACCCACCCTTCGGCGAGAACATCTACTACGCCGACCTCAACTTCCTGGTCGAGTCGTGGCACCGGGTGCTCACCGACTCTGGGCCCGAGGCCATTGTCGACCGGGCCAAGAAGAAGGGGTTGCTCGACTACCAGGGCCTGATGCACAGCTGCTTCGCCGAGTACCACCGCGTGCTCAAGCCGGGCCGCTGGATGACCGTGGTCTTCTCCAACCACTCCAACGCCGTCTGGCGCTCGATCCAGGAAGCGCTCGGCACCGCCGGTTTCGTGGTCGCTGACGTTCGCACGCTCGATAAGCAGCAGGGTTCATACCGTCAAGTCACGAGCTCGGCCGTCAAGCAGGACCTCGTCATCTCCGCTTACAAGCCCACCTCGAAGCTCGAGCAGCGCGCCCACGTCGAGACCGTGACCGAGGACAGCGCGTGGGCCTTCGTTCGCGAGCACCTCGCCAACCTGCCGGTCTTCGTTGCCCGCGACGGCGAGGCCGAGGTGATTGCCGAGCGCACGCCCCAGGTGCTTCTCGACCGGATGATTGCCTTTCACGTGCAGCGTGGGCTGGCGGTGCCTCTGTCCAGCCCCGAGTTCTTCTCGGGTCTCGACCAGCGCTTCCCGGAGCGTGACGGTATGTACTTTTTGCCCGAGCAAGTCGCTCAGTACGACCGGAAGCGCATCTCAATCACCAAGCTCCAACAGCTGAGCCTGTTCCCGACCGATGAAGCGAGCGCGATCGTTTGGCTTCGCCAGCAGCTCCAGCTCAAACCACAGACCTACCAGGAGCTGGCGCCGGTCTTCATGAAGGAGATCCACGCCTGGGCGAAGCATGAGCAAACCGTCGAGCTGAAGGTGATCCTCGAGCAGAACTTCCTGTGCTATGGCGGCACCGGGCCCGTGCCGAGCCAGATCCACAGTTATCTCTCGACCAACTTCAAGGATTTGCGCAATCTCGATAAGGAGGATCCCACCCTGGTCGCCAAGGCGGTTGACCGTTGGTATGTCCCCGACACCTCCAAGCAGGGCGACCTCGAGAAGACCCGTGAGAAGCAGCTCCTGCGCGAGTTTGAGGAGTACCGCATGACCACGAAGCGCAAGCTCAAGCTCTTCCGGACGGAGGCTGTTCGCATCGGCTTCAAGGCCGCCTACGACCGCCAGGACTACCGCACGATCATCGACGTCGCCCACAAGCTCCCGGACACGGTCCTTCAGGAGGACGAGAAGCTCCTGATGTATTACGACGTCGCCGCGATGCGGATTGGGGAGGATTGATGCGACTCAAGGCGGTCAAGCTGAAGAACTTCCGGTCATACCGAGGCGACACGCCCATCATGTTTGACGACTTGACCGCATTGGTCGGACGAAACGACGTGGGGAAATCCACAGTACTGGATGCGTTGGGTGTGTTCTTCGACTGCAAGCTAACGAAGTTCGATATTTCAGACCAATGCGTGCATGCGGATGACAACGAAGTGAGGATCGGCTGTGTGTTCACGGAGCTGCCAGAAACCCTCGTTCTAGATCAAAACGCGGAGACCTCTTTGGCAGACGAGCATTTGCTGAATGTGGACGGCGACCTGGAAATCCACCGCGTCTGGAACATCAGCAACGGCAAAAAGTCAGAATCGGTTGTCGCCGTCGCGCGCCATCCTACGGCGCGCGGTGTCGCTGACTTGCTTCAAAAGAAGAACACAGAGTTGAAGGGCATCGCAGACGGTTTTGAGATTAACGATGAGAGAGTCGATCGTCGTGCCAACCCGAGTCTTCGAAAGGCGATTTGGGCTACTGTCGATGACTTGGCATTGCAGGACGTCGAAGTGCCTCTTAAGAACGAGGACGCGAAGCGAATCTGGGAAAAGCTCCAAGCCGCGTTCCCGACCTTCGCGCTCTTCCGTGCCGACAGACCAAGCACAGACGAAGAGGACGAAGTCCAAGATCCCATGAAGTTGGCCGTCAAAGAGGCACTTCGAGGGCTTGACGCAGAGTTAGAAAGTATCAAGGGTGCAGTCCAACAGAAAGCGCTGGTGGTTGCTCAACGGACTGTCAAGAAACTCGAAGCAATTGCTCCTGAGATTGCGCGGGAACTCAAGCCGAACTTCAAGGCCGAGCCAAAATGGGATGGGATCTTCAAGCTTTCACTCACGAGCGATGAACAAATACCGATCAACAAACGCGGTAGCGGTGTTCGCCGGCTTGTGCTCCTGAGCTTCTTCCGCGCTGAGGCAGAGCGCAAGAGAGATGAGGAAGGCAGGCAAGACATCATTTACGCCATCGAGGAGCCAGAGACCTCTCAACATCCCGAGAACCAGCAGATGCTGATCGATGCTCTCCTTCGACTGTCCAGCGAGGATGGATGCCAGGTTGTTTTGAGCACCCACGTACCCGCGCTTGCCGGCATGGTTCCAATTGAAGGCATTCGATACATATCCATGGATGATACCGGCCTCAGGACAATCGAAACGGGGACCGACTCCACGATGAAAAGGGTGGCAGATGAACTTGGTGTCTTACCCGATGAGCGTGTCCGAGTTTTGGTCTGTGTTGAGGGACCGAACGACGTGGCGTTTCTGAAGAACATTGCCGATGTTCTTCGGAGAGATGATCCGGATATCGTCGATCTGAGAAGCGATCCGCGCGTTGTGGTTTTACCTCTTGGCGGGAGCACGCTTCAGGACTGGGTCAACCACTGCTATCTGAAGCCCTTGGGCAAGCCTGAGGTCCACATCTACGACCGCGACGAAGGTGGCCCGCCAAAGTATCAAGCGGCTTGCGACAGCGTGAATTCGAGGAGTGACGGCTCTCAGGCATTCCTCACCGCGAAACGTGAGGTGGAAAACTACCTTCACGAAGAAGCGATCTTCGAGGCTATCGGGATTCGTGTCGCCGTGGACGATGTGAGCGATATTCCGTGTGACGTCGCCAAGACGCGTCACGAGGCACGTAACACCGGTCGTGAGTGGGTAGATGTTGGCGCCAATGCCAAGAAGAAGTGCGTGGCCTACGCGAAGCGCCTGCTCAACGAGGACGCTGCAGCCCGCATGACAACCTCTCGGCTGGACGATCGCGCAGCCACAGACGAGGTCCGCTCCTGGTTGGTCGCGATCGCGGGCCACATCAATCGGTAGCTGTGCCCATGACGTCGATGCCTGCTGCTGGAGACTGGGTCGTCAACCTCAGGGACGGCGCCGCCTGCCGTGTCGTTGGTGTCGAACACGTTTGGGGGCAAGCCTCTGTGCTTGTCTGGCTACCGACGCGAAACGAGGTGATTCGTCTTGGGAGAGACGAACTGGGTGAGCTGGCTCTTACGCCTCATCCGGGTTTCGACGAGATCTGCTATCGGGTGGCGGCCGCACGTGTGCTCGATGCCTTGGAGCACGACGCCCTGGTTGCACCGCTTGAAGGGACGGTCATCCCACTGCCGCACCAGATTCACGCGCTCTCTCGCGCCATGTCCGGCGACCGGGTGCGGTACCTGCTGGCCGACGAGGTGGGGCTCGGAAAGACGATCGAAGCCGGCCTGATCCTGCGCGAAATGAAAGTGCGTGGCCTGGTCCGCCGCACGCTGGTGGTGGCGCCCGCGGGCCTTGTCACCCAGTGGGTCAGCGAGATGCGGACCCACTTCAACGAGGACTTCCGGCTCGTCATCCCCGGCAGCTTCTCGGTGTGGCGCGATGTCACTGGCGCGGACGAGGACGACAACCTCTGGCGCATTCACGACCAGGTGGTCTGCCCGGTGGACTCGGTCAAGCCGATGGAGGCTCGCAAAGGGTGGTCGCATGAGCAGGTCGCCCGCTACAACCGCGAGCGATTCGACGACCTGGTGAGCGCGGGTTGGGACCTGATCATCGTGGATGAGGCCCATCGCCTCGGCGGCAGCACCGAGCAGGTCGCCCGGTTCAAGCTCGGAGACGCCCTGGCAGACGCGGCGCCATACCTTCTCCTGCTGTCGGCAACTCCCCACCAGGGCAAGACCGACGCATTCCGGCGCCTGATCAGCTTCCTCGACCCTGATGCCTTGCCAGACGACGAGTCAGTGCGACGCGAGAACGTGGCGCCGTACGTGATCCGCACCGAGAAGCGGCGGGCGATCGACGCATCGGGCAACCCTCTCTTCAAGCCACGGGTGACCCGGCTTCACCCGGTGGCGTGGGACGAGGGCAGGCACGAGCAGCGGGCCCTCTACGAGGCAGTGACCGAGTACGTCCGCGAAGGCTACAACCAGGCGCTGCGCGACAAGCAGACCGCGATCGGGTTCTTGATGATCCTCATGCAACGCCTCGTCACCTCCAGCACAGCCGCCATTCGGAGGGCGATGGAACGTCGGCTCGATGTGCTGGAGTTGCCGCAAGGGCAGCTGTCGCTCTTCCCTGAAGACATCGGCATGGACTGGTCCGACATGGACAGCCAGGACCAGATGGAGAAGATCCTCACGTCAAGGCTCCGTGGCTTGAAGAACGAGCGCGCCGAGGTCGAGCTGCTGCTCTCCGCCGCACGGCGATGCGAAGCGCGTGGCCCTGATGTGAAGGCAGAGGCACTGCTCGAGATCATCCGGCAGCTCCAGCGGGACGAGAACGACCCCAGCTTGAAGGTCCTCGTCTTCACGGAGTTCGTGCCGACCCAGTCCATGCTCGCCGAGTTCCTGGGCGGGCGCGGCTTCTCGGTCACCACCTTGAACGGCTCCATGGCGCTCGAGCAGCGACGAGAGGTCCAGGGAGCGTTTGCCAACGAGGCGCAGATCATGATCTCCACGGACGCTGGCAGCGAGGGCTTGAACCTCCAGTTCTGCCACGTGGTCGTCAACTACGACCTTCCGTGGAACCCGATGAAGCTCGAGCAGCGCATCGGGCGGGTCGACCGCATCGGGCAGCAGCACGTCGTCACCGCTCTAAACTTCGCCCTGGAGGACACAGTCGAGCTGCGCGTGCGCGAGGTGCTCGAGGAGAAGCTGCAGCGGATCCTGGAAGAGTTCGGGGTCGACAAGCTCGGGGACGTTCTCGACTCCGAGGAAGGCGACGTGGACTTCAACAACCTGTACATCGGCGCCGTGCTGACCCCGGAGGACGCGGCGGCACGAGCGACAGAGCTTGCTGAGCAGCTGCGGCGCCGGGCCCAGGCCGCGCGGGATGGTGCCGGCGTTCTTGGTGCCGTCGAAGAGTTGGACCCATCGGGGGCCCGACGCATCGAGAACCACCAGATGCCATTCTGGACCGAGCGAATGACCGTGTCGCACCTTCGCACGCTCGCCCCGGATGGCGCGCTGGTTGCTCGCGACGACGTCGGTTTCCGGCTCCGCTGGCCAGACGGTCACGAGGTGCAGAAGGCTGTGTTCTCACGATCCGAGGCGGAGCTGCCCGGTACGACGCACCTGTCGCTCGAGGAGCCGAGGGTGCGCAGCCTGGTGGCATCGCTGCCCCATTTCGCCCCGGGCCAGCCGGTCGCCGCACTCTCGGTCCCTGGGATTTCGGACAAGGTCGAAGGCGTGTGGTCCCTGTGGAGGATTCAGCTTCGGACCGAGGATGAGCGCAAGACCAGGGTGCTGGCACTCTTCGTGAGTGAGGACGGCCGGGTGCTAGGGCCCACAGCACGCGCAGTGTGGGATCAGCTGATCGAGGGGAATGCCGACTTGTCCGGGTCGCCGGAAGTGCTCAATGGCGAGAACGCGTCGCACGCGTATCAGCTCTCCCGGCGAGAGGCCGAGAAGCATGGTGAACCTGTGTTCCGTGAGCTGCTCGATGGGCATCAGAAGCGGATCCAGCGGGAGCGGAGGAAGACCATTCACGCCTTCGAAGCGAGACGCCGTGCAATCGACCGTATCGGGCTGCCCCAGGTTCGCAGCCATCGCCTGTCACAGCTCGAACGCGAGAAGGCTGCGTGGACGACATCGATGGGAGCAAAGGAAGCGGCCATTCCTGAGCTGTCTGCGGTGATCGTGCTCAGGGTGGCCCCGACGGGGAGCCGCCCATGAACCCGGCTGGCGCTGGCTGGCGGGCGCCCATTGTCGCCCACTTTACTCGCGACATCGCCGCGGTCGCGCGCCTGACGATCGTGGCCGATCCAGACCATCTGCTGACCGAGCAGGGTGTGCTCGAGGGAATCCGACGGCAGGGATTCGACCTGATTCCCTTCGACGACCACGTGGCCTTCCGCTACGCCTACGAGAGTCGGTACCGGCAGCTGTGGGACCAGGGGGACGAGACCACACTGGTCGTCGTCCTTCGTGCGAGCAGGTCGGATGTTGATTCGTTGCCTTTCGACCTCCTCCTCGAAGCGCAGCGGCAGTCGCGTCTGCTCTCCTTCAGCATCGGTGAGCTTTTCCCTCACCTCGCCCCCCAGGTGGTGTCCGAGCTGGACCGAGGAGATCTCGAAGCGCTCTACCAGGCGCAGAAGGTGTACAAGCCCGAGCCCCTCGGCGAAAACGGCACTCGGGACTTCATCCTGCGCCATGTCTTCGAGGTCGCTCCCGAGCTCATCAAGGCCCCGTCGGATCTGCTGCGCGTTCTACTCCGGCGCCACTACCGAGGGAAGGTCTTTCCGCCGTCCCTCGACGAGAGGTTCATCCACCTTCTCCAGCAGGAGGGCCGTTGGGGAGACTGGCCGCTCGATCTCATCGTCCCGGATCGTGCCGCCTTCCTCGCATTCCTTGAGGAGCGGTGGCCGCACTTCTTGAAAACTCAGGCCGCCAAGGCATCTGGTGTCGCCGAGGGACCGCCCGAACCGTACGCGCTCAAGTTCGCCGGGCCCGTTGACCTCCCCTTCGACCACGATGACGTGCGCGTCTACATCGACAACCTGTTCGTCGAAGGCCACCTCGCCCCGTCAGGCGCGATTCCGAAGACCGCGGTCAAAGGCACGTGGATGGCGCTCGGTGTGGAGGGCGACGTCGAGGAGGATGCGAAGGCACGCTTGCTCCGGCTCGTCGAGATGACCGGAGGGGAGCTGCCCGGGGACCACGCCTCACACGATGAGTGGGTCGAGACTGCGTTCCGCTGGGCAGAGCTGATGGCTCTCCGGTGGGGGCTACCGGGGGACGCCCTTGCGGATGTCGTGGAGGACATCGAAGCGCTCCACGACCAGATCGAAGACCGGTTCTCCTCGTGGATGCTGGACCATTTCGCTTCCCTTCACAATCTCGCCTATTGGCCGACGCCGGCAATGGTGCACCACATTCCGCGCTTCCTGGCCCATCGCTTCGTGCCAACTGGGGCCGGGGCGGCCGGGCAAGCGCTCGGGAAGCAGGCGCTCATCGTGGTTGACGGGCTCGCGCTCGACCAGTGGGTGGTCGTGAAAGGTGGCCTCGAGCGCAACCTCGGCGTGACCCTCGATGAGGACGGCATCTTCGCCTGGGTGCCGACGCTCACCGGCGTCTCGCGGCAGTCGATTTTCACCGGCGACCCTCCGTTCTACTTCTCAGCCAGCCTGAAGTCCACTGCCAAGGAACCGAGCCACTGGCGGCGTTTTTGGGAAGATGCAGGCGCCGCCAAGGTCGAAGTCGGGTACGCCTGCCAGAAGAAGCAGGAGGATGACTCGACCTACCTCGAACGCGTGCGTGAGTTGGCGGAGCATCCAAAGTGCAGGCTGCTGGGTGTGGTGGTCGGCACCATCGACCAGACCCTTCACGGCAGCGTCATGGGTAGCGGTGGCCTGCACGCCAGCGTGAAGCACTGGTCGGACTCCGGCGCCCTTGGCAAGCTCGTAGCTCTCCTTCTGGAAGAGCGATTCGAGGTCTTCATCACTGCCGACCACGGCAACATCGAGAGTGTCGGCGTGGGGAAACCCAACGTGGGAGCGATTGCCGATGAGCGCGGAGAGCGGGCACACGTGTTCCGTGACGATCTGACGAGGGCCGGGGTTCAGAAGGACTACCCGACCTCGATCATCTGGCCACAGATCGGGTTGCCCGACGACTTCCGCGCACTTCTCGCACCCGGTCGCCACGCCTTCATCCACGAAGGCAAGCGCACGTTGGCGCACGGTGGCATCTCACTCGAGGAGGTGATCGTCCCGTTCGCGAGGGTGAGGAAACCAGCATGAATCGACGCCAAGCCGTTGGCTTTGACCGGCCGATAGAACTCTCCTGGCTGGATGCGGTCGCCGCGAAGGTCGCCGAGGGAGCTACCCCGCCCGAGGTCCGCAAGTACCTCTACAGCGTGCTCGAAGGCGCGGTGGCCGGCGACACAAAGAACAGCGCCCGCGGAAAGACGGTGACCGTGCTGAGCCACATCTGGTGCCTGGTTCCAGACACGGCCATCTCGCTGCGCAATCGCGCGGTGGAGCGACTCGGCCATGCGACAACGGAGGAACGGCTCGCGATCCACTGGGCGATGATGATCGGGACGTACCCGTTCTTCACGGACCTGGCATCGGCACTGGGCAAGCTGCTTTCGCTTCACGGAACGGTGACCGTGTCACAGCTGAAGCGGAGGATGGTGGAGGCGTGGGGCCAGCGATCAACGATCGACCGAGCGATCCCCCGGATCCTCCGCTCGATGGTGCAATGGGGTGTGCTGAAGAACGGTGACAAGAAGGGCGTTTACGCGCTCGCTGGCGCACCGTCGGCCGTCAGCGATACGGTGGCCCTTCTTCTCGTGGAGGCCCTTCTCATGGACAGTGGCCAGGAGTCCATGGAGCTGGAGCAGCTCGTCGGTCACCCTGCGCTGTTTCCCTTTCAGACGGGCATCGGCCCGCAACAGCTACGAGGCGTGTGTGAATTCGTGGTCCATCAACAAGGGGTTAATCAGCTGGTGGTGTCGTTGTCGGGCAAGAATGACCGGGAAGCGGCCAGCTGAGGGACAAGGAAATGTGCAGGAGTCCGTCACCTCCTGCATCAAGGGCTACTTGCGTCTCCGGTTGTACGGCGACTGGTTGGTGGGTTTGAGCGAGACGCCTTGGCGGCTTGCCTCGGACCGGACCGCGTCCTCAGTGCGTCCGAGCTTCAGCCCAATGACCCGAGTCGGCGTGTTTCGGTTCGCGAGATCTCGCAGCTGGCGCCTGTCTCCATGCGTCCATCGCTTGCCAGTGTTCCGAGTAGACTTGGGCATGCTACACCTCCAGCCTAGTAGCCGCTGCAATCCGGCAGATCGCCGAGGTTGTTGCGCGATGTGCTGTCCCGGTCCGTTCGGAGGTACTTGCCAGTGGGTCCGTTCACGACACGAACCCAAGTGCGCTGGCCGGTCGACCAGTCTACGTAATAGCGATGGAGCCCGAGCTCGATGTCGCTGATTGCGCCGCTCTTGTGCCGCGGCGACCAGTGCGCCGTGCCGTTACAGAGAGCGAGGATGTCGCCATCAGCATCCTTGGAGGTTTTTGTTACAGAGCGATCCGCCATAAATGAATCTCCTTTGTCTTGGAGACCCATGAGTGGTGTACACTGGGGTTGTCAAGACTCAGTGTGCCCTCAGGGCCTCGAGTTATGGTTTCGTGCTGGGGCGATCAGTGACGGCTGGTCGCCCCAGCACCTTTTCGAGCCAATTATACCACACAGCACGTGCGCGTTCACGGCATACGTGAATGTAATGGAAATTTCTAGTTGATCCCATGGGTTAATATTTCTTGACAGGGGGCCGCCAGGTGGATATCCTGTTCTTGACGAAGCGGCTTCGGAAGCAGTGCACCAAGGAAAAGGACATGGTCAGGACCTTCGGAACCAACAGGGCAAAGATCCTCCGGAGGCGGCTCGACCAACTGCGCGCTGCCGATCATTTGGAGGTCTTGCGGTTTCTGCCAGGACGATGCCACGAGCTCTCCGGGGACCACAAGGGGCATCTTTCGTTGGACTTGGACGGACCCTACCGGCTCATTATCGAGCCGGCGCATGAGCGGAAGCCCGAGAAGGAAGACGGCTCACTCGACTGGAGCGCAGTGACCGTGGTTCGTGTCTTGGGCGTGGAGGACACTCATGGTTAGGGAGACGATCAATGAGTACATGCCAGAGGTCGTTTCTCCTCCGGGAGAGACACTTCAGGAGCTGTTGGACGAGCGAGGGATGTCGCAGGCCGAGCTCGCGGAGCGCACGGGCAGACCCAAGAAGACCATCAACGAGATCATCAAGGGGAAGACAGCCGTCACGCCTGAGACCGCGTTGCAGCTCGAACGCGTACTCGGTGTGCCGGCCGGTTTTTGGATGAATATGGAGCGGCATTACAGGGAGCACCTTGCACGGAAAGAGGAGTTAGCTCTGCTCGAAGGAAGCGTGGAGTGGCTGCGCGAGATCCCTGTTTCGGCATTGAAGAAGCTCGGTTGGATTCGGGCGGAGGCGAGCAAGGCTGAACAGGTCAGGGAGATCCTGGGGTTTTTTGGTGTTGCATCTCCTGAGCAGTGGAGGCAGGTATTCGCTGCACCACAAGCGAGCTTCCGGCATTCATCGGCCTACAGGAGCGAGCCGGGCGCTCTCTCTGCATGGCTTCGAAAGGGGGAGCTTCATGCCCGAGAAATGGCCTGTGCGCCATTCGACAAGACCAGGTTTGAAGATGCCCTCGCAGAGGCCCGAAAGCTGACGGTTGAGCCACCGAGCGTTTTTCAACCCGCTTTGATAGACCTGTGTGCTGGGGCCGGTGTTGCGGTCGTCTTTGTTCCGGAGATTCCCGGGTGCAGGGCGCACGGGGCAACGAGGTGGATATCACCGACACGAGCCCTTATTCAGCTCAGCCTGCGATATAGGACCGACGATCACTTGTGGTTCACCTTCTTTCACGAGGCCGGACACGTTCTTCTTCATGGGAAGAAGCAAGTGTTCATTGAATCCGACAAGGGGGACCCCGACCGCGAGGAGGCGGAGGCAAATCAGTTTGCGGCCAGCCTGCTAATCCCTGAAGAGAGTCTTGCACCCTTACAGCCATTCGCTAAGAGGCAGAGAATCAGCAGGGCCCAAGTGATTCGGCTTGCCGAAGAACTTGGAATCGCCCCGGGGATCGTGGTGGGCAGGCTTCAACATATCGGGTGGCTTCCATTCACCCATCTCAACGGTCTGAAGAAACACCTCAAATGGGCACTAGATTAACCTCGCAGTGGCTAGGTGAGTGCTACGGCGATTTCGATGAGCCGTGGCGGAGGGTTGCCAGAACGGAGTTCTTAGCCGGTGAGAGGGAGGAGGGGATGGCCCGGCTTCGCTTGGAGCTCCGCCGTGGCAGTTTTTCGCCCCCGCGCTTGGCAAGCGCGGGGGCGAAAAACTGGTGGAGCCGAAGGGGATCGAACCCTCGACCTCAGCATTGCGAACGCTGCGCTCTCCCAACTGAGCTACGGCCCCACACCGGGTGCGGATGGTACATCAGGAGGGCCCGGTGCGCAAGCCGGCCGGCGGGGAACGGTCGAGGGTGACGGAGCCTGCCGGCCGAATCAGACCCGGCTGACCTCAGTCGATCTTGAAGGCCACCGTCAGGGTTGCCTGGAACTCGATCGAGCCGTCGGCGTCGATGCCGCCGCGGAACTCGGTGACCTCGAACCAGCTCAGCCCGCGCAGGCTCTCCGACGCCTTTTCGAGGGCGACCTCGATGGCCTTTTCGTAGCTGGTCGACGAGCACCCGGTGACGCTGATTTTCTTGTAGACTTTTTGACCCATGTTCTTCTCCTCGTAGGTTTATCTATTCTCCGCAACAACAATCGCGACGGCCGTCTTCCACCCAGGGCTCGCGCAGGAACAACGACCGGTTTTCGCATTCTCCCTGCACCGCACCTGGGCGCGAAAAATCTGCACTTCCTCTTGCGCGAGTCCTCACTCCTCATCCTGGCCGGACCACCGCCGCCAGGCCGACTCGACGGGCTCGCCGCCATACCACAGAGCGCGGGTGAAGCTCTCGACCCAGGGGTCGAATCCGGGGACGACGCGCAGGTTGTCCTCCATGGCGAGCACGGCCGGATCGCTGGGCAGCTGCTCGAGGGCGGTGGCGGCGCGGCGCAGCCGCCAGCCCCAGGACGACTCCTCGTGGCTCTGGTCGAGCCTCCGAGCCCAGAGGCGGAGGATGGCGCCGGTTCGAACCGCGTTGGCCTGGCAGCCGCGCGGCACCATGGTCGGGATGAAGGGGTCCATGCCGACCTCGTGCAGGGTGACGCCGGCGCGTCGCTCGAGGCGGTGCAGTCCGCGGGCGACGTCGGCGTGGAACAGCGCGTTCTCGAGCTGGTCGGCGACCGCCGTCCCGTCGCAACCGTCGAGGATGCGGTGCCGGTCCTTCGGCGTCAGCAGCAGCGGTGCGGCGACCGCGAAGCGGGCCCCGGCGCTCTTGAGCTGGTTGACCCGCCGCTCGACTTCGGCCTCGGTGCCGGGAAAGGGAAACAGCCCGAGGACCGCGCCCCAACGCCACGCGCTCCATGCGCTCGGAACCTTGAGGCCGTCGGACAGGGGGAACGGCAGCACCGGCAACAGCACGCTGATCCGGAGCTCGTCCGACGGCCCGTCGAGGCCGAGGTCGGCCGGTGTGACGTCGTGCTCGTCCATGACCAGCAGCACCGATCCGCCGCGCTCGAGCACCCGGTGGAAGACGTCGCCCCGTTCGCGCACGACCCGGGCGAATGCGATGGCGCGAATCGACTCCCGCGGAACCGAGCCCGCGGCCGGCAGAATCCGCCGCGGCGCGTCATCCCAGACGATGCCGAGCCGGATCGGGTCGAGGGACACCTTGGCCCCAGGCAGATAGCCGGGCCGCAGCACGTGGGTGATCGGGAACAGATCCGGATAGGCGGGCTCGATCCTACGCACGCCCGCCCCCGAACAGATCGTCGATCGCCGGGGTCGAGGAACGAGGGTCGTCGTTCGACGCCCCGAGTCGGCGCGCGACGTACTTGGCGAGGACGTCGGTCTCGAGGTGGATTCGGGCGCCGACCGCGAGCGCGCCGAGGGTGGTGACGTTCAACGTCTCGGGGATCAGCGCGACCTCGAACCAGTCCGGTCCGACGGCCGACACCGTCAGCGACACCCCGTCGAGGGTGACGCTGCCCTTGTCGGCGACCTCGGCGCGGCGCTCGGCCGGCAGCGACATTCGCCAGCGTTCAAAGCCGCCCTCGGGGGTGATGCCGGTGACCCGTATGTCGGCGTCGACGTGGCCCAGCACGAGATGACCGCCGAGCCGGTCGCCGAGCCGCAGTGCGCGTTCGAGATTGACCCGGTCGCCGGGTCGCAGCTCGCCGAGACGGGTCCGGCTCGTGGTCTCGGGCGACAGGTCGGCGGCGAAGCCGTCGGCCGTCGGTTCGGTGACCGTGAGGCAGGCGCCGTTGACCGAGATGCTGTCGCCTTGGCGTGGTGTCTCGTGGTCGGGCCAGTCGACCGCGACGGCGAGGCGGGCGCCGCGCCCCCGGCGCTCGAGACGCCGGACCCGGCCGACGGTTTCAATCAACCCCGTGAACATCCGCGTACTCCGGCCGCACACCGTGCAGCTCGACGTCGTCGCCGTGTTTGAGAATCTCCTCGAAGACAAAGCGTCGGGCGCCTTCGAGCCGCTCGGTGCCCCGCCCTTTGACCGCCGACGGCGCCGGACCGCCGATCACCAGCGGTGCGACGAAGATGTAGAGCTCGTCCACCAGATCGAGGTCGAAGAACGAGCCGTGGATCCGGGCGCCGCCCTCGACCAGCAGGGCGGCGATGCCGCGCTCGCCGAGCAGGTCGAGCGCGGAAACCACCGACACCCGGCCGTCGTCGTCGGCAGCCAGCTCGACGAGCTCGACGCCGGCGGCCTCGAGTCGACGCCGGTCGTCGCCTTCGGCGAGGTCGGTGTGAACGATGGTCGTGAGCTCGGGCTCGTCGGCGACGACGACGGCATCGCTCGGCGTGCGCAACGCCGAGTCGAGCACGATCCGGCGCCAGCTGCCGCCGGGGTTGAGCCCGAGACGGCGGGTCAGGCGGGGGTCGTCGGCGATGACCGTTTCGACCCCGACCAGGATGGCGTCGTGCTCTTCGCGCAGCTCGAGGCCGCGGTCGCGCGCCGGTCTGCCGGTGATCCAGGTCGAGTGGCCGGTCCGGGTCGCGATCCTCCCGTCGAGCGACATCGCCGCCTTGGCAGTCACCCACGGCCGGCGGTTGCTGGCCCAGGTCAGCCAGCGGCGATTGACGAGACGGGCGCGTTCGGCGCCGACGCCCTCGGTGATCTCGATGCCCTCGGCGCGGAGCAGATCGAGACCGCCGGCTGCGGCCGGATTGGGGTCGCGCAGGCCGACCACGACCCGGGTCACGCCGGCCTCGATCACGGCGTCGACGCACGGCGGCGTCCGGCCGTGGTGGGCGCAGGGCTCGAGGGTGACGTAGAGGGTGCCGCGGCGGGCGCGGTCCCGGGCCTCGCCGAGAGCTTCGATTTCGGCGTGGGGACCGCCGCACCGGGCGTGGTAGCCCTCGCCGACGAGGTTGCCCTCGGCGTCGAGGACCACCGCTCCGACCATGGGGTTGGGCGACGCGCCGCACCGCCCGCGTGCTGCGAGCTCGAGGGCTCGTCGCATCCAGCGGGCATCCTCGGGTTTCGCCCCGTCGGGCGGCCCGAGGTCGTGCGACGACGGCGGTTCGGAGCTCCGAGTGCCGTGCTCGCCACCTTCGATTTCTGATGGACTCACTCGATTCAGTTCCCGGTCCGAAGTGCATTTCACCGAAGCTGAGCGATTGTCACTGGCGATCTGGACCAAGCTCCTCGGCTCTGGATGATTGCGAAAATACTCGATCTACCAACGGGCATGCCTCCGTTTTTCGCAACCATCAGCGCCTCAAGATCTCGGCACATCTCATCCAGCAGAATCGCTCGGCTGAGGTTTCAGTGTATCGGAGTCCGCGTCAGCCCTCAACGTCGAGCAGCGAGTCGACGAAATCTCCCCGGTCGAAGGGCAGCAGGTCGTCGATCGCCTCGCCGACGCCGACCCAACGGACGGGCAGGCCGAGGGTCTCGGCGATGGCGAGCACGACGCCGCCCTTGGCGGTGCCGTCGAGCTTGGTCAGCACCACGCCGTCGACCCCGGCAGTGGCGCCGAACTGCTGTGCCTGCTCGATGCCGTTGGAGCCGGTGGTCGCGTCGAGAACCAGCAGGACTTCGTGGGGTGCTCCGGCGACCTCGCGGGCGGCGACGCTTTTGACCTTCTCGAGCTCCTTCATCAGATTGGCGCGGGTGTGGAGCCGACCGGCGGTGTCGATCAGGACCTCGTCGATGCCGCGCGACCTGGCCGCGGCGATGGCATCGTAGACCACGGCGGCCGGGTCGGCGCCTTCGCGCTGGTGGACAACCGGGGCATCGACCCGCTCGGCCCAGACCTTGAGCTGGTCGACCGCGGCGGCACGGAAGGTGTCGGCAGCGGCGAGAACCACGGTCGCTCCGGCCTCCTTTCGACGTTTCGCGAGCTTGGCGACAGTCGTGGTCTTCCCGGTCCCGTTGACCCCGACCACCATGGTGACCCGCGGCGGCTCGGCGGCGAGCCGGCTTTCGTGGTCGGCGTCCTCGAGCAGACGGAGCAAGCGCGTCCGAACCGCCGGCCGGAGCCCTTCCGCGGTGGTGATCCGGTTGGCGCGCACCTCGGCCCGAAGCTCGTCGGCGAGCCGGACCGACAGAGCGACCCCGGCGTCGGCCGCGATGAGGGCCTCCTCGAGCCGGTCGATGTGAGCCGGCTCGACCGGTCCGGTGCGCTGAAACGTCTCGCCCACCTTCTCGAGGAACTCGGTGTGGGTCATGAAGAGACCGCGCTTGAGTTTGTTCAGAAAGGTCCCGGCCATGTCGTCTCCCGGAGCCCGCCCGGAGCGGGCGATCTGGCGGTTTTCGTTTGCGTCTCGGTCGCTGTTGCGCCATGAGCGGCGGCGGTGCCGGTCTGCGCTCTACCCGAACTCTCGCGCGATCAGCCGAGCCGCACGGCGGAGGTGGTGTCGGGCCCGCGCCTGGGCGACCGGCAAGCGCGCGACGAGCACCACATAGTAGCCATCGGGCAGCAGGTGCGTCAACGTCGCGAGTTCCTGGCCTTCGACGACGAAGAGCTCGAGGCGGGCGGAGTCGACGGCGGCGAGCGCTGACTTCAGCCGGCGGATGAAGATGCCCTGGTAGGCGCCCTCGACCTTGAGGTCGAAGGGCTCGCCGTGACGGGTCACGTAGTCGACCGTTTCACCTTCGTCGTCGAGGAAGATCGCACCCACCGCCTCGGGAACATCCACCAGAAGGTTGGTGAGCAGGTAGTTGAACGGCATCTGTCCGGGTCACGTCGAGTCGAGCAGCGCCCGCGCCTCGTCGGCGAGTCTCGACCTCGGGTCCGAAGCGACGACGTCCTCGAGGTAGGGCCGGGCCTCGGACGAACGCCCGAGATCGACCAGCAACCGGCCGTAGGCGAGGGTTCCATCGAGGCGGTCCGGGTACTTGAGGCGGGCTTCCTCGATCAGGCTCAGCGCCGACTCGAGACGCCCCTGAGCCTGGGCGATCTCGGCCAGTCGGAGGTAGGCCTCGAAGACCGGTACCGGCGCGACGATCGCCTTTTCGAAGTTCTCCTCGGCGGCGCCGATCTGGCCCCGGCTCAAATAGGTCACGCCCAGGTTGTAGTAGACCTTCCAGCGGTGGGGGTAGGTGGCGTCGGTCAGTGCGGCGATGAAGTCGATCTCGGCCAACCGATACTGCCCGAGGGCGAGGTAGGTGGAGCCGCGGTTGTTGCGCGCGTCGGTGAAGCCCGGAATGGTGGCGAGTGCCAGATCGAAGTACTCCAGTGCCCTGTCGTACTGCTCGAGGCCCTGGTAGCACAGGCCCAACATGTTGTACGCCGTGGCGTTGCCCGGGGTTGCGGCCTCGGCCTCGAGGTACTTTTCGATCGCCTCCTCGAATCGCTGCTGCTGCATGAACACCAAGCCCTGGCGCATCAGCGCCTGGGACAGCAGGGGGTCGGTCTGGTTCTGTTTCTTTTTTTTGTTTTTCTTGGGGTCGGGCGATGCCGCGGCGAACGACGATCCGAGCAGCGTCAACGCGGTGATCAGGGCGGTCACGATCAGCAACGGTCGGAGCTTCATGACACCTCCTGGTGGGTCTCGGCGGGCGTCCTCGACGGCTCCGGGGCCGCCGGCGGTGTGATGTCGCCCGCCTCGACAGCCGCCGCGAACGCGCTGACAACGCTCGGGTCGAACCGGGAGCCCGCCATGGCGTGCATCTTCTGCACCACATGGGCGAGCGGCATGGCTCGCTGATAGGGCCGGTTGGTGGTCATGGCGTCGAAGGTGTCGGCCACGCCGATGATCCGCGCCACAAGCGGAATCTCCTCGCCCGTCAGGCGGTCGGGGTAGCCGTTGCCGTCCCAGGTTTCGTGGTGGTTGCGAATGCCGGGGATGATCGACTTGAGCTTGCTGATCGGGGCCATGATCTGTGCCCCGATGTCGGGATGGCGACGCATGACCTCGTACTCCTCGGCGGTCAGGCCGCCCGGTTTGTTGAGGATGCTGTCCTCGATGCCGAGCTTGCCCACGTCGTGCAGGATGGCCGCGATCCGGATGTTGAACACGTCGTCGAAGCTCAATCCCAGGTGCCGTGCGATGGCCATGGAGTACGAGCTCACCCGCTCGGAGTGGCCTTTGGTGTAGGGGTCCTTGGCGTCGATGGCGGTGGCCAGGGTCCGGATGGTCTCGAGGAAGAGCTCCTGGTTCTGGCGCAGCGCGTGCTTGAGCTTGCGGACCAGGGACTCGATGTTCTCCGCCATGTGGTTGAAGTTGCGGCCGAGGCGCGCGAGCTCGTCGTTGCCCCGGAGGTCCAGACGTTCACTGAGCTTGCCCTCGGAAATCTCGCTCGAGATCCGGTCGAGCTCCTGCAACGGCCCGATCATGCGGCGGCTGATTGCGAATCCGAGGCCGAGCGCCACCAATCCGGCAACAGCGCTCACCATCAGCGTGCGATGCTGCATGACCTCGACCGGTGCGAAGGCGACGGCGGTCGGTCGCTCGAGAACCACGCCCCAGTCCAGCGACGACACCGGCGCCGCCGACCCGAGGACCTCGCCGATGTCCGGCATCAGCGGGTTGTCATAGGTCAGGGTCAGGGCGAGAGGCCGGACGAGAAAGTCGCGGACCAACGGAGACGACGACAGCGACTCGCCGCGGAGATCCGGCTCGGAGGTCAGGACCAGCGTGCCGCTCTCGTCGATGACGCCGACGAAGAGCCCACTGAAGGCGCTTCCGGTGAAGCTCCGCTCGAGATCGGACAGGTCGACGACTCCGGCCAGGCTGCCCCAGACGCCTGAGTCGATCGACCTCAGGGGATAGACCATGACCGCCCACGGCGAGCGGCCGGCTGCGAGCTCGATGCGGAACTCCGGCGACGGGTCGCCGGTGCTGATGGTGGTGCGCTGAGCCGATCGGACGAGCGTGGCGAGATGCTCGACCTGGTCCCTGGTCAGCCCGGGGTCGTAGACGTAGCTGCCGTCGTCGGTGAGGTTGAGAATCTGCAGAAACGCGAACGAGGCCCCGGCCTCGCTCGCAATGCCCTGGAGGTAGGACTCGAAGGCGGCCGGGTCGTCGCCGCCGGACACCGCCAATGCCCGGGCCGTGCTCTCGAGAAAGGTGCCGCGGCCGGTCAGGAAGTGGTCGACGTCGCCGGCGAGACTGACGGCCTGACGATTCAGGTAGAGCTTCTCGACGGTGGTCAGGTGCTCCCGGTTGTACGACGCGAACAGCCAACCCGACAGCGCGACCGGTACCACGGTGACCAGAACCAGGGTCGCGGCGATGGGATAGGTGAGGGACGAGCGAAAGCGGTTCAAAAGGCCCATCAGAACGAGAGAAATATATCATGAAGCGAGAGATGGGCCGGTTCGGGCATCGGTCGCGGCGGGCCCCGGAAGGATATCGACATGGATCGGAAGACTGCCGCTGGAACACTCCGGGAGATCGGTCGGCTGCTCGAGGTCGAAGGCGCCAACGTCCACCGGGTGCGCGCGTTCGCGGGCGCCGCGCGGGCGGTGGAAACCATCGAGACCGATCTCGATGAGCTGATCGCGAGCGGCGCCATCCTCCGGATCAGAGGCATCGGCAAGGGTACTGCCGGTGTCCTCGCCGAGCTCGGAGCCGGGGAGCGACCGCAGGCCCTGGTCGATGCCGAGGCCCGGATTCCGCCCGGCGTGCGGGAGATGATGTCGCTGCCCGGCCTCGGCCCGAAGAAGGTCGGCGCACTGTGGCGCGACCTCGGGCTGGAGTCGCTGGGCGAGCTCGAGTACGCCTGTCGAGAGAACCGTCTGCTCGACCTGAAGGGTTTCGGGTCGGCGACCCAGAGAACGGTGCTCGACGGCCTCGCCTTTCACAACCGCGCCCGCGAGCGACGACTTGTGCACGAGGCCTGGAAGGTCGGCGCCGAGCTCGAGCGCCGTCTGAACGGGGTGCCCGGCGTCGGCGCCGTCAACCCGGCGGGCGAGCTGCGCCGGGCGACGGAGACCGTCGGTGAGCTCGCGTACCTGGTGACGCCGGCCGAAGGCGGCCGGCCCGAGACCGTGGCCGGCGCCCTCGGCGGGGATGTCGAGCGGATCACCGATGATCAGTGGCTTTGGCGCTCGAGCGACGGCCTCGACGTACGGCTCTGGTTCGCCGCCCCGGACGATGCGGGCTGGGCCCTGATCCGGGCGACCGGCAGCGGTGCTTTCGTCGCGGCCCTCGAGGAGCGTGCGGGCTCGTCCGACGCCGTTCGCTCGCTCGAGGGGATCGGCGACGAGGCGGCGGTGTTCGCCGCCCTGGGCCTGGCGTGGGTGCCGCCGGAGCTTCGGGACGACGCCGTATGGATTGATGCGGCGGCACGCGGCAGGCTGCCGCGGTTGGTCGAGGCGGCCGATTTTCAGGGCGTGCTCCACAACCACACCACCGACTCCGACGGCGTCGCCACCCTCGAGCAGATGGCCGCTGCTGCGGCGGCTCGGGGCTGGTCGTTCTTCGGGGTCGCCGATCACTCGCCGGCCGCCTTCTACGCCAACGGCGTCGATGCTGACCGGCTGCGCGACCAGTGGTCGAGGGCCGATGCCTGGAACGACGCCCACCCCGAGCTGAGGGTCGTCAAGGGGCTCGAGGCCGACATCCTGGCGAGCGGAGAGCTCGACATCCCGGACGGCTGCGAGTCCGGCCTCGACTATTCGGTCGCCTCGGTGCACTCGTCCTTCCGGCTCGCCGAGAAAGCGCAGACCGAGCGGTTGGTGACCGCTGTCAGCCATCCGGCATGCCGCGTGCTCGGCCACCCGACCGGTCGGCTGCTGCTCGCTCGTCCGGGCTACGCGTTCGACCTGGACCGGGTGCTCGACGCGTGCGCGGAGCACGGCGTCGCGGTCGAGGTCAACGCAAGCCCCTACCGCCTCGATCTCGACGCCGGGTCGGCCCGGCGCGCTCTCGACCGTGGGCTCACGCTCGTCGTCAACCCGGATGCCCACGCCGTCGGCGGCCTGGACGATGTCCGCTGGGGGGTCGCGGTCGCCCGGCGTGCCGGCGCCACCGCCGATGACCTCGTCAACTGCCGCGGCATCGACGAGTTTCTGGCGCGCTGAGTCTCGCGGGGCGCCGGCTCCTTGCATGCGAAGCAGCGCGTCTGACCGCGGATGAGCGCCCGGGATCGGAGACGAACACGGGGCCGGCGTTGAACGCGGACACGGACGCAGGTCAGAACAGCGAGCTTCCGGTCAGTGAGATGACATACCCCGAGCCGTCGTCCGGCCAGGCGATCTCGGCGCGCAGGATGTTGGATGTGCTGAACCGGGACAGGTCGAAGACCAGGCCGACGCCGGCATCGGTGCGGATGCCGTCGGTGCTCGGCCCGACCCGCGCGTCCCAGGTCCTGCCGGCATCGGCGAAGACCACGGCGCCGACCGAGAACAGCTCGAGCACGTCGCGGAACAGCATCCGGCGCCACTGGAGGTTGACCAGCGCCCGGCCGGTGCCGTCGAAGAAGTCCGGGTCCCAGCCGCGCAGGCCGACGTCGGTTCCGAGGGTGAGCTGCCGGTCCGTGTCGAGCTCGTGGGATGTCTCCCAGAGCAGCCGCATCTGGAACCCCCGATCGCCGATCTGTGATGCCGCGACCTGGACGCCGACCAACACGTTGTGCGCCCGCCCGTCGTCGACACGGCCCGACAACCAGGCGTTGCCGAGCACCAGCCAACGACCCCGGTGGCGAACCACGTGGGCTCGAGCGTCGACGAAGATCCGTCGGATGTCACCGCCCAGAGCGGGCTCGGACCAGGTCAGGCCGAGGTCGAAGTTGGGTCCGAGGGCGATGTCCTCCTGGGCCGACCAGGCGCGGAAGCCGGTCACGACCTCGTAGTTGTCGGTGACGTGTGAGTACTCGACGCGGGGACCGGAGGCGTCGATGTCCGCGGGCGTCGGGTAGGGCTTTCCGGTGTCGGTGTTCAGCCAGCCGGCGTAGGTTTGGCGCCGGTCCTCCCAGCCGACGGTCAGGCGCCGTGTCACCGACCCGGACGAGCCGAGGCGGAGACCGAACCACCCGCGCACGAGCCGGCGGTCGCTGATTCCCTCGACCACCGACTCGCTTTCGGAGTACAGAAACTCGGTCAGTCGCTCCGACTCCCACCACGCGCCCCATGCCCGGGCCGTGTCGAGGGCGTAGAACGGACGTTTGACAAGGACCCGTTCGAGCGAGCCGTCCGACCGGTTCTCGTAGGCCAGGTCGGCGGTCCACCGGCTGCCGGCGAGATTCGGATCGCGATAGCGGATGCCCCAGCCGTCCCGCTCGACATCGGATTCGTAGCTGGTCGTGAGCTCCTTGCCCCAGCCGAGCAGGTTCTCCTCCTGGAGCTGGAAGCCGTAGCTGCTGCGGCTGCCCGACAGCCCGGCGTCGGCGCCGATCTGCAGTGACCACTGATCGCGGGTGGTGACGGTGACCCGAACTCCGCCCTCGACCTCGGTAGCCGTGATGTGGACCGGGTTGATGATGCCGAGCGAGCGCAGCAGCCGGGCGCTCTCCTCGGCCGTTGCGGCGCGATACGGGTCACCCTCCTGGAACAGCAGCAGGGACCGGATGAAGCTCTCACGCGACGTGATGTGCAGCTTGTTGGCGGCCCGGTAGGGCCAGGCCGATGTCTTCGGGTCGGCAGTGTCGAAGATGTTCTGCGGGTCGATGCTGATTTCGACGATCGCCAGCCCGTCGAGGCTCTCCAGGTCCTCGGCTGGTCCGCTCGACGCGAGCAGCGCCAGCGCCGCCGTCGCGATCGCGGTCGCGAGGCGGTGTCGCTGACGGGATGCCGGGCGCGCCGGTCGAGCACGAGCCGGTTTCACCTCGAGCGCCGCTTACGCGCCTTCTCGCGTTCACGAACCAGCTTGGCCACCTGACGAATCCGCTTCCTCTCGCGCGCCTCGCGCATCTTCTCGGCGCGGCGGCCGACCACCTGGAACGCCTGACTGACCTTGAGCAGCACCGTCCAGTGACCCATGTTGGGTGGCAGCTTCGTGTTCCTGACCTTGCAGCCCCACAGCTTGGCGGTGGCGATGTTGGCCTTGGTGAAGTCGGCGTTGCGCAGGTCGGACCAACGGAGGTCGGCCCGGTCGAGGTCGATGCCGACAGCGTCGGTGAACCGAAGGTCGGCCCCGTGGAGCTGCGCGCGCGGCGCCGACACCAGAATCAGGCTGGTTCCCGAGAGATCGGCGCCGGCGCCCTTGCACTCGGTCAGGTCGGCCTGCTTGAGGTTGGCATGGCGGAAGGTGGCGTCGAAGAACGTCGCGCCGCGGAAGCTGGCGCCCTCGAGAAAGGCGTGTCGGAAGTCGGCCTGCTCGAGATTGGCGTTCTTGAAGTTGACCGACCGAAGCTCGCAGCGGGTGAAGACCGCCTTCTTGAGATTGGCCGACGCGAAGGACAGCCGCCCCAGGCTCGGCGACCGGAAATCGAGCTCGGCAAGATTGGCGCTGTGCAGATCGCACCCGTCGAACACCGCGCCGATCAGGCTCGAGCCCCGCAGGTCGGCGCTCGACAGATTGGTCTTGACGAAGGACGTCTTCTCGAGCTCGGCGTGGCCGAGCGCGGCCCCCTCGCACTGAGCGTTGTCGAAGATCGCCTCGGTCAGGTTGCAGCTGTGGAAGTTGGTGTTCCTCAGGGCGGCGCCGGTGAAGTCGGCCCGCGACAGTCTGGAGTTCTTGAACTGGGCGTTGTCGCCCTGGACATTGCGGAAGCTCGCACCCTCCAGACTGAGATCGACGAGCTCGACACCTTCCATGATCGCGGTCTCGGCATCGATGCCGCGCATGATCGCCCGATCGAACCGGGCGCCGCGCAGCGACGCGGCCCGCAGGATCGCACCGGACAGGTCTGCGCCGTCGAAGACCGCGCTCTCCAGGTTGGCGCGCGACAAATCTGCGCGCCGGAGCACGGTCTTGGTCAGATTGGCGCCGCGGAAGATCGCCTCGCGCAGCGAAGCGTTGGACAGATCGACCTCGGACAGGTCGAGGAACTCGAGGCGGACGTGGTCGAGCCGGGCGCCGACCAGGCTCGCGCCGCGCATGTCGGCAGCCTCGAGCACGGCCCGGGTGAAGTTCGCCTCGTTGAGATTGGCGCCCGACAGGTCGGCGCCCCTCAAATGCGCCTTGGTGAAATCCAGACCGTGGAGATCCATGCCGGCCAGCTCGGCGTCGATGAGGTCCGGCGACAGGCTCGGGTTGGCGGCCCGCCAATCGTTCCACCGGCCGTCGCGAAGCTGTGCAACATGGTCCGGGTTGGCCATAACCGCTGTTTCGCTCCTCTCGTCGGTCCGCGTGACTCACAGTATTATAGCCGCCGATGAAAATGCCGCCGATCGCCGCTCTGACCGAGCCGGCGCGGGACCCCCAGGGCCGCGTCGCCGGCCGGCGCCGGGTCCGTGCCACGGCTCTGTTCTGCGCCGTGGTGCTGGGGCTGTCGGTCAAGCCGTCGCCGGCCGTGGACAGTGCAACCGCACCGCGTCGGCTGCCTGGCGATGACCGACCGGCGGCCGAAACGCTGATCGTGGTCACCGGTCGACCCGAAACGGCGGTCTCGATCCTGTCGGCCGTCGCCGAGCGCGGCGGGCGTGTGGTCGCCCACCTGGCCCCGCACCGGTGGTTGGTGGCGGGCGGAGGGCCGGCGCCGGGCGCGGGCGCCGGTCCGGGATCGGTCGAACCCTGGCGCCCTTCACTCGGCGTCGCTGAGGAGCTCCGGGCCGCGGCGAAACGGCGTGCCGACCAGCCCGGGGCGACCACAGGGATCGTGCTCGGATTGGCCCCCGGAACCGACCTCGTTGCGGTCGGCTCGCGGCTCGCGGCCGCGGGAGCGGAGATCGCCTGGCTCGACCCGACGGTCGTGCCGCTGCCCCAGATCGGCGTACGGGTCGCGGCGGCTGATGTGGGACGGCTGGTGGCGGTCCTCGACGCGACGGCCGAGCTGGCCTGGGCCGAGCCCCAGGCGCCGGTCCGCCTGCTCAACGACGACTCGAGCTGGCGCTGCCAATCCGGCGAAGCGGATGCGACGCCGATCTTCGACCACGGTCTCAACGGCGAGGGTCAGGTCATCGGCATCATGGACACCGGTATCGATGCCGACGACTGCCGCTTCGACGACCCCGTGACCGGGCTGCCGGTCGTCAACGATGCCGACGGGGTCGCGATCGGCGCCGATCATCGCAAGATCCGGGCGGTCGACTTCCACTGGACCGGCGACTGGCCACCGGGAACCGGCAGCTGGGACGACCACGGCCACGGCACCCATGTCGCCGGCAGCGCCGCCGGCGACGAGAATCGCAACGGCGTCCACGATCGATACGACGGAATGGCCCCGGCCGCAGGCCTGGTCGTTCAGGACGGCGGCGCCCGGGTCGACGACTGCGCCGACCTGCCCGGCCTCGGCTGTCCCGTCAAGCCGCTCGAGCCGGTGCTCGCCCAGGCATGGGCCCAGGGAGCGCGAATCCACAGCAACTCGTGGGGTGACGAAGAGAACATCCTGCCCCACGGTCGGTACACCGAGCGCACCGCCGACGTCGATCGCTTCGTGTGGCATCACAAGGACATGCTGGTCCTCTTTGCCGCCGGCAACTCGGGCGGCGCCGGGCCTGACACCGTCATCTCGCCGGCGACCGGCAAGAACGGAGTCGCGGTCGGCGCCACGGTGCACGGCGACTTCGAGCCGACCTGTGTCGTCGGGTTCTCGTCGCGCGGTTGGACCCGGGACGGACGCGTCAAACCCGATCTGGTGGCGCCGGGGATGTGGGTCGTCTCGGCTGCGACCAACGGCGCAGTGCCGGCGCCGTCGTGCTCCGTGACCCAGAGCTCGGGCACCTCGATGGCGACGCCCACCGTCGCCGGTCTCGCCGCCCTCATCCGGCAGTATTTCGTCGACGGCTGGTATCCGACCGGCCGGGCGCGCTTTGGCGACGGCTTCGAGCCGTCGGCCGCTCTGGTCAAGGCGGTCCTCATCGCGTCGGCGGTGAATC
Organism: uncultured Thermoanaerobaculia bacterium; assembly: GCA_964641415.1. Classification (GTDB taxonomy): domain Bacteria; phylum Acidobacteriota; class Thermoanaerobaculia; order Thermoanaerobaculales; family Sulfomarinibacteraceae; genus JAHECW01. Next base: position 48,086 of record CAZXMW010000009.1, on the reverse strand, counting down.
TGAGCACCAGGGGGTGTCCCGACGAGCCGATTCCGTCGCGCGACCAGGGTTGGGGGCTGGTCCAGCTCGATACCGCCCTCGCCTTCGAGGATGGCGAACGGCGGCTGGTCGTCGACGACCACCGCAGCGGGTTTCATGCGCCCGGCGACGCGCCGGTCGTGCTGCGTTTGGCCGTGACCCGGCCCGGTTCGCTCAAGGTGGTGCTGGCGTGGACCGACGCGCCGTCGTCGAGCCTGGCCGAGGTCAATCTGGTCAACGACCTCGATCTCGTGGTGACCGGTTCCGGGACAAGCTACGTCGGTAACGCCATGGTCGGCGGCGAATCGGTGACCGGGGGCGAGCCCGATCGGGTCAACAACGTCGAGGTCGTCTGGCTGCCCAACGCCGACAGGGGAAGGTGGACGATCGAGGTTTCGCCGCACGCCGTTCCCGCGCCGGCGCAGGACTTCGCGCTCGTCGTCACCGGACCGGTCAGGCTCGATTCCGGGCCGCGGCAGGGTGGTGGTCGAGTCACGCCGTAGACCGGGTTCCGCGTCCGAGTCCGCGCTCGCGCGCTCCGCGCGCGGCGACCACACCCTGACCTCGCTGCGGTCAGTGCCGACCTCGCCGGCGCGACGTTGGCTGACTCTCTCCCGGCCGAGCGCGGGTTCCCGATCCCGACTGCAGCGGCAGCGAACGGTGCTGCCTCGATCCCTGCGGCCTCAATCGCCCCCGGCGGGGGTGCCGGGCACGGCATTGTGCAGCATCACCTTCCGGCCTCGAATGCTCCGCACACAATGCCGATGCCGGGCAACCGCCGAGCTTGAGCGTTGAACCCCGCGCAGGCGTACCGGTCGGCAGGGAGGCCGCTGGACCGCTTCCACCCTGAGGCGGGGCGAACCAGGAGGCAGATGTCGGAGGACCCGGGACAGCACCCGCGATCAGGGCAGGCGCGCGTCGAGGACGTCGTCCAACAGGTCCAACGGGACCCCGCCGGACGCCAGGACCGTCTGGTTGAACGCCTTCGCGCTGAACGCGTCACCCAGGCGGTCGCGCTCTCGGCGCCAGGCCTCATCGAAAACCCGGTACCCGAGGAAATACGACGGCAGCTGGATCGGGCTGAGCACTGCCCGGTACCACAGGTTGTCGGCGAACTGGGGTGGCAGCAGTCCGGTGTCGACGGCGAAGCCCTGCAGCCGGTCCCGGTCCCAGCCGCGGCAGTGGACCTGAACGCTGACGTACGCGCGCACCGCGTTCTCGAGCCGTTTCCGGAGGTGGGCCATGCGGGTCAGCGTGCGGTCGTCGTCCCAGCCGGCGTCGAGGGTCATCTGCTCGCAGAACGTCGCCCAGCCCTCGGTGAAGTCGTTGCCGGCGAACAGCGGTCGGACCGGGCTCGCATGGGCGGCCGCGGCCTTGAGCTGGAGGGAGTGGCCCGGGTAGATCTCGTGGCTGATGATCATGGTGTTGAAGGCGGTGTTGAACGACCGGTAGAAGCCGTCGCGCGTCGCCTCGGGCGCCGAGTCCGGCACCGTCGGGAGGAAGAACAGGGTTTCGGCATCGGGGTCGAAGGGCCCCGCAGGGTAGACGCCTCCTACCGCCGCGCCGGCGAAGTGAGCAGGCGAGAGTGCGGTGTAGAGTCTCCTCTCCGCCGGCAGGTCGACCAGGTCGCGGTCGCGGAGGAAACGCTCCGAGCGGTCGATGAGATTGAGGAACTCGTGGAGAAACGCCGCCTGGTTGCCCGCGTGGCGCCGCTCCATCTCGTCGAGCAGGGGTCGGACCAGAGCGTCGAACTCGGCTGGAGGCTCGCCGTCGTGCACGGTGCGCCAGTGCCGCGCCGCGAGGTCTGCCATGCGACCGCGTACGGTTTCGATCTCGGCCGCGGCGAGGCGCTCGAGCCGGTCCGGGGTCAGCTCGCCCCCGTACGCGAGCGCGAGCTCGCGGCCGTAGCGCTGTTCGCCCCGGGCGTCGTCCGAGGCGACGGCGAGGGAGACCTCGAGCCACTCGGCGAGCTCGTCCAGGGAGGCCGCGGCGGTCTCGGCGGCCCGGCGGACGTCGGTCGCGTCGTCGTCGTCGAGGTCGAGGGCGGCGGTCAACCCGTCCTTGAAGAACGCCGCGGTCGCCCGCAGGTCGTCGACCGCCGAGGAGGTCGCCGTCGGACCGCCGGACACCAGGTTCCGGCGGGCGGTATCCGTGAGCCGTCGGGTTCCGTCGAGCCGGGCGACGACCGCGGCGATCCGGGCATCGCCGGCCGGTTCGGACCGGACCAGCAGGGGGGTGAGACAGTGATTGGCCAGGTCCGAGTAGGTGCGCGGATCGTGCCGGTGAGCCTCGAGCCGGTTCCAGCGGTAGAACTCGCGCTCGACCTGGTCGGCGAGAAGCCGGCGGTCGATGCGCTCTTCGAGTCCGGTCGCCGCGGGAAGCGCCGTCAACCGGTCACGGGTCGCACGGTTGACGGTGAGCCAGGCGTCGATCCGCTCCTGCTCGAGGTCTTCGATCTGTCCGGCCGCGTCGACCAGCCCCGCGGCCAGGGCTTGTGACGGGTAGAAGTCGGTCCACGTCGCGAGGTAGTCGTCAACGAGCGCGTGCAGGCCGTCATCGGGCGGCCCGCCGCAACCGAGCAGCACCAGACAAGCCAGCAGGGCCATCACTCCCCGTTGCATCACGGTCTCCTTCCAGTCGCAGCCGCGGCGTCGGCGCCGAGCCCGCCGGGCCGATCGTCCGGCATCAGCTGGCGAGCGCGGCCAGGTCGCGGATTTTGGCCTGGATCTGCTCCGAGTCCAGGCCCTGGTGCCCCATGTGCTGCCACAGCCCGCCGCAGCCCTCGCGCCAGGTTCCGACGTGGTCGTACGCGGGCGACCAGCCGCGCTGGAGCAGCCAGGTTCCGAACCGGCTGCCGAGCCCGCTCCGTCGGTTGAGACTCTCGGCCACCAGCACCCAACGCGCGGCGCCGACCTTTGCCGTCATGTCCTCGTCGACCACGTTGAGGGTCGGCTTGTTGACCAGCCCGACGTCCAGGCCCGCGGCGCGCAACCGCTCGACCGCGTCGAGCGCGCGGTACAGGGTCTCGCCGAAGCTGACCACGAAGCCGCCGTCCGACGAGGCGTCGCGGACGAGCTCGTCCCGGCCGGGCTCGAAGACGTACCCGTCACCGTGCAGCTCAGTGCCCGAGGCGTCGAGAATCGGCGGCACCTTGGAACGGGTCGAGAAGATGAACCGCAGCCCGGCATCGTGGAAGACGCGGTGGACGCACGCCCGCATCTGGCCCCCGTCGGCAGGGAAGTAGAGCCGGGTCGGCGGCTCGGAGTCGTCGAGACCGTTGTCGGCGAAGAACGTGTTGAGGCCGAAGTGACAGGTGTTGTCGGCCATGTCGTCGACGCCCGAGTGGGAAAAATGGGCAAGCAGGTTACAGCGGTTGAGCCGCGCCATGGTGATCTCCGAGATGCACATCTCCAGGAACGCGCTGAAGGTGCCGAAGATCCCCTGCCGTCCGGAATCCATGCCGAAGCCGGCGGCGGCGGCCAGGTTGGTGCGCTCCATGATTCCCGAGCCGACATAGACCTCGGGAAAGGCCTTCCTGATGTGGATCAGACCGCACGAGCCCTCGAGGTCGGAGTCGAAGACCCGTACCGAGCTGCGGCGGGTCTGAGGGTCCATGGTCTCGAGGATCTCGACCACGGCGTGGCCGAACAGGTTTCGGTTCGAGGCCTTCTCGGCGCCGACACCGAGGTAGATGTGGGGATTGGGGTTGGTGCCCAACGAGTCGAGATAGGCGACGGCTTCGTCGTGCCCCCTCGCCCTCAGGTAGGCCCTGGCGACGTCCACGGAGACCACGTCATGGGCCTTGGGGGCGCCCTCGATCTCGGGAATGCCGACCGCCATGACGCGCGTGTTGACGACCGCAACCGGGCCTGGGGTGCGCAGCGCTCGGGCCATGCGGGTGTACAGCCCGGCGAGGTCCTCGCCGTCGCCCTCGTCGACCGTCAGCCCGTGCCCGGCCAGGGTCCCGGCGACGGAGAACCCCGGCATGTACTCACTCGGGTGGCCGGCGATGGTGACGTCGTTGTCGTCGATGACCAGCTTGACGTCGAGGGCATTGGCAACCGCCATCCGAGCGGCTTCGGCGTCGTTGCCCTCCTGCTGCGCGCCGTCCGAGCCGAAGCAGAACACCGGCAGACCGGGGTTTGCCATGGCGACACCGTTGACGTGGGGCCAGAGGTGGCCGAGTCGGCCCGAGCTGAAGCCGACCCCAGGGGTGTGGCCGAGCTCGGGGTGGCCGGGCAGGCGGGCGCCGGCCTCGCGGTAGTGGAGGATCGCGGTCGCCGGGAGGTGGCCGTGGAGCACCGCCATCAGGTACTGGATGGCGACCCGGTGACCGGCCTCGTCGAAGGTGACCGGATAGGCGGCGCCGGCGCGCATGAAACCGTCGGCGATGAGGACCTCGGGAACGATGTCGTAGGCGCCTCCGGTGTGACCGCCGACGCCGCGCGCCGCTCCGGTGGCGGTGAAGAAGACAATGGCGTCGCGACACAGCTGAACGTTGGCCGCGAGCTGCTCGAGCTGGTCGTCGGACAGGCTCTGTACCGTCGGGTCGAGGACGACGGGACGAAACGCGTCGAGATCGATGGGGAAGGTCTCGTGACTGGCCACCTGGATGCTCCTCCTTGCGAGGCGACGATAGCAGAGACCGGCGGCGCTCCGCGGCGGGCGCCGAGCGGGTCAGGAGAGCGGCGCGAGGAGCAGTGCCGGTTCGTCGATCACACGGTGGGCGCCGCCGGCGCGAAGCTCGTCGGCGTCGCGAAATCCCCAGGTCACGCCGACCGCGGTCATTCCGGCAGCGCGCGCCGTCGCCATGTCGATGTCGGTGTCGCCGACGAACGCGGTGCGCGACGGTTCGACACCGAGCGAGTCCGCCAGAGCGAGAGCCGTCGTCGGATCCGGTTTGAGCGGCGCCTCGGGCCGCGCGCCGAGCACTGCGTCGAACCGGTGCGGCGCGAGCAGAGCGTCGACCAGCTCCCGGGTCGGACCGTCGGGTTTGTTCGACAGCACCGCGGTCAACCGGTTCCGCAGCGCGAGCTCCGCGAGGAGCCCGGGAATGCCGGGGTAGGGGCGGGTCGTGTCGGTTTGGCGGCGGGCGTACTCGGCACGCATCAGCGAGACGCACCGCTCGACCAGATCCTCGTCGGCCGCTGCCGCGACGGGCAGCGCGCGCCGGACCAGCATGGTGATGCCGTCGCCGACGAAGCGGCGGTACGGCGCACGCGGGTGGGTCGGGTAGCCGAGCGAGGCCAGCACCGCATTCATGGAGTCCGCGAGATCGCCGAGCGAGTTGACGAGGGTGCCGTCGAGATCGAAGATGAAGAGACGATGAGGGTGCTGCATGGTGCCGGGCATGATGACACGTCGCCGGGATCGGTCCGATGAAGGTCGTCATCGCCCTCGACAGCTTCAAGGGCTGCATGACCAGCCTCGAGGCCGGCGGGATCGTCGCCGCGGTCCTCGGCGAGGCCCTGCCCGACGCCGAGCTGCAAGTCGCGGCGGCGGCCGACGGCGGTGAGGGCACCACCGAGGCGGTGCTCCGGGCGGTAGGCGGTGAGCGGCGGAGCGTGACCGTGACCGGACCCCTGGGGAACCCGGTGACCGCGAGCTTCGGGCTGGTCGCCGACGGCCGCACCGCGGTGCTCGAGATGGCCTCGGCGAGCGGGCTCGAGCTGGTGCCGCCGGGCCGGCTCGACCCCCTCGTCGCGACCAGCTTCGGCGCCGGCGAGCTCATCACGGCCGCGCTCGACGCCGGGGCGCGTGAGCTCGTCGTCGGGGTCGGCGGCAGCGCCACGGTGGACGGCGGCGTCGGGATGGCGCAGGCGCTCGGCTGGGCGGTGCTGCGCGCCGACGGCAGCGACTGCGGCCCGGGCGGCGCGGCGCTCGCCGCCGTCGAGGAGATTTTCGGCCTCGGCGTGGTCCCCGAGCTCGCCTTCAGCCGGGTCCGGGCCGCCTGCGACGTCACCAACCCGCTGCTCGGGCCGACCGGCGCGGCCAGGATTTTCGGTCCCCAGAAGGGCGCCACGCCGGTGGTGGTCGAGGAGCTCGAGCGCGGTCTCGCTCGCCTCGCAGAGGTCTGGCGCCGCGAGGGTCTACTCGACTCGGTGGATCATCCTGGAGATGGCGCTGCCGGCGGTCTGGGCGCCGGGCTGCGCGCCTTCTGCCGCGCCGAGCTGTGCCCCGGCACCGAGCTCGTCGCCGAGCTCACCGGCCTCGACCGGGCGATCCGTGCCGCCGACGTGCTGATCACCGGCGAGGGTCGGACCGACGATCAGACCGCCGGCGGCAAGCTGCCCGCCGTGCTCGCGGCGATGGCCCGGCGGGCCGGGTCGTCAACGGTGCTCGTCTCGGGCGCCATCGACGGCGACCTGCCCGAGCTCGACGCGGCCTTCGACGCCCGGTTCGCCACCGTCGGGCCGGAGGTGCCGGCAGCCGAGGCCGTCGCGCACGGGCGGGAGAACCTGGCCGCCACGGTCCGCGAGGTCGCGAGGGCGCTGCGGGACGGGCGCATTTGACGCGGCGGGTCTCGACGAGAACGGCCTTCTGCGCCGCACCCGCCTGTCGGCGGTGCGGCACAGCGTCGCCCGAGCAGCATTTCGTGCCTGTCTGCCATGCCCTGCTCGTCGGAGGCGCGCCCGTTGGGGGGTCGAGGCGGTACCGTTCATCGGGATCGGATTCGGCGCTGCCGATCCGGTCGCCGCTACCCGGTCTCGACCTCCGCCTCGCGGAGCCGCCGCGGTGTGCCCGACCGTCGCCATACCCGCGCGAGCCAGCTCGACACGCCTTCGGCGCCGAGGGTGAGGTAGGGCAGCACGAGCAGGGTGAGCACCACCGACGACATGAGTCCGCCCATGACGGTTCGCGCCATCGGATAGTAGAGCAGTCCCGACACGTTGACGCCGCCGAGCGCGAGTGGCAGCAGCCCGATCATGGTCGTGGCGGCGGTCATCAGGATCGGCCGCAGCCGGTCGCGACCTGCGCGCAGGATGGCCTCCTCGGGCGAGTGGCCGAGCCGGCGGAAGTGGTTCATGTGGTCGACGAGCACGATGCCGTTGTTGACCACGATGCCCATCAGGATGAGCAGCCCGATCTGGGCCATGAGGTTGAACGGCGTCCCGGTGACGGCGAGCATCCAGGCGGTGCCGGGCAGAGCGAAGGGAATCGCGAACAGGATCGCGAAGGGTCGGGTCAGGGACTCGAAGAGTGACGCCATGACCAGGTAGACGAGGACCAGGGCCATCACGAAGTTGACGCCCATCTCGGCGCTCTCGTTGGCCTGCTCGACGATCCGGTCGTTCCAGCTCCACGAGTAGCCGGCCGGCAGGCGGAAGGCGTTCATCGTCTCCTCGATGGCGCGCTGAGCTGCCGGCCAGTCGTCACCGTCGTAGGTGCCCCGGACGGCGACCCGGACCTTGCGGTTTTCACGCTGGATCGAGCGCGGCCGTTCGATGGCCTCGAAGCTGGCGACGTCGCCGAGCAAGACCGGCTTGCCGCCGGCCTCGGCGATCGGAATTTGGCGCAGATCGGCGAGCCGCTGACGGTCCTCCATGCGCAGGGCGAGCCAGGTGACGATCTCGCGGTCGCCGGCGTTGAACCGGTCGAGCCGCACCCCGCCCAGGGTGAAGGCGAGCATCTGGGTGATGTCGGCGGCCGAGCGGCCGAGCTCGGCAACCCGATTGCGGTCGATGCTGACCTGAATCTCGCGTCGCCCGGCAGCGCGCGGCCTGGAGACGTCTTCGACGCCGTCCATGGTCTCGATACGCCGCGCCGCCTCGTCTGCGAGCCGGTACAGGGTGGTCGTGTCCTGGCCGAACAGCTTGATCGCGAAGTAGGTGGTCGATCCACCCTCGTTGGCCTCCTCCTCGAAGACCACCCGCACGCCCGGGATCTCGGGAAGGCCGTTGCGGATCGCGACCCGCAGCTCCTTCATCTCGTCGTCGGACAGGTCGTCGCGGGTGAAGGTGATGGTCGTCCCGGCCTCGTTCTCGGTGTAATAAGAGTAGACCGAGTCGATCATGAGCCCGTCCGCGTTGGCCTCGAGGTAGTCCTCGACCTGGTTGACGGCCTTCTCCGACTGGGACTTGTACGAGAAGTCGTCGAACTCGTAGGCCATGTACAGTCGGGTGTTGAGGGTGCCCGAGAAGATCGCCGATTCGACCCAGCCGACGAAGAACGGCAGCAGCCCGACCCCGAGGCCGACGATGAGCAGGAAGAAGGTCTTGATCCGGTGCTCGAGCGTCCAACCGAGCACCCGGACGTAGCGGTCCTCGAGCCACTCGACGATTCGATTGCGTCCGTTGGACCTGAGCTTGAGCAGATGGGCCGACATGAGCGGGATGAGAGTGAGCGACGAGAACAGCGAGCAGCCGAGCGCGATCGAGATGGTGACCCCGACCTCTTTGAGCCAGGTTGTCATCTCGGTGCCCGATCCGATGACCAGCGGCAGGAAGACGATCAGAGTCGTCGCGGTCGACGCGGTCACCGCCATGAGCACCTGGCCGGCGCCGTCGAGGGCGGCCCGCCTGCGGTCGTTGTCGTCGCGCATCCGTCGGTCGATGGACTCGAGCACGACGATGGCGTTGTCGACGAGCATCCCGACCGCGAGCATGAGCCCCATCATGGACAGGATGTTCAGGCTCGCGCCCCGGAAGTACATGACGCCGCAGGCTGCGACGATGGAGAACGGGATCGACATGGCGACGATGACGGTCGAGTCGATCCGGCGCAGGAAGAACCACAGGCTCAAGGTTGCGAGCAGGGCGCCGGTGAGGCCGGCCTTCTTGAGCCCGTCGATGCCGGAGGTGATCTCCTCGGCCTGGTCCTGCCAGACCCAGAGCTGCATCCCCTTGAGCAGCGGGTCGAGGTTGATCTCCTCTTCGACGACCCGGTTGACCTCGCGCACCACCTCCACGGTGTTGGCGGTCGACTCCTTGTAGACGTCGAGGGCGACGGCGTACTTGCCGTCCAGGTGCCGACCGAAGGTCAGAGGAGGCTCCTCGTAGTTGATTTCGGCGACCTGGCCGAGCCGCAGCCCTCGCGTGTCGATGACCAGGTCGGAAAGTGCCTCGACGGAGTCGAAGGAACCGATGGCACGCACCGTGGAGCGGAGACCGCCCGAGGTTGCACGGCCGAGCACCGAGTTCGCCGACACGCTCTCGAGCAGGCGCGCGAGCTCGCCGATGTCCACCGAGTGCTCCTTGACCTTGTCGAGGATGAGATCGACGAAGAGTTCGCGGGGCTCGACGCCGTTGAGGTCGACCCGGGCGACGCCGTCGATCCGGCGCAGCGGGTTGATGATGCGCGCCTCGAGCAGATCGTAGTTTCGGGAGAGGTTGACGCCCTCGGCGGCGATCCTGCCCTGGACCACGGGAATGTCGTCGGTGTTGAAGCTGAAGATCAGGATCGGGCCGATGTCGGCCGGCAGGGTCGGCTCGACCTGGTCCATCTTCTCCGACACCTTCATCCGGACGACGTCGACGTTCTCGCCCCAGGTGAACTCCATGAAGAACCGGGCGCCGTCGGCGTCGGTGGTCGAGCTCAGCTTCTTGACCCCGGACAGGGTGGCGAGGGTTTCCTCGACCGGTTTCGTGATCTCGCGCTCGATGTGCTGCGGGTGCGAGTTGGGGTAGGGGATCTGGACGAATATGAACGGTGCGTCGAGGGTCGGCAGGAAGGCGAGCGGCAGCTTGACGAAGGCGATGGCGCCGATCAGCAGCACGCTGATCAGGATCATCGCGGTGGTGATCGGCCGCCGCACGGCGAGGGTCGGAAGGTTCACAGCGGCCTCCCGTGTTCGTCGCAAGCGCGAAGACGCAAAGGCGCCAAGCGATCGCGAAGACACCTCACCTGGTCAGACCGAACGCGTTCGACGTGTCGGCGCCGATGCGATGGCCCTGGCCTGCGATGACTTGGTGACGACCTTCGCGTCTTCGTGCCTTCGCGCTTGCGACGATGCGATGGTTGTGTCGTCATCGTGCGGCCCCGTTTCTATCGGCAGGTTCGATGCGCTCGACAGCCACCTGCAGGACTCGCAGCGGCCCGCCGGCGGCGTGGTCGGGCCGGTCGACGGGCGCCGGCACCCAGCGGCCCGCGAGCAGCGAGTAGACGACCGGGATCACGATCAGGGTGAGCACCGTCGCGACCGTCAGGCCGCCGATGACGGTGACCGCCAGCGGCGCCCGCAGCTCGGCGCCCTCGCCGAGGCCGAGGGCCATCGGCAGGAGGCCGAAGATGGTGGTGGCCGAGGTCATGAGAATCGGCCGGAGACGAGAGAGTCCGGCCCCGATGAGCGCGTCATCGAGCCCGGCCCCGGCACGGCGCCGTCGGTTGACCGCGTCGACCAGCACGATGGCGTTGTTGACCACGATGCCGGCCAGCATCACGGCGCCGATGATGGCGACGACGGTGACGGTGTGACCGGTCACCGCCAGGGCCAGGATCACGCCGATGGCGCCCAGCGGCAGAGTGAAGATGATGACGAAGGGGTGGAGGAACGACTCGAACTGCGACGCCATGACCAGGTAGACCAGGAACACCGCGAGGCCCATGGCGAGGGCGAGCGACCGGAAGCTCTGCTCAAGCTCCTCCTCCTGACCGCCGAGGGTCGCGGTCACTCCCGCCGGCAGGGTCAGCCCGGCGAGCGCGGCGCGGACGTCAGCGGCCACGGCGCCCATGTCGCGGCCCGCCAGGTTTCCGCCGACCACCGCGGCTCGCTTCTGTCCGATGCGACGGATCTCGGTCGGCCCCTCGGCGAGGTCGATGGCTGCCACCGACTTGAGGAAGATCGGCCGGCCGTCGACGTGGCCGACGATGAGCTCGTGGATGTCCTCGACCCGGGCATCCTCCTGGTCGAGAGCGCGGACCCGGATGTCGATCTCGCGATCGCCCTCGGTGAATCGGGTGGCGACCTCGCCCTGGACCTTGGTTCGCACCGTTCTTGCCACCGTGGCCAGATCGAGACCGAGTCGGGCGAGCCGGTCGCGATCGAAGCGGACCCGGACCTCGGGGTTGCCCATGTTCGCTGACGATCGGAGGTCGACCAGGCCGGGGATCCCGTGCAGGGCGTCGATGACTCGGGCGGCTGCGAGGTCCAGCTCGTCGATGGAGTCCGAGTAGATCTCGACCTCGACCGGAGTGCGGAAGGAGAAGAACGTGGTCCGCTCGAAGTCGAAGCTCAGGTCGGATGTCCCGGCGAGCCGGGACCGCAGCCGCGCGATCACCGCCTCTTCGGCGTCGGGTCCGCGGCCCGGCCGCATCCGGATCTGCAGGCGGGCGGTGTTCTCGCCCTCGGTTCCGGTGGCTGCGAGGGACAGGCCCGCACCGCCGGCAATGGACGAGAACGACTCCACGGCCGGGTCGTCCTCAAGCAGGTCCGTCAGCGAACCGACAAAGCGATCGGTGACCTCGAGAGGGGTGCCCTCCGGCAGCTGGATCATGAACGAGAACTCGCCCTGGGCGAATGGTGGGATGAGGTCGATGCCCAGGCTCGGGGCGAGCGCGACCGCGCCGGCGAATGCGGCGACCGCGACCATGACCACCGTCGGACGGTGATTCAGGGCGGCGCGCAAGATCCGCGGGTAGGCGGTGGTGAGGGTCGTCATGGCCCGGTCGAATGCGGTCGTGATCGGACGCGCCACCAGCGACAGAGCCGTCAGAAGTCCGCCGACCGCCAGCCGCAGCCAACGTACCGCGACGGCGGGAGCGGTGAGCAGGACGAGGCGGCCGACCCGCCGGAAACCGCGGGCGGGTTCGGGTTCGAGTTCGAGCCCGGCGCTGCCGGTCGTCCTCGGCGAGGACGCCGCCACCATCATCGGGATCAGGGTCAGCGACACCGCGAGCGCGGCCAGCAGCGAGAACGAAACGGTGAGCGCCTGGTCTCTGAACAGCTGGGCCGCGACACCCTCGAGAAAGACCACGGGCAGGAACACCGCGACCGTTGTCAGGGTCGACGCGATCACCGCGGGGCCGACCTCGGACGCGCCCTCGCGGGCGGCGGTGGTGTCGTCCTCGCCGGCCTCCCGGCTTTTGACGACGGCCTCGAGAACGACGATCGCCGAGTCGACCAGCAACCCGATGCCGAGCGCCAGCCCGCCGAGAGACATGATGTTGAGGCTGGTGCCGGTGCGGTACATCAGAAAAAAGGTCGCCACGACGGAGACCGGAATCGACACTGCGATGATCGCGGTCGTTCTCAGGTTCTTGAGGAAGAGAAGCAGGACCAGGATCGCGACGCCGCCGCCGACCGTCGCATTGGACAGCACCTCTCGGATCGACGCCTCGATGAAGCGGCTCTGGTCGGCGCCAGAGGCGATCGAGACCGTCTCCGGAAGCTCGTTCCGGATGCGGTCGAGACGGGCATGCACCGATCGCGCCACCTGGACCGTGTTCGCGTCGCCCTCCTTGTAGACCGCGAGCTCGACCGCCTCGTTCCCGTCGAAGCGCGTGATGACCTCGCGCTGGCGATGGCCGCGGGTCACCTCGGCGACGTCGCCGACCGTGACCTGGCGACCCTCCAGGGTCAGCAGCACGGTGCGCCGGATGTCGTCGAGATTGAGGAACTCGTTGCGGGCCCGGACCAGGTAGCGCGCCTCGGCCTCGTACAGGCTTCCGCCGGCCTGGTTGAGGTTTTCGGCGAGCAGTCGGGCGTTGACCTGGTCGACCGACAGGCCGAGCAGAGCCATTCGGCCCTCGTCGATTCGAACCTGGATCTCGTCCTCGTAGCCGCCGTGGACCTTGATGGCGGCGACGCCCTCGGTGGACTCGAGGTCCTTTTTGATGAGCTCCTCGGCGGTGTAGCGCAGCTGGTACAGGTTGTCGCCGCCGGTCAGGTAGAGCCGGATCACCGGATCATTGGAAGGGTCGAATCGGAGCAGCACCGGACGTTCGGCGGAGCGGGGCAGCGTCGCGAGGTCGAGCTTCTGCCGCACGTCGAGAGCGGCGAAATCCATGTTCCGGCCCCAGCCGAACTCGAGGGTCACCTGGGAGATGCCCGGTCGCGACACCGAGGTCAGCCGTTGGACGCCGCCGGCGATGCCCACCAGCTCCTCGATGGGCCGGGTGATCAGCGCCTCGACCTCACCCGGCACCGCGCCGGACAGCCTGGTCTCGACCGTCAGGCTCGGATAGGACAGGTCCGGCATCAAATTGACCGGCAGCCGGGTGAAGGCGACGACCCCGAACAGCAGCAGCGCCAGCGCCGCCATGGACACCGTGACCCGGCGGCGCAGCGAAAAATCGACGATGCGCATACCTACCCCCAACACCCATGAAAACCGATTCGAAACAGAGGCGAGCGATCAGTTTTTGGTTTTGAGTTCCGTCGCAATCGTCGCAAAGGTGTTGAATCGTCAGCGTGACGAGAACTCAAGACTAAAAACTAAGAACTAAGAACTCAAAACTAATGACTTACGGCCAAGAGCTCAGAGCACTTGAATCGTTTGGCCGTCGTCGAGCCCGCCCTGGCCGGCCGTGACGACCGCATCGCCCGGCTCGACGCCGGACAGAACCTCGACGCGATCGCCGTCCTCGATGCCGAGGGAGACCGCCCGTTTGACGGCAGTGCCGTCGGCGGCGACGAAGACGTGGGCCTCGTGCAGCTCGCGGACGACCGACTGCCGCGGCACGAGCACGGCGTTCTCGTGCCGCTCACGCACGATGCCGATGGTGACGAAGGCCCCGGGACGAACCCCGGGCGGCGGCTCGATCGCCTCGATGGTGACCTTGACGGTGCCGGTTGCGGTGTCGACCACCGGAGCAAGCTGTCGAATCCGGCCCGCGAAAGCGAGCTCGGCGTCGGCGGCTGACGCGATGCGGACCTCGCGACCCTCCTCGAGCTCGACGACATCGCTCTCCGGAAGATAGATCCGGGCGATCAGCGGGTCGGAATCGGCCACGGTGAACAGCCTGTCGCCGGGTCGCAGGTGCTGGCCGAGAGTGATGAAGCGTTCGGTCACGCGGGCGGAGAAGGGCGCCCTGATGACGGTCTTGGCGAGACGCCAGTCCGTCTCGGCGACCTCCTGGCGGGCGACCTCGGCATCGGTGGTGAGCCGGTCGAAGGCCTCCGAGGAGATCAGGCCCTGCCGGTGGCTCTCCCGGGCGCGCTCGAGGGCGGCCTCGGCGTTGGCGGCCTTGAGCTCGACCTTGGACTTGGCGATCCGTGCCTCGTCCTGGTCGAGCACCGCGAGGATCTGGCCCTTCGACACCGGGTCGCCTTCCTCGACCTCGAGTCGGACCACGCGGCCCTCCGCCTCGGCGAGGACCTGGACCTGGTCCTCGGCCACCAGGTTGGCGGTGGCCGTGATGTAGGACGCGATGTCGCCCGTGCCGACCGCGGTCACCTCGACCGGCACCGGCAGCGCCTCTTCGTCGGTCTCGGTCCCGTCCACGGCGGCGGGCGTCTGCTCCTGGTCGGTCGCAGTGCCGCCATCGCTCGCGTCGCCATTGGTCTGCGCGCCGACCCAGAGCACGGCACCGGTGGCGATGGCGAGCACCACGATCACACTGATCAACCGGAAAAATCTTCGGGCCTGTTCCGTCATGGTGCCTCCCGCGCTCACTGGGTTGAACCTAAGCTGAGCGGTTCTGCTGGATGAGAATCGCTCACTTTAGGTTGAACGCAATCGAGTCACTTTGGTTCACGGACAGGCCCGAATTCGGTTCTCCGTGGCGCCTTCGCGGGGCCGGCGGAACCCGACGCCCGGTCCGGTCGGGTCAGCTGCGCAGAACCAGCAGTCGCTCCTCGGTGAGCTCGCGGTAGGTGTAGGCCGGGCCCTCGCGGCCGACGCCGGAACCCTTGACTCCGCCATAGGGCATGGGGTCGGTGCGCCAGGTCGGCACGTCGCCGTGGATCAGGCCGCCGACCTCGATCTGTTGCCATGCCCGTTGCACCTTGCCGACATCCGACGTGAAGATCCCGGCTTGGAGCCCGTAGCGTGAGTCGTTGACCATGTTGATCGCCTGGGCCAGCTCCTCGTACGGGTCGATGCAGGCGACCGGGCCGAAGACCTCCTCGGCGACCACCGGCTCGTCGGGAGGCGCCTCCTCGATCAGGGCCGGGGTGATGACGTTGCCGTCGCGCTCGCCGCCGGTGAGCAGGCGGCCGCCGGCCATCGTCGCCCGTTCGATCCACGTGGCGACCCGGTCGGCGTTGGCCTCGTCGATGAGCGGTCCGCACACCGTCGTCTCGTCGGCTGGATCACCGAAGCGGATCGCCTCTGCGGCCTCGATCAGCTCGCGCCGGAGGGAGATGTAGATGTCCTCGTGGGCGAGCACCCGTTGAACCGAGATGCAGGACTGACCGGCGTAACCGTACGCCGCGGCGGCGATGGCCTTGGCGATGGCGGCGAGGTCGCCGGCGTCGGGTTCGACGAGCACGGCGGCGTTGCCGCCGAGCTCGAGAGTGACCCGCCGTTTCCAGGCGATCTGCTTGAGCCGCCAGCCGATCTCCATGGACCCGGTGAAGGTCAGGGCGGCGAAGCGATGGTCCGTCGCCAGCTTCTCGGCATCACTGCCGCGCGACGGGATGACCGACAGCGCGCCGTCGGGCAGTCCCGCGTCGGTCAGCAGCTCGGCGAGCCGCAGCGCCGGTCCCGGCGTCTGACTGGCCGGTTTGAGGACCACCGGGCACCCCGCGGCCACCGCCGGCGCGAGCTTGTGCGCCACCAGATTGAGTGGGAAGTTGAACGGTGTGATCGCGAGCACCGGTCCGATGGGCACGCGACGCATGAGCGCGAGTCGACCGTGACCCGACGGGTAGCCGGCAAGATCGCGCGCTTCGACGTCGGGGTGCCGGGCGACCACCGCTGCTTCGGTCAGGGTATCGGCACAGCGGTCGGCCTCGACCAACGCGAGACGGACCGGTTTGCCGGCTTCCTCGGAGATGATCTCGGCGAGCTCGTCGCGGTGCTCGAGAACCAGGGCGGCGGCGCCCTCCAGGATGGCAGCTCGTTCCGACGGCGGTGCGGCGGCCATGGTCACGGCGGCTCGCTCCGCGGTCGCTGCCGCCCGTTCGAGCAGCTCGGGACCGCCGCGGGCGACCCGGGCCACGTCGCGCCCGTCGAAGGGCGAGCGCACCTCCATGACATCGTCGCCGTCCATCCACTGACCACCGAGTGAAAGCTGCATCTCGCGCATGGGGAGACCTCCGTCGAACATGGTAGCAGCGAGCCGCGGCCCGGGCCCGGGCCGGAATCGGTGCGTTCCCGCCGGACGTGCCATTTCCGCAGTTGTGCGTTTCGTCGAGTTCGGTCTCGCGTTTCCGCAACTGCGGAAGTGGCGATCGCCGAGCCTGGTCGCGGTGGACTGTGGGCGCGAACCGGCGCCGCCGTGGCAAGGCGGAGCCGGAAACGGAACCGGATGCGGGCACGGATACGGGAACGGATACGGATACGGATACGGGAACGGATACGGATACGGATACGGATACGGATACGGATACGGGAACGGAAGCGGATAC
>CAZXMW010000009.1:0-31518 GCA_964641415.1 uncultured Thermoanaerobaculia bacterium | reverse complement strand
GATACGGATACGGATACGGATACGGGAACGGAAGCGGATACGGATACGGATACGGGAACGGATACGGATACGGATACGGATACGGGAACGGATACGGATACGGATACGGATACGGGAACGGATACGGATTCCGGACACCACCCCGAGACCGCCACCGAACTCCCTCTCTCACCGGGCTTTGTGGTACCCTCTCTCGATGCGTCCGATCGCACTGCTGACCGACTTCGGCCTGTCCGACCACTACGTCGGGGTGCTCCATGCGGTGCTCGAGAAGCACGCTCCCGGGGTCTCGAAGATCGACCTCGGTCACCTGGTTCCGCCCGGGGACATCTGGGCGGCCTCGTTCCAGCTGCGCTGCGCCTGGCCGTTTTTGCCCGCAGGATGCGTGGTCATGGCCATTGTCGACCCCGGCGTCGGGACCGGTCGGCGGGCGTTGGCGCTCGAGCTCGGCAAGCGCTGCCTGGTGGCGCCCGACAACGGGATCGCCGCCTCCCTCGGACCGGCGTCGAGAGCCGTCGAGATCGACTGGCAGGCCATGGATCTCGAGCGTCCGTCGCGGACCTTCCACGGTCGGGACTTCTTCGCTCCGGCTGCCGCTCACCTCGCCTCGGGGGCGGACCTGACCGAGCTCGGCGCCGAGGTCGATCCGGATCTCCTGGTCGCCTGTCCGCTGCCCGATCCGGAGCCGCAGACCCTCGGCTACACCGCGACGGTACTGTCGGTGGACCGCTTCGGAAACCTGATCACCAACCTGCCCGCCACGGCGGTCGACGCGGAGGCGACGGCGGCCTGGTCGGTCGAGCAGCAGGCGCGCCGGGTTCAGACCTACGGAGACGGCAAGGCCGACGAGGTGATCATGCTCGAGGGCTCCTCCGGACTGCTCGAGCTCGCGGTCAACGGCGGGTCGGCGGCCCGCGCGACAGGTCTGGGCCGGGGCAGCGCGGTGCGGATCCGACACGGCGACGGAGACGACGATTGATGAAGGTCGGCTGGGAAGGCGAGATGGTGCGTCTGGTTCCCCTCGATCGGGCGGCGCACCTCGACAACGCGCTGCGCTGGTTCAACGACCCCGCCGTAACCGCGTGGCTCGAAACCGGAGACTGGCCGCTCACCCGGGGCGCAGAAGAGGAGTTCTTCCGCGCCGCCGAGCGGCCGGATCGCGGCAGCGTTCACTTCGCGGTCGAAAGCCTCGACGGCGAGCACGTCGGGTTCTCGTCGCTGCGCTCCATCGACTGGCAGAGCCGGGTCGCGGTGTCCGGCAGCGTCATCGGCCGCCGCGACCTGTGGGGCCGCGGGCTCGGTACCGACTCGGCCCGCGTCCGGACCCGCTACGCCTTCGAGGTGCTCGGTCTGCGGATGCTCATCGCCACCCTGATCGCCGGCAACGAGCGATCCATGGGCATGCTGGCGGCAGCGGGGTACCTCGAGGTCGGCCGTGTGCCCGGTCGATACTGGAAGCGCGGCGCCTGGAGGGACCAGGCGATCCTGGTGCTCGAGAACCAAGCAGGCTGACCGGCAGCAGGAGCGGCAGCGGCAGCGGCAGCGAACGGTGCCGCTTCAGCCGCCCCGGCCGGCAGGAAGGTCGCCGGCGCCCGGGCAGCGCTCCTGAGCGAGCAAAGCGAGTCGAAGGACCCCTCCGGCGAGCAGGGCATGGCAGACAGGCACGAAACGGGAGCGAAGGCGAGCTCGCGGTCCGTTGCTCGACCGCGCACGCTGCTACCATGCTCCGATGGCCGAGGATCCGACTTTCGACGACGTCTTGGCCGC
This sequence comes from uncultured Thermoanaerobaculia bacterium, assembly GCA_964641415.1. Classification (GTDB taxonomy): domain Bacteria; phylum Acidobacteriota; class Thermoanaerobaculia; order Thermoanaerobaculales; family Sulfomarinibacteraceae; genus JAHECW01. The sequence goes on along the minus strand of CAZXMW010000009.1, from coordinate 29,751 downwards.
CGCCGAGCGCATCGCGGGCCACGTCCACCGCACCCCGGTGGCGACCTGCTCGACCCTGGATGAAATGACCGGCTGCCGGCTCCACCTCAAGTGCGAGCAGCTCCAAAAGGTTGGTGCGTTCAAGGCCCGCGGCGCGGCCAACGCCGTGTTCTCGCTGTCCGACGACGACGCGGCGCTCGGAGTGTGCACGCACTCGTCGGGCAACCACGCTGCGGCCCTGGCTCGGGCGGCCGGGGTTCGCGGGATTTCGGCCGACATCGTCATGCCGTTGTCGGCGCCGCCGGTCAAGAAAGCAGCGGTGGCCGGTTACGGCGCCCGGATCACCGAGTGCGAGCCGACGCTGGAGGCTCGCGAACGCACCCTGTCCGACATCCGGGATCGAACCGGGGCGGTCTTCATCCACCCGTACGACGATTCTCGGGTCGTCGCCGGCCAGGGCACGGCGGCCCTCGAGCTGCTCGACCGGGTTCCGGCGCTCGAGGTGATCGTGGTCCCGGTCGGCGGCGGCGGACTCGCGAGCGGAACGGTCATTGCCGCCGCCGGTGCGGCCACCGGTGTCGAGGTCTGGGGCGCCGAGCCGGCCGGCGCCGACGACGCGTACCGGTCGCTGCGCGACGGGAGGCGCACCCCGTCGGTGCGGCCCGACACCATCGCCGACGGCCTGCTCACCTCTCTGTCCGACCGGACCTTCCGGATCCTCTCTGGTGGCCTCGCCGGAATGCTGACGGTCGACGACGAGGCAATCATCAGCGCCATGCGCCTGCTCTGGCAGCGCGCCAAGCTCGTCGTCGAGCCTTCGGCCGCGGTGCCGCTGGCCGCGGTGATGGCGCACCCGACGAACTTTGCGGGCCGGTCGGTCGGTCTCATCCTGTCCGGCGGCAACGTCGACCTCGACCGGCTGCCGTGGTGAGCTGCAGCCGGTCGTGTACATTCGCGGACGAGACATGAGCGACGACCCGGCGACCACCGAATCCCGTCCCGCCGCGCACGGTGTGGCGGTGTTCAACATCCAGCGCTGCTCGGTGCACGACGGTCCCGGCGTTCGGACCACCGTCTTTCTCAAGGGCTGTCCGTTGTGCTGCGACTGGTGCCACAACCCCGAGGGCCTCGACCGCGCGCCGGAGGTGGCGATCACCGGCCACCGCTGTGTCGGCTGCGGCGCCTGCGCCGAGGTCTGTCCGGAGGCCGCAGACGGCCGCGCGGCGCGCGGCCCGGACTGGGACGACGGGACCTGCCGCCGCTGCGGCGAGTGTGCCGCGGTCTGCCCGGGCCAGGCCCGCGAGCTCATCGGCGAGCCCCGCGTTGTTGCCGAGCTGGTTGCCGAGCTCGAGCGTGACCGACCGTTCTTCGAGGCGTCGGGCGGTGGCGTCACCTTCTCGGGCGGCGAGCCCCTGTGCCACCCGACCTTCCTCGCTGCATGTCTCGAGGCCTGTCGGGAGCTCGGTTTGCACACCGCGGTCGACACCAGCGGTTTCGCCCCGACGCGGGTTGCCCGCGATATCGGGGCGCTGACCGATGTGCTGCTGTACGACCTCAAGCACACGGATCCGGAGATTCACCGCCGCCACACCGGCAGAGACAACCGGCTCATTGTCGCCAATCTGCGCGAGCTGAGCGCGTCCGGCGCCGAGATCTGGATCCGGCTGCCGCTGATCCCCGGCTTCAATGACGATGACGCCAACCTCGACGCGACCGCCGAGCTCATCAGGTCGCTGGCCGGCCGCCATCCGGTCTTCGTGCTGCCGTACCACGCGACCGGCGCCGACAAGCACCGTCGTCTCGGGCACCCGCCGCCGGACGTCGAGGTGCGCTCGCCCACCGATGACGAGGTTCTCGCCGCGGTGGCGCGGCTGCGATCGCGCGGGCTCGAGGTCCACACTGGAGGCGCCTGATGAACGAGCGGATCGCCGAGCTGCGCCGGCGCAGCCTGGAAGCCGAACCGTCGATCTCCGTCGAGCGCGCGCTGCTGCTCACCGACTTTTGCCGAGCCAACGAGAACCGGTGGCCGACGCCGGTGCTTCGGGGCCGCGCCTTTCATGATCTGTGTTCGCGCAAGACGCTGTGTATTAGTGACTTCGAGCTCATCATCGGCGAGCGCGGGCCGGCGCCCAAAGCGACGCCGACCTACCCGGAGATCACCTGCCACAGCGTCGACGATCTCGAGATTCTGAGCTCGCGACCACTGACCTCGTACCGCGTCGCCCCGGCCGACATCGAGCGCTACGCCGACGAGGTCATCCCGTACTGGCGGGGCCGAACCCTGCGCGAACGCTCGCTCGAGAAGCTGCCGCCGGAATGGCACGACGCCTACGCCGCCGGGATCTTCACCGAGTTCATGGAGCAGCGGGCGCCGGGCCACACGGTGGCCGACGGCACGATCTACCGCACGGGGATGATCGAACTCAAGCGTGACATCGCGACCGCTGCGGCCGCGCTCGGTGATGCCGACGACCCGGACACCCGCGCCCGACGGGTCCAGCTCGAGGCCATGGCGATCGCGGCCGATGCCGCCGTGGTGTTCGCCCAACGCCACGCCGCGCGCGCTCGCGAGCTCGCCTGCGACGAGTCGAAACCCGCCCGCCGCGCCGAGCTCGAGCGGATCGCCGAGGTCTGCGACCGGGTTCCGGCCCATCCGCCGCGCGACTTCCACGAGGCCCTTCAGGCCTACTGGTTCGTCCACCTCGGAGTCATCACCGAGCTCAACGGCTGGGATTCCTTCAACCCCGGTCACCTGGACCAGCACCTGCTGCCGTTCTACGAGCGCGGGCTGGCCGACGGCTCGCTGACCCGTGACCGGGCCAAGGAGCTGCTCGGATGTTTCTTCGTCAAGTTCAACAACCACCTGGCGCCGCCCAAGGTCGGGGTCACCGCCGCGGAGAGCGGCACCTACACCGACTTCGCCAACATCAACCTCGGCGGCCTGACCCGTTCGGGCGAGAGCGGAGTCAACGAGGTGTCGTACCTGCTGCTCGAGGTGATCGACGAGCTGCACCTGCTGCAGCCGTCCAACAACCTCCAGATCTCGGCCCGAACGCCCGACCGGTTCCTGCGTGCCGGCCTCGAGGTCATCCGCAAGGGCTACGGTTTCCCCTCGGTGTTCAACGCCGACGCCGTGATCGCCGAGCTCGTCCGCCAGGGCAAGACGATCGAGGATGCACGCGAGGGCGGCACCAGCGGCTGCGTCGAGGCCGGCGCCTTCGGTAAGGAGGCCTACATCCTGACCGGCTACTTCAACCTGCCCAAGCTGCTCGAGCTTGTCCTGCACGACGGAGTCGACCCGCAAACCGGCACACAGCTCGGGCCGAGAACCGGGAACCCGGCCGGCCTCGAGAGCTTCGACCAGCTGTTCGGCGCCTGGCGGGCCCAGGTCGAGCACTTCGTCGACGTCAAAGTCCGGGGCAATGCGGTCTGGGAGCGGGCGTACGCCGAGCAGCTGCCGGCGCCGTTCCTGTCCCTGGTCATCGCCGACTGCATCGCCGCCGGCCGCGACTACAACGCCGGCGGCGCCCGCTACAACACCAGCTACATCCAGGGCGTCGGGATCGGCTCGCTGACCGACAGCCTGTCGGCGGTCAAGCACCATGTGTTCGACGACCGGAGATTGACCGTCGCGGAGCTCATCGCCGCGCTGAACGCCGACTTCGAGGGCGACGAGGGCCTTCGCCGGAGGTTGCTCGACCGGACGCCGAAGTACGGCAACGACGACGACCGGGCCGACGACATCATGCGGCGCTGCTTCGAGGTCTTTTTCGACGCGGTGGAAGGACGCCGCAACCTGCGCGGCGGCCGGTACCACATCGACATGCTGCCGACCACCTGCCACGTCTACTTCGGCTCGGTGATCGGCGCCCTGCCCGACGGCCGCCGCGCCGGACAGCCGCTGTCGGAGGGCATCTCGCCGGTTCAGGGCGCGGACCGGCGTGGCCCGACGGCGGTGCTCCGGTCGGCCGGCAAGATGGACCATCTGCGCACCGGCGGCACCCTGCTCAACCAGAAGTTCACGCCGCAGCTGCTCGAGGGCGAAAGTGGCATCGATCTGCTCGCCGCCCTGGTGCGCGGGTACTTTTCCATGGGCGGTCACCACGTCCAGTTCAACGTGGTCTCCGCCGACATCCTGCGCGCGGCCCAGGCCGACCCCGAAAGCCACCGCGACCTCATCGTCAGGGTTGCCGGCTACTCGGACTATTTCTGCGACATCGCGCCCGACCTCCAGGACGAGATCATCGAACGCACCGAGCACGGCTCGCCGGTTCGGGAGTCAGTCCGATGGCCTCCAACGCCAACGCCTCGAGGCACGAGGCCATGAGTCACGGCCGAATGGAGTCGGAGGATCCGGACGCCGATCTGCCATCGCTCAGGGCGCCGACCACCAAAGACGGAGCACCAACTGCCAAGCTCCTGCTGCGTCTTTTCACGGTTGGAGAAATCGTGTACTCTGGCGCGGCACGTCGAGGCCGAGGCGCTCGCCGCGGCCGCCGTCAGGAGGTGGGTGCGTGGTGGCTGGCGCGATCAGCTCGACCTGGGGGGGGCCGGCTGACCGAGCTCCGAGGGGTGTCCCGAAGGGCCCGCGCCTGAGTTCCCTGCGAACAGGGGGCGGACCATGAAGCACACTGTCGCCCTCTTCCTGCTGCTGCTCGCCGTCTGGCTCCTCAACTCCGGTCACTACACCGTCCTCATCACCGGTTTCGGGGTTGCGAGCTGCCTGCTCGTGGTCGGTCTCGCCCGCCGGATGGGGATCGTCGACGGCGAAGCCCTGCCGATCCACCTGCTGCCCCGGCTGCCCCGCTACCTGCCGTGGATCGCCAAGGAGGTCGTCAAGGCCAACTTCGACGTCGCGCGGCGCATCCTCAGCCCCCGCCGGCCGAACGTCAGCCCGCGCCTCTTCGAGGCGCCCGCGTCGCAGCACAGCGACCTCGGCCGGGTGCTCTACGCCAACTCGATCACCCTGACACCCGGCACGGTCTCGATCAAAGTTGACGGCACGAAGATCACGGTCCACACCATCGCCGAGGAGGTTGCCGACGGCCTCCTCGAGGGCGAGATGGACCGTCAGGTTGCCAGGCTCGAAGGAGCGCCGCGGTGACCGGCTTCCTGGCCGCCGCCACCGCCGCCATCGTGGTCTGCATGGCGCTGACCCTGACCCGCTCCATCCTCGGCCCCACCGTCTTCGACCGGATCCTGGCGGTCAACAGCTTCGGCACCAAGACCGTGCTCCTGATCGCTCTGATCGGCTACCTGAGCGGTCGGCCGGCCTTCCTCGACCTCGCCCTGGTCTACGCCCTGATGAACTTCATCGGCACCATCGCCGCCATGAAGTTCACCCGCTTCGGCGACCTGGTGGGGATGGAGGAGGAGTCGGAGGAGCTTTTCTGATGGCGAACCCGGTGGAGGTTCTGGTCTGTGTGTGCCTGCTTGCCGGATCGGCGTTCGTCGTCATCGGCGGACTCGGGCTGCTGCGCCTGCCCGACTTCTACACCCGGATCCACGCCGCCGGCATCACCGACACCCTGGGCTCGTGGCTCATCGTCCTCGGTCTGATGCTCCACGAGGGCCTGACCCTCAACACCGCCAAGCTCGTCATGCTCCTCTTCCTGCTGCTTCTCACCAGCCCGCTGGCGAGCCACGCCCTGGCCAAGGCGGCCTTCCTGCGCGGCGTCGACCCGCTGCAGGGTCGCGAGCTCGCCGACCGGCACGAGGTGGACGACAGTGCCTGAGCTCGCCGGAATCCACCTGGTGCTGTTCACCTTCCTGGCGGTGATCGCGGTCGCCGTCATCCGGCTCAAGGACCTGTTCGCGGCGGTCATGCTCTTCGGCATCTTCAGCCTGCTCTCGGCCTCCCTGTTCACGGTGATGGATGCGGTTGACGTGGCCTTCACCGAGGCCGCGGTGGGCGCCGGGATCTCGACCATCCTGATGCTCGCCACCCTCGCCCTCACCGACAGCGAGGAGCGTCCCGGGCACAACAGGTTCAGACCGCTGCCGCTGCTCGCGGTGCTGGTGACGGGCGGCGCCCTGATCTACGCCTCCTTCGACATGCCGCGCTACGGCGACCCGGAGGCGCCGATCCACCGGCACGTGGCGCCCCAGTACCTGGAGGAGACCGCCTCCGCCATCGGCGTGCCCAACATCGTCACCGCCGTGCTCGCGTCATACCGCGGCTACGACACCTGGGGCGAGGCCACCGTCATCTTCACCGCCGGGATCGGGGTTCTGCTGCTGCTCGGAGGCCACGCCGTGGTCGAGCGGTTCCGGCGCCGCCGCCTGCCGGGAGGGGAGGGTCCCGAGTGACCTCCCACGTCATCCTCCGGGTGCTGATCAAGCTGCTGATTCCTCTGACCATGATCTTCGGTCTCTACGTCCAGTTCCACGGCGACTACGGACCGGGCGGCGGCTTCCAGGCGGGGGTGATCTTCGGCGCCGGCATCATCCTGTACGCCCTCGTCTTCGGGCTCGACCGGGCCCGGGAGGCGTTTCCGCTCCGGCTGCTCGAGATCCTGGTCGCCGGCGGGGTGCTGCTGTACGGCAGCGTCGGCCTCGCGTCCATCTACTTCGGCGGCAACTTCCTCGACTACGACGTGCTCGCCCACGACCCCCGCCACGGCCAGCACCTGGGCATCCTGCTGGTTGAGCTCGGGGTCGGCATCACGGTGACGGCGGTCATGGTGGTCATCTTCTTCTCCTTCGCCGGCCGGGGCCGGACCGATGATTGACTGGGGGCTCTACCCCTACTGGGTGGTCATCTTCCTGATGATGACCGGCCTGTATGTCGTGATCTCCCGCGGCAACCTCATCAAGAAGATCATCGGCCTCAACATCTTCCAGGTCTCGGTGATCATGTTCTACGTCACCATGGCGAAGGTCCGGGGGGGCACTGCGCCGATCGCAGAGGAGGGCTTCGAGCTCTACTCGAACCCCCTGCCCCACGTGCTCATGCTCACCGCCATCGTGGTCGGTGTCGCGACCTCGGCCCTCGCCCTCGCCCTGGTGGTGCGCATCAACGAGGCCTACGGGACGATCGAGGAGGACGAGATCCGGGCCATGGAGCGTGAGGAGGAGGACTCGTGATCGGGGCGCTCGCAGCCATGATCTCGGACCACCTGCCGGCGCTCCAGATCGCCATGCCGCTGCTGTCGGCGACGGTGTGCGTCATCGTCCGCAACCGCTGGGCCGCCTGGGCGGTGGCCTCGTTCAACGCCTGGGGCGCGGTGGTCAACGCCTCGGTGCTGCTGCACCGGGTGCTGAGCTCGGGCACCATCTCCTACGCCGAGGGCGGCTGGCCGGTGCCGTGGGGCATCGAGCTGCGCATCGACCTGCTCAACACCCTGGTGCTGCTGGTGGTGACCGTGATCTGCGCCGTCGTGCTGCTGGCCGCGCCGCGCGGCCTGGCGGTGGAGGTTCCGGAGGAGAAGCACTACCTGTTCTACGCCGCCTACCTGCTGTGCATGACCGGCCTCGCCGGCATGACCGTCACCGGCGACGCCTTCAACGTCTTCGTCTTCCTCGAGATCTCGTCGCTGTCTTCGTACGCCCTGATCTCCCAGGGCCGGACGCCGCGCGCCCTGACCTCGGCCATCCAGTACCTGATCATGGGCACCGTCGGCGGCACCTTCATCCTGCTCGGCATCGGCATGCTCTACATGACGACCGGCACCCTGAACATCGTCGACATCGCCGGCCGGCTCGCCGAGGTCGGGCCGAACCGGACGGTGCTGGTGGCCCTGGCCTGCATCACCGTCGGCGCCGGCATCAAGCTCGCGCTGTTCCCGCTCCACATCTGGCTGCCCAACGCCTACACCTACGCGCCCGCGGTGGTGACGGCGTTCCTCGCCGCCACCGCCACCAAGGTCGCGTACTACGTCCTGGTGCGCTTCATCTACTCGATCTTCGAGGCCAACCTCGCCTTCGAGGTCAGCCGTCTCGACGCCGTGCTCCTGCCGCTCGCCATCTCCGCCATGTTCGCCGGCTCCCTGGTCGCCATCTACCAGGACGACCTCAAGCGCATGCTCGCGTACTCGTCAGTGGCCCAGATCGGCTACATGGTCCTCGGCCTCGGTCTCGCCAATGAGCGCGGTCTGACCGGCGGCCTGGTCCACGTCTTCAACCACGCGATCATGAAGTGCGGGCTGTTCCTGGTCCTCGCCGCGGTGCTGGTGCGGGTCGGCTCGACCCGGATCGGCGACTTCGCCGGGCTGGGACGGCGCATGCCCCTGACCTTCGCCGCCTTCGTCGTCGGCGGGCTGAGCCTGATCGGCGTGCCCCTGACCGTCGGCTTCGTCAGCAAGTGGTACCTGGTGCTCGGGGCGCTGGACGCAGGCCTGTGGCCGGTGGCCTTCCTGATCCTGCTGAGCTCCCTGCTGGCGGTGGTCTACGTCTGGCGGGTGGTGGAGGTCGGCTACTTCACGCCGCCGCCAGACGACGCGCCGGAGGTTGCTGAAGCGCCCGTCTCCTTGCTCGTGCCCATGTGGCTGCTCATCGGCGCCACCGTTTTCTTCGGCATCTTCACCTCGCTCAGCGCCGGTGTCGCCTCCGAGGCGGCTCGGATGCTGCTGGGAGGTGGACCGTGAGCGTGAGCCTCGCCGTCGGGCTGGCCGTTGCCTGGCCGTTGCTGGCGGTGCTTCTCATCGCTTGGCTCCAGCGCTGGCCCAACCTCCGCGAGACCGCCATCCTGCTCGTCGGCGGGGGCCTCTTCGCCCTGGTCGCAGGGGTCATCCTGCCCGAGGTGCAGTCCGGCGGCCGGCCGCGACTCGACCTGGTCGAGGTCCTGCCGGGACTCGATCTCGCCTTCGAGGTCGAGCCGCTCGGGATGCTCTTCGCCCTGGTCGCGTCGGGCCTGTGGATCGTCACCACCTTCTACTCCATCGGCTACATGCGGGGCCACCACGAGGTCAACCAGACCCGGTTCTACATCTGCTTCGCCGTCGCCATCTCGTCGGCGGTGGGCGTCGCGTTCGCGGCCAACGTCTTCACCCTGTTCGTGTTTTATGAGGCGATCACGCTGTCGACCTTCCCGCTGGTCACCCACTCGGGCACCGACGAGGCCAGACGCGCCGGCCGGGTCTATCTCGGCATCCTGATGGGGACTTCCATCGCCTTCCTGCTCCTCGCCCTGGTCTGGACCTGGCTCGCCGCCGGCACCACCGACTTCGAGCCCGGCGGCATCCTCGCCGGTCGGGTCGAGGGAACCCAGCTCGTCATCCTGCTCGCCCTCTACGCCTTCGGCACCGGCAAGGCGGCCCTTATGCCCTTCCACCGGTGGCTGCCGGCGGCGATGGTGGCGCCGACCCCGGTGAGCGCCCTCCTGCACGCGGTGGCGGTGGTCAAGGCCGGCGTTTTCACCATCCTCAAGGTGGTCGTCTACGTCTTCGGCATCGACCTGCTGGCCGCAACCGACGCCGCCCGCTGGCTGACCTGGGTCGCCGCCTTCACCATCATCTCAGCATCGGTGGTCGCCATCGGCAAGGACAACCTCAAGGCGCGGCTCGCCTACTCGACCATCAGCCAGCTCAGCTACATCGTGCTCGGGGCGGCTCTGGCGACCTCCGCCGGCGTCCTCGGCGGCGGCATGCACATCGTCATGCACGCCTTCGGCAAGATCACCCTGTTCTTCTGCGCCGGCGCCATCCTGGTCGGCGCCCACAAGACCGAGGTCAGCCAGCTCGACGGGCTCGGCCGCCGGATGCCTTTCACCTTCGGCGCCTTCCTGCTCGGCTCGATCAGCGTCATCGGCCTGCCGCCCATGGGTGGCGCCTGGAGCAAGTGGTTTTTGATTCTCGGGGCTGCCGACGCCGAGCAGTGGATCATGATGGCAGTGCTCATGGCGAGCTCCCTGCTGTCCATCGTCTATCTCATGCCGGTGGTCGTGCGCGGCTTCTTCCGGCCGGCGCCGGCGGACGACGATCACGGCAACCCCGGTGAAGGGATCCACGAGGCGCCCCTGCTGTGCGTGCTGCCGCCGGTGGCCACCGCCCTCGGCGGGATCGCGCTCTTCTTCTGGGCCGACGAGGTCTGGCGCCTGCTGACGGGAATGTTGCCATGACCGGTCAACGACCGATTCCGCCCGAGAGCTGGCTCGACGACCGTCGCAACGTGAAGAAGGTCATCCGTACCCTGTACGCGGTCTGTGCGGTGGTGGCGCTCGCCGACCTGCTGCCCTACAAGCACCACCTCCACTTCGGCTTCGAGTACTGGCCGGGCTTCTACAGCATCTTCGGCTTCGTCGCCTGCGTCGCCCTGGTGCTCGCAGCGACCCAGCTGCGCAAGGTGCTGATGCGGGATGAAGATTATTACGATGATTGATCTCCTCCCCCCCGGCGCGATCCTGATCCTCGGCGGCCTGCTGGCGGCCCTGCTGCCGTCCCGGCTCAAGCCGTGGGCCGGCGTGGTGCTGCCGGTGCTCGGCTTCGTCCACCTCCTCGCCCTTGAGAAGGGCTTCATTCAGACCCTGGTGATCTTCGGGCACGAGCTGACGCCGGTGCGGGTCGACGGACTGAGCCTGGTCTTCGGCATCGTCTTCTTCATCGCCGCCATCCTGGGCGGGATCTACGGGCTCCACGTCCGCGACGGGGTCCAGGTCGTCGCCGCCCAGACCTACGTCGGCTCGGCGATCGGCGCCACCTTCGCCGGCGACCTGATCACCCTCTTCGTGTACTGGGAGCTCACCGCCGTCACCTCGGTCTTCCTGATCTGGGCCGGGGGTACCGAGCGCGCCGCCAGGGCTGGCATGCGCTACCTGATCATCCAGGTCGGCTCGGGGGTCGTCCTCCTTGCCGGCGTGATCCTGCACTTCGTCGACACCGGTTCCCTGGACTTCGTCAAGCTCATCGGCGACGACGGCCGGCTGACGACTGCCAGCGTCGGGGTGGTTTTGGTCTTCCTCGCCTTCGGCATCAAGTGCGCCTTCCCGCTGCTCCACAACTGGCTCCAGGACTCCTATCCCGAGTCGACCGTCACCGGCACCGTATACCTCAGCATCTTCACAACCAAGCTCGCGATCTACGCCCTGGCCCGGGGCTTCCCGGGCACCGGAGTGCTGATCGTCATCGGCGCGATCATGACCGCGTTCCCGATTTTCTTCGCGGTCATCGAGAACGACCTGCGCCGGGTCCTGACCTACTCGCTGAACAACCAGCTCGGCTTCATGGTGGTGGGGATCGGCATCGGCACCGCGCTGTCGCTCAACGGCGCCGTGTCCCACGCTTTCGCCCACATCCTCTACAAGGCGCTGCTGTTCATGACCATGGGCGCGGTTCTCCACCGCACCGGCACCATCAAGGCGACCGAGCTCGGCGGGCTGTACAAATCGATGCCGGTGACCACCGTCTGCTGCGTCATTGCCGCTGCTTCGATCTCGGGCTTCCCGTTCTTCTCGGGCTTCGTCACCAAGTCGCTGATCCTCGACGAGACCGCCGCCGCCCACCACGTGGTGATCTGGCTGATGCTGCTGTTCGCCTCGGCCGGCGTCTTCCACCACTCGGGGATCAAGATCCCGTACTTCGCCTTCTTCGCCCACGACTCGGGCAAGCGGGTCAAGGAGGCGCCGGCGCACATGCTGGTGGCGATGGCGATCATGGCCGTTCTGTGCGTCGGCATCGGCGTCTTCCCCGAGCTGCTCTACCGGGTCCTGCCGTACCCCATGGTGTACGAGCCCTACACCACGACCCACGTCATCACCCAGTACCAGCTGCTCCTCTATTCGGCGCTGGCCTTCACCTTCCTCCAGCTCACCGGCCTCTATCCGCCCGAGCTGCGCTCCACCAACCTCGACTTCGACTGGACCTACCGGCGACTGCTGCCGGCGGCTGTGCGCGGTGTCGCCGGCATCGGCAGAGGCGTTGCCGACGTCCTCGCGCTTCCGGTGCGGGCGGTCGTGATCCGCTCCCACGACCTGATCTACCACCTCCACGGACCCGAGGGCGTGTTCGCCCGGACCTGGACCACCGGCGCCATCGCCTTCTGGGCGGTGCTCATCTTAGGCGCCTTCCTGCTGCTGTACTTCCTCGGCGGCTAGGAAGTTCCCATCCGGAAACTCCGATGGGGACTGCGCAGTTCTCGATTCGGAAACGAGGGGTTTTTGTGCAAGGTCAAGGAAGATCAGAATGTACGCGGAGGCGTACTTCTGTACGCCGCACAAGGAAATTCGTAATCTGACGCCGAGATTGCCAAAAAGCGCCGTTTCCGGACGGGAACTAGGAAACAAACCGGGTGACGTGCACGCCGGAGCCGCTCGATGTTGCGCCGTTTTCGGAACCAAACCGCTCGTCTTTGTTTGCTTTTGGGAGTGGTAGCTGAGGTTTGGCGAATCGGGCACCGATGAGGGCCCGATTTTGCTATCCTCGAGGTGACCTCGAGGAGCTCCGGTGACAGACGATCGATCCTTTGCCGAGTGGCTGCTGGCCCAGAGCCTTGTGAGCCGGGAGGAGCTGCGCCGAGCCCTCGATGCCCAGCGCGGCCGGCAGGGCCGGCTCGACACCGAGATCCTCGATCTCGGTCTGATGACCGAGGCGGCGCTGCTCGAGGCTCTGGGCAAGTTCCACAAGACCCGGACGGCGAGCGTCGCCGATCTCGAGTTCGCCAGCCCGGCGGCGCTGCGGATGCTGACACCGCGGATCGTCAGCCGGCTCGAGGTGGTTCCGTTCCGGCTCGAGGGCAAGACTCTGTCGGTGGCGACCCTGAGCCCCGGGGACCTTCTGGTCGAGGACGAGATCGCCCAGCAGACCGGCTGCATGGTGGCGAGCTTCGTGACCCTCGAAATCCGGTTTGTCGAGGCCCTGCACCGGCACTATAGAGCACCGATCACGGCGCGCTACGCGGGCCTCATCCGGCGGCTGACCGGCGCCCAGGATCGCGCCGGCGGCGGCGACCGGCGCCGGCCGGAGCTCGAGGGACCGCCGTCACCGACCCCGCCTGCGAGCGACGCGCCGGTTCCGGTCTCGCCGGCGCTTGTGCGTCGCGCGCCGAAGCCCGACGACGAGCTCGAACTCACGGGTGAGGAGCTCAACGAGTTTCCCTCTCTGCGTTTCGAGACCACGGGCGACGAGCCCGGAGGTGTCGACCTGTCCGGGGTCAGAACCCTGGACACCACCCTGCCGCCGCCCGATCCGCCGCCGCCCGATCCGCCGCTGCCCGACGACCCAGGGCCGCCGGCGCCCGAGGAGCTCGGCCCGGAGGAGCTGCTCGTCGCGGCATCGCTGGCGATGCAGCACGTCGAGATGCGCGACGACATCGCCGACGCCATGCTCGGCTTCTGCGCTCCGTTTCTCAGCCGACGGGCAATGCTCATGCACCGGCAGGGCGCGATCCTCGGCTGGCGAGGCGAGGGCGCCGGGATCGACGAGGAGGCGATCCGGGCGATCCGGATCCCGGCCGACGAACCGTCGGTGTTCTCGGGCCTGCTGCAGGGCGTCGAATTCTGGCTCGGACCGCTGCCCACCATGCCGCGCAACACCGAGCTTGTGCTCGGGCTCGGAGGACCGCCGCCGAAGGACTGCTACATCCAGCCGGTCCGGGTTCGGGACAAGGTCGTCTGCTTCCTGTACGGCGACAACCAGGACGACGGCGTCGGCGGCCTGCCGCTGGCCGAGCTCAGACGGCTGGCGACCAAGGCGAGCCTCGGCTTCCAGGTCTACCTCATGAAGGGCAAGATCCGAATTTCGTAACGGCGAGACGACGAATCGTCGATCGGAGCTCCTCCCTGGCCGGGCTCGAACCGATCGAAACATCGAATTCCTCCGGACCGCCGGTCGAAGATCTCTGGCATGCGGCCCTCGCCGGCCGAGATCACGAAGGCCGTCGTCTCGAGCTCGAGCTCGGCACCGATGCGGAGAGCCTGGAAGCCGATCTCGACGCTCCGATCGCGCTCCGGTCTACGACCCGGTCAGGGCCCTGGCCAACCGCCGGCATCCCTCGTCGATGGCCTCAGTGTCGGCGAAGGTGAAGCACAGCCGGGCGAAGCGGTCGCCGGTTCGGACCTCGCCGACCTGCTCGCCGGCGTCGGGGTAGAAGGCGGCGCCGGGAACGAAGGCGACCCCCGCGTCGACCGCGCGGTCGAACAGCGCGCGGCTCGAGCCGGCCGTCAGCTCGAGCCAGAAAAAGAAACCGCCCTGGGGCGCGGTCCAGCTCACCGTGCCGGGCGGCAGGTGGCGCACGAGGGCTTCCTGCATGGCCCGGCACTTGTTCGAGTAGACCTCGAGAATGCGCTCCAGGTGATTCTCCAGGAGCCCGCGCCGGCAGTACTCGGCGACCAGCGCCTGGGTCACCGTCGAGGTGCACAAATCCTCGCCCTGTCGCATGAGCACCATGGCCCGCACGAGCTCGGGCGCAGCCACCGTCCAGGCAACGCGGACTCCGGGCGCCAGAACCTTGGAGAACGACGAGGCGTAGACCACGTGGGGCCCGTTCCCGGCGAGCCGCTTGAGGTTGGGCAGCGGCTCGCCCGAGTAGCGCAGTCGGCCGTAGGGGTCGTCCTCGAGGATCGGGATCTCGAGCCCGGCGGCGAGCTCGACGAGATGCTGCCGCCGGTCGGCGCTCATGCAGGCGCCCGACGGGTTGGAAAAGTCGGGGACCGAGTAGATCAGCTTGGGTCGCTGGTCGGCTCCGGCCTCAACCCGGGCGACGATCTCGGGCAGGAGGTCGACCCGCATCCCGTCCCCGTCGCACGGTACGGTCGCGAACCGGGCGCCGGCGTTGCGCAGACAGTGGATCGTGCCGGGGTAGGCGGGCGCCTCGATGATCACGACGTCGCCCGGGTCGAGCAGGGCGCGAGCCATGAGGTCCACCGCCTGCTGCGACCCCGATGTGATGAGCAGCTCTTCGGGCCGTGGCTCGAAGCCGAGCCGGTCGGCCGTCAGCTCGAGCAGGACCTCGCGCAGCGGCGGGTACCCTTCCGATGCGCCGTACTGGAGGACCTGCCGGCCGTCGCGGCTGAGCACATCAGCGCACCCGGCGAAGGCCTCGACGGGAAAGACGTCGGGATCCGGCAGGCCGCCGGCGAAAGAGATCATTCCCGGCTGTTGGATCATCCGGAACAGCTCGCGGATCGGCGACGGCTGCATCCTGGTCGCGAGGTCGGAGAAACGGAACATGAGGGCCTCCTGCGGAGGCGATTATGAGCGATGACCCGCGATTTCGGTACGGATTCCGACCCGGTTTCTTTCCGGCATTTCGTTGGCTCACCGCGATGCCGCAGCCTCTCGGGCTCGGCGAGTGTCCGACACGCCTTGGTGTGGATCGGTCTGTCGCGCGTGGAGGGTCCGCCTCACGAAGACGTGTACGGCACGTCCGCCGGGGGCGCGCCCGCCAACGCAATTCGTCCGACGAACTGTCGTCATTGCTCCCCGCCGCGGTCTGTGATGGAATCCCACTCGACCGCCGCGACGCGAAGGAGGCGTTCATGGACATCGGATTGGTCAAGGATCGGAGGCCGTTCGAGCACCGGATCGGGCTGACCCCGGGCGGCGCCCGGGCGCTGACCGAGGGCGGGCACCGGATCTTCATCGAGGACGGCGCCGGCGTCGAGGCCGGATTCGCCAACGAGGCCTATGAGAAGGTCGGCGCCACGGTGGTCTACTCGGAGGAAGACGTGCTGTTGCGCTCGGAGATGGTGCTCCGCGTGTCGCCGCCGACGCCTTCGGACTACCATCGCTTCCAGCCCGAGCAGATCGTGGTGTCGAGCTGGCACCTCGCCCTGGCGCCCGCCGAGGGCATCGCCACCCTGCTCGACCGCAAGGTGGCCACGGTGGGCTACGAGATCATCGAATCCGACGACGGCCGCGCCCCGGTGCTCGAGGCGATGTCCGAGATCGCCGGACGGCTCGCGGTGATCGTCGGCTCGGGTCTGCTGCTCAACGAGTTCGGCGGCAAGGGACTGCTGATCTGCGGCTCGCCGGGCATCCCTCCTGCGTCCATGGTCATCCTCGGCGCCGGCACCCTCGGACGGGCCGCCGCCCGTTACGCCGAGGGCATCGGCGCCCACGTCGTCATCCTCGATCGCGACATCGACGCCATGCGCCGGTTGCAGGACCACGTTGGCTATGACGTTCCGACAATGATCGCCACCCGGCAGAACATCGAGAAGGCTCTCGCCTTCGCCGACCTCTTCCTGTGCACCGTTGCCGTGCACGGCGAGCGGACGCCGATCCTCATCACCCGGAGCATGCTCAAGTTCATGAAACCGCGGTCGATCATCATGGATCTGTCCATCGACCAGGGCGGCTGCTGCGAGACCTCCAGACCGACCGACTTCTCGAACCCGACCTACGAGGTCGACGACATCATCCACTTCTGCGTGCCCAATCTGCCGTCGTCGGCGTCTCGCGCCTCGACCCGGGCGCTGACCAACTCGATGCTGCCGTTCATCGAGTCGATCGCCGAAAAGGGCTTCGATCGCGCCGTCCGGACCGACAGCGCAATCCAGCGAGGAACCTACACCTACGCCGGCTACTGCGTTCGCCGACGGCTGGCCGAGGATCTCGGGGTGCCGTACCTCGACCTTCACGGCGGGTGAGGAGCGCATGATGAATTGGGTCGACATCTACCGACGACGCATTACCTCGGCCGCCGAGGCGGTCAAGGACATCCTGTCCGGCGACCGGGTCTGGGTCCACCCCGGCTGCAACACCCCGGTGGGGCTCATCGACGCCATGGTCGCGCGCGCCCCCGAGCTCGAGAATGTCGAGGTCGTCCACATCCTGACCCTGGCCGACGCGCCGTACGTCAAAGCCGGGATGGAGCCCCACTTCCGTCACCGGGCGTTGTTCACCGGCGGCAACGTCCGGTCGGCGGTCAACGAGGGTCGGGCCGACTTCGTCCCGATTCACCTTCACGAGGTGCCGTCGCTGATCACCACCGGTCTGATGCCGGTCGATGTCGCGCTGGTCCACCTGTCGCCTCCGGACGAGCACGGCTTCTGCTCGTTCGGGGTCGGCGTCGACGCCACCAAGGCGGCGGTCGAGAACGCACGCACCGTGATCGCGCTGGTCAACCAGCAGATGCCGCGATCGCTCGGCGATTCCTTCGTCCACGTGTCCAAGCTCAGCCACGTGGTCGAGGTCGACGAGCCGGTTCTGGAGCTGCCCATGGCGACGGAGATCTCGGAGGTCGCGCGGGCGATCGGCGAGAACATCGCATCGCTGATTCCCGACGGTGCGACGCTGCAGATGGGCATCGGTGAGATTCCCGACGCGGTGCTCGATTTCCTCGAGGACAAGAAGCACCTGGGCGTCCACACCGAGATGTTCTCCGACGGGCTGGTCGACCTGTTCGAAGCCGGGGTCGTGACCAACGAGAAGAAGACGCTGCACCGTGGCAAGATCGTCGCCTCGTTCGTCATCGGCACCCGCCGGGCCTTCGACTTCGTCGACAACAACCCGTTCATGGAGTTTCACCCCAACGAGTACGTCAACGACCCCTTCGTGGTCGCCCAGAACGCGAACATGGTGGCGATCAACTCCGCGATCTCGATCGACCTCACCGGCCAGGTCTGCGCCGACTCCATCGGCACACGGGTCTACTCCGGGTTTGGCGGTCAGCTCGACTTCGTCCGCGGCGCTGCCCGGGCCGTGGGCGGGGTGCCGATCATCGCACTGCCGTCAACCGCCCGCGACGGCCGGGTGTCGCGGCTGGTGGACACGCTGCTGCCCGGATCCGGCGTGGTGACGACCCGCGCCGACATCCACTTCGTGGTGACCGAGTACGGGATCGCCAACCTCTGGGGCCGCAGTCTGCGCGAGCGCGCCCGGAGCCTGATCGACATCGCCCACCCCGACTTCCGCGACGATCTCGAGCGCGCGGCGCGCGAGCGCAACCTGCTCTGAGGCGCCGCGCGGGCCTCCGGATTCCGCCATGAGCCGCAATGGGATCCCGTCCTCCGCGGCCCGCCGCTTCCTCAAGCTCGGCGGCCTCGCCGGCCGCGTCGGGGCGTCGGTGATCGGCAACCAGGCCGCGGGTCTCGTCCGGTCGAGGTCGGGCAGGCGGCTGCGAACGGCCGACAACCTGACCCGCAACGCGGTTCGCATTGCGGAAACGCTGGGCGAGCTCAAGGGCGCCGCCATGAAGATCGGGCAGATGCTGAGCCTGCACGAGGGGCTGCTGCCGCCCGAGGTCGCCGGTGTGCTGCGGGGGCTCCAGAAGCAGGCGCCCAGGGTTCCGGCAGAGGTCATGGAGTACGAGGTCCGCGGCGCCGTCGCCGACTTCGACGAGCTCTTCGAATGGCTCGACTTCGAGGCCTTTGCCGCCGCGTCCATCGGCCAGGTTCACCTCGGCCGGCTGCGGGACGGGCGCGATGTCGCGGTCAAGATCCAGTACCCACTCATCGACCGAATCGTGACGGCCGATCTCGCCAATCTGAAGACCGTGTTCAAGCGGCTGGTGGCCCTGTTCACGGATGTCGACTTCGAGCCGATCTGGGTCGAGGTGCGGGACGGCCTGCTCGCCGAGCTCGACTATCTCCGGGAGGCCGACACCATCCGCAGGATGATCGAGCTCCACGCCAACGTGCCGGAGATCATCATTCCCCGGGTCGTCGACGAGGCGACCGCACGCAGCGTACTGACCATGGAGCTGACCGACGGCATTTCTGCCGAAGAGGCGTGCTCGGACCGCTACCCGGCCGAGCTCCGTGATCGCTGGGGGGTCGTGCTCGCCGAGTTCCAGCTGCGCGGGCTCTTCGAGCACCGTCTGCTCCACGCCGACCCGAACTTCGCCAACTTCGCATTTCGCGACGACGGCCGGGTGGTGGTCTACGACTTCGGCTGCGCCAAGGAGGTCCCGGCGACGCTGGCGCGGGCGTATGCCGACGCCTTCGTGGCGGTCATCGAGGGTCGAACCGGCGACCTGCCCGAGATATTCGCCGGCATCGGTCTCGCCA
This sequence comes from uncultured Thermoanaerobaculia bacterium, assembly GCA_964641415.1. Taxonomy (GTDB): domain Bacteria; phylum Acidobacteriota; class Thermoanaerobaculia; order Thermoanaerobaculales; family Sulfomarinibacteraceae; genus JAHECW01. The sequence goes on along the minus strand of CAZXMW010000009.1, from coordinate 10,889 downwards.
TGAAGGACGGGAGTCCCATCGCCGCCGAGCTGATCGAGCCTTACATTGCGCTCATCGTCGAGGTGTTCCGAAAGAGCCCGCCCTACACCTACGGTGAGGCCGCCGACGAGTTCTATCACGAGATCGTCCGCCTCGGTTTCTCCGACTGGGACGACAAGGCGGACATGGTGTTTCCCGAGAACGTGATCTTCATCAACCGGTCGCTGTCCGGCCACTTCGGCAACCTGTCCAAGCTCCGGGCGACCGGACCGTGGCGCGACCTCATGCTCGAGTATGCCGGGCGGGTCGGTCGTGATCCGCGAGACGACCGGCCGGTCGTCGCGCGGCGCAGTGACACGGTATGATGGCGCGACGCTTCGACGACCGACTGAACCGAACCCGCGCGAGACCGGGTCTCGCGCCCGGAGGAGGAGACATGAAGCGGTTTCTGCTGCACTGGCTGGTCATCGCCCTGGCGCTCTGGATCACGGCCTACATTCTGCCCGGGGTCCACGTCGCCTCGTATCAGGCGCTGGCCATCGCGGCGATCGTTCTCGGACTGGTCAACGCGCTGATCCGGCCGATCCTGACCATTCTCACCCTGCCGATCACGATTCTCACGCTCGGGCTGTTCTACCTGTTGGTGAACGGGTTCACCTTCTTCCTGGCGGCCAAGCTGGTGCCCGGCTTCGAGGTCTCCGGCTTCTGGTGGTCGGTGTTGGGCGCTCTCGTGGTCAGCATCATCTCGTCGTTCGTCGGCGCCTTCGCCGGAGACGACGACTGAGTCGCGCCGGTCCGTGGGTCACCAGGTGGCGAGATCGCCGGCGCCCGACGAGCGGCAGCTCGGGTCGAGCCGGTAGATCGACACCCCGTGGCCGAGCCACTCGGGCTGGAGGCAGGTCCGCGCAAATCGATCGAGCCTTGCGAGCACCACTTCATCGCCGCAGTTGAAGTAGCGCTCCAGGTCGATCATGCCGGCCATGCGCCGAGCCTCCCAGCGATTGGTCAGGACGTGGGTGATGCCGTCAGCGGCGAGCTCGGCCGCCATGGCCTCGGGCGTGACGTGATTGCGAGCCAGCGCCTCGAGCCGGGTGTCGCCGTAGGGATAGGGGTTCTCGAGCTCGACGTCGCGCTCGAAACCGAGCGCGCGGCTCTCGGCGACCAGCAGCAATCGGGCGTCGGGTGGGAGCGCACGGACTGCGTCGAAGGCGAGCGACGAGCTCACCCATCGTTCGAGAAGCGGCTCGGCGGAGGTGACGCCGAGCGAGCACCCGAGTCGCTGAAACCCCACGGGGCCGAGCAGGGTGGTCAGGTTCCACAGGACCCCGGCGACGATGAGGATCCGGATCGCGCGTCGGATCGGGCGGGTCGCGGCCGCCAGGGAGACCGCGACGCCTCCGCCCGCCACCGCGGCCAGCGGCACCAGGGCCGGCAGCAGGTAGCGAACGACCTGGAGACCGACGATCCAGAGCGCGATCCCGACTCCGGCGCCGACCGCGAGCGCTCCTGCCGTTCGGCGATCGAGGCGGGGCAGCGCGACCAGCGCCGCCGCTGCGGCGGCCAGCCACAGCACGCCGGACGGCGCGAAGCCGCCGATCGGGCTGGCCAGGCTGCCGAGGCTGATGCCGTCGAGGATGTGGGGGAGCCCGATGTCGAAGCCCGACATGATCTCGGAGTATTCGTCGAGAGGACCGAGCTGCTCGGGCATCCAGTCGCTGAACGGCGCGGTCAGGAACGGGTAGAGCGGCGCCCCGGTGGCGAGCAGGTTGCGCGCGACCCACGGGCCGAAGGTCGCCGCGGCGCCGCCGACCGCTGCCGCCGCGCCGGCGATGAAGGGCATCAACCTCCCGCGCCGCCAGGGCCGGTGGAGAAAGGTGGCGCCGGCGGCCAAGGACAGCGCCACCGTCGCCAGCGCGGTGTACTTGGTGCCCGCGGCGAGCCCGGCGAGGGCGCCGGCGAGCAGCCACCAGCGCCAGGCTCGGCCGCGGTCGTCTGCGGACCTCAGCAACGCGAGCCAGGCGCCGGCGCCGTACATGGTGACCACCAGGTCCGATCCGCCGGCGGCCGCGAGATGAATCGCGTTGGGGGTCGTCGCGAAGAGCGCCGCGGCCCACCAGCCTCCGCCGCCGGAGACCACCCGTCGTCCGAGCGCCGCACAGCACAGGACCGTGATCGCGCCGCACCACCAGTGGATCGCCTGCGCCGTCCATGCGCCCAACGAGCCGAGCCCGAAGGCATAGAGGAAGCTCGAGTTGACGGGCATGTAGGTGTACGGGTTGCGGGGAACCAGGTAGAAGTGCCCCTCGCGGAGCCAGAGCCAGGGGAAGCCCAGATGCTGGTGCCACTGGTCGTAAAACGTGGTCACCGTCGCGGCGACGACGAGCGCGACCAGCCACGGTGCTGCGAGCAGCATCGCGTGGCCGCTGATTCGAGGCGCTGCCACCGGATTTCGGTACAGGCTCCAGCCGCCGAAAGTCGCGGCTGCCAACAGGATGACGAGCAGCGGTCCCGGGGAGAACCGTCCGACGGCCGACAGTGCGACACCGGCCGCGACCAGCACACCGGTGCCGGCGACCAATGCCAACAGCAGAGCTTCGGCGTCCTCGTCCTGACCGGCGCGAATCGCGGCAAGGACCGGCCGACCGACCCCACCGGCGGCCAGGGTCCAGATTGCGACCCAGAGCGCCACCGCGAGCAGGGATCCAACGGGACCGAAGCCGCGGGCCGACTGGCCGGCGATCAGGGTCGCGCCGAGAGCGACGACCAGGACCAGAGCCGGCGCGAGGCGCGGGCCCTGTCCGGTGGCGGATCGGTGGGCGTCGGGTGCCGTCGTCATCACGTCAAGTGTAATCGGCCCGCGTGCGATCGCACCGGCGTCATTGCCGGGTTTCATCGCCGACGCCGGAAGGAGCGGTGTATCCTTCGCCGCAGCACACGTCTGCTGAATGATCCTGGCTCGCGGCCGTGACGAGGAGGTTGGGTGAGGTCGATGATCGCTCGGGGCGCCGCGGCGGCCGTGCTCGCGGTCGCTCCGGCACAGGTGCCGGCTGCCGGTCAGGACGTCGTGTTGCCCGCGATCGACGACTCCTCGCCCGCGACCTCGGTGCTCGAGCTCGTCATCGATCCGGACGGCATTCAGCTGGAGATCGAGTGCGGAGTGCCGGACCTCGTGGTCTTCGAACCGCTGTTCCACCAGGATTTCCGAGAGCGCATGGGACTCGCCCCCGATCCGGACGGGGATCGGCGGCGGCGGTTCCTCACCGATGAGCTGGTGATCCGGGCGGATGGCGGCGATCCCCTCGCGGGCGAGGTGGTCGCGTTCCAGGTCCATCGCCGATCGTCGGCCGACCTGCCGCCGTCGTCCCGCCTGACCGCCGCCGGCCGCGCCGGCCAGCCCGTGGTTTTGGTGATCGTGCGCTATCCGCTCAGCGATCTGCCGGAGGTGGTGTCCGTGCGACCGCCGCCGGCCGCCGACCGCGAACGGCAGCCGCGTCTCGGTCTCGCGGTCTCCCACCGGGGCATGCCGGTGTCAGATCTGGTGCTCGTCGAGAACACCGCGGTCATCGACCTCGACTGGGACGACCCCCGGAGGTCGACGCTTCGCGGAGCGCCCCGACCGGCTCTCGACTCGCCGCTTGCGGTGGTCCTCGCTGTCGGGCCCCGCCGAACGCGGATCGAAATCGTCGTTCGGCCGATCGATCTCGAGTTCGTCGCCGACGTCGCTGCCGGCGGCCCGGAGGTGATTCCCGTCGAGGCTCGGAGCGAGATCGCTGAACGGGCGGCGACGATCGTCGCAGGGTCCGTCGCCCTGGTCATCGACGGCCGTCCGTGCCGTCTTGTCATCGACCGGGCCGAGTTCGTCCGACGGAGGCTCCGCGACTGGTCGCCGGTCGAGCCGGACCGGACGCTCGACGCGAAAGCCGCGACCCTTGCCGTCGAGCTCGTTGTCCCGACCGGGGCCCCGCCCCGCAGCGTGACCCTCGAGTGGTCGCTGTTTCCGGGCTCGGTCGACGGGCTGGATGCCGCCGTCATCGATCCCGAGAGCTCGACCCGGGTCAGGCTGACACCCGAAGAGCCGCTGCTGCGCTGGAACGAAACGGGGCTCGGCGCCGGGCCTCCCGAGCTCCTGGCGGTGCCTCCGGCGCCCACGGCCATCGACCGGATCGTGATGTGGGGCTGTTGGACCGCGGTCGCTGCGGTCGCGTTGGCGCTGATCCGGGCGCTGGCGCAGGCCGCGGGCGGCGCCCGATCCTGGGCGCAGGCTGCAGTCACGGCGGCGGTGCTGGCCGCGCTCATCGCCGGCGGTCGGTCCGCCACGACCCGGGCGCTGGTCGACGACGACCGGGCGGCGCGTCTCGTGACCTCGTTGCTTCACAATGCCTACCTCAGCCGGGATGGCCTCGACGAACAGGCAGTGCTGATCGACCTGGAGCGGCGTTCCGGCGAGGACCGGGCCGAAGCCGGGACGCCCGCCGGCGACGACGCTCGGATCGGATACCGGCGGTTCGAGATGACCGAGATCCGCATCCACCGAACGGCGCCCGCCATCGTCGCCCGCTGCGCGTGGCGGCTGACGACCCCGGTCGTCCGGCGCGGCGAGCTGCGACACCGGGTGAGCCGCTATCTGGCCGACGTCCGGGTCGATCCGGTCGACGGGGCGTGGCGGATCAATGCTGTCGAGATCGTCGGCGTCGACCGGCTCTGAGCGTCGTCGACTCGCGGTTTCAGGTACCATGCGGTGCCATGACTCACTGGGCCCCGTCGACGTGGCGCGATCTGCCGGCAAAGCAGCTGCCGACCTACCCCGACCCGGAGCGGCTCGAGGCGGCGGTCCGCGAGCTCGGTTCGCTGCCGCCGCTGGTCACCTCGTGGGAGGTCGAGCGGCTGAAGGGTCAGCTTGCCGAGGTCGCCAAGGGGCGGCGCTTCCTGCTCCAGGGCGGCGCCTGCGCCGAGCGCCTCGATCAGTGCAGGGCCGAGATCATCACCAACAAGCTCAAGGTCCTGCTCCAGATGAGCCTGGTGCTGACCTACGGTCTGAAGCGCCGGGTCATTCGGGTCGGGCGCTTCGCCGGCCAGTACGCCAAGCCGCGTTCCGAGGACACCGAGACCCGCGACGGGGTCACGCTGCCGTCGTACCGCGGCGACCTGGTCAACGCTCCGGGCTTCACCGAGGCCGAGCGGACGCCGGACCCCGAACGGCTGCTGCGCGGCTACGAGGCGTCGGCGCTGACCCTGAACTTCATCCGGTCGCTGGCCGAGGGTGGGTTCGCCGACATTCGCCACCCCGAGTACTGGGATCTCGGCTTCGTCGAGCACTCGCCCCGGGCTCGCGAGTACCAGCGCATGGTGGAGTCGATCTCGGACTCGGTGCGCTTCATGGAGCTGCTCGCCGATGCCGAGGTTTCGGAGATGAGCCGGGTCGACTTCTTCACCAGTCATGAAGGGCTCCACCTGCCATACGAGCAGGCCGTGACCCGGCAGGTACCCCATCGCGAGGGGTGGTTCAATCTGGGCACCCACCTGCCCTGGATCGGGATGCGGACCTGCGATCTCGGCGGCGCCCACGTGGAGTACTACCGCGGCATTCGGAACCCCATCGGAATCAAGATCGGCCCGGAGATGACGCCCGAGTGGCTGATCGGGCTCATGAAGATTCTCGACCCTGATGCCGAGCCCGGCCGGCTGACCTTGATCCACCGCTTCGGAGTCGGCCGGGTCGGCGCCTGCCTGCCGCCCCTCATCGAGGCCGTGTCCGCTTCCGGTCGACGACCGGTGTGGTGCTGCGACCCCATGCACGGCAACACCGAACGCACCGCCGAGGGCATCAAGACCCGCCGTTTCGACAACATCCTCGGCGAGGTCGAGCAGGCCTTCGACATCCACCATGAGATGGGCTCCTACCTCGGCGGCATCCACGTCGAGCTGTCCGGCGACAACGTCACCGAATGCGTCGGTGGTGCTCGCGGCCTGGCCGAGGCGGATCTGCGCCGCGCCTACGAGTCGCGCGTCGACCCACGGCTCAACTACGAGCAGTCGCTCGAGATGGCGCTGCTCATCGCGCGCAAGATGTCGAAACGCAAGGGCGGGCAGACCTGAGCGGGGTGCAGATCCGACGCGTGCCGGCTCTCGTCGTGCTCGCAGCGGTCCTGACGGTTGGCACGGTGTCGGCCGAGTCGGTTGATCCGGACCGGGTCGCTCGGGCGATCCGCGGGGCGCGCGCCGAAAGCGACGCCGCGGTGCGCATCGAGAACGTGCGGCTTGACGCGCGGCTGGCGACAGTGATCCTCGAGCGTGGGGTTCTGACGCCGGCGACACCCGTCGCCGGCCGCCCGGTGGAGCTGGCGTTCACCGGACGAGGGCGCATCGAGCTCGATCCACCGAACCGGATCGAGGCCGACCAGCTCGAGCTGTTCACGGGTTCGCGCCGGCTCTCGGAGAGCTTTCAACGTGCGGTGTTCGTCATCGCCCGCGACTCCGCCGTCGACGAGCTACTCGGCGGTCCGCGGGCCGGGGCGGAGGCCGGCGAGGCGGCGGCGAAGCTCATGCAGGACTGGCTGGGGGGGGCCGAACGCCGTCAGCTCGACATCGGTGCGCGAATCTACGCCGACGCGACCGGCGACCGACTCAGCAGGGACTTCTTCTGCGCCCTGCTCGAGGGCGACCGGCTCGGCAGGTTTCTCTACGTCGCGGACCCGTTGGCCGCCGAGCAGGTGACGATCGGGCGGTTCGTCCGACCCGATCTCGATCGCCGACAGCAGCGCGCGATTCGACTGGCGCTCGACCGGGCCCGGAACCGGGGCAAGCTGATCGGTCTCGAGATCGCCGATCTCGGCACCTGGGACACCTGGGTCTCGGCGAGTCTGGTCGGGGAGAGCGGGGCGCCGACCCCCGGCGCCCGCGGCGTCGAGCCCGACCATTACGAGCTCGCGATCCGGCTCGCAGGACCCGGGCTCGCGCTGGAGGGCCGCGCCCGGATGACCCTGCGTGCGGTCGCGGACGGGCTCTGCGCCGTGGCTGTCAGGCTTCACCCGGATCTTCTGGCGGTCCGGGTGACGGAAGGCCGCGGCCGGGAGCTGCCGTGGTTCCGAAGCCGCAATGAGCTGGTTGTCGCCCTGCCCGCCGCGGTTGCGGCGGGCGACGCGGTCGAGCTGGTCATCGACTACCGGGGCCGCCTGGTCGACGTCTCGGACACCGGGGCCACGGTGCTGCGCACGACCACCGGTTGGCACCCGCGCGCCGGGACGATCGACCGCGCGACCTACTCTGTGACCGCACGCTGGCCGGAGAGCTACGAGCTCGTCGCCCCCGGGGCCGTCGAGGCTCTCGACGCCGCGGCGCCCGGCGAAAGGTCGCTGCGCTGGCGCATCGACCGTCCGGTCATCGGGACGTCATTCGAGATCGGCCGGTTCCGCACCCTGACCGGGCGGGCGGGCGAGGTTCGGATCGACGTGGCGGTCGATCTCCTCGGGCAGCAGAAGGACCCCGAGCTCGGCACGACCATCCTCGACACCGTGATCGATGTCGTCGAGTACTACGAGACTCTCTTCGGTCCCTTTCCCCTCGACCGTCTCCAGGTTGTCAGCTCGCCGCGCGGGTTTTCCCAGGGCCTGCTCGGCTTCGTCAGTCTGTCGACCGCCGCGGTGGTCGACTGGGACATTTGGGGCGCGCTGCTCGGTCTCGAGGACCGCGACGCCGTCATCGCCCACGAGGTCGCCCACCAGTGGTGGGGCAACATGGTGGGATGGCGCAGCTACCGTGACCAGTGGATTTCCGAGGCCATGGCCAACTTCGCGGCGCTGTCCTGGCGGCGCGACCGCGGCGGGGGCGCCGCTTTCGGACCGGGTCGACCGGGGCCGACCGCCGACTGGCAGGCCGATCTGCTGCGGATTACCGAGACCGGACGCATTGTCGAAGGCCTCGGACCGGTGGTGCTCGGACCCCGTCTCGACTCGTCGGTGGGGGGGCGAGCCTATGCCGCGATCGTCTACAAGAAGGGGGCTCTGGTGCTCAACACCCTCGCCCGGCTCCTCGGCGAGGCGACCATGCGAACCGCCATGCGAAGGTTGGTCGCGGCCGCGGACGGCCGCGTCCTTTCCACCGACGAGTTCTTCGCCCTGCTTGCCGGGCTGACCGGACGCGATCTAAGCGGCTTCGAGCGACGCTACATCCGGGCCACGGGCATGCCCGATGCCGACTACACGGCCTCGTTCCTCGCGACTCCGGACGGCGGGTGGGTGGTCGAGGGCAGCCTCCGACGGCGGCCGGCGGGCCGCCAGCGGCACCGCATCGTCACCGCGCCTTCCGGCACTCTCGACCTCCGAACTCGAATCGAACCCGACCCTGATGTCGAGCCGGCGGTCCTGGCGGTGCCGGTGGAGGTCGGCCTCGCCGTCGAGCCCGATCGCGGCGGGCCCGATCCGCAGGTCGTGCGCGGCACGGTCGTGATCGATGGCGCCGACAGCGGATTCCGCATTCCGACCGACCGCCGGCCGGAGGTCGTCTGGCTCGACCCCGGCGCCGAGGTATTCGGCCGTTTCGTCAGCGGTGACCTGTGGCCGCGACTCGCGGCCCTTCGCCGCGCGGCCGATCTCGAGACCGGCGGCGATCCGACGGCCGCGCGGGCGGCCTACCGAGAGGCGCTGGATGCTCCGGTCGCGGCAATCCCCGAGGGATGGCGATCGGCGGTCGGTGTCGCGGATCCCTCAGCCGGAGGCGCGGCTCTCGATGCCCGGATCCGTCTCGCCCTCGCCCGGCTCGCCCTGGATGCCGGTGACGCGGCCGCCGCCGGCGTCGAGCTCGGCCTCGCCCGCGACCTGATCCGCGGCCGCGACCGCTGGCTTCTCGATCACGAGCTGCTGGTCGTGGAAAGCCGGTTGGCCCTGCTCGCGGACGATGCGCGGAATGCCTACCGTGAGCTCAAGCGCCGCGTGCTCGGCGACCGCCCCGTGTCAAGCCCGGAAATCTGGACGCTGCTCGCCGTTGCGGCTCGACGGGTGGGGGACGAAGAGGTGTTCGCCCGGGCCCGCGATCGTGCCGGCAAGCTCGGCGTCGACCTCGGGCCGCTGGCCGGGGACGGGGTACAATGACCGGCATGAAACTCAAAATCAAGATCGCGGTCGTGGGTGCACTCGTCGTCGCGGCTGTCGTGTCGGCCGGTGCGCCCGAATCGGCCGAAACTGTTGTCGGGCTGCCGCTTCATGGCGATGAGGCGGTGTCGTTCCTGACCACCGCCGAGGTCGTCGGCGAGCCCGAGTACTTCGATCCCATCGCCATCACCGGACCCGCGAGGGTCCACCTCAGCGACGGTGAGCGAACGGTGCGCGCCGTCTTCAAGGATGAAAACAGGGTTTACTTGGAGTTCCGGTTCGGCGACGGCCGCGAGGCCAAGCGGGTCAAGGACTCGTACAAGCACGAGATCGCGGCCTTCGAGCTCGATCGGCTGATGGGTCTCGAGCTCGTGCCGCCGTGCGTCGAGCGGAAGCTGTTCGGCCGGACGGGTTCCCTGTGCCTCTGGATCGAGGCCTCGAGAACCGAGGACGAGCGCCGGGGGGAGGGGCTCGAGCCACCCGACTCCGAGGCCTTTCGAAACCAGCGGCGCGAGGTTCGTCTGTTCCAGCAGCTCATCGACGATCTCGATTACTCGAATATCCGCAACATGGTCGTCGACGACAACTTCCGGATCTACAAGGTCGACGCGTCATTCGCGTTCGACACCGGTCTGAAACCCATCGCTCGGCTCGACCCCGACACCTACTCGCGGCGCCTGATCGAGGCCCTCGAATCTCTCGATCGCGCCGAGCTCGACGCCGCGCTCGAGCCGTGGCTCACCAAGCGCCAGCGCAAGGCCCTGTGGGCGCGCCGCGACGCGATCCTCGACCGCGTCGACACGCTCATCGCCGAGCGCGGTGCGGAGGCGGTTCTTTACTGACGGATCTGCTCGGTGCCGACCGCCGAAACGGGTTCGTCGCGCCGCGCTCTCGCGTTGTTCGGTTTTCCTGCGGGTCGTTTCGCGGTATCGTGGAGGAAACCGACCCCACGGAGGTGGACCATGCCGCGTTTCGTCCTGATGACCCGTCTCGCGCCGGAGGCCCTGCGTGACGCCGAGGTGCGCCGCGCCATGGGCCGCGCCTGGCTCAAGAAGGTCCAGAGCGCCTGCCCCGAGGTGACCTGGCACGCGCACTACGCCATCCTCGGGCCCTACGACTTTATGGACGTCTATGAGGCCCCCGACGTCGAGACCGCGCATAAGGTGTCGGTGATCTCCAGAGCCGAGGGTGCGGTGTCGGCGGAGAGCTGGCAGGCGATGGAGTACGACGAGTTCCTGAAGCTGCTGGAAGAGATTGAGCCGTAGTGGGAAGCTCTGAGCTAATAGCTTTTAGCTAATAGCTTTTAGCTTTTAGCTTCATCGCAAAACACCTTCGACGGTCAGCCAACGTCAGCCAACGTCAGCTGGCACCGTTGAGTGTCTGGATGAGGCTATTGAGCATCCGCTTGACCTCATTGACCTCTTGATCGAGGGCGTGATGGTCTTCCGGTGTCAGGTACCCGAGATCACGCGCGAGAAGCAGCTGGTACTCGGTTTCGCTCGCCGACAGCCTGTCAGCTGAACTGTGTAAGCGGGGGATGTGCTTGACTCAAGGGAGAACAAGATGCAGGAGTCAAGCGAAATGGCAAGGAAGAAGAAGACGCCAGAGATACCCCCGGAGATTTTGGACGAGCTGCTCAAGGGCTGTGAAAAGCCGAGTGATCTTCTGGGAAGGGAGGGCCTTCTCAACCAGCTGAAGAAGGCAATTATGGAGCGGGCACTCGGAGCCGAGCTGACCGAACATCTCGGTTACGAGGAGGGCGATCCGGGAGGAAACGGGAGCGGAAACTCGCGCAACGGTTTCAGCAAGAAGCGGGTCATCACG
>CAZXMW010000008.1:0-103364 GCA_964641415.1 uncultured Thermoanaerobaculia bacterium | reverse complement strand
CTTCAGATAACACGATGGATGCCTGCCTGGACGCGCGGGGAACTTCGGTTTAGCCCGAGGTCTTCATGAGGTTTCGTCGCGAGGTCGGCGAGGCGCCGCCAGCGTCAGCGGCCGGCCGGGGGTCGCCGCTTTGCCACCGACGCGAGCAAGTCGGCGACCCGGCGCGCACGCCGGCAGTCGGGGTCGTCGCCGAGGGCGCGGTCGAGCTCTGAGGCGGCGGCCGCCAGCAGCGTCGGGGTGTCGGCCAGGCGTGCCGCCACGTGCTCGAGGTCGTCCGGGTGGAGGATCTCGTACTCGCGCTCGTCCAGCAGCGACGCCGGCGCCGCCGAGCGTCGGATGAGCACCATCGCGACGTCGTCCCAGTAGACCATCGCCCAGGCGTCGGACGGGAACCAGAGTCGGGAGAAGCCGCGCCGTCCCAGGTCGTCGCCGTCCGGGGTCGTGACGCGGAGCGGCTCGTGGTAGCGGAGCAGCACGGTGTCGACGGCGTACCGGTCGAGCATCGCCTGCCAGGCGCCGACGTCGCTGCGGGTGAAGATCTCCCAGATTTCGGCGAGCAGCGGCTCGTGGATCTCGTTGCGGTCGTCGAGAAAGACCCGGCGCTCGGGGAACCCGGACATCAGCAGCCAGCCGCCGAAGCGAACGTCGTTGTACAACCGGCCGTCGAGCAGCTCGTGCTCGGCGAGAAAGGTCAGGGCGCGGTCGGGGTACCAGCGCTCGGCGAAGCCCAACCCGGCGGCCGGCCACGGCCGCATCAGGCAGACGACGGCAAGCACCGCGACCAAACCGAGCCCGGCGGCTGTTCGCGCCCGTCGGCCGGGCGAACTCGGCGCCGACCGGCCCGCGAGCAGCGACCAGCGGGCGAGCGCCGGGGCCGCGGTCATCGGCAGCAGGACGAAGAAGACGCCGATGTTGCGGATGTGGCGCAGCGCCAGCGCGGCGGTCGCGGCCAAGGTCAGCCAGTGCTGCGGCGCACGGCTGCCGACGGCCAGCGCCAGCGCCGCGAGACCGAGAGCGACGAACAGGGCCGGGCTGTCGGCGACACCGGGCGCGATCCACTCGGGGTTGGGGATGTGCGGCGAGCTCACCAGCTCGGCGAGCCGGAACGGCACCGTCCAGATGCGCCAGCCGAAGGGGTTGACCAGGGTCGCGACGAGGGCCGCGGCGACGCCGGCGACGCCGCAAACGAGGCGCCCACGATCGAGATCGCGCCGCAGCAGCTGGCCCAGGGTCTCGCCGGCGAACCAGACGGCGATCAGCGCCGGAGCGACCAGCATGGCGCCGTGCAGGTTGACGCCGGCGACCACCACGGCGGCCAGGGGCAGCGGCCACCAGCGCCGCCGCCTCCGATCGGCGAACAACCAGAGCGCGAGGGGCAGCAGCAGCAGGGTGGCGAGCTCGGGCCGGACGAAGAACCGCGGCCTCGCGGCCCAGACGCAGAGCGCGGCGAGCACCAGGGCGGCCGGCGGGTCGAGGCCGCCGCCGACGCCGATGCGCAGCAGCAGGACGGTCAGCGCCGCGATCACGAGCATCCGCAGCCCGACCAGGGCCGGCGGGCCGCCGAGGTCGAAGAGCGCGGCGACGACGATCTGGAAGAGCCACTCGTGGTCGATCCACTCGACGCCGCCGGAGGTGAAGCTGAACGGGTCGTGGTCGAGAACTTCGTGGTGGGCGAGCATCCACCGGCCGGAGGCGATGTGCCAGCCGATCGAGGTGTTGGTGATCTCGAAGGCGCCGCACAGCAGACCGAAGGCGACGGCGGCGGCGACCATGATCGGCGGCAGCACCCCTCCCGCGGCGGTCTCGGGTCGGGGCTCGGCGGCGTCGGGACGCGCGATCGGCGCCGGCACCGCCATGGCGCGGACGTCAGTCCTCGTCCGGGGCGTCGGCCAGCACGTAGCGCTCCCACTCGTCCTCGAAGGCCAGGGAGCGCGGCGAGACCATGCGGTCGAGGAAGACCACGCCGTCGAGGTGGTCGAACTCGTGCTGGATGACGCGGGCGTGGAAGCCGTCGGCGGTCAGGCTGACCGTTTCGCCGTCCACGGCGCGCGCCTTGACCTTGATCCGGCGATGGCGCGGGACGAGCCCGCGCAGGCCCGGGATCGACAGGCAGCCCTCCCAGCCGTCCTCGAGGGTGTCGTCGACGATGCGGATCTCCGGGTTGACGAGCACTCTGGGCTCGATCTCGGCCGCGTCGCTGCGGGCCGGCAGCCAGTAGGCGAACAGGCGCAGCTCCTCGGCGACCTGGGGGGCCGCGAGACCGACTCCGCTCTCCTCGAGCATGGTGCGGATCAGTCCCCGGCCGAGTTCGTCGAGCCGGCCGCTGGCGAACCAGTCCTCCGGAACCGGATCGGCGGTCGACCGCAGCACGGGATGCCCGAGCCGGACAACCTCGAGGCGACGGGCCGCTTCGAGCACGACCCTAGCCGCAGCCCGAGCAGCCGCTCGAGCCGCATGCCTCGGCGGAAGGCTGGTTGGGATTGTCGACCAGAAAACCGGTGCCGCGCTGGTCGTCGACGAAATCGACCGTGGCGCCGCTCAGGTTGGGCGCAGAGTTGGAGTCGACCAGGACCTTGAGATCGCCGCTGTCGACCACGGTGTCGCCGTCGCGCTCGGTGTCGAAAGTGAAGCCGTAGGCGAAGCCGGAGCAGCCGACGCCCTGGATGAAGATCCTCAGGTCCTTGCCCTCGGCTTCGGGGGTCTGGGCGGCGAACTCCTTGACCTTGGAGACGGCGGTGTCGGTGAACGAGATCATCGGTCTGTCCTTTCGATTCTACGGCCGATCAGGCCGGCGATACTGGAGCGCGCACTCCCGAGGAAACAGCGGGAGTGCGGCGGTTATTCGATGCCGTGCTCGGCGAGCCACCGTTCGGCCTCGATGGCGGCCATGCAGCCGGTCCCGGCGGCGGTCACCGCCTGACGGTAGATCGAGTCCTGGACGTCGCCGCAGGCCCATACGCCCTCGAGGGAGGTTCGGGCGGTGCCGGGAACGGTGACGATGTAGCCGCCGGGGTCCATGTCGACCTGACCGGCGAAGACGGCGGTGTTCGGAGTGTGGCCGATGGCCATGAACACACCCTGGGTCGCGAGCTCGCGGGTCGCCCCGGTTTCAGTGTCCTGGAGCACGACGCCGATGACGCCCCCATCCCGGGTGCCGAGGATCTCGGTCACCACCGAGTTCCAGGCGAACTCGACCTTGGGGTTGTCCATCGCGCGCTGCTGCATGATCTTGGACGCCCGCAGCTCGTCGCGGCGGTGGATGACGGTGACCTTGGTGGCGAACTTGGTCAGGAAGGTCGCCTCCTCCATGGCGGTGTCGCCGCCGCCGACAACCACGACCTCCTTGTCGCGGAAGAAGAAACCGTCGCAGGTCGCGCACGCCGACACGCCGAAGCCCATCAGCTCGGCCTCCGAGGGCAGGCCGAGCAATCGGGCCGACGCCCCGGTGGCGATGATCAGGGCGTCGCAGGTCAGCTCGCCGGACGAAGCGGTGGCGACGGTGAACGGCCGCCGGGACAGATCGACCGAGGAGATCTGATCGAAGATGAACCGGGTGCCGAAGCGCTCGACCTGGGCCTTGGTGCGCTGCATGAGCTCGGGACCCTGGATGCCCTCCGGGAAGCCCGGGAAGTTCTCGACCTCGGTGGTGATGGTGAGCTGCCCGCCCGGCTGGAGGCCCTCGATGACCAGCGGCTCGAGATCGGCGCGGGCGGTGTAGAGCGCGGCCGTCAGACCGGCGGGGCCCGAACCGACGATCAAAACCTTGACGTGTCCAGCTGCCATGCTGCCGAGCCTCCCGTGGATTGAGGCGCCGTCTCGCCTGCCGGCGAGCAGTCCGCCACAACCCCGCATTATCCATAGAACCGGCGGCGGGGCAAGTGCGCTCAAGCCGTGGTACACATTGGTGGTGCTGTGGCTGACGTTTATTCTGGTGGGCTGGTCGGCGCCGGTCGCGACGCCGGCGGTCGGGCTCGAGGTCGCGGCTCGGGCCGGACGCTGGGAGCAGGTGTTGGCGGTCGCGATGGCCCGCGACTCCCAGATGCCGCTGCGGTCCGAGGAGGCGCTGATCGCGGCCCACGCCGCGCGGCTGTCGGGCGAGCCGGCGGTTCAGGCCGAGTACCTGATGAGGCTGGTCGACGACGCCGAGCTCGGTGCGGTGGCCCGGGTCGAGCTCGCCGAACTCATCGTCGCCACCGAGCCGGACCGTGCTTTTGACCTGGTTCTCGGTCTGACGCGCCGGGCGCCGACGACGCAGTTGCGCCGTGCCGCCATCGACACCGCCCGGGCCGCGGTGACGGCCGGACTCGACGCGGACCGGCGCGCCGCGCTGAACCGTGTGGCGCCGACGTTGAACCGCACGAGTCGCCGCGAGCTCGAGCTTGCCGTGGCGCTGACCTCCGACCCGATCGACCGCGACCGGCTGCGCCGGCTGCTGGCGGCGTCGACCGGCGATCTGGTGGCCGCCCGAGCGGCTGAGGCCCTGGAGGCGACCGGTCCGCTGACCGCCGAGGACCGCTGGCACATCGGCCAGGCGATTTTCCGGCACGGGCTCTATGGTCGGGCAGAGTCGATCTTCGAGGCCCTGGATGGCGTGTCGGACTCGCGGGTCCCGGCTCACGAGGTCGCCTTTCTGCGGGGGCGCTGCGCGTTTCGGCAGGGCCGGTGGGACGTTGCCGCCGCGTGGTATCGCACGGCGATCGCGCACGCGCGATCCGGCCGTCGCCGCGCCGAGATCGAGATTCACCTCGGTCGGACCGCGGAGCTTGCCGGCGACCTCGACGCCGCGGTCGCGGCGGCGCAGCGTGCGGTCCGACTGGACACCACCGACGATCGTCGTCTGTTTCTCGCCCGGCTGCGGCTGCGTCGGGGCGAGCCCGACCTCGCCGCGGCCGGCCTGGCGCGCATCAAGAGCCGTTCGGCGCGGGCGCGCGGCGCCCTCATGACCGGTTTGTTCGAGCTGGCTGCGGGCGACCGAGAAGCGGCGCGGCGCAGTCTTCAGCGGGTGTCGCGGGATCCCTGGCGGGGCCCGGCGGCGGTCATCGGCGCCGAGCTCGCGGTCGACTCGGGCGACACCGAGGCGGCACTGGAGACGCTCACGGCGGCCGCCATCGGCCTGGACGACTACTGGTCGGGCCGCGCTCGTGCGGTCATGGCCGGACTGCCGGAGGGGCCGCTCCAGGGCTGGCGGCGATCGGAGATCGCGGTGCTCGGGGAGGCGTCACAGAGCCGGCGGCGGCGGGCTCTGGCGCGCGCCCTGCGTCTCGAGCCCGGCCCGGCCCGGCTTCGGGCGCTGCGGGTCGCCGCCGCCCGCGAGCTCGGCCTCGACGGCGACCACGGGCCGTCGTCCTTCCCGGCCGCTCTCGCCGGCCGGCTGTGGTCCCTCGGTCTCGAGTCGTCGGCGGTGCGCTGGGACCCGGACGGCTTTCCGCGCGGCGACGCGACGTCGACGTGGTGGACCGCCGAGCAGGAGGTGGCGCTCGGCAGCCCGTGGCTCGCCATCGGCCTGGCCGATGCCGCCCGCCGGCAGGCGTCGTGGATGCTGCCGGCCCGGGGGCTGCCGACCGGTCTGCAGCGGGCGTTCTTCCCGCGGCCGTTCGCGGCCGAGGTGCAGCGGGCGGCCGAGCGGCACGCCGTGCCGTGGTCGCTGCTTTCAGGGGTCGCGCGCGAGGAGTCCCGCTGGAACCCGAGGGTGGTCTCCAAGGTCGGCGCCCGCGGCCTGATGCAGCTGATGCCGGCGACCGCAGCCGCCACGGCTGCCGCCAACGGCCGACCCGAGGTCTCGATCGACGATTTGTTCGAGCCGATGATCAGCCTCGACCTCGGCGCCGCCGAGCTCGGTCGGCTGCTCGCACGCTTCGACGGCAACCGGGCGGCCGCGGTGGCCGCCTACAACGCCGGCGAGGCGCAGGCCGCGCTCTGGTTGGAGCAGTGCGGCGAGGGCTGCCCGGAGTGGTGGTACCTGGCCCACGTCAGCTTCTCGGTCACCCGGGGATACACCGAGGCGGTGCTGGCGTCGGCGGCGACCTACGAAGCCCTGTACGGCGACGAGGTCAGGGCGCGAAGCGAGTGATCTCCCGTTCGGCGCGGGCGCGCTCGACCCAGCGCTCGATCTCGTCGTTGAGTTCGCGCTCCGAGATCAGCCGGTACAGCCGGTCCTGAACCGAGGTCAGCGAGGGCGCCTGCTCGCCCGCGGCCTCGAGCTCGGCGGCCAGCGTCGCGTGGGCGGCTTCGACCTCCTGCAGACCGACGCTGATCCGCGGCCGCAGCCGCTGGTCGGTGAAGGCGGTGACGGCGCTCACCCTGAGCGCGAGCTCGTCGATGTCGGCGTCGTCGAGCCCGACTGCCGACATCGGCGCCGCGATCGCCCGGTCGCCGCCAGCCGCGTCGACCAGCGAGCGGCGGACCGCCGGGACGTCGAGGTCGAGGCGGTAGAGCGCGCCCGTGGACACGAGATCGCGGAACTGGACCTCGAGCTGGATCCGGGCGTCGAGCAGTGCCGACCGGTGCTCGGCGTCGGTCGTCCCCGGGGCGCGCTCGACGAGGCCGAGAAGGTCGACGAGGTCGAGGTCGCTGGCCAGAATCGGCGTCCGATCGACGACCGCCACGACCTCGTCGACGGTCTCGAAGACGGCCTCGTCGGCCACCGCCAAATGACAGAGGGACAACAAGATGAGAACGGCGGCTCGAGGCATCGTCCTGGTATCATAGCAACGTGTCCGCTGATTTCGGCACCCTGTTCATCGTGGCGACACCGATCGGCGCCCTCGCCGACACCGCGCCGCGGGTTGGCGAGGTCCTGGACCAGGCCCGGCTGATCCTCGCCGAGGACACCCGACGGGCCCGGACCCTGCTCGCCCATCTCGGGGTGTCGCCCGGCGGTCGCCTGCGAAGCTTCCACGACCACAACGAGGCTCGGCGCCTGCCCGCGGCGCTCGACGTTCTGGCCGACGGCGGCTCGGTGGCGCTGATCAGCGACGCCGGCACGCCGGTGCTCTCCGATCCCGGCTTCGTGCTGGTGCGCGAGGCGCGGCATCGCGGGCTTCCGGTGGCGTCGGTTCCGGGTCCGTCGTCGTTCACCGCGGCGTTGGCCGCATCGGGCCAGCCGCCGCTGCCGGCGACGCTGGTCGGTTTCCTGCCGCCCCGTGCCGGCGCCCGTCGGCGTCGGATCGCCGAGCTCGCCGAGCTCGACTGGACGCTGGTCGTGCTGCTGTCGCCGCACCGGCTGGCGGCCGAGCTCGTCGACCTCGCGGACGGGCTCGGCGGCGACCGGCCCGCGACCCTGCTCGCCGAGCTGAGCAAGCTCTACGAGCGCGCCGAGATGGCGACCCTGGCCGAGCTGGCACGCAGCGACGAGGCGGCCGAGCCGCGGGGCGAGTACGTGGTGGTGATCGGTCCCGCGCCGCCGGCCGCCGACCGGCCGGCGGCAAACCCGGCGCAAATCCGGGCCGCCTACCAGGCCGCCCTCGATCGGAACCAGCCCCGGAAAGAGGCGATCAAGAGCGCCGCCGCCGAGCTCGGACTGGGCCGGCGCGAGGTCTTCGACGCCCTCGTACAGGATCCGGAAAGCGACGACTAAGATATTCGATTCCAGTCACTTGATGATGCTCAGCTGAGCAGGGTTTGAATCGGCTCACGGCCGGGTCTGTGCTACGCTGAACATCGCTGACCGGCATGATTCATGAGGGTTCGTGGCGAACGGCGGGAGGCGCAAGCGTGACGGTGTTCTCGCACGAGGAGGGAGCGAAGGCGTACTTTCGGTACGTCGCGCGACCGTGTCGAGAAAACGAAAACGCCGCCACGCGCCGCGCAGCACATCACTCATGAATGCTGCGGGCTAACTGGAGGTGCCATCATGGTGCGGCGAGTCGGGCTCACCTTCGGCGTTGTTCTGGTTCTGTGTCTGGTGCTCGTCGGGTGTGTTCGGCGACCGGTCGTCGGCGTCCTGCTGCCGACCTCCGGTGAGGCCGGCACCTACGGAGAGTCCATCCAGAGCGGCATCCACCTGGCGATCAGCGACGCCCAGAGTCACGACGGGCTGCCGCCAGGCTTCGAGGTGATCTGGGTCGACACCGAGTCGGATCCGGATCGCGCGGTCAGCGAGCTGCGCCGACTGGTCTCCGACCACGGCGTCAAGATGGTGATCGCCGGCGCCACCAGCACAGAGGCTCAGGCCATCGTCGGGATCCTCGACGATCTCGGCGTGGTGTGCCTGTCGCCGACCTCGTCGACGCCGGGGATCAGCCGGCAGTCCAGGCTGTTCTTCCGGATCTTCCCGTCGGACGAACTCGAGGGCCACACTGCGGCACGGTTCGTGTTCGATCGTCTCGGCGAGCGCCGAACGGTGGTCTACGCCGGCGACAACGACTACACCTCGGGCATCGAGCCCGAGTTCGTCCACCAGTACGTCGACACGCTCGGCGGCGAGATCCTCGCTCGCATCGACCTGAACGAGGACGACTGGCGCTCGCAGTCCGACGCGATCCTGCCCGGCAGCGGCGTCGCCGCGGTCTACATCATCGGCTACGCGCCGCAGATCCTCGAGGTCGTCAACGACCTCCGCGAGCGCGGCTACACGGGGCGCATCGTCACGACGTCGGCGTTTTTCAACGATCAGATCATCAGCCAGGCCGGAGCCGTGGCCGAGGGCATCCTGTTCCCGCTGCCGCCGTTCGACCGGACCTCGGACGAGGAGCCGGTCGTCGGCTTCGTCAACCGCTACACCGCGGCCCAGGGCCAGGCGCCGGACGTCTTCGCGGCCCACGGCTACGACGCCATGTGGCTGACCATCCAGGTGATGACCATTGCCAACCCGCCCGAGGCCAGCGAAATCCGCAAGGCCTTCCACTTCGGCATGAACGAGCTCATGGGGGTGACCGGGCCGATCCTGTTCGACGACTACGGCGACGTCAAGCACTACCCCAAGATGTTCATCGTCAAGGACGGCCAGGTGATCAGCTACCAGCGCTACCTCAAGGTCGAGCGCGAGCGGATCCTGCGCGAGGTCCAGGGCCTGCTGTCAACCGGAGGCGGGAGCAGCTGAGGCCGTGACAACCCTGGGCTTGCTCTGGCGCCAGCGGGCGCTGGTCGCGGTGCTCGTGCGTCGCGACCTCAACGCGCGCTACCGTGCGTCGGTGCTCGGCTTCCTGTGGTCGCTGATCAACCCCCTGCTTTTGCTCTTCGTGTACGCCGTGGTCTTCACCTACATCTTCAACCCGCGGTTTCCCGGCGGCGATCCCTACCCGCTTTTTCTGTTCAGCGGGCTGCTGCCGTGGCTGTTCTTCTCCGGCACCGTGCTCGACGCGTCGGTCACCCTGATCGACAACGGACCGCTGCTCGCCAAGGTCATGTGCCCGCCCGAGATCTTCCCGGCGGTGACCGTGGCATCGCACTTCATCCATCACCTGCTCGCGCTGCCGGTGCTGCTGGCGGCGCTGGTGGTGGCGGCGATCGCCGGCTCGCACCCGTTTCCGGTCACCATCTGGCTGCTCCCGGCGGCGCTCGTGCCGTGGCTGCTGATCTCGGGCGGCGCCGGGCTCGCCGTGTCGGCGTTGTCGGTGCGCTACCGCGACCTTCGGGATCTGGTCGGCCACCTGCTCAACCTGCTGTTCTTCGCGTCGCCGATCATCTACAGCCTCGACGGCCTGCACGTGCCGTCGTGGCTCGACCGGACCCTGCGGCTCAACCCGTTGGCGCCGTTGGTCGACAGCTACCGAGACCTGGCGTTCGCGGGCGAGATCCCCGCGCTCCGGGTGTGGCTGCTGGCCCTCGCGGTGGGTCTCGTCGCCTGGGGGGCCGGTGTCGCGGTCTTCGCCAGGATGCGCGACACCCTGGTGGAGTCGGTGTGAAGGGCCGGCTGCGATTCGCCGGGGTCCGCAAGGTCTACCGCTGGCGCGGTTCCGCCCGCCACGAGTCGGTCAAGGGCGCGCTGCTCACGGGCTGGCTGCGGCGCCGCCGGCCGCGGGCCGAGAGCCATGTCGCCCTCGACGGCATCGACCTGCGGATCGAGCCGGGCGAGGCGGTGGCGCTGATCGGACCCAACGGCTCCGGCAAGTCGACCCTGCTCAAGCTGGCCGGGGGCATCCTGCGGCCGACCGAGGGAGAGGTCGAGGTCGACGGCCGGGTGACCGCGCTGATCGAGCTCGGCGCCGGCTTCCACCCCGAGATCACCGGTCGCGAGAACGTGCTCATCAACGGCATGCTGCTCGGGCTCGACCGGCGCGAGATCGAGGCGCGGCTGCCGTCGATCCTCGATTTCGCAGAGATCGGCGACTTCATCAACCAGCCGGTCAAGACCTACTCGTCGGGGATGTACGTTCGACTCGGCTTCGCCGTTGCCGTGGCGGTCGAACCGGACGTGCTGCTCATCGACGAGGTCCTGTCGGTGGGCGATGAGTCGTTCACCCGCCGCTGTCTCGACCGGCTGGCCCGGATGCGCCAGGCCGGGGTCACCATGGTGCTGGTGTCGCACGACCTCGACCTCGCCGAGACCTTCGCCGACCGGGCGATCTACCTGGCCGGCGGCCGGATGCGGGCGGAAGGCCCGGTGGCCGACGTGGTCGACCGCTACCGGCGCGACGCCTCGGGCGCGCCGGACGCCCGTCCCGGCAGCGGCGCGGCGGCAACCGACGGCGATCGGGATCCCCGCCGCTGGGGCTCCGGCGAGGTCGAGATCGAAGCGGTCGAGCTGGTCACCGGCGCCGGTGCGACCCGGCTCGTCCCGAGCGGCGCCCAATGTCGGCTCGTGATCCGCGTCCGGGCCCGGCGCCCGCTCGACGACTTCGTCTTCGGCGTCGCCTGGCACCGGCCCGACGGCGCGCTGGCCGCCGGCCACAACACCCACCTCGACCGGCTGACCCCGCGCCGCCTCGACGGCTCGGGCGAGGTCCGCTGCGCCTACCCCGCCCTCGACCTGGCGCCCGGTCGCTACCTGGTCGATGTCGCGGTGCACGGAGCGGGCGGCAAGGCCTACGACTACTGGTGCGACGCGCTTCAAGTCGAGGTGACCTCGGGGATCGACTGGCCCGGGGTCTGGGCGCCACCGCACCGCTGGGAGTGGGATGAGGGGCTCTTCGAGTGACGCGCGGCGGAAGGTTTCCACTGCGGTAGTGACGCTCAGCGTCACTCTTGCCCACGACTTGCTGTGCGAGGAGTTGGCACGAGCTTTGCTACACCCTCTACGGAATTAGAAAAGGAGGCCGCAATGCGCAGACAAAAAGGTTTCACTCTCATCGAGCTTCTGATCGTGGTCGCGATTATCGGCATCATCGCCGCAATCGCCATCCCGAACCTGCTCAACGCCATCAACCGGTCGCGGCAGAAGAGGACCATGGCCGACATGCGAACCATCGGCACCGCCGCCGAGGCCTACGCCGTCGACTGGAGCTTCTACCCGAATACGAACGATACGGATGAGGCCATCACGACCACTTGGTCCGGCCTGATCTCGCCGATCTACGTCAAGAAAACCCCGCAAGAAGACGGCTGGCGCCTGGAGTTCCAGGTCCGCTCGGAGTCCCGCTTCTACTCGGTCGGGTCAGGCGGCCGAGACAAGCTCTTCGAGAACCAGCTGAATTCTGGTACGTACAACCGCGCCCCGACCAACGACATGGACTGCGACATCGTGTACTCGAACGGTACCTTCATGTCGTATCCCGAGGGTGTGCAGACCGACTGACGCGCGGCGAATCGGATCAATCTGCGGGGATGCTTCGGCATCCCCGTTTCTTTTGCGCGAGCCGTTCACGCTACCATCACACCCGTGACGAACAGGAGCTCAGCTTCGGTCGGGGAGCGGTCGGCCGCGTCGGCGGTCGGAGATGTCGACGCCCTCGCTCACGGGCTGCTGCTCGCCGTCGGGCTTGCCGCGGCGTGGGTTCCCGTGGAATCGCATCCGTGGACCGCGGTCGTCATCGCCGGCGTGTTTCTCGGCCTCGTCGGGTGGGGATGGCGCCGAAGCGCATCTCGAGCACGTTTGATCCTCATTTCCGGCGCTGTGGGCGTGCTCGTGCTCGCGCTGTCGGCGACCGGAGGTTGGGACGTCGCCGGGTCGGTGGGCGAGGTCGGGATGGTCGCGGCGATCTTCTTTGCGGCATGGTTGGCGTCACGGCGCCCACCGTCCGAGCAGGTGATCTCGCTGTTCGTCATCGGACTCGCCTGCCTCGCGGTCTGGGGTCTCGCACAGGCGGCTTTCGGCCTCGAAGGTCTCCGAGGCGAGCTCGGCTCGCTGTCGCCCGAGGCGCGAGCCTATGCCGAGGAAAGGCTCGCCGGCCGGCGTGCCTTCGCCTCGCTGCCGCTGCCGAGCCACCTCGCGGTGCTGCTCGCGACGGCGCTCCCGGTGCTCATCAGCCGAGTCCGGATGACTGCCGCAGGTGTGGCGTGGGCCGGGTGCTCGGCAGTCACGGTCGCGGGCCTGATGGCGACCCGGTCACCGGTCGGCGCGGGCCTGGCGCTGCTCGCGGGCTCGGCCGTTCTGGTCCGGAGGCGGCGCTCGCAGGCGATCGGCGGCGGGTTGGTGCTGGCCATGGCGGTCGCGGCGGTGATCGCGCTCCGGCCCGACATGATCCGCCTCGAACCGGTTGAGCTTCGACTCGACAACTGGCGCACTGCCGCCTGGCTGACATCGACCTCGCCGATCTCTGGAGTCGGGTTTGCGAGCTTCGCACAGGCAAGCCAGGCACTGCCGATCGAGGTCGGCAATCGTCCGGCGCACGCGCACGGTCTGCCGTTCGAAGCACTGGCCGAGCTGGGGCCCGTGGGGCTCGGCGCGGTGTTGCTGCTGGGGATCGCGCTCGTGCGCTCGGTGCTCGGCACCTGGCGCAGCCGGCCGGCAATGGTCGCTGCGGTGCTGGTCGTTCCGGCGCATAACCTGGTGGATTTCTCGCTGTTCGTCTCCGGCGTGGCGATTCCGTGGGCCGTGCTTCTCGGTTGGGTGCTCGCCGATCGGACCAACGAATCGGAAAGGTCTCCGGAAAAGAGATTTCCCGGCCGCCTAGTGTGCGTGGCGGTCGCTGCGATCGCAACCGCGGCAACGATCTTCCATGCGACGAGCACCGTCGTCGAGGAGACCGCGGCGCAGGCGCCGTCGTCCGCCGAGCGACTCGACGGCGCGATCCGCGCCCTGCGGCTGGCGCCGTGGCGGGTCGAGCCGCAGTTTCTCCTCGCCGCGGCCGCGATCGACGAAGCCGACCCGACGCGCGTTGGGCTCGCGCGATCCGAGCTCGAGCGCGTGCGCTGGCTCAGGCCCCGCTCGGCCGCTCTCGCCGAGCGCCGGGCGCGGCTCGCGCTTGTCGAGGGCGACGTCTCGTCTGCGTTGGCCGAGCTCTGGTCGGCGTCGGTCTATGGTTCGAACGAGTCAAGCGCACGCGCGGCCTTCGCCGAGCTTGTCGAAGCCGTCAGACAGGTGGACCGTGTCCCCCCGGATTGAGTTCGCGGGAACGGTCGCGACCGCTGCGGTGGTTCTGACCGCCGTTCTCGGTGGTGCCTTCGACCCTGGGCCGCGCATGGTCGTCGGCGGAGCCCTGGTCCTCGTCTGGATCGTGGCAGCGTCTGAGATCAGGATGAAGCTCGACCGAGTCGAGCTGGGGCTTCTGGCGCTCATCGCCTGGGGGGCGGCGTCGGCGGTCGCGGTCGGCTCGGCGCCGCTGTCCGCCAAGGAAACCCTCGTCACCTGGCTCGTCGCCTGGGGGCTCTTCGCGGTCGCGCGGCGCAGCCGCCTCCCCGGCTGGTGGGCCGGACCGGGGCTGCTCGCCGTCGGCGCCGCGGTGGTGTCGGTTGCAATCATCGTCGAGTCAGCGGCGGCCCGGAGCATCCGGGTCGGAGGGCTGTTCGAAAACCCGAACATCGCGGTCGCTCTTCTGGTGCCGGCCCTTCCGCTCGGACTCAAAGTGCTGACGGGTCGCCCGAGGGCAAGATGGTTGTGGGGTGCGCTCGTCATGCTCGGCATCGCCCTCACCGGCTCGCGCGCAGGGCTGATCGGTCTGGTCGTCGCGATCGCACTGCTGCTGCCGCGGGGCCGCCTGAGGATCTCCGGTCTCGTGGCCGGATCGGCCCTGGCCGTTGCGGTGCTCGTGTGGCGGTTCGTCAGCGCGCCCGACGTGCTCGCCTGGCACCGCGTGTCGATCTGGTCGGCGGTGCTCCGGATCTGGTGGGCGCGTCCGGTGACCGGGGTCGGACCCGGGGGCCTCGTCGAGGCCGCAGGCGTCGAGCGGCTGCTTCACGCCGACGAAATCGGCCGGTACCAGTTCGTGATCGGCTCTGCGGAGTCAACCCCGCTCGCGGTGCTTGTTCAGCTCGGGCTGATCGGCGTCTGCCTCGCCGCGGTGACCGCCTTCGCATGGCTGCAATCGATGCGGGCGTCGTCCGGTCTTTCCCGCTCGTCGACCGTCGCCTGTCTCGGCGCCATGACGTGCCTCGCGCTCTTCCACGACCTGCTGACCATCGATCCGGTGCTCTGGTGGTGGGCGGTACTGCTCGGGATCCTGGCCGGGCGGCAGCCGCCGGCCGGGCGAAATCGATCGGACGGTGCAGCGCTCCGCTGGGCCGTCGGGATCGGCATGGTCTGGATCACCGCCTGGGGTGTGGCGTCCCCGGCCTTTGCCCGTTCTGTCTGGCGAGCCGGCCCCCCGACCGCTGAACGCGTCGTCCGGGCGCTCAGGATCGAGCCCTGGCTGTCGGCCGCTTCCGCCGGGAGGGTGCGCCACCTTCTCGCCGATCCGGAACCGTGGTCGCCGACCACCGCGGGCGAGGCCCTGAGCTGGGCGCGCACGTCGGTCGACATTCACCCCGGTCTGGCGCGTTTGTGGGCGGATCTCGGCCGAGTGCATCTTCGGGTCCTCACTGATCTCGGCGGCACCGAACACGATGTCGATGCGGCGAGATCGGCGCTCTCGCGTGCCTGTGAGCTCGACCCCTTCCTACCCTGGTATTGGCTCGAACGGGCTCGACTCGAGCGGCTTGAGGGAAATTTCCCAGCTGCTCTCCGGCTGGCGAATGTCGCACTTCTACACGAGCCGAACGCTCTTCGAGGTTGGCTGTTTCTTGGCAGACTCCACGTCGAGGCAGGTGAGGCCGATCGTGCTCGGCAGGCGTTGTCCGAGATGGAGCGGCGCCTCGATCTCTCGAAGAGACCGGGTCTGAACAATTACGAGAGAGAGCTCCTCTTCGTTTCCCGCTCCCAGCTCGAATCCCTGAGGAAAGGTCTCGGAGCTACGCGATGAGATCGACGGAAGTGTCAGTCTTTTCGGCCGTCGGGATTGGCCTCTGGGTTGATGGCTCGGTGATGGGAGACGAAGTTCGACGCCGCTAAAAGCTCGTCAGGCGTACCGATGTCGAACCAAGGGCCATCGTGAACTCGCCATGAGACCCGGTGGCGGTTGACGACCTCGGCGTCGCCGCCGCCGAGATCGAGATCCTGCCGAATGACGTAGGGAGCGAGCACTCCATAGCCGACGGTTCGCCCAGCAGGACGATACTCCATGGTCTCCGTTGTGGGGTCGAAAACTCCGATCTGGCCGAGAACCGCGGGGTCGTCGATGTGTCGGAGGTTGATGGTGATCTCTGCGTTCGACTGCTCGAATATGTCGATCACCGGATCGACCGAGATCGAGCTGATGTTGTCGCACGGCATGACAACCGCAGGCCTGTCGTCGCGAGTGATTCGTCTGACAAAGGCGAGTCCGGAGAACATGTCCCGAACCACCGCATCCTCCTGAATGACTGTCTTCAGGCCGATCGTGGCCAGCGTGGCGTCGTTGTATTGATTCGTCAGAAGTACGATGTCGTTGATCCGGGTTGAGGCTTCGAGCGCGGCGAGCCCGAAGCGGAACGCCGGACGGTCGTAAACCGGGACGAGCGCCTTGGAAACGTAGCGCGTGATCTCTCCGAGACGGGTACCCCGCCCGCCGCAGCACAGCAGACCGAGGTAGCCGCTCATCGAGCCCGGGCCTCGGTTTCGCGCACGCGACTCGTGGTGATTGCCGCGATCACCGCGACAGCATCGAAGAGATCGTCGGCGACCCAGTCGGGCGACACCTTGTACCTGCCGTCTCGACCTCCGTTCCCGGTTCGTACTAGGATCGTGGCAAAACCCGCCCGCCGGCCCGCGAGCATGTCACCGGTACTGTCTCCAACAAGAAAGGAGCGGTCACGGTCAACTCCGAGGTCGAGCGCGGCCTTGTCGATGAGCCCCGTCTCCGGCTTGCGACAGTCACACGCCCCGGTGAAATCCGGGTGATGGGGGCAGATATAGAAGGCGTCGATTCGCGCGTCGAACCGGTCGAGCTCGGTCGTCAGCTTCTGATGGATCCGTTCGATGGAGTTGGTCGTCGCTAGTCCCCGGGCGATCACCGACTGATTGCTGACCACGACCACCAGGTACCCGAGACGGTTGAGGCGCCCGATTGCTTCGGCCGCTCGAGGGAGCAATTCAAGCTGATCCGGATGAGAGATCCAGCCCGCGTCGTCGTTGATGACCCCGTCCCGATCGAGAACGACCGCAGGACGCGCGTTGTCCTCCGATCCGGCCGCCTCGTGCGTCACCAGTTTCGCCATACGATCTCGGACCCACGATGCACGATCTGAAAATTGACTGCGACGAAGTTCGGGTAGAGATCGTACATGAGCTTTTTCTTGGCGCCCTCGTGGACGATCGCCAGAATAAACCCGCCGCCGCCGGCGCCGAGGATCTTGCCGCCGACGATACCGCTCTTCCGCAGATGATCGTACAGCTGCTGGACGTAGACGTTGGTGACGGTGGGGTTGAAGTCCTGCTTGAGCTCCCATGATTCGTGCAGGATCTCACCGAGCCTGACGAGGCTCGGACTGGTCGACTCGAGCTCATCGCGGAACTCGTACGAGAGTCTCCGAATCCGCCCGAGGTACTCCGCCTTCTCCCGGTCCGAGATGCTGTCTCGATGTCGGTCCTGAATCTTGTGATCGACCCGTGCCAGGTTGGTGTAGATTAGCACCAGGCGATCGCACAGCTCTTTCTCAACCACCGGGTCGAGATCGATCGAGCGGACCGTTACGTCGGATTCTCTGAAAGTGATCGAGTTGAGCCCGCCGAACGCGGCTGCGTACTGATCCTGCAGACCACCAACAGTCCCCGCCTCGGTTTCGAGCCGATATGTCTCGCGGGCGAGGTCGTCGGCGCCGAGACCTTCCTCGCCCTGGAAGCACCGACAGGCGGTGATCAGGCCCGCCATCATCGACGACGATGCGCCCAAACCCGAGCCGGTGGCCATCACGTCAGAAGTCATGACGAGCTCGACGCCACGGAAGAGACCGTGGCGTTCGAGTGCGACCCTCGCATACCGGTGTTTGACCCGACTCGCAGTTGCCGCTGTTTCGATGACCTCGTGATGGACCCGCACGTTCGCGTCAAACATGTCCTTCAGGTGGACGTAGCTGTATAGATCTATGGTGGCCGAAACCGTGTGGCCCTCTCCGTGGGCCTTGGTGTACTCGCCAAAGTCGGTTCCGCCGCCGGCAAAGCTCACCCTGGTCGGTGTGCGAACCACGATGTGCCGACGGTCATACAACATGGGTCACCGCCCGTCCGCGGAGCGCCATCAAATAGCGGTCGATTCCCTCCTCGAGACTGATCTCGGGGACGAAGTCGAGTTTCTCCTTGATCTTTTTTGTCGAGCATTGACGACGCTTTACGAGATGTTCATCGTACGGTTGGTACTCGACCGGAACCGTTTTGCCCATCCGTCTGAATAGCATTTCTTTGAGCTCGTTGAGGCTGGTCTCGATCCCGGTTCCGACGTTGAAGAGTTCGTTCACCACGTCATCGCGAAACATGGCGATGACGTTGGCCCGGGCGCAATCGGACGAGTGAATCAGATCCATGGTTTGGCTCCCGTCACCATAGATCTGGATCGGATCGCCCTTTTCGATCTTGATGATCCACTTCTGGAACACCTGGGTGTAAAACGCGCCGAGACCTTGGCGCTCCGAGTAGGTGTTGTAATAGCGGAAACCGCACCACGGAAGCTTATGCCGGATAGCCCAGCTTTTGAACAATGCCTCCTGGGCGATTTTTGTTGCTCCATAGAGCGTTTCGTTGTCGAATGGATGCTCCTCGTCGACGGGAAGATAACGGGGGTCGCCGAAGACGGACGCCGACGAGGCATAGGTGATCCTGCGGACACCGTGCTCGATCGACGCATGGAGCACGTGGAACGAGCCCTTGACGTTGATGTCGAGGGCCTGGAACGGGAACTTCCTCGAGTCCATGATCATCGTTGAGGCCTGGTGGGAGACATACTCTGGCTTATGCCGTTCGAAGATCGCGTCGAGAACCCGGTAGTTGGTGATGTCGCAGACCTCGAGCTCCGCCGAACCGGCCTCGATGTGACGAACGATGTGGGTGAGCTTGCTGTTGTAGAAATTGTCGACGATCACCACATGATGGCCGAGATCGACGAGCTGATCGACAATGAACGAGCCGATGTTACCGGCGCCTCCTGTGATAAGAACCGTCGCCAATGTCGTCCCCCAACTCCTCGATCAATGGTCTTGAGCCCTCGGGGCGTGCCCCATCCGGTCCTTTTTCGAGAGGATCGGATTGGCGACCGGCCACTCGATAGCCGCCCTCGGATCGTCCCACTTGAAGACCCGTTCCCGTTCCGGGTCATAGTACTCCGACAACTTGTAGTGAAACACGCACCTCTCGCTCAGGACGAGGTGGCCGTTTCCGTGATGTGGAGGAACCAGCACCTGACATCGGTTTTCCTCTGACAGAAGGAAGGAGTCCCACTTGAGATAGGTCGGCGAGTCCTCGCGGACGTCGATGACGACAAAAAAGATCTCTCCGACAAGGCATTGGATGAGCTTCCACGTGCGGTTGTCGTAGTGGATGCCTCGCAGGACGTTTCGATGGGACACGGAGATCGCGTCGCGGACGAAAACGATGGGAATGCCGATGGAGTCGAAGAACTCTTCATTATATGTTTCGACAAATAGCCCGCGATGGTCGTGGAAGACCGAAGGGGTGATCGTGCGGAGGTTCAGGTTTATCGACGTCGATGGCTGGAACATCGTTGATCCTTGAATGCTAGTCGACTCGATCCCGTTGAATCAAGCCTTCATCGAAGCTAGCATAGGGGTTATTGCGGTGTCCATGATCATCGTCCTGCCTGCCACGATGTGAATCACCGTTCGGGGGTAGTACTCCTGAGCTGGCCGGCGGCGAGGCTTTGGGCGGATTTGCGGAGATTTATGGTGTTCGAGGAGTCCGGCGCGTCGACGGCGGCCGATCACAGGTTCAGGGAATCAAATGCAAGAGAACGAGCGATTTGACCTTCGATTCTCGGTGAGATCGAAAGCCGCAGCTGCAGATGACGTGTCAAGTCGAGTTTTCTGGGGCCGTGCAGCCGTCACGGGGGAAGGGGAGCGAACCCGCTGTTAGGACGCAGACGATCTGGGTGCGACCCTCGAAACGGCCCATACGCTCTTCCAGAGCTTTCATGAACCGGCCAAAGACCGGCGTTCCGGCGGCTCTCCTCAAAAGGCGACCCCGAAACGAAGTGTGCATCATGACCTCTCGACGCAACAACGCGGCTGTTTGGCCTCCTTCAGCACTGGGTAAGACCTCGTGGGCGACGTATTTCTTGCGCGCAGCAATACCCAATCGGGCAATCGACCTCGGCATTAGGAGGGTGTTCCCAGTGAACTCGTACAGATCGGGGCAGTGATCGGCGAGAAAATCGAAGGACTTCGCCCAACTCTCTATGGAGAATACCGGAGCTCCGAATGTCCGCACTCTCGCTGTCGCACCGTGCATCTTGGCAAGCAGGCGGAGGCCCTTCTTGGTGAGAAGATTGATGTGTCTAGGGGGGCTGATCAGACCGCTGATGTTGCCGGCCAATAGCGGAGCGTATCGTCCGACATTCGGAGTGGTCAGCACGAGGGAGCCGCCGGCGTCCAGGGCGCGCATAAGATGGCCGACGAAAGGCTTCGGACGCGCGACATGCTCGACCACCTCGGAGAAAAAGACAAGGTTGTATCGGGCTCCGGTGGCGAGGTGGTAATCGAGCGATTCCGCGGACGCGTCTATGTCGTACCGCGACCAAATCGACTTGTAGTGGCGAGAGATCTCGATGCCCGTGCCGTTGATTCCGTAGCGCTCCCGAAGTTCGAGGGGGGGGCCCCTGCACCACACCCGACGTCGAGGACACGGATCTCCGGATGCGGTGGTACCCCATCGCCCAGTCGAGGGCCTCACCAGTTAGATGGGTCGGCAGGGGAATCCCATGCGTCCTTTCCGCCCCCATCGCTTGGAAGTGAAGGGTTCTTTCGTAATAACGCGAGCTGTAGAACCGAGCCGCCTCGTCTCCGATCCAACGGGGATTCCACATGAGGCTGCCGCATGGCCAGCACCTGGAGTAACGACACCGATTGACGATGAGGAACCGTCTCCAGAGACGGCCGCCACACACGAGGCATCGAGCTTCGGGCCTCGCGGTCGCGGACTGCGCCGCGGCATCGTGCGCGATCTCGCTCAGGAGCACGGTCACCGCAGCATTGCCCTGCGCTTCCGGAATCCGCGGTGTTTCGGGCTTCGGGCCCTCCTCATCCCCGACCATGGAATATCCGGGACGGGTTCGGAGCCGGCAGAGAGATCGCGTCGCGGTCGTGAGAATCTGATTCGCCCGCCACAGGGAGTACCTCCAGGTTGCGAGTCTGGCTCGTGATGCACCGATGCTCATTGAGATCGGCTGGAGGGAAGCCGCGGAAGTCGATGGACTGCGCGAGCGTCTTCAGAGTTCGCACAGATCTCCCTCAGAAGGAGCCCGGTGGCCGTCGCGTCGTCGATGCGCCATAATCAAGATGTTTCACGGATTCTGTTTCGACTCTCATTAGAGCCGCTTGGACCTCCAAGAGTCGAGGCAACCAGACAGCCGGGGCAGCGATCAACCGCGGCTTGAGTTCAGCTAAGTCGTGCGACGCGCTTCGGAAGGTAGAATCGGGGTGCGAGCCGACCGTTCGTCGACCACGCGGCCTCGCCGCGGTCATGCATTGCCATCTCCGCCGTCCCGCCGAGGTCGACCGCCGATGGGAGCCGTGTATGCGATTGAATAAAAGTCGGAGATACTCATCGGAACCGCGGGGAGGGTGGAAGCCGCGCTTCTGGAGAGATGTATTTTCTCGCCTGACGGACAATGGAGAACTCATATGGCGGCTGTTTCTCCGCGACTTCCATGCCCGGTATCGGCAGACCCTTCTCGGCTTGGCGTGGGCGATCATCGTCCCCCTAATCGCAGTCGGTACCTTTGTCCTGTTGAATCGGTCCGGGGTCCTGGATATCGGTGAGGTCGCCATTCCCTATCCATTGTATGCGTTGCTTGGCTTGACCGTCTGGCAGATCTTCGCCGCCGGGCTCGTGGTCTCCAGCAATGCTCTCGTGGGCGCCGGTAGCATGGTGGTTAAGATCGATTTCCCGAGGGAGACCTTGATCGTGGCTGCCTTTGGACAGGTTGTGGTCGAGCTTCTGGTGCGACTGGTACTCGTTATTGGGCTGTGCGCGTACTACGGACTCGTTCCACCCGCCGCGGCCCTGTGGTTTCCCATCGCGTTAATTCCACTCGCGCTCTTCACTCTCGGATTCGGGCTCGTTCTGGCTCTGGTCAACGTCGTCGTCCGCGACGTGGCGAACATCGTCGTTTTCGTCACGAATTTCCTGCTTTTCCTGACGCCCGTTCTGTACCCGGTTCCTGAGCAAGGGCCCCTTGCCGCCTTGTCCCGCTACAACCCGCTTGCGGTTCTGGTCCGAGGACCGTGTGACCTCGTTGTCGAAGGTCGTGTACTCGCCCCGGAAGCCTTTGCTTTCGTGACGGCTCTGAGCGTTGTCTTCTTCCTCTTTTCGTGGAGGCTCTTCGTCGTGACCGAGATGCGGATGACCGAGAGGATGGGCACGAGGTGAGTGATGAGGTGTTGATCCGCGCGGACGGGGTGGCCAAGAAGTTCGCCCGCAGCCTGCGTCGCTCCATGTCGTACGGTCTGCGGGACATCATCGTAGATGCGGTCGGTCTCCCGCGACGGCCGGCCACGCTACGTCGCGGCGAGTTCTGGGCCCTTCGGGATGTTTCTTTCGAGGTGCGCCGGGGAGAGGTTCTCGGGGTCATCGGCGCGAACGGCTCCGGCAAGACGACGCTTCTTTCGATGCTCAACGGTATCTTCATGCCAGATTCAGGGAGCATCGAGATCCGTGGTCGGGTCGGTGCACTCATTCAACTGGGAGCAGGCTTTCATCCGATGTTGAGTGGCCGCGAGAACATCTACATCAACGGGGCGATCCTCGGCATGTCGAGGGCGGAGATCGATCGGAAATACGACGACATTGTTCAGTTCTCTGGAGTTGCCGAATTCATCGACACCCCTATCAAGCACTACAGCTCTGGGATGTACGTCCGGCTCGGATTCAGCGTCGCCGTTCACCTCGAGCCCGAGGTCCTCCTGGTGGACGAGGTCCTGGCCGTCGGGGACGCCGATTTCAGGTCGAAAGCCATGGAGCGAATG
The DNA here is from genome assembly GCA_964641415.1 of uncultured Thermoanaerobaculia bacterium. GTDB lineage: Bacteria > Acidobacteriota > Thermoanaerobaculia > Thermoanaerobaculales > Sulfomarinibacteraceae > JAHECW01. Next base: position 80,843 of record CAZXMW010000008.1, on the reverse strand, counting down.
TGGGAGCTCGTGTCCGACGGGAGGTCGGCAGTCGTCTTCGTGTCGCACAACATGGTGGCGGTGGAGGGTTTCTGCGAACGCGTGATGTTGCTCGAGGGAGGCACCGCCCACACGGGTTCGAAACCTGACATGATCGGACGCTATCTGGGCGATGATGTGTCGAGACGGTGGGAAGGTGTCGATCCGGAGGTTCGCCGAGCGATAGTGTCGAGAGCCCAACGAGTCGCGGGATTGGAGACCGGAGACATCGAAATCCTGACCGTTGAGTTACTTGACGAGGAATTGAACCGAAAAACTGTGCTTCGCCCTGACGAATCTCTCGTTGTGCGCGTTCGCGTTCGCGCGAGAAAGCCGATCTCCAGACTTGTCTCCTCGGTGAGTCTCCGAGATCCGTCCGGGCTCGTGCTCTCCATTGAGCGTTCGACACATCACGGAGTTGCTCCGTTCGAGCTCGACGGAGAGCAGATGATCGAAATTAGGTTGCGGCCCCTGCAGCTCAAGGCGGGGAAGTACCTTCTCGGCCTGTCGTTCCACGATCCGTCGTTGCAGGCGATTCACTGTCTCCGGCTCGCCGACTCTTTTCGGGTTGTTGAAGATATGCCGAATCCCGGCGGCAAAGAGGGCTTCTTTCGCCCCAATATCTCGTGGACGTTTCCGGAGTGATTCATGCATGGTCGCCAACGCTGCCAAGGGTCGGATTTTGGTCGAGATTCGGCGTTCGGACAAAAACTCCGGCGGGTCGCCCCGATCGGTAACAACAGAATGAGAGACTGATCGTGCGTAAGATTCGCGAGTCGTTCCTGCCGATCGCTGTGCCGGACATCACCGAGCGCGAGATCGCCGAGGTGGTGGATACCCTGCACAGCGGGTGGATCACCACGGGGCCGCGGGTGGAGCGGTTTGAATCCCTCGTCGCCGAGCTCCACGGAACCCGACACGCCATCGCGGTGAGCTCGTGTACGGCGGCCCTTTTTCTGGTCTCGAAGGTCGTCGGCGTCGCGCCCGGCGATGAGGTGATCGTTCCTTCCATGACGTGGCCGAGCACGGCCAACATCGTGGAGCAACTCGGGGCAACGCCGGTTTTTGTCGATGTCGATCGGCAAACGGCGAATATCACGCCGGAAATCCTCAAACACGCTCTCGAAACGCAAGCACCAAAGGCCAAGGCTGTGATCCCTGTCCACATGTCGGGACTCCCGGTCGAAATAGACGGGATCGAAGCCGTGGCAAGAGAACATGGCGTAATCGTCATCTTCGACGCGGCGCACGCGATCTTCTCCGAGTACCGGGGGAAGGCGGTGGGTTGTTATGGCCTTGCCTCCTGCTTCAGCTTCTACGCCATCAAGAACCTCACCACCGGCGACGGGGGGGTGATCACCTGTGATGACGACGAACTCGCCGAAGACATCCGGCTGTGGGCGTACCACGGTATGAGCCGCGACGCCTGGAAGAGATACCAGAAGGAGGAGGGAAGCCCCCATGTCCAGTGTCTCGTGCCGGGCTACAAGGCCAACCTGACCGATCTCCACGCGGCCATCGGGATTGTCCAGTTGCAACGCGCCGACGAGCTCCTGGAAAAGCGGAACAGCCTCGTCCGGACCTATGACCGTCTGCTGGCGGGCATGGACGACATCGAGCTTCCGCTGTTCGAGACCGATCACGGTCGATGGGGTAACCACGTCTACGGCGTCAGGCTCCTTGATAACGACCAGGACCGGGACCGGGTGATGGCGCTGCTCCGCCAACGGTACAAGATCGGGACGAACGTCCATTTCTATCCCACCCACCTGCACCGCTTCTACCGGGAGCGGTACCCCGAGGTACACCTCCCGAACACGGAGTGGTTGGGCCGTCGGACGATCTCGCTTCCGCTGTGTACCCGATACGGCGAAGAAGACTGCCGGTATGTGGTCGAGGCGCTACGCGAGGTTCTCGACAACGGGGAGGCGGCGCGACCATGACGCGGGTGGTCTTCTTCCTGGGTCACGGGCGTCAGGGGACGACCCTCGGGTCCCATCTGTTGGTCCAGAACGTGCGGTGCTTCAACCTCATCGAGAGCACCCGCGAGCCCGCCATCAACGCGTCGGTCGCAGACTACAAACGCCGGGTTGCCAAGGCGCTGGTCGAACCTGGTGAGCACGAGACGTTGCGCGAGTACTTTACTGACGACCCGGTGTGGCGGGTCGCCCGCCGGTCGGGGCTCCCGGTAGTGTGCAAGTTTCCGTACAACACACTCTTCGTCCCGCTACTCGAAGACGTCTTCCCGACCGCCGTGTTCATCCACATCTCGAGATTTCCGCCGGACACGGTGACCAGCCTCCGAGAGGTGTTTCGCGAGCGCCGCGCCTTCGCGCCGGTTCGGGAGCACCCGGTATTCGCGATGCTGTTTGACCGGGTGCGGGGATTCTCCGACATGACGAAGATCGCTCGTTGGGCATGGTCGATCAGGACCTTTGATGAGATCCTCGCGCGCGACACCCGTCCCGATACCAAGCTGCTCAGGGTCAGGTTCGAAGACCTCGTCGACCGGGCCTCAGCCTCGGCCGCCGTCGAGGACATGATGACCTTCGCTGGGCTCGATGATTACCGGGCCGGTGATGACATCGACGCAGCCTTGGCCGAGAGCGCCAACCGACTCTACGGTTGCAGCGGTGGGGATCATCCGACCGCCGGACGGGTCGGTAGATTCGCCCGGGAGCTGGAGCCGGCCGAGGTCCGCGAGGTTGTCACGGTGTGCCGCTCCCTGATCGACAACGACGAGGTCTACCGCGAGCTCTGGGATCGCTATGTCTCTCGGTGTGACGAAGCGTGAGCGCGGTCGAGTGATGAGGGCCTGCTCCGCGCTTTCGGCTGGCTGTCGGGGGCGGCGATGAAGATCCTCGTGGCGGCCTGGAACCGGTCTTCGGGCGATCTTCCGATCGCGTTTTCCGACTCGCTCGTTTCGTCGGGCCACGAGGTGCTCCTGGTCGGCCTCGACTCGGATCTCCCGCCGTTCCTCGGAATGCTCCACGACTGCCACGAGGGCAGCCCGTGGCAGCGTGGCTTGCTACAACGGCGGCTCGTCAACCGATGGTTTTTCAGGCGGGTCGAGTCGTTTGGCCCGGATCTGTTGTTTATCTGGGGGTCCAACTGGGTTCTCTCTCCGAAGACCCTCAGCCGCATTCGTGATCGCGGTGTCAAGATCGCGATCCGGGAGTCCAACCTCGCGTTCTTCGAGCCCCATCAGCTCCAGGCTCTCGAGCTGTACGACTTCTTTTTCACGGGCGAGTCCTACATCATCCCCATCCTCGAGCGCCGACTCGGGCCCGAGCGGGTTCACTTTCTCCACGGTGTCGCTGATCCCCGCCTTTTCTCACCGTGCCGAGAGTCCGAGCTGGTGGACGTCGAGTGGGCGGCGGATGTCTCCTTCTTCGGGTCGCCGTATCCAAACCGCAGATCGTTCTTCACGCACCTCTCTGACCACGGGGTCGAGGTCCGACTGTGGGGTCGCGCATGGGAGTCCGGGCCTGCATTCAGACACCAGTGTGCTCCACGATCGGTTGGAACCGTGCACAAACGACGGGTCTACTGTGGCACGCGGATCAACCTCGATCTTCCGGCTGGCCACCAGCAGATCAACGCGATCTCGTCGCGAGCCTTCGAGGTGCTTTGCTGCGGGGCCTTTGTCCTGGTCGAGTACCGCCGTGATGTCGAGAGGTTCTTCGAGATCGGGCGCGAGATCGAGGTCTTCCGCTCCGCTGACGAGGCCGTCGAGAAGATTCGGTACTTTCTCGAGCACGACGATGAGCGGCGCGAGGTCGCGAGGCGGGGTCAGCGGCGCGTGCTCCGGGACTGGACCATGGACCGCATGGTGTTACGCGCACTTGCGGTTGTCGAAAGGTCTCTGTGATGGATCGAGCGTGCCGCGGCCCTGGCCGGTTCCAGGATATTCTTGACGGGAAAGGCGGTCGATCGTGGGCGAGGCTTTCAGAGAACGGTTGAACGAGCATGCTTTGAATGCCGTTGAGGAGCACCGCCATGCTGTTGCGACCATCGGCGAGAGCGAGATCGCGGGGATGGTGTCGATCGCCGGGGTCTTTGCCCGGGCCATCGCGGCCAACCGGACCGTCTGGCTGTGCGGCAACGGTGGCAGCGCGGCCGACGCCGAGCACGTGATGGCGGAGTTTGTCGGGCGCTTTGTCAGCGAGACGGGTGCCTGGCGAGCGGTCAGTCTCACCGCCAACGCCGCCACCCTGACTTCAATAGCCAACGACTTCGGCTTCGAGAATGTGTTTGTGCGTCAGCTCGAGGCGCTGGCCCGACCGGGAGACGTCCTGGTCGCCATCAGCACCAGCGGCGACTCGGTCAACATCCTGAATGCGGTCGACACGGCGAACCGATCGGGGCTTGAGACCGTCGCGATTGTCGGCGGCGGCGGCGGCGCGTTGGCCGCCAGGGCGGCCCACGTCTTTGCGGCCCCGAGCTCGAACACCCAACGGATACAGGAGGTGCACATCCTCTTCTGGCATGTCGTCTGCGAGCTCCTTCTCGAGCTCACGAGCCCGCCCGGAGACTAGCTTTGCTGTATCTGCGGCACGTTGTTCCAGAGATCCGCCAGGTCGAATCGGTTCGGATCATCAACACGACCGGCGATGCCGTCGTCGCCGACGACTTCGCCGAACGGGTCCGATTCTGGGGTCCCGAGATCGTCTCGGTCCTCTCCGATGGATTCGAAGGGCCGCACGACCCGGCTGACCTCGCCTTTGTGCTCCATCACAAGGGCCTGTACTCCAGAGACATGTTCCTGGTGAGAATGGTGCGGGTTGCATTGGCTTTCGCGCGAGTGGTCGTTGCCTACGATGTGCGGATGGAGCGCGCCTTTCGAGTCGACGGCGACAGCTTTCAGAGCTTCCGGTGGCGAGCGGTGGTCCTTCCTCTCGTGCTGTCGATCATCCGCCGACTCCCAAAACCTATTCGCCGGTTTCTTTTGTAGGTGCGGCCGGGGGCTTGGCCCTTCTGGAGGGGTGGTCATGAGCAGGATTCGTCAGCTCGCCCAAAGGGTCACGAGGGCGGCACGATCGAGGTGTCGCCTCCCCATCCTGCGGCTCCGCCGGCACCGCCGCCGAGTCTCCGGTGGCCCGCGACGGGTTCGGGTTCTCGACTGGAGGGGCAACCGGGCGGCGGGAGACGATCTTCTCGGTCTGTGCGTCCGGCGGGTCTTCGACCAGGCGGCTGATGAGCTCGGTCTGGAAATCGAGTTCGCCGAGGACGACGACGCGGATCTCGTGGTGATTGGCGGCGGTACCCTCCTCGGGCCGAGGGTCCCCGCCATAGCCTCGGCGCTCACCGGACCACGTATTCCGATGGTGGTTTTCGGTACCGGATACCGCGGTCCGAGCGAGCCGCTCGATGGTGCCGAGCGCGCCCGTTTCCAAAAACTCCTGTCGCGTTCTTCAATGATCGGGGTGAGGGGAGCGTTGTCGCGCGAACGGTGCGCAGCAAACGGGGTTGACGGGGTTGAGATCATTGGTGACCCCGGGTTGGCATTCGATCCGGTGCCGCAGGTCGATACGGTGGAAGGATTCTCAGTGGGGGTCATGGTCCGGTCGATGGGGAAGACCGGAGAGGTTCAGTACCTCGACAACGAGGGCACCTACACGATGATCGCGGAACTCGTCGACTCCTTTATCGAGTTCCGTGGTGCAATCGTGCGCTTCATCGGTCTGGCGGAGAACGTCCACGACAGCGATCGTGAGGGTGCGATGTCGGTGATGGGTCGAATGCGGGCTCGAGCTGGGGCAGATATCGAATTCATCGCGGGAGACGACCCTGTCGAAGCGTTCTCGACGATTGCATCCATGGACTACGTGATCAGCCAGCGACTCCACCCGACGGTGATCGCCTGGCGCGCCGGCAAGCCGTGTGTCGCGTTCGACTACCAGTTCAACAAGACCGCGGACTTCATGGACAGTATCGGGATGAGCGATTGGGTTCTGCGAACCGACGAGTACAGCAAGGAGCGCTACCTCTCAATGTATGATCAGCTCGAGATCGAGCGGCCGAGATTGGCGTTGCGGGCGAGTCGGGCAATCGACGGTTGGCGGTCCCGGCAGAGGGAGTTCGCGGCTCGCTCGCTCCGCCTCGTCCTTTGACTGGCCGACCTCCCCATCGGCCGCCGAATCGGGCGAGGTATCATGAAAACTGATGGAAAACCCCTGTCGTATCGTCGCTTTCGGTGATTCCATCACCAAGGCCTGGGCGCCGATTCTCGAGCGACGGCTCTGCTCGACGTACCCGGATCGCGAGGTGGAGGTGATCAATGCGGGTGTCGTCAGCGACACCTCGGTGCTCGGTCTCGAACGTGTGGAAAGGGTGATCGCACGCCGGCCGCAGGTTGTTATCGTCGGATTCGGAATGAACGACTGGCGCAAGGGCGTCGACCGTGCGACGTTCTCACGGTCCATGACGTCGATGATCCGACGGCTGGTCGGGTGCGGGATCCGGGTGCTGGTCCTCACAATCAATCCTGATTGGCAGGGTTCGACGGCCGGAACGAGCGACATCATCGACCGCTACAATCAGGAACTGGTCAAAATCGCCCGGGCGGAGCGGGTGAGGGTGGTCGATGTGAACAGTGCATGGAAACGTCGATTTCGGCCGGTCTCGGCGGGGCTGGACGACGAAATTCACCCCAGCACGACGGGCTCGGAGCTCATCGTCGATACCGTTATGACGATCATGCCGCGGGTCTCGACGACCGTCGTTTGGCAGTACAACGGCCAGTACGGGCTGTGCAATTACCGCTGTCCCTACTGCTACTATCCAACCAAGCACCACTTCTTTCGGCACTCGATCGACGATTGGCGTGAGGGTTATCTCGCTCTCTTCGGCCGTCAGCGGGTGACCTTCTACCTGTCCTACGGAGAACCGACCCTGGGCAAGAATTTCTTCGACGTCCTCGATCTCGTCGCCTCCGAGCCGCAGTGGGACTGCATCATCACCACAAACCTCTCCTCGCCCCTCGACCGACTGTGCTCGACCAAGCTCGTTCGCGAGGGCCGGCTCGAGATCAATGCGTCATTCCACCCCACCCAGCGTGTGACCCAGCGTGAGTTCCTGTCGCAGCTCGACATCCTGCGCGAGCACGGCATCGAGGCTCCGGTGGTCTACGTCATGTATCCAGAGCATGTGCCCCTGTTCGACATGCACTTCAGGGTCTTTGATCGGCACGGGTACTTTGTCCATGTCCGTCGCTTTCGAGGGTCCTACAAGGGGGATGCCTACCCCGATGCCTACACCGAGCAGGAACGGCGGATGGTGGCGTCATTCATGGATCGAACGAGCATCCGGCTCATGCTGACCAACCCGAACTCGGCCGGCAAGCTGTCCTACGCCGGCCAGTTCTATCTCTGCGTCGACAACGAAGGGAACGTCGCGCGATCACCCGAATCCCAGGTCTGGGGCGGCTACGGCAATATCATCGATCGGACGGCTCGGCTCGATCTCGAACCGCAGCCGTTGCCCGAGGGAGTTTTTGAGGGATCGGTCGACGGCACCGCAGCTTTGCTCGACAGCGGTCTCGAGGAGCTCGAGGGAAACCACATCTGGTCGTACGCAACGCAGGGCGGTGTTCGTCGGGACAAAGGCGGGATCCACTACCCGTATCGCGACCTGAGGTGGGGCGATCCACGACTGATGTGGGAGGTGGGTTACGGCAATCTCATCACCCGCGTTGCGGCGTCGGCCGCTCGTCCGTGGCGCCTGTTGAGATCGGCATGATCTCCAGACCTTCCCTGATCCGGAGGGTCATCGCGCGTCTCGGCCGAATCAGCCGACGGCGCGGCTCGCATCGTCTGTTGCGGCCGCGACGGCTCCGAAGAACCGAGCTCATGGCGCAGCTCTCGGACCTCGACAAAGGACTAGTGAGCGAGCTTCGATTCGTCCGCCGTGACCTTTCTCGCCTCGATCTCAATCATCTCGTGGCCGAGCGAGTGTCGTTTATCGGGTGCCGACTCCGGCGGGTCAATCTCGACGGTTCGCGTTTGAAGTCCGTCGCTTTCCATGACTGCGACTGCCGCGGTTTGAGCGCGGAGAGGGCGTCGTGGACCGAGCTGGAAATGGTCGGATGTGATCTGAGCGGGGCCGATCTTTCGGGCATTACCGTCTCCGGTGCGTTGCAGGGGATCCGTCTCGAGAGTGTTCTCTTGACCGCTGCCGAAATCGATGACGCCGACCTTTTCGGCGCAGTCATGCGCGGATCCTGCCTGCGAGATGCACGGCTGCGCAACGTGTCGCTCGAGGAGGCAGACCTTTCCACGGCGAGCCTCTTCAATACCAGCTGCCGCGGCGCCCGAGCCAGGCACGCGGTTTTCGACACCGCGGACTGCATCGGAGCCAACTTTCGACGCTCGGATCTCACCGGAGCGTCGTTCGTGGGGTGTCAGGCTCGTGTGACCGACTTCAGAGAGGCGATACTCGAGGGTGCTGATTTCACCGGCGCGGACTTGGGAGAAAGCGACTTTTCCGGAGCCTGTCTCAAGGACGCTGTCTTCGACGGCGCGAGAACCTGGAATGCGGAGGGGCTCGGGTCGGTGATGGACGGGGGGCGAGATCGTGGCTGACGGGGTCGTCCTCCGTACTCGAACCAGGATCGACTGGATGGGCCGGTACAGCGGATACGATCGAGGGTGCGACTTTCTCGACCGGTCGGCGGGGCAGTGGCGGTTTTGCGATGTAGCGAGATTGACTCCCGAGCTCGGGCCGATTCGGCGGCGGTATCTCGATTGGCGCCGGAGGGGGTGCAGCGACAGTCCTTTCTACGACACCTCGAGCTATCTCCTCGAACGCGAGGTGAAAGCGGCCGTCGACCGTCATCGTCCCGATCTCGTCCACCTGATGTACCTCGAGATGGATCTCGGTCGTCTCGCCGACCGCTCGAAGACCGGCGGAAGCCGGTTGATCGCAACCGCGCACCAACCGAGCTCGTGGTGGAAGCTCGTCCACGGTCGACCCGAAGTCGTCCGAGCGCTCGACGGGCTCGTCGTGCTCACGGAACGTGAAGCCGGGTATTGGTCCGAGATGCTCACTACGCCGGTGTTTTGCATACCTCACGGTGTCGATACCGGGTTTTTCTGTCCGGAAAACGAGGGGTTCGTCGCAGGCTCACACCCTCACTGTCTCATCGTCGGGCACTGGCTGAGGGATCTCCGAACGATCTCGGATGTCATTGATCGTTTGGTGGTGGACGAGCCGAGAATCCGGTTTGACTTCGTGATCCCGCTCGCAGCCCGGTCGGCAGAGGAGCTGCTCCGGATCGCACGCCACGACGCTGTCTGTTTCCACGCCGGGTTGAGCGATATCGAGTTGCGAGAGCTCTACCGGCGGGCGACGGTGCTGCTCCTTCCCCTGCTCGATGCGACGGCCAACAACGCGATCCTCGAGGCGATCGCCTGCGGCACTCCGATCGTCTCCACCGATGTCGCGGGGGTTTCCTCCTACGTCGACCCTTCGTTCGCCGATCTGCTGCCCGTTGGCGACGTCGCAGGGACTGTCGATGCGGTCGAACGCGTCGCCGGCTCAGTCGAGGAACGGCAACGAAGGGGGCTGGCGGCACGGCGGCATGCGATCGACGTTCTGGCGTGGGACAGGCTGGCCCCGAGGTGGCTCGAGGTCTACGACGCCGTTCTAACGGGGTCTGCGTGAACGTCGTCCCTGCGGATCCGAGAACGGGGAGCCGATGCCCGAGCCGGGTGACACCACGATGATCGTACTCGACGACGAACCGCTGAAAACGACTGTACTGGAGAGCTCGGCGGTCGCACAACTCGAGCTCCGGTGGACCTCCCCAGAGTTCGAACAGCTCGTGCTCGCCCTCCCCGACGACGGGGTAGAGGTCCGTTTCTGCCGCTGGTCGCCGGTCTCCGGGACCGACTCCGTGGAGATCGCTCTGGCCGCCGACACCTCAGAGCTGTGTTCCGCCGACCGTCTTGGCATCCTCATCACCCGGGGCGGCGTCGGAAAGGCACCGATGCTCTGGTTCCCTCGGGCGGCGGTGATCGGTGAAATGGACGAGCACGGCCGCCTCGTCGAAGACACGGATGCATCACTGGCGGCGACCACCGATGTCGAGGCTTGTCCGACCCTCCGCCTTCGACTGACTTCGGATCGGCGGGTCACGGTCTTCTGGCCGGTCGTGGCGTTCGCCGATGGCGGGCTGGTAGGTGCAAGCGAGATTCTTCGATCTGACGGGGTCGCCGGTGAACGTGTCGTGAAATCCGATTGGTTCGAGGCGACGTCGCCGACGGATCTCTGGCGGTACCTGATCGACGGCAGTATTTTCGACCCCCGCGACGACGGACACGGTCGGTTTCGCTGCCAACAGTGTGCGCTGGCCTGGTGGAACTATCTCGAGACACTGCATGTCACCCAAGGTTCGGAGCTCGGCCGGATTCTGGCGCGAGTCACCGCCTGGACTGTGTGCTTCGATCTGGGCCAGGACGGATCGTGGCGTCACGGGTTCTGGAACGAGGAACCCGAGGTCCACGCGCGGATGCTGTGGGACGGGGTCGATCTCCTGTTGTCGGAGCACGACGTGGCCCCCGATCCCCAACTCGCCGAGGCCGTCGATCGAGTGGTCCGCTACGCCGTGGATGACCTGACAGAAGAGCTCCCTGGTGCGGGTCTGTGGTTTCTCCATGACTCGGCCGAGCACACTCGTCCACTCGAATTCGACGAACCGGTTTTCGGCCGGTCCCGGACCAACTCGCTCTGTCTCAACACCCACGTCCAGGCGTTGTGCGTGCTGGCGCGCATACAGCACTCCGGTTGGATCGATGCCGATTGGTACGAGGATACATTGCGTCGCGGAATCGATGCACTCGAGGCAGTGCTCGGACTCGAGTTCGGTGCCGGTCCGCTACGACTGGTGGATCGACATCTGCCACGTCTGCTCGCCTGGAAGGCTCCGCACGGTTTGGTCGAACGGGTGCTCCGATTCGTCGCATACCGTGGGCTGACCCCGGTTTACTGGTGGATGCGTCGAAGGGCGAACGGGTTGGTTTTCCCCAGCGGCTATCTTGACCGTGACGTCGGTCTGACCATGCTGGCGGACGAGTACCACGTGGTCAATCTGAAGGACCTCGTGACCCTTGCTCAGTATGTACAGGAAAGCTGGTTGACCGAGATCATCGATCGCGGGGTCCGGTTCGCGTTGACCCTCGACTTCGAGCGGGCACTGGAACGCAGCCCGATTTGGGCGGAGTGGGCGGATGTCGTGGTTGGTCTCAATGGATACCCAGACATGGATCGGAGGGAGATCTTGACCCGGGTTCGATCGATCTTGGGAGGAACGCCCTTGGACACCTTCTGTGGTGATGAAGCCGCCGTTCGAGGCGGTCGACGCGATGACTGAACGGAATCTCCGTTTAGCGGTCGTCATCCCCGAGCGGGACGTCGTGTCCGAGTCCTTCATTGATGCCCATATCTGTGGGCTGGTCGATGATCCGCTGGTGGTCTGGGGTTCGCCGAGACCGCTCTTTGTCGGCGATGACTGCGGCATTCTCTCCGGGGTGGCCCGAGGGGTTGGCGACATCGTCGCGCGGGTTTTTCGAATCGGACGGAACCGTGCGATTGGTGCCGTCGGGCGACGGCTCCCAAACCGGCTCTACGCACGACAGCTGGGCCTTTTTCTGCGCAGACAGCGAATCGACGTGGTGCTCGCGGAGTACGCCACTACCGCGATCGAGATCATGGATGCGTGTTCTGTATCGCGGACTCCGTTGGTGGTCCACTTCCACGGCTTCGACGCATATCGAAAGCCGACCCTGCTCCGGCTCAGTGAGAGTTACCGACGGCTGTTTCTGATGGCGGCCCGGATCGTTGTGGTCTCCGAGCACATGCGTCGTCAGCTTCATCGCTTGGGAGCGCCGCCGGAAAACGTCGTCTGCAACCCCTGTGGGGTTGACGTCCGCCGGTTCCACGGTGCAAATCCCGGTGCGACGCCGCCAATCTTTCTCGCTCTCGGACGGTTCGTGGAAAAGAAGGGGCCGCTTTTGACGATTGACGCCTTCGCGCGGGTCGCGGCTGCCGTGCCCGACGCGCGGTTAGTGATGCTCGGCGACGGACCGCTTTATTCCGCCGCATGCGAGCATACGAAGTCCCTGACCGTCTCTGAACGGGTTCAGCTTCCTGGCAGTGTCTCCCACCATGAGGTGGTCCGGTGGATGCGGAGGGCCCGGTGTTTTGTCCAGCACTCCCGAACCGCGGCCGATGGTGACTCGGAAGGAACACCGGTTGCGGTGCTCGAGGCCTCGGCCTGCGGGTTGCCGGTGGTCGCTACGAGACATGGGGGCATCAACGATGCGGTTGTCGACGGTTCGAGTGGCTTTCTCGTCGAAGAGGGAGACGTAGACGGGATGGCCGAACGCATGATCCAGCTCGCTCGTGAGCCTGCATTGGCATCAACCACGGGGCAAGCTGGGCGACAACACATAATCAACTACTACTCCGCCGAGCGGAGCCTCGGCCGCCTCCGGGACGCCCTTTTCGAGGCGGCACGAAAGCCCCTCTAGCCTCACACGGATGGACGAGTCGACCACAGACCGAGTGCGAGGACCTTCCAGAGGTATTCTGGGTTCAGCTTGTTGAGTAAACCGTAGTTGGTGTCGAGACTGACCGGGTTGATGAAGGACCCTGCCGATTCGGGCAGCAGCGAGACTAGCCGATCTGCAGACTCAATGAGCCACCGTTGCAGCGGAAACGGGAAGCCCATCTTGTGCCGGCGCCAGGTCACGACGTCGGGGAGATCCTCCTCAATGGCGCGCCGGAGAATCCACTTGGTCCAGCCCCGGTGGATGAGGTACTCGATGGGAAGCTGGAAGCCGAGCTCGACGACGCGGTGGTCGAGGAAGGGGCAACGCAGCTCGATCGGGACGCCCATGCTGTTCTGGTTGTCGATGTGCGTCCAGTAGGGGATCAGTCGCCGGGCGAAGTTGTCCCTGAGGCGTGCCTCGAGCTCGATGGGCGCGGCGGTCGGAGTTCGGTCGGCCTGGGGAATCACGCACGGGTCGATCTCTTTCGGGACGGGATGTCGGCGCCCCCGTTCCTCCCTGGCCGGGCTCGCCGTGAAAAGCGCGCGAATCACGAGGTCCTTGACGCGATCATCGTGGTAGCGCTTGGGGAAGGCGGCGAACTCCCGCAACGTCTCCAGGAACCGACCGCGCCGGAGCAGCCATCTCAGATGCGGGTGGCCGTACTCGGCCGGGTAGCCGGCGAAGACCTCGTCGCCGCCCGCGCCGTACAGGACACCGCGCAGACCCTGGTCGCGGATGGTCTTCCAGATGAAGTGGTTGGTGATCTGGTTGGGCGAGTGGAAGGGCTCGCCCATGAGCTCGACGAAGGCTGCCATCCGTTCGGCGGGGTCGGTCATCGGGGGCGACAGCACGCGATAGTCGACCACCTTCGAGTGGCGCTCGGCGACTGCGCGGGCAAACGGTTCTTCGTTGGCATCGGGTTGGTCGAACGCGACGGTGTAGGCGGCGACACGATCGGTCAAGCCGGCAGTGAGCGCGAGGATGCTCGACGAGTCGAGCCCGCCGCTGATCTGGACCCCGATCGGCACATCCGCCCGGAGCCGGATTCTGACCGCGTCCGTCAGGGCCGTACGGACCTCGCGGGCGGCCTCGTCGGCCGAGATCTCGCGGGTGCTGAGACGCCGGTCGGGTAATCGCCAGAACGGTACCGGTGTGAGGGGGCCGTCGTCGACCCAGCCATACGACGCAGCGGGAAAGGTCGCGACATCGTCATAGAAGGTCGAGCCGTCGATGTCGCGAATCCCCCAGTAGAGGAAGTCGACGACGGACTGGGTGCGGACCGACCAGACGACGGTCTCCGGGACCAGCGATCGGAGCGCGCCGAGCTCCGAGGCCCAGTAGAGCCCGGAGCGTGTCCGACAGGTGTAGAGCGGGGCCTTGCCCACCCGATCCCGGCTCAACAGCACGGTCTTTTTCCGCGAGTCGTACAGAGCGGCGGCCCAGAAGCCGATGAACCGCTCGAAGCAACCCGTGCCCCACTCGAGGTAGGCGTTGACGAAGACCTCGGTGTCCGACGGGGTCGCGAAGACGTGGCCCGACACCTCGAGCTCGCGGCGCAGCTCGATGTAGTTGTAGATCTCACCGTTCCAGGTCAGCCGGACCGATCCGTCACGGGATGTGAACGGCTGGTGGCCCGACGGTCCCGGGTCGACGAGTGCGAAACGGCGGTGTCCGAGGCCGATACGGTGCGGAACGCTCTCGGGGTCCGGCGGGCCGGGTCTGCTGCGGACGCCCGCCATCGTCGAGCCGGTCACAACGTCGACGACGGAGGACGTCGAGGGATCGATGAGAACAAACCCCTCGTCGTCGGGGCCGCGATGACGCATGCGGTCGAGAGCCGTGCGGATGGTGGCAGTGCCCGTCCGGCGGTCGGCGACCACATAGCCTGCGATTCCGCACATCCGTCAGCCTCGATGAAGTCGACTCGCGGTACGTTGTTTGTGATAGAGCGCCCACGCGGTTGCGGTCGGACCGAGGAGACGGTGGCACAGGCGAAGCCCGAACGATCCTTCGGGCTGCAGCGGCGAGCTGTATCGTCGAGCTTCTCTGAAGTACCGCCGACTGACCTTGAACGCTCCGTTTCGACCGGCGATCATCCCTCGCGACCAGAGCTTGAAGGACAATGCTCGCTGCACATCGCGGCTCAACAACTGGTCGCCGGCGCCCGTGATCAGCCGGCGATGATGCTCGACAATGCGCAGGTGCCGGTCGGGATCCTCACGCCACCACGGCGCGTTCTCGATCCGGTCCGAGCCCCGGTGAGCTCGAGCCCGGGCCACCACCTTCGGCAGGTAGACCATCCGAGCCCCCGCGAGCAGCAGGCGAATGTGGAGATCGAGCTCCTGCGAGCAGGGCAGGGTCTCGTCGAAGCCTCCGATCTCGTACAGCCGATTGCGACGGTGGAGCGGCGATTCGGTGTGAATGTTGTTCCTGATGAGGTGTGCGAGAGGATCGGGCTCCGGCCAGTCGGCGTGTGAGGTGCGGCCGCAGACTCTGCCGGACAGGTGCTCGACGAACTCCCGATCGCCGAACACGGCGTGGATCGCCGAGCTGTGTTCACCGAGTGCGATCGCGCGGTCGCCGATCGAGTCGGCGAGCAGGACGTCGTCGGCATCGAGGAACTGGATGAACTCCCCGGTTGCGGCCTGCAGACCGAGGTTCCGCGCCTTCGGCGCGCCACCACGATCGGACCGGATCGTGAGGACCTGCTCTGCGTACCCCTCGGCCACTTTTCGGCTGTCGTCGGTCGAGCCGTCGTCGACGACGATGACCTCGAGATCCGGCCAGCGCTGGGCGAGGGCGCCAGCTATGGCATCGCCGACGAAGGCTCCCGCGTTGAAGCAGGGGATGATGACGGACACTCTCCCACGAGCGCATCGCTTGGCCAGTGAAGCCAGTTCGGGGCGGGTTTGTCCGAAAGCCCGAGCGGGTCTGGTGCCGGATCCCATCGTCGTCGATGGTACTTGATCGATCGAGTCGTGGGTGCGGATAGCGGGTACGGGCTACCATGAGGCTGTGACCGGCATCGCCGAACCACGGATCCTGGTGTTGACCCTTGCCAGTGGCGAGAACGAACTCGCCGAATGTCGTCGCTCTGTCGCTGCGCAACGAGGCGGATCGACGAAACACCTGCTGATCGAAGACATGGCGAACGCCGAAGCGCACGCTGCGCTGTACCGAACAGTCGTTTACCGAGCGGGCGACGCCGACCTGTTCGTCAAGCTCGACGCCGATATGGTGTTGGCGGACACGGATGTCCTCAAGCGGATCGCAGGGTATTTCGACCAGGACCCGGAGCTCGACCACCTCGTGCTGGGTGTCGAGGACTGGTTCACAGACTCGACGATCATCGGCGTTCATGCGTTCAGCCCGCGGGTGAGATGGCGATCGGACGGGTCGGGGCTGTTCACTGATCCGGACCCGGTATTCCCGGGTCGCAAGCTCGTCATCGAGCACCCCTGGCCACCGGTGGTCTTCCACGGTCCCGACCCGAGTCCTTTCCAGGCGTTCTTCTTCGGCGTGCACCGCGCCATGAAGGCATGCCAGCGGCCGTTCGACTGGTCCGACCGTCAGCTGTACGGAGCGCGCACCAATTGGCAGGCCCTGGTTCGATTGTGGCGCCACGCACGGAGGAATCCGGACCCCCGGCTCGGTCTCGCGCTTTGGGGCGCCGATCTTGTCTTTCGTGGCCGGCTCCCGGCCACCGCCGTCAATCGGAGCGATCCCGCACTCATCGAGGCCTTCGAACTGGCCCGGCAACTGACTCGCGACGAGATCGACTCTCGGCTCGCACCCCGCTGGGGCAGTTGGCGGACGCGGCAGATGAGCTGGTATCGGGGCATGGGGTTGTCGATGACGCTGCTCGTGCTCGGCCGAGGCGGGCGCGACGTGATCACCGCGCCGATGCGGGCGCTGCGTCGCGCTCGAGATTCGGTTCGGATCTCGGCATGATCAGCTTCGGCCGCGTCACCGGCCGCGCCGGCACGGAGCACCCGTGAAACTCGCCGCGATCTCTCACCACGCCTCACGGTCGGCGCCGACCGGCGCCGAGCGCAGCCTCGCCGCTCTCGCCGCCGCCCTGAGAAAGCGCGGTCACGAGGTCGGGGTTGTCGCGCCCGGGCCCTGGTGCCTCGCGTCCGAGCTCGCGGCTGCCGGGGTCGAGATGGCGACGATCCCGAGCCGCCCTGCGTGGCTGGTGCAGTGGGGAGAGCAGCCGTTGTCGAAGCAGGTCGTTCGTTACCTGCGTTTCCGCGCGCCGGACCCCGGCGTGCGGCGGATGACGGTCTGGCTCGACCGGTTCTGGCCCGAGGTCGTGCACGTCAATTGCCTGCCCCAGCTCAAGGGGGCGGCGGCGGCGCGGTCTCTCGGGCTGCCGGTGGTCTGGCACATCCGGGAGATTCTGCCGCCGGGTCGAAGGCGAAGGTGGTTCGCTCGCCGGCTCGGCCGGGACGCGACCCGGATCGTGGCCGTGAGCCATGCGGTCGCCGGCTGGATCGCCGACGAGGGTCTCGGCGAGCGGATCGAGGTCGTCCACAACGGCTGTGATCCGGCTCGCCCTTCCCGCGACCGGTCGGCGCTGCGCGCGGACATCGGGCTTCCCGAAGCCGGAGTGGCGGTCGGATTCTTCGCCCAGCTCGTCGAGCACAAGGGCTCACTCGATCTGGTGGCCGCCGCGTTGCGGGCCATGGCCACGGTCGACGACCTCTGGGTGGTCATGGCAGGCGACGGTCCAAAGACGGCCAGGCGCGAGCTCGCCGAGGCGGTCGGGCGCTGTTCGGATCCCGAGCGGTTTCGGCTGCTGCCGCCGAGAGCCGACGTCGCCGATCTGCTCGCGGCGATCGATGTCGCGGTGATTCCGAGCCGCTGGCCGGACCCGTTGCCGCGCTCGGTGATGGAGGCCATGGCCGCGGGCCGGCCGGTGGTGGCGACCCGGGTCGGGGGCGTGCCGGAGATGGTCGTCGAGGGCGAGACCGGGTTCATGGTCGAGGCCGGCGACGTCGAGGCGCTGGCCGAGCGGATGGTCCGGCTCGCCGGAGATGGAAAGCTGCGGCGGCGGATGGGCGAGGCGGCGGCCGAGCGCGCCAGGGCCGAGTTCTCCATCGGTCGCCACGTCGACCGGATGGAGGCGATCCTCAGCGAGGTGGCGGCTCGGGGCCGCCGTTGACCAGGGTGCGCTCGAGCTCGAGCAGGAAGGCGTGGTCGGGATCGAGGACGAGGCCGTCGTGCAGCCAGACCGCCGCCTCGTCGGGTCGGCCGAGGTCGATCAGCGCGCGGGCGGCGATCACGGCGCTGTCGGCGGTCACGCCGTGCTGCTCGCGGAGGATGCGCTGGTGCTCGAGGGCGTCGCCGGGTCGGCCGAGGTAGTAGAGCGCGGCGGCCAGGTTCTGGCGGGCGTCGTAGAGCCCGGGGGCGACGGCGACGGCCTCGGCGTAGCACCGCGCGGCGGCCGGCAGGTCGCCGGTTTCGAGGTGGTGATTGCCGAGCCAGAGCCAGCCGTCGGGGGCGTCGGGCTGGAGCTCGACGGCGGCACGGGCCAGGCTCTCCTGGGAGGAGAACACGCTCAGCGCGTGACGGAGCCCGACCAGTTCGAGGGCGAGGAAGACCACTGCGACCGCCGTGACGCCGGCGCGCAGCCGCGGCGCGTGCCGGGCGAGCCACGGCGCGACGAGGCGCCCGATCTCGGCCAGGGCGAGGGCGGTGATCGCCCACGGCAGGTAGAGGTAGCGGCCGAAGCCGCCCCAGCCCGGCACCGTCGACACCAGCGCCACCGGCGTCAGCATGCAGACGGTGACCGCCAGGGCGGTGGCCGCGAGCGGCAGCCGGCGGCGGAGCCGCCAGGCGAGCACGGCGAGGACGATCACGACCGCGAGCGCCGCGGCGCTCGCCGGCCAGTCGACGCTCCGGTAGTCCCAGTACAGCTGGCGCATCCCGACCGGCTGCAGGGTGACCATGGCGCGCAGCCCGTCGAGGACGAGCACCGGCAGGTGAGACAGCGCCTCGAGGCGTTGTCCGGCGCCGCTGCCGGTGGCCTGGAGCCCAGCGAGGGCCCAGACCCGCAGCGCGAGGAAGACCACGACCGCCAGCCACGGACCGGCCAGGGCGCGGAGCCGGACGCCCCGGACCCGCCACAGGTAGATCGTCAGCGCCGGCAGGGCGGTCACCACCGCCTCCTTGGCGAGCAACCCGAGCAGCAGGGCGAGCCCCGCTCCGGCGGCGGCGATTCCGGTCGAGCCGTCGGCCCGTCCGAAGCGGTCGAGCAGCAGCACGCAGCCGAGCAGGCCGGCCACCGCCAGCGGCTCGGAGATCGCCGACGGCCACAGGTAGGCCTCGGCGGTCACCGGGTGGACGACGACGACGGCGAACGCGGCGGCCGCCGCGAGGTCGGACCCGAGCCACCGGCGCGCGACCGACCACAGCAGCAGGCTCGCGGCGAGGTGGGCCATCAGCACCGCCAGGTGGAACCAGAACGGATCGGCGCCGTTGATCCGGTGGACGAGCCACAGCGTGATGAAGAACAGCGGCCGGTAGGTGTCGACGCCGTCGGCGCCGCGGCCCGAGGAGCCGTACGACGCGGCAACGCTGAGCGACAGATAGCGCACCGGCGCCGACGCCTGGTCGATGGTCGGCGAGTCGACGATCTGCTGCCGGTCGTCCCACACGAAGCCGGCGCCCAGGTTGGGCGACAGCACGGCGACGGCGACGACCGCGAGCACCGCTCCCTGCAGCCACGGCCGGTCGGTCAGGAGGGGCAGGGTCGGAGAGCTCACCGGGCCCATTGTGGCAGGACCCGCGCCGTGGTGAGATACTTTTCCAGATGTCCGACACGTTGTGCCATCGTCCCGGGCGGAGTTCGGCCCGTCTCGAGTCGTCGAGCGCCGGTGTGCCGCCGTGACCGCCGCCATCGGCGTGGTGGTGGTCAGCTACGACTCGGCCGGCGACCTGCCGGCCTGCCTCGCCGCGCTCACCGCGGCCCGGAGCGTCGCCCGGATCGTGGTCGTCGACAACCACTCGTCCGACGGCTCGCGCGAGGTCGTCGAGGCCGTCGCCGATGACCGCATCGAGCTGCTCGCCCTCGACACCAACACCGGCTTCGCCGGCGGCTGCAACCGCGGCTTCGCGGCGCTGGCCGACGACGTCGACGTCGTCGCCGGCCTCAACCCCGACGTCGTGGTCGAGCCCGACTGCCTCGAGCTGGCGGCCGACGCGCTGGCGGCGAACCCGGGTCTCGGCGGGGTCGCACCCCGGCTCATGCGATCAGACGGCGTGACGGTGGACAGCGTCGGCCAGGTGCTGCGCCCGCTCGCCCTCGAGGTCCGTGACCGGGGCTACGGCGGGCCGTTGACCGACGAGCTGCTCGAGCCGCGACCGGTGCTCGCCGCGTGCGGCGCGCTTGCGGTGTTCCGGCGCGCCGCTCTCGACGCGGTGGCCGGGCCCGACGGACCCTGGGCGGCGCCCTTCTTCTGCTTCTGGGAGGATCTCGAGCTCGGCTGGCGGCTGACCAACGCCGGGTACGGCGTCGCGGCCCTTCCCGACGCGGTGGCGATCCACCGTCGCGGCGCCGGCGCCGCCTCGGGATCCGGCCCGCTGCGCTGGCGGCGGCCGGTCGCGCTCGAGGCGTGCATCGTCACCAACCGGTGGGCGACCCTGATCCGCCACCTCCACATCCTTGATCTCGCCCTGCGGCTGCCCCTACTCTTGGTCTGGGACGCGGCGTTGACGACGCTCGGGGTCGTCCGTCGGCCGGGTCTCGCCGCCGCCGTCGCCCGCCGGCGGGCGCTGGTGGCGGGCGCGTGGCGGGCGCGCTCGACGAGCGGCCCGCGCCGGAGGCTTCGGGACCTGCCATGGTGATCCAGCTGCTGCTCGGTTTCTTTCTCGCCTACCTGCTCGCGCTGGTCGGCACGCCGATGGCGCGCGACGCGGCGATCCGCTTCGGGGTCGTCGACCGGCCCGACGGGCAGCTCAAGAACCACTCCGCTCCGGTCGCCTACCTCGGCGGGCTCGCGGTCTTCGTCGCCTTTCTGCTGTCGATCGGCATGACCTTCGAGTTCGACCACGAGCTGCTCGCCATGCTGCTCGCCTCGACCATCGTCACCATGGTCGGGCTGATCGACGACTTCGGCGCCCTAACCCCGAAGCCGAAGGTCATCGGCCAGGCGGTGGCGGTCTTCGTCCTGCTCAAGGCCGGGGTCATGCTCCAGATCATCTTCATTCCGTGGTGGGCGCGGGTCGGTCTCACCATCCTCTGGCTGGTCGGCATGTCCAACGCCTTCAACCTGTCCGACGTCATGGACGGGCTGGCGAGCGGCCTCGGGGTGATCGCAGGCACCTATCTGCTGGTGGTGGCGCTGGTCAACGGCCGCCTGGTGGTCGCGTTCTTCACCGTCGCGCTGATCGGCGCGCTGCTCGGCTTCATTCGCTTCAACTTCCACCCCGCGGAGATCTACCTCGGCGACTGCGGCAGCCTGTTCATCGGGCTCACCCTGGGCTCGCTGGCCATGGTCATGGACTACACCGCGCACAACCGGCTCGGGTTTCTCGCTCCGCTGTTCTTCCTCGCCCTGCCCATCGTCGACACCTTCTACGTCATGGTGCTGCGGGCGCGGGCCGGCAGGAAGATCTACTACGGCAGCCCGGACCACATCCCGCTGCGGCTGCGCAAGCGTCTGGGCGGCTCCACGGTGGCCGCGGTGCTCGCGTGCTACGGTGCGGCGGTGGTCCTCGGCGCCGTCGGCCTGGTCATCCTCTCCCTCGATGTCCGAAACACGCTGATCGTCACCGGCGCGGTCGGCGTGGTCGTTCTCGCCCTCTTGATCTGGCTCGGCCGGGTCGACATGGAGGCGTCGTGAGGATCGTCGTCATCGGCGGCGGCCTGACCGGCCTGGTGGCGGCCGAGCGTCTGGCCGCGGCGGGGCTCGCGGCGCCGGTGCTCGAGCGCGAAACCGAGCCCGGCGGCGCCTGCCGGAGCATCGAGGCGTCGGGCTACGTCTTCGACCACACCGGCCACCTGCTCCACGTCTGCCGGCCCGAAACCGAGGCCTACCTCACCGAGCTCGACGTCTGGCCGCGGCTTCGGGTCTGGCAGCGCCGCGCCGCCATCGTCGTCGGCGACCACGCCACGCCCTACCCGATTCAGATCCACACCCACTCTCTGGCGCCCGAGGTCCGGCGCGACTGCCTGCTCGGCTTCATCCGGGCGTGGGCCGCCGAGCCCGAGGCCGAGCCGACGAATTTCAGCGACTGGGTGCTGAATCGCTTCGGACAAGGTCTCGCCGAGCACTTCTTCTTTCCCTACAACCGCAAGCTCTATCGCGCCGAGCCCGACGAGCTGAGCCTGGACTGGGTCGGGCGCTACGTGCCCAAGCCCGATCTCGAGGAGGTGGTCGACGGCGCGCTCGGCCTGCATGATGAGCAAGTCGGCTACAACGCGGTCTTCCGCTATCCGGAGACGGGCGGCATCCGGCTGCTGCCCGACCGGGTCGCCGCCCGGGTGCCCGAGCTGCGCCGAAGCGCCGAGGTCGTCCGCGTCGGCCTGGCCGAGCACCGGCTCGAGCTCGCCGACGGCGACCTTGTGGACTACGACGCGGCAGTGGCGACGACCTCGTTGCCGGCGCTCGTCGACATGGTTTCGGACCCTCTGCCCGACGAGATCGCCGAGGCGCGGCGGGCGCTGCGCTGGGTGCGTGTGCTCAACATCGCGCTCGGCGTCCGCGGCCGGGCGCCGGTCGACGAGCACTGGCGCTACTTCCCCGACCCCGAGCTGCCCTACTACCGGGTCGGCTTCCCGTCCAACCACGGCCGCTTGGCGCCGGACGGCTGCCACACGGTGTCGGTGGAGGTCAGCCTCGACCCGGGCTCGGGCGACGTCGACGCCGTCGCCGCGGAGTCCGAG
Source organism: uncultured Thermoanaerobaculia bacterium (assembly GCA_964641415.1). Lineage (GTDB taxonomy): Bacteria > Acidobacteriota > Thermoanaerobaculia > Thermoanaerobaculales > Sulfomarinibacteraceae > JAHECW01. The sequence goes on along the minus strand of CAZXMW010000008.1, from coordinate 58,385 downwards.
GCCGCCCTGGCGGCGTCGGGGCTTATCGACCCGAACGCCGTCGAGGTTCGCCGGCTGACCATGGTCGACCCCGCCTACGTCGTGTTCGACCACCATCGGCGGCAGGCGGTGGCGACGCTGCGCCGGTGGCTCGGCGGACACGGGGTCCGGCTCGCCGGGCGGTGGGCGGAGTGGAAGTACTCGGCCATGGAGGACGCCATCCTCGACGGCATGGCGGCGGCGCGCCGGCTGGCCGGTGGGGCGGGATGACGTCGCCGCGGGTCCGGGTCCTGACCGTCATCACCCGGTTGGAGCTCGGCGGCGCCCAGCGGGTCGCGCTGCACACCGCCGCCACCCTCGACCGTGAGCGCTTCGACGCCGCTCTGGCGTGGGGCCCGGGCGACGCCCTCGACCACCAGGCGCGCAGGCTCGAGGACGTCGCGCGCTACGAGATCGCGGATCTGGTGCGGCCGGTCAGCCCGATCCGGGACCTGCGCGCACTTGCCGGGCTGCGGCGGGCGATCCGCCACTTCCGGCCCCAGGTGGTCCACACCCACTCGTCCAAGGCCGGGGTGCTCGGCCGGCTGGCGGCTCGACGCGAGCGGGTCCCGGTCGTCGTCCACACCGTCCACGGCTTCGGCTTCACCCCGCTGCAGTCGGCCACGAAACGCGCCCTCTTCGTTGCCGTCGAGCGGCTCGCGGCGCGCTGGACGGACCACTTCGTCGCGGTCTCCGAGCGCAATCTGGCGGCCGGGGTCGAGCTCGGTCTGTGGCGCCCCGACCGCGCGTCGGTGATCCGGGCCGGGATCGATCTCAATCGTTTTCGCGATGTCGACGACGACGGGTCGGTGCGCGCCCGTCTCGGCCTGCCCTGGTCGGCGCCGTTGGTGGTCCAGATCGGCAACTTCAAGCCCCAGAAGGCGCCTCTCGACTTCGTCCGGGCCGCGGCGATGATTGCCTCAGAGCAGCCGGACGCGTGCTTCGTCATGACCGGCGACGGGCCCCTGCGCGGTGACGCGGAGGCGCTCGCGGCCGAGCTCGGGCTCGCCGACCGGATTCGATTCACCGGCTGGTGGGACGACGTTCCCGGCCTGCTGGCGGCGACCGCCGTGTCGGTGCTGTCGTCCCGCCACGAGGGGTTGCCGTGCTCGGTTGTCGAGTCGTTGGCGGCCGGGGTGCCGGTGGTGGCGACGGCGGTCGACGGCACCCCGGAAGTGGTCCGGCCCGGCTTCAACGGCGAGCTGGCGCCGCCCGGCGATCCGCCGGCCCTGGCTCGGGCGGTGCTCGGTATCCTGAGCTCGGGCGACCGCCGTCGGAGCTTGGCCGCCGGAGCGGCCGATGGTCTCGAAGCCTTTGACCGTGACGAGATGGTGCGCCGGCTCGAGGAGCTCTATCGATGCTTGACTGGACGCAACCGGTCCTGATGCTCTTCGCCTTCGTCCTCGGGGCGGTGGTCGGGAGCTTTCTCAACGTGGTCATCCACCGCGTGCCGCGCAGACTGTCCATCGTCCGGCCTGGTTCGGCCTGCCCCGAGTGCGCGTCGGCCATCGCCTGGTACGACAACCTGCCGATCGTGTCCTGGCTGGTGCTCCGCGGTCGCTGCCGGTCGTGCTCGACGTCGATCTCGCTGCGCTACCCGCTGGTCGAGGCCGCTGCCGGCGCACTCGCGGCCCTCGGTGTCGCCCGCTGGGGTCTCGGGCCCGTCACCGTCGAGGTCGTGGTCTTCGCCTGGCTGTCGCTGGCGCTCGCACTGATCGATCTCGAGCACCAGATCCTGCCCGACGTCATGACCTACCCCGCGATCGCGTTCGGCCTCGTGTTCTCGTGGTTCGGCGGTCTGACCGGCTTCGTCGACTCGCTGGCGGGGGCGGTCGTCGGCGCGGCGCTGCCGATGACCGTCATCGTGCTGTACAAGCTGCTGCGCGGCATCGAGGGCATGGGCTGGGGCGACGTCAAGTACCTGGCGGCGATCGGCGCCGTGGTCGGTCTCGAGGGCTGCCTGCTGGTGCTGGTGGTGGCGGCGGTGCTCGGCGCGGCGGTTGGCGGCGCGCTCATCATCGCCGGCAGGGGCTCGGGAAAGACCGCGCTGCCCTTCGGCACCTTCCTCGCGGTCGCGGTGATCCTGTGGCTTTACCTGCCGGAGTCGTGGCGGTCGCTGAGCCTGCTGTAGGCGGCGATCATCGAGCGCTCCAGGATGCGGTCCTGATCCGGGCGGACCGTGCGCAGGTCGAGCAGGACCCGATCGTCGGCCAGCCGCCCGATGACCGGCGGGTCGGTGTCTCTCAGCGCACCGGCGAGCCGTTGACCGCCCTCGACGGCGAGTCCGTAGCTCGGCAGGGTCTCCTCCGGCGTCGTGCCGCCGCCGAGAGCGGCGCGCATCCGGCGGCCACGGGCCGGGACGTCGTTGTCGCGGAGCCAGCGCGCGAGCCGGCGGGCGCGCCGGGCCAGCTGATCGGTGGTCGCGGCCATCATGGCATAGAGCGGGATCTCCTCGAGCCGGCCGGCGTGGTGGGCGGCGAGCGTCTGGTCCATCAGAACGAGCGCGGTCTTGTCGGGCCTGAGAGCGCGGTACAGCGGGTGGCGGCCGAGGGGCTCGACCAGCTCGCGGCGACCGACGACGATGCCGGCCTGGGGCCCGCCGAGCAGCTTGTCGCCGGAGAAGCAGACCAGGTCGGCGCCGGCCGCGAGCAGCTCGGAAACTGTCGGCTCCGGCGACAGCTGCCAGTGGTTCAGATCGTGCAGACAGCCCGAGCCCTGGTCGACGATGAGCGGCAGCCGGTGGTCGTGGGCGAGCTCCGAGAGCTCGGCGATGGAGGGCTCGGTGGTGAAGCCGACGATCCGGAAGTTGGACTGGTGGGCGATCAGGATCGCGGCCGTGGCGTCGCCGACGGCGCGCCGGTAGTCGGCGAGGTGGGTGCGGTTGGTACAGCCGACCTCGACCAATCGGCAGCCCGACGCGGTCATCACGTCGGGCAGCCGGAACGAGCCGCCGATCTCGATCAGCTGACCCCGCGACACGATGACCTCGCGGCCCGCGGCGTGGGCGCTGAGGATGAGCAGCAGAGCGGCGGCGTTGTTGTTGACCATGACCGCGGCCTCGGCGCCGCAGACCTCGGCGATCCGGTGCCGCAGTGGACCGAGCCGCTGGCCGCGGCTGCCGGTCGAGAGATCGAACTCGAGCGCCAGGTAGGCGTCCATCGCGACAAGCCGGTCGGTGGGCAGGGGCGACCGACCGAGGTTGGTGTGGATCAGGATCCCGGTGGCGTTGATCACGCTCGGGTAGGCGGGACCGGTCGCACGCTCGAGCTCGTCGAGGATCACGCGCTCGAGGTCGGCGCACGCCGCCGCGACCCGGTCGCCGGCGACGGCGCCGGAGGCGATGTCCCGGCGCAGGGCGTCGACCGCCCGGCGGCAGGCGTCCATCACCGGCCGCCGCCCGAGCCGGTCGGCCGCGTCGCTCAGGGCCGGCAGCTCGAGCAGACGGTGGATCGCCGGGATGGTGCGATACTGAGAGTGCACGGAGCTCATTGTAGCCCGGTCGATCGATCCGGATTGGGTCGGGGCTGCGGCGCCGCGGCCGGCGTCGGAGGGCGGATTGGGGGTGAGGATGGAACTCGAGCAGAAGATCCAGATGCTCGAGCGCGATCTACGCGAGCACGTCAAAAACTGGGAGCGGTTCTTCGCCGGCCAGCTCCGGGTGCCGCCCGAGATCGAGCGGACGCGTTTTGCCCAGCGGCTGCGCACCCTCGCCGAGCACACCTTCAACCGGCGGGCGGACCAGTTCCGGGTCGAGCAGCTCCAGCACCGGTTCATGACCTACTCGCAGAACTGGGAGCGCATGCTGCGCGAGCGCGAGGAGGGGCGGTTGGCGAGCGCGGACCGGATGTCGTCGTCGCGGAGCTACCCGCACGTCGAGGAGTCCAACGGTCCGACCGTGACCTCCGTAGACGACGGTGAGCGCGGCTCGCTGTTCGACCGCTACGTCGAGGCCAAGCGGCAGCTCGGGCACCACGTCCGCCTCGGCCGCGCCGAGTTCGACCGACAGCTCGAGCAGCAGCGCGATCAGCTGCAGACCAAGCTCGGTCGGCAGGTCCAGTTCGAGGTCCGGGTCGAGGGTGGTAAGGTGAAGCTCGCGGCGCGCAAGGTGCGCCAACGGGAGTCTACGACATGAGTCTGGGAAGCATCGCGAAGATCATGGCGGTCGTGGTGGTCGTCTGTCTGGCCTTCGACGTCGCGGCCAAGGACCCGATCTTCGTCAAGTGGTTGGTCGTCGGCGACCCGGGCGACGAGACCATCCGGACCTACTGGCAGCGCGCCGAGGCGGGCGAGCTGGGCCCCGAGGAGCTCGTCGATCTCGGCACCATGCTGTTCTACCGAGGCTGGCCCAACGACGCCATCGACTTCTTCAAGCAGGCGCTCAAGATGGATCCGAAGATGTCCGAGGCGTGGTTCCGGATCGGTCTCGTGAAGCACCGGGAAGGCGATCTTCCAGGCGCGAAATCGGCCTACAAGAAGTGCCTCGACCGGCAGAGCGGTCACGGCTGGGCCAATTTCTACCGCGGGCTGCTCGAGGAGCAGACCGGCAACGGTCGCGCCGCCATGGAGCATTACGAGCGGGCCTTCAAGCACGCGCCGGAGCTCGCCGACCCGGCGGTCAACCCGGAGATTCTGTCGTCGGATCTCCAGCTCGGGGCTCGAGTGCGCCACGCCGACGGCAAGCGCTTCGAACGGGGCCTGCCCATGCGCTACCTCGATCCGGGATCGGTGCGCCAGGTCCAGCGCCAGTTCGTGCCGACGCCGACGCCGGCGCCGACGCCAATTCCCGAGCCCGCCCGTCGGACCGTCGCACCGACTGGCGGCGCCGAGTCGGCGCCGAGCCGGCGCGCCTCGCCCGGGGTTCGCAAGCCGCAAACGGGCTCGACCTCGTCAGCCGCGAGCCCCGGCGGGTCCCGGAGCGGATCGGGGGCCCCGGCCCGCACCCGCGGCTCCGAAGCCGAGAGGTCCCCTCTGCCCGATCCCGGGAGCACGCCCTACGGCTTCCCGACCCCGCCGCCGTCCGGCAGCGGCACGGTTCCGTCCGGCAGCGGGGCGTCGCCGCGGATCGGCGACACCTCGCCGGAGGCGTCGCTCGAGCCTGTGTGGCCGGGACTGTACGACCTCATCGAGGCCATCGTCTGATCCGAGCCGTCAGACGTTGAATCGGAAGTGCACGACCTCGCCGTCGGCGATGGTGTAGGTCTTGCCCTCGAGGCGCAGGGTGCCGCGCTGCCGGCACGCGGCGAGCGAGCCGGCGTCGAGCAGCTCGTCACACGGCACGACCTCGGCCCGGATGAAACCGCGCTGGATGTCCGAGTGGATCAATCCGGCGGCGGCGAGCGCGGCGCTGCCGTCGGGAGTCGACCACGCCCGGCACTCGTCCTCGCCGACGGTGAAGAAGGAGATCAGACCGAGCAGTCGGTATGACGCGTCGATGATCCGGTCGAGGGCGCTCTCGGCGAGCCCGAGGTCGTCCATGAAGGCCCGCGCATCGTCGCTGTCGAGCTCGGCGAGCTCGGCCTCCAGGGTGGCGCAGACCCGGGTGAAGGCGACGCTGGAGCGTGACCGCCAGCTCGACCACCCGGGTCCGGCGAACGGATCCTCGGTGACCCGGTCCTCGCCGACGTTGACCACCACCAGCATCGGCTTGAGCGACAAGAAGGTGAAGCCGCGGAGCTTCTTCGCCTCGGCCGGGTCGAAGGTCTCGTCGCGCAGCGGGCGGGCCGACTCGAGGGTAGCGAGACACCTTCGGAGCAGGTCGCGCTCGCGCTCGAGCTCGGGATCTCGGCGTTTCTGGATGTCCTTGGCCAGTCGATCGAGCCGGCGTTCCACCACCAGCTGGTCCTGGAGGATGAACTCTTCCTCGATGTACTCGAGATCGCGGACGCAGTTCACCGAGCCTCTCGGGTGCGGCACGATGTCGGAATCGAAGCCCCGGAGGACGACCATCAGCGCGTCGGCGGTGCGCAGCTCGGTCAGGTTGAAGCCGACCTCGCCGCGGTGCTCGTCGGGAATGCCCGGAATGTCGGCGAAACGAACTGTCGCGTTCGTCGTCTTTTTCGGCCGGTACATCGCGGACAGGGCCTCGAGTCTCGGGTCGGACACCCGGGCGATGCCGACCTGGCTCTGATCACGCCGGCCCGACGACTGCTCCGGATCCTGCCCCGTGAGCAGCCCGAAGAGTGTCGACTTGCCGCTTGCCGCCAGCCCCATGATACCCACTTCCATCGTCATCCTCCCGCAGCTCGCCAAGTGCAGAACTCTCAACTCTCAATCCTGAACTCTCAACTCTCGACTCCGACCTACCCCACCACCGGTTGCCGACGCACGAGCAGCGACGGCGACCCGACGAACCCGTGAGCGGTCTGGAACCAGCCGAGGTCGGCGCCGACCGCGTCGATTCGCCGCAGCAGGGTGCCGAGCCGACCGCTGAGCTCGACCACCGGGTGCCAGCCTCGGACCCGTTGACGGTCGAGCCAGACGCCCGAGGCGATGACACGGTAGCTGTCCGAGGCGAAATCGCAGACCACCGGAGCAAGCGGGCGCAGCAGGTACAGCGCGCGGTCGCTGGCCCCGAGCAGCTCGTGCGCCGGCAGACCGTCCTCGGTCAGGACCCGCAGGTTGGCGAGACCGGTCGTCGGACGGTCGCGGTACGACAGCCTGAGAGCGCCGCCCCGCGGCGCCTCGTCGAAGCGCCGAGCGTCGGCCCAGCTGGCGAGCCGGTGGCGCGGCGCGCCCTGTTCGAGGAGCAGCGTCCGCCGGGCAGGCAGGCCCTCGCCGTCGCACGGAGCGACCAGCGGCGCGGTCGGGTCCAGCCGGTCGTCGACCAGGCTCAGGGCGAAGCTCGACAGCAAGCCGTCGCGGTCGAGCAGGCCGGGCAGCGGGTCGCAGTGCGCCGGCGCGGCGAGGAACAGCGGCGACAGGGCGGCGAGCAGCTGGGCGCCGACCTCGGGGTGGAGCAGCACGTCGTGCAGGCCCTGATCGGTGGTCACCCTGTGCCTGGTCAGCAGGGCACGGTCGCCGACTCGGGCAGCGGCCGACTCGGCGTCGAAATGCTCCGGATCGGCAATGTGGATCCAGTCGTGCCAGACTCCGGCGCTGTCGCCGACGACGACATCGACCACGACCGACGCTACGGTCCGCTCGTCATGGGCGGACCAGCCCTCCGCGGTGGCGAGGCGCCACGCGTAGCGACCCTCCTGAGCGACCGCCCGGTCGAGCCGGAGTCGGCCGCCGGAGATCGACGCGAGCGCCATGGCGAGCTCTCCCGTGACGTGCTGTGCCCAACCCTGTGCCGGCAACCTCGGACCGGGGGGCGCCGGCGCGGCGCCGAGCAGACGTTCGGGGGGAATCGGGTCGTCACCGGCGGCGGCGCCGGCCAGTGCCGCCTCGACCGCGGTTCGCGCGGCCGCCGTCTCGAGCCCGGAGGCGGCGGCGAAACCGGCCCGACCGGCGCCGGCCGAGCGGACGCCGATGCCGCTCTCCTCGACCCGGAGCGTGCGGTGCAACCGGCCGTCGGCGACCTCGGTTTCGCGGCTCACCGACGCCTTGACGAAGACCTCCCAACGCTCGACGGCGGCGGCGTTCAGGCGATCGCTGCAGTCGAGGACCGCCTGGTCGAGGCGACCGCCGAGGTCGGCCCCGGTACGATCCATCGCGGTCACAGCACCTCCAGCCGACGGATGAGCACCGTCGGAACCTCGGAGCCGGTCGGCATCGGCAGGCCGCCTTTGACGCACCATCCGAGCCGCCAGTCCGGCGTCGGGTCGTTGCCGACGGTCGGGTCGATTCCGGCGAGAACCTCGGTGACGCCGCCGGTCAGCTCGAAGGTGCCGAGCGAGCGGTTGCGCCGTCCGTGCCGGATCTCGAAGCCCTGCTCCACCCGCAGCACGGTCCGGCTCGACACCGGGTCGACCATGGCGCCGGCGAGCCGGGTGACCACGAGACCGTGAGTCAGGTCGCTCTCGATGGCCCGCGGGTCTTCGCGGCCGCCGGGAACCACCAGGTTGGTCAACCGGGGCGCCGGCGGGTGGCGCCAATCCGCGCGCCGGCCGCGTCCGGGAACGGCGCCGCAGATCTCGGCGGTCTCGCGATCGCACAGGACGCCGCACAGCCGCCCACCGCGCAGCAGCGGGACGGCCGCGGCGGGCACGCCCTCGTCGTCGCAGGTGAAGGCCCCCGGCAGGTCGGCTCGTTGCGGGTCGTCCACCAGATCGATGTCGGCGTCGGTGAGCGAGGCACCGCCGAGACCGGCGAGCGGCGAGCGCCCGCCCGCCAGGAGATCTCCCTCGACCAGGTGGGCGATGAGCTCGTGCAGCAGGGTTCCCGCGGTACCGTCGGTGAACACGACCGGCAGCGCGAGCCCGGCCGGCGGGATCCACGGCCGCGGCGGCGGCGGTTCGAAGAGCGCCCTGATCCAGCCACCGAGGCGCTGGTGGCGCCACACGGCGAGCAGCGCGGGGCCGCTCCGGGGCGCGGCCTCGAGCCGGATCAGCGGCGGGCTCACGGCAAGGCGCCAGCCGTCTCGGCGGACGATCACGGCGCGACGGCAGAGGTATCGGATCACCCCACCCCGGCCGGGCGCTCGAGCGACGACCTCACGGGCCCAGTCGGCCCAGCCGCGGGGCGGGTCGAGATCGACGCCCGGCGACGGCGGACTCGGCGGGACGTCGAGACGGTCGGCATAGCGGGAGACCAGAGCGGCCACCGCCGACGACGACACGCCGGCGCCCGCGTGCATCGCCCAGCGCGTCGGGAACCGCCAGCGGGCGGCGGCGCCGTCGCTGATCACCGACGCGGCCTCCGAGCCCGACTCGACCCGGACCTCGACCCGCCGTTCCAGGTAGAGGTCCTCGAACCGGGGGTGACTGCCGCGCAGCCGCCGGCAGCCGTCAGCCAAGCCGTCGAGCCAGACCGTGTCGAAGGGAGGCTGAGACGCGCTCGGTGACTGCACGACGGTATGGTACCGCCGATTTTCCGAGAACCTCCCAACTTCGTGGCTCAGGGCCCGCACGGGCCCGGGGTAGAATGTTGAGACGTTCCGCGTCCGGCGGGACGGTCGGGGAGGAGGTCGCATGGCGAACGATGTCTTCGAACGGGTGGAGAAGCGCCTCGCTGAAGGCCGGCTCGGTGGCGGCCGGGACAAGATCGACCGCCAGCACGAACGGGGCAAGCTGACCGCCCGCGAGCGGATCGAGCAGTTCCTCGACGAGGGCAGCTTCGAGGAGACCGATGCGCTGGTCGAGCACCGCTGCACCGACTTCGGCATGGCGGCCAAGAAGATCGCCGGCGACGGCGTGGTGACCGGGCACGGCCGGGTCGAGGGGCGGCCGGTCTTCGTCTTCGCCCAGGACTTCACGGTCTTCGGCGGTTCGCTGTCGGTGACCAACGCCGCCAAGATCTGCAAGATCATGGATCTCGCGGTCAAGGTCGGCGCTCCGGTCATCGGCCTCAACGACTCCGGCGGTGCGCGCATCCAGGAGGGCGTCGCCTCGCTCGCCGGCTACGCGGACATCTTCCTGCGCAACACCGTCGCATCCGGCGTCGTGCCCCAGATCTCGGCGATCATGGGGCCGTGCGCCGGCGGTGCGGTCTACTCGCCGGCGATCACCGACTTCGTCTTCATGGTCGAGGAGACCTCCTACATGTTCGTCACCGGCCCCGAGGTCATCAAGACGGTGACCCACGAGGAGGTGACCATGGAGAAGCTCGGCGGCGCCATGACCCACAACTCGGTGTCCGGGGTCGCCCACTTCGCGTCGCGCTCCGACACTGAGTGCCTGGCCGCGATCCGACGCCTGCTGTCCTACCTGCCGTCGAACAACGCCGAGCAGCCGCCGGTGGCCGACACTGCCGATCCCCTCGACCGCGAGATCCCGGAGCTCGACGTCTTCGTGCCGACCGACCCGAACAAGCCCTACGACATCGTCACCGTGATTCGCGCGGCAGCCGACGACGGCGATTTCTTTCAGGTCCACGAGCACTACGCCAAGAACATCGTCGTCGGCTTCGTCCGGATCGGCGGCCGGACCGTCGGCGTCATCGCCAACCAGCCGGCCCACCTCGCGGGGGTGCTCGACATCAACGGCTCGGTCAAGGGCGCCCGCTTCGTCCGGTTCTGCGACGCCTTCAACATTCCGCTGTGGATCGTCGAGGACGTGCCCGGGTTCCTGCCCGGGACCTCCCAGGAGTGGGGCGGCATCATCCGGCACGGCGCCAAGCTGCTCTACGCCCTCGCCGAGGCCACGGTGCCCAAGGTCACGGTGATCACCCGCAAGGCCTACGGCGGCGCCTACTGTGTCATGGGCTCCAAGCACATCCGGACCGACATCAACCTCGCCTTTCCGACCGCCGAGATCGCCGTCATGGGCCCCCACGGGGCGGTCAACATCCTGTACCGCCATGAGATCCAGATCGCTGACGAAGCCGAGGCGAAGCGGGCCGAGCTCGTCGAGGAGTATCAGCAGAAGTTCGCCAACCCGTTTGTCGCGGCGGAGATGGGCTACATCGACGAGGTCGTCCTGCCGCGGATGTTGCGCCGCAAGCTGGTTGCGGCCTTCTCGCTGCTCGCCACCAAGCGCGACTGGATGCCGGCCAAGAAGCATGGAAACATACCCCTGTGACGGAAATCGAGTTCCAGTTCATTTCTCGGCCCCCGGTTCGTGATCGTTGGGTGGGCCGTGGTGCGCTGCTCGTGCCGGTGACGTTGCAGGTGTCGCGGGAACCGGGGGCCGAGAAATGAAATCACAGCACGACGGAGCGGGCATGAAATTGCTGATTGCGAACCGGGGTGAGATCGCGGTCCGGATCATTCGCGGCTGCCGCGAGATGGGGATCGAAACGGTGGCGGTGTACTCCGAGGTCGACCGGCGCGCGCCCCACGTGCTCATGGCGGATCAGGCGCTGCCCATCGGGCCGGCGCCGGCCGCCGAGAGCTACCTCGACATCGACCGTCTGCTCGGGGCCGCTCGGGACAGCGGCGTCGATCTCGTCCACCCAGGCTACGGTTTTCTGGCCGAGAACGCGGGCTTCGCCGAGCAGGTCGAGGCGGCCGGGTTGACCTGGGTCGGGCCGCCGCCCGAGGCGATCCGACTCATGGGGTCGAAGACCGAGAGCCGCAAGCTGGCGGTCGAAACCGGTGTGCCGCTCATCCCCGGCATGGTCGACCCGATCGAGGATCCGGACCAGCTCGAGGCCTTCGTCGACGAGCACGGGCTACCGGTCCTGCTCAAGGCGGTGGCCGGCGGCGGCGGCAAGGGCATGCGCGAGGTCCACGACCGCTCGGAGCTTGCCACCGCGTTCGACCGTGCGTGCTCCGAGGGTCGGGCCTACTTCGGCGATGACCGGGTCTACGTCGAGCGCCTGGTGACCAGGGCTCGGCACATCGAGGTTCAGGTCGCGGCCGATCGGCACGGCAACGCGGTCTATGTCGGCGAGCGTGAGTGCTCGATCCAGCGACGGCACCAGAAGGTCGTCGAGGAGTGCCCGTCGCCGGTGGTCGGCCCCGAGCTTCGGCGCGAGCTCGGCGAGGCGGCGCTCGCGATCGTCAGAGGATCGGGCTATCACTCCGTCGGGACGGTGGAGTTTCTCGTCGACCCGGACGGTGGGTTCTACTTCCTCGAGATGAACACCCGGCTCCAGGTCGAGCACCCGGTGACCGAGGAGGTCTACGGCGTCGACCTGGTGCGCGAGATGATCAACCTCGCGCTCGGCCGCGAGCTCTCGCTGAAGCAGGAGGAGCTCATCCCGCGCGGCCACTCGATCGAGTGCCGGGTCTACGCCGAGGACCCACTCAAGAACTTCGCGCCGTCGCCCGGCCGGATCACCCTGCTGGTCCGACCCAGCGGCCCCGGGGTTCGGGTCGACTCGGGGGTCTTTCAGGGCAGTGTGGTGCCGCTCGACTACGACCCCATGGTCGCCAAGCTGGTCGTCACCGCGGCCGACCGGCCCAGGGCGGTGGCGCGCCTCAGGCGCGCGCTCCAGGAGTACCAGGTGCGCGGTATCGCGACCACCCTCACCCTGTTCCGCGCGTTAGTCGAGATGGACGAGTTCGCTGCCGCCGATTTTCACACCGCCTTTCTCGACGAGCTGCTGGCGTCCCGCCGGCTCGCCGAGCTGCACGGAGCCCAGGATCCCGAGGCCGAGGAGGCGTCGGTGGTCGCGGCGGCGTGCCTCGCGACCCTCGAGTCCGGCTCGGTGCGCGACGACGTCTTCGCGCACGGCGAACACAGCCATTGGTGGCAGGAGGGCGTGCGCCAGCAGCACGGGAGGTTTCCGCGATGAAGTGGGTCGTTCGCAGCGACGACGCGGCCCGCGAGGTCGAGGTCGAGCGGGTCGCCGACGGGTTCGAGGTCACCGTGGATGGCGTGCGGCGCCGGGTCGATGTCATCCGCCTCGACGGCGCCATCGCATCGATGCGCTACATCGAGGACGGCCGCAGCTTCTCGGTCAGCTACCAGCGAGGCGCCGGACGCCAGTGGCGGGTCGCGGTCGGCGAACGCGACTTCGACCTCGAGGTGCTGACCCCGGTCGAGGCGATCGAGGCCATTGCCGCCGAGGCCGAATCGGGCCCGAGCCTGGTCGAGGCGCCGATCCCCGGCAAGGTGGTCAGCGTCGGGGTCGCGGTGGGCGATGCCGTCGAGCCCGGCCAGCCGCTGGTCGTGCTCGAGGCCATGAAGATGGAGAACGAGCTCACCGCCCCGCAGGCCGGCACCGTGACCGCGGTCCATGTCGAGCCCGGCCGCACCGTGGACGCCGGGACCGTGCTGGTCGAGCTCGAGTGACCCATCAGCGCTCTGGCTTTTTCGTGTAGAAGGCAGAGATCGTGAGATCGGGTGGAATGGTGGGCCGCGCCAACGGCTCGCGATGCCGCGCTTCAGCGCGGCTCAGGTACCGGAGCAGCGGCGCGTCAAGCGCCCCGGTCTGCAGTTCGAGAACGGTCCACAGCCTGTGGACGTTCAGCAACGGCCCTCTCGTGACGGCCCTGATCGTGTCGTAATACTTGGCAAGATCTGAATCCTCGAGGAGGTTGCGATCCGCCGAAATCGACTCGATGTATCCCTCCGGAAGGCGACGCTGGAAGTGGCCGATTCTGCTTCCCGCGCGAGCCGGGAGTTGGCTCAAAAGCGGATCGGCCAGGGCAAAGCGGTCGATCACGTGGACGAGCGGCCCGCAGTAGTACCCAAAGAGACCGATGCCGCCGCGAACCACGACGTCCGGCTCTCCTCGATCACGAGCAGCCATCGCGGCCCCGACCCAGCCGATCCTCATGACGTTGTCGCCGTGGCGAATCGCCGGCAGCGACAACGCATCCCGCCAGAACCGCCGTTCGTCCCCGATTCCGTGCCGGTCGATCACCGGACCGGGTTGGGGAATGATCCCGAAAATCCCGACCGCCGCCAGGATCGAGCTCGCGACGACCAGGGGCGGCCGTCGGCGTGCGGGCAACCAACCCAGAGAACCGGTGATGATCCCGACTGCGCCGGCGACGGCCGCGAACAGGGGCAATGCGAAGAAACGGCCACTCATGAAGTCACCGCCGATGACGATGACGTAGGTGGTGAAGAAAACAACTCCGGCACCCAGAGATCGCCCCAGTGGGTTGCCGAAGTGCAGGAGCAGCGCGGTGGAACCGACGAGTGCGACCGCCCCCGAGGGATCACGGACCGCGAAGTCGGCGGCATACCTGAGACCTTGAAGGAACAGCTCGGCAATGGGTGCACCGGCCCCGAGCTTCGCCGGTCCGGTGTTCGGCAGCAGCCGGCCGTAGTAGACGAGCGCAAACCCCTCCCAGAGGATCAATGGCAGAGCCCCGGCCACCGAAGTGAGCCTCGGGAGGCGCCACCCCTCTCGCAGATACCAGGTCACGACCAGAGGTCCCACGAGCAGCACCGAGTCCGGGCGGGTCATCACCAGCAGTGCCGCGATCAGTGCGATTCGTCCGTCCGGAGTGCCGGGCATGCGAACCACACGGAGCAGAAGAGCGAAGACGACGAAAGCCAACGGGTTTTCGAGACCCGACGTCGTGTACTCGGTGAGCGCCTTGGAGCCGGGGACCAGCGCCGCGACCGCCAACCACGACCACCGTCCGGGTCGGTCCCAGGGAACGATCAGTGCCATCGCAGTGAGCCCGAGAACGAGGGAGAGCCAGATGGTGGGCTCGGGCAGCGATCCACACACCGCCCTGACGGCGACCAGCACCAGACACCACAGCGGATGCGTGTAGACCATCACTCGTTCGGCGATGTTCCATCGGAGGCCGTAGCCGTCGACCAGATTGTCGACCACCCGAAAGGTGATGTACGCATCATCACAGAGCCATGCGGACCGAAGGGCGACCACCCCGGTCACCGCGATCACTGCGAGAACCGCGGCAATGTGCATCCGGCGCGATCGAGAGGGCGGACGCGAGGCCGACAGTGCTGCTCCGGCCTTCATGGGCGCGTCGTGGCGCGAACTGCCATCATCCAACCTTCGGATCACGTCCCGATTGTCGCAGCTCTCGAGCCGGATGCACGTGTCGGCGCATCCGGCGCCTATAATCATGGTCGATGTTGAAGCCCCGGCTCGGCCGTGACCAAGACCGCCCTGGGATATCCAGATACCGCCGGTCTCGGCCGTTCGGACGTCGGGTGCTGTTCGCGTGCGTCCCGGTCGCTGTCATCGCGATGGTCGTTCTGACGGCTGCCGAAATCCGACTTCGGCTCCACTTCAGCAGCCCGGCGGAGATCACGGGTGCTGCCGAGTGGGAGGCGGCCGAGTTCGGCGACTTGACCTATCACTGGGACCGCTATCACCCGATCCTCGGTTGGACCAACGAGCCAGGGTACGTCAGCGACCGGAAAATCCCCTTCCAGGTGACGATCAACTCCGGCGGTCTGCGTGGAGCTCGGGAGTATTCCGGGGAAGCGGATCTCGGCGTGACGAGAATCGCGCTCTTCGGAGACTCGCTCGCTTTCGGCGAGGAGGTCGATGATGACGAGACGATCGGCGCAAATCTCGAACGCCAGCGAGATGGTCTCGAGGTCCTCAACTATGGCGTGCACGGCTACGGCCTCGGACAGTCCGTGCTGCGATTGGAGCTCGATGGCGGCGAGCTCGATCCCGACCACTACCTGCTCACGGTTCTTTTTCCCGAAAACCTCGTCCGCGATGGGGTAGGCCACTTCCTCCACCCCAAGCCGGTCTTTCGCCTCGTGGACGGGACGGTGGTTGTAGACAACACGCCCGTGCCGGAGGCTTCGCGCACGCCCCTGGTGATGCGACACAGCTTCGCGGCCGCGTGGCTCCTCGGACGGAGAGGAGCCTGGCACCGCGGGCTCATCGCCGGCGGACCGGACCTTGATCTCGGACGGGCGATCGTCGAGAGAGCCGTCCTCACCTGCCGCGCGCGCCGCCGACCATTGACGGTGGTGGTCATCCTCGCGCCGGCCGGGGTTCGCCGACAACTGGGCGACCCGAGCTGGCGTCACCGCTTCGATGTCCAGAAACGAGAGTTCCTCACCGTCGATGCCCGCGTGGTCGACCTCGTGCCGACACAGGTCGAGGCCTATCTCGCCGAGGGCGAGGCGCTGTTCGCCCCGCGTGCCCACTGGTCGGCACGCGGCAATCAGCTGTGGGCCGAAGCGATCTTCGAGCATCTCGATCTCGACTGACCCGAAGCCCCTCGAACGCGCGTCAACTCGCACCGTGGACGCCGGGACCGTGCTGGTCGAGCTCGAGTAGAGCTACTCCCGCACGGTGACCCGGGTCGTGGTGTAGGACGACTGGCGGGTGACCGGGTCGAGCAGGCCGACGGCCACCGTGTGGCTGCCGGATTCCATCAGCAGGTTGGTGCTGATGGTGAAACGGTCGTCCTGGGCGCGCTCGACGTCGGCCGCGGCGATCCGGATTTCGTGGTCGCGGCGGACCACATCCGACCGGTCGCCGCGGTCGTTACGGGCGGCGATGAACAGGTTGACGGAAGCGACGAAGTCGTCGCCCGCGGGCAGCAGTGCGACCGTCTTGAGGGGAAACGACACGCTAAACGGGACCATCCACCGGGTTTCGGTCGCCGGGGCCTGATCGCCGGTTTCGACCATGAGCTCCATGGGGTTGTCCTCGAGCGGGAACATGAGCCCGGTGACCACCGTGTCCTGGACCCGGCTCTCCAGGCTCTTCTCCACGAAGCGTCGCCGATAGCGCACGCGGTAGTCGGGGTGCTCGGGGATCTCGATGGTGATCTTGTGGATCTTGTCGAGACCACTCTGCTGGAGCGGAAAACCGACCGAGTAGTAGGTGAAGAAGTCCTGCGCGACTTTGTCGAGACCGACAGTGAAGTCGTTGGTGTTGAGGGTCGCGATGCCGCCGGTGCTGTCTGCCATGAACCGCAACGAGTCGAGGTAGTTCTGCTGACCCAGGCTGGCCGACATGACGTCCTGCCGGCTGCCGAGCTCGGCCGAGCTGATGGCCGGGTTCTCGAGACCGCCGACGCCGAAGGTGTAGAAGCTGATGTCCTGGGCGTTGGCGTTGGAAACCAGCGAGTTGAAGTGGCGGGTCATGTTGAACCGGGCCGACTCGGTCACCGTCGACGACTCCTGGAAGGTGTTGGCGAAGGCGTAGAACAGGTCGAGCCCGGCGACCATCGGCAGCCCGTTCGAGGCGTAGACCATGATCTTTTTGCCCGGCAGACCGGACAGCATGGTCAGGGTGTCGCGCAGCGCGCCGAGGGTGAACTGCAGCCGGTTCGCCTCCTCCTCGGCAAAGCCGATCATCATGCCGTGGGCGCGGCCCATGGTCTGCGGGTTGACCTGGCCGCGGGCGCCGCGCTGGCCCTCGCTGAACTCGCGCAGGATATCCTTGCGCATGTTGTCGACCTCGGTCCGTCCGCCGACCATCATCTTGATCTCGCGCAGCGCGTCGTAGATGTCGCCCGGATCGCTGGTGAAGGGCGTCAGAACCTCGAACTTCTTAGTGTACGAGACGACCATCATCTGAACCGGCGGATGGAGGTTCTCCCGGACGAAGCTCCGAAACTGGTTGATCAGCCGGTTCCGGTCGAGCGTGCGCGAGTTCTCGTTGTCGAAGTAGAGCACGACGTAGACCGGTCGGAAGCTGTCCTTCGTCAGATCCTCGACGCCCGGCACCGGGGTCGGCGTCGACGGGCCGAGCGGGGCCCCGTCGGGGCGATAGAAGCTGCGGTAGATCTCGTCCGTGAACAGGCCGAAGTTGGTGATCGATCTGACGGCCCCGTTGTGGGTCAGCACGAAGTCGTCGGCCGTCAGGTCGGTGACCGCCCTCCCGTCCTTGTCGGTGACGTAGACGTTGACGTTGACCAGGGTCACCTCGATTTTGCCGGCGAACGGCAGACCGCCGACCGCATCGCGACCTTCAGGCTGGCCGGCAGGCTCGTCCTCGGCGGCCACGACAACGGCCATGAGGCCGCACAGCAACATCGCGAGCATCAGCTTCGGCTTCACGCTGCACCTCCGGGAACAGTCTAACCCGGGCCCGAGCTGAGCGATTCTCCTCCACCAGAGTCGTTCAGCTTCGGCCGGGTTGTGTGCCGGCCTGCCCGGTGGTCGGCCCGCAGATGCCGGACGGGGTATGATCTCGTCGCTGTGACCATCCGTGACGCCTCTGACGAGCAGCTGGTGCGGCTTGCGCTCGACGGCGACGAGCAGGCATTCACCGTGCTGGTGCGCCGCTACCAGCGCCGGCTCACGGCGTTTCTCGGCCAGCTTGTCGGCGACATCGAGATCGCGCGAGAGCTGTGTCAGGAGGCGTTCATCCGCGCCTGGTCGGCGCTCGACCGCTTCAATCCCCGCTACCGGTTCTCCACCTGGCTGTTTCGGATCGCCCACAACCTGGGCATCGATCATCTCCGCCGCCGCAAGCTGAGAACCGTCGCGTTGTACCGCACCGACCGCGAGGGCGACGAGGTCGAGCTCGACCTCGAGGACGCCTCGAAGGATCCGCTCGGCCACTTCGAGAATTCCGAGCTGTCGGCGGCGCTGAAGCGAGCCGTCGACGAGCTGCGGCCCGAGTACCGCGAACTCGTTCTGCTGCGACATTTCGGGTGTCTGAGCTACCAGGAGATCGCCGAGTTCAAGGACATCCCGCTGGGAACCGTGAAGAACAAACTTTTTCGCGCCCACACCGTACTACGTAGCGCATTGACGACCTTCCTGTGAGGTCCGGCGTCGCGTGAGAGGAGGCCGTGGTGGCAACCGACTGTGAGGTGATCCAAGAGAAGCTCGCCGAGGTCGGTCACGAGAGCGGGCAGCTGTCCGACGAGATCCGCCGTCACGTCGAGCGCTGTCCTCGGTGCTGTGAGGTTGCCGCGGCCGAGCGCGCGCTCGGGCTGATCTTTTCCAGCGTCCTGCCTGCCGCCGATCCCAGGCTCGAGGGCCGCGTCCGGGTCGCCATGGGGTCGGCCCGTCGCCGGCGCCGGGTGATCGCACTGCTGCCGGTTGCCGCCTCGCTGTTCGTCGCGCTGCTCGGCGCGATGCTCCTCGGAGGCCTGCCCGGCGGCAGCCTGCTCGCGGTGCTCCCGGTGTGGTCGTCTCAGGGCTGGCTGGCCGTCGCCGCGACCGCCGGCGACTGGACCGCGGCGCTGCGCACCGCGGCCGGCGCCACCGGCGCCGTTCTGTCTCCGGCCGTGCTCGCCGCGGCCGTGGTCGTCAGCCTGGTCGGCGTCGCGGCGGTGATCGCCGCGACCCGCAGGTGGCGGCGGGTCTCACCATGGCGCAACGGCGACTGACGATCGTGCTCGTCGCCGCGCTCGTCGTGGCCGCGTCCTGGTCGACAGCGGCGCCGGCTCGGACCACGGTATTCAACGACGTCTCCATCAACAAGCGCGTCGACGGCGATGTCATCGCCTTCGAGGCCGATGTCCGGCTCGGTCCGAGAGCCGACATCGAGGGTGACGTCGTCGTCGTCGGTGGCCGCTTGAAGATGGACGACCAGGCCCGGGTCGGGCGGCACGTCCTGGTGGTCTTCGGCACGCTCGAGATGGCGTCGGCGTCCCGGGTGGACGGCAGGGCGCTGTCCCTGTCGTCATTGTCGAGCGTGCTGCTGCGTCCCGGCGCCGAGGTGCCGCTGCACGTCGATCTCGCTCTGCGCCTGCTGACCTCGGGCGGTTGGCTGCTGGTCGCCACCACGCTCGCCTTCGGCTGCTCGACCCGGGTGCGGTCCGCGATCTGGTTGGTGCCGCGGCTCGGGCTCGAGGTCGCGTTGCTCGGGGTCGCCGCGGCGGTCACCTTCCTGGCTGCCGTGGTTGCCGTGCTCGGCCTCGGCCCGACGATCGGTGTGCCGCTGGCCGCGAGCCTGACGGTGGTCTTCCTCGTCCTGCGCGCGGTCGGCCTGACCGTGATCGGAGGGCTGCTCGGGGCGGCGGTGCTCGGCCGAACCGGCCGTCGCGTCCTGCCGCTGACGCTCGAGGTTTTCGTCGGTGTTCTGCTTCTGCTGGTGGTCCGATTCGTGCCGTGGGTCGGCGGCGTCGCATGGAGCGCGGCCGCCGTCGTCTCCCTGGGAGTCGGGATCATGGCCCTGGCGACGGCGGCGACGAGCGACCGCGCAGCGGTGACCGTCGACTGATCTTGTCCCCGGTCGGCGGGCCGGGGCTTCACGAAGCTCGAGCCCGAGTGCTATACTTCCGGGCCTTGTCGGGAGAGGTGTGTGTGAGAATCGACCTTTCCAAGATCGAGGGTGAGCCCGCCCGGTTCGACGAGACCGTCAGTCTCGCTCCGGATGAGCTCGACCCGACGCGCGTGGCGGGACCGGTGAAGGTCCGGCTCGTGGGTCAGGTGCGCCCGATGGGAGATCGCTTTCTCATCACCGGCCGGGCGGTGGCCGAGGGCCGACTCGCCTGCGTGCGCTGCCTCGAGCCGCTGGACTGGTCGACGGACTCGGCCTTCGAACTCGACGTCGCGTTGCTCGAGGCGGCGCCGCTCGAAGCCGAGCTCGAGCTCGGCGATGACGACCTCGACACCATCTATCTCGAGCAAACGCACTTCGACTTCGAGCAACTGGCGATCGAGCAGGTCATGCTCGAGCTGCCGATGCGCGTGCTGTGCGCCGACGACTGCGCCGGTCTGTGTCCACGCTGCGGCGCCGACCGCAACGCCGACGGCGCGTGCCGCTGCGAGCCGGAGACCGATCCGAGATGGTCGGCCCTGAAAGACCTCGAGAAAGGCGCCCCGGTCGACTGACCTCGGGTGATGAAACGGAGAACTCAATGGCGAATCCAAAGCGTCGTATTTCGAGAACGCGTCGCGACAAACGACGCTCCCACCATGGACTCGTTCCCCCCGGCTGGAGCCTGTGCACCTCGTGCTTCGAGCCCAAGCCGCCCCACCAGGTCTGCCCCCACTGCGGCAGCTACAAGGGACGTGACGTCATCGAGGTCGAGGATCTCGACTGACGGATCGTGAGCTTCCGAGCACCGGCGCGCCGCGCCGCGGATCGCGACTGATGGCCGACCGGGCCATTGCCCTCGACGCCATGGGCGGCGACGGGTCGCCCCAGGTCCGCATTCAGGGCGCGCTCGACGCGGCAGCCGATTTCGGGCTGTCGGTGTACCTGGTCGGGCCGGTCAAAACACTGCGGCGCGAGGTCGGCCGCTTCCGCCAGCTGCCGAGCGGTCTCGAGCTGGTCGATGCCGCCGATGTCGTGGCGATGCAGGACCCGCCGTTGACGGTGCTGCGCGGCAAGCGCAACTCGTCGCTGTCGGTGTGTGCCGAGCTCGTCCGCTCGGGCCGTGCCTCGGCCATGGTCACCGTGGGCAACACCGGCGCCGCATGGGTCGCCGCCAAGACTGCCCTCGGGATGATCCGCGGCGTCGACCGGCCGGCTTTGGCGGCGATTCTACCCAAGCTCGACGGCCACACCCTGGTGCTCGACGTCGGCGCCAACATCGAGGCCAAGCCGCACCAGCTGGTCCAGTTCGCGGTCATGGGCTCGCTCTACGCGTCAGCGGTGCTCGGCATCGGCAAGCCCCGGGTCGGGCTGATGTCGGTGGGCGAGGAGGAAGGCAAGGGCGGTCCGCGGATTCGGCGCCACTCTCAGGTGCTGAAGGGGGCCGGTGTCTACTTCATCGGCAACGTCGAGGGCCGTGACGTGTTCACCGGCGAGGTCGACGTCGTGGTCTGCGACGGCTTCACCGGCAACGTCGTCCTCAAGGTCGCCGAAGGTCTCGGCGAGATGGTTGTCGGCATGCTCAAGGAAGAGGCCCGACAGTCGCCGCTGTACGGCGCCGGGCTGGTCCTCGCCAAGGGCGCGTTCCGCAACGTCAAGCGCAAGGTCGACTACTCCGAGCACGGCGGTGCGCCGCTGCTCGGCGTCGACGGGGCCTGCCTGATCGGCCACGGCCGCTCGAGCGCCAAGGCGATCCGCAACGCCATCCGGTTCGCCGACTCGTACGCCGAAAGCGGCGTCATCTCCAGGATCGGCGACACGATTCTCGGGGTGCTGGCCGCGCCGGCGCCCGAGAAGCGCGGCTGAGATGCACGATCACTTCGTCAAAACCGCGAAGATCGCCGGTCTGGGCTCGTACCTGCCGGAACGGGTGCTGACGAACACCGACCTCGAGGAGCTGGTCGACACCAGCGACACGTGGATCACGACCCGGACCGGGATCCGGCAGCGCCATGTCGTCGCCGACGATCAGGCGCTGGTCGATCTCGTCGAGCACTCCGGTCGGGCCGCCCTCGACGATGCCGGGATCGACCCGCTCGACGTCGATCTTCTGATCGTCGCCACCGCAACGGTGGAGCAGCCGATTCCGGCGAGCGCGGCCATCGCCCAGCCCCGACTCGGCGTCGTCAACGCCGCCTGCTTCGACGTCTCGGCGGCATGCTCGGGCTTCACCTACGGCCTCAACGTCGGCCGCCAGTTCATCGCCACCGGCGAGGCGACCACGGTGCTGGTGGTCGGCGCGGAGTGCCTGACCCGCTACCTCGATTGGTCCGACCGGGCGACCTGTGTGCTGTTCGGCGACGGCGCCGGTGCGGCTGTGCTGACGCCCGGCACGTCCGGCGAAGGCATCCTCCAGATCCGCTGGCGGACCGACGGCAGTCACGCGGATCTGATCTCCATGCCGGGCGGCGGCTCCCGCCACCCGCCGCACAGCGTCGAGGCCATCGAGCAGCGGTTGCCGTTCATCAGGATGCGGGGCAACGAGACCTTCAAGGTCGCGGTCCGCTCGCTGACCGAAATCAGCCGTGAGGTGATGGATGCCGCGGGCGTCGAGCCGGCCGACATCGACCTCTTCATTCCGCACCAGGCCAATCTGCGGATCATCCAGGCGGTCGGCAGCCGGCTCGGGCTGACGGACGACCAGGTCTTCACCAATGTCGAGCGGGTCGGCAACACGTCGGCGGCGTCGATCCCTCTCGCCATGGTCGATGCCCGTGACGAGGGCAGGCTGCGGCCGGGATCCCTGGTGCTCGCGTCGGCCTTCGGCGGCGGTTTGACCTGGGCGTCGTCGTTGATTCGGTTTTGAGCCGGGGTGAGCGCAGCGGTGCTCGAGATCACCGATCTCAGGCCGCAACCCCAGACGAGTGAGGGAGCAACGATGGGACGCGCTGCAGCAATGTTTCCAGGTCAAGGCAGCCAGAGAGTCGGCATGGGACAGGATCTCGTGGGACGCTGGCCCGCCGCCGCCGAGGCTTTCGCACAGATCGACGACGGTCTTGGCTTCGGGCTTTCGGCGCTGTGCTGGCAGGGCCCCGAGGACGAGCTCCGTCTGACCACCAACACCCAGCCCGCCCTCCTCGCCCACTCGGTGGCGGCGTGGCGGGTGCTCACCGGGCATGGCCTGGTCGTCGGGGCAGTGGCCGGCCACAGCCTGGGCGAGTACTCGGCGGTGGTCGCGGCCGGCGGGCTCGACGCGGTCGATGCCGCGCGCACCGTCCGCGAGCGCGGCCGGCTGATGCAGGAGGCGGTGCCGGTGGGCGAGGGCGCCATGGCCGCGGTGCTCGGGATCGACGACGAGGTCGTCACCGAGCTGTGCGCCGCCATCACCGACGACACCGGCGAGCCGGTGGTCGCGGCCAACTTCAACTCGCCGGGCCAGGTCGTCATCGCCGGAACCGCCGGCGCGGTCGACCGCGCGATCGAGGCGTGCAAGGCCAAGGGTGCGCGGCGCGCGCTCTCGCTGCCGGTGTCGGCGCCGTTCCACTCGCCGTTGATGGCGCCCGCGCGAGCAGGGCTCGAACCGACGCTCGAAGGGCTGGAGTTCGCGGATCTCGACGTGCCTGTGTACCGCAACATTGACGCTGCGCCGGTGACTGCTGGCGGCGATGTCCGCGACGGGCTCATTCGCCAGGTCGACGCCCCGGTCTTGTGGTCGCAGACGATCGTGAGGATGCTCGCCGACGGGTTCGACACCTTCGTCGAGGTCGGCGCGGGCAACGTCCTGTGCGGGCTCGTCAGACGGATCGACCGTTCGGCCACCTGTTACCCCGCCGGAACCGTCGAAGACATCGAGAAAGTGGTGTCCGAGTTGGGAACGTGAGATTCCGATCCTGCCCGAGATTTTTGAGGACGCCCTGAGCGTCGCCGAAAATCTCGGGGCAGAATCGGAAAAATGGCAGAACGAACAGGGCAGGAGGACTGCGATGGGCGACTTTGACGGTCAGGTCGCGGTGATCACGGGCGGCGCGCGGGGGATCGGCGCCGAGATCGCGCGCACGCTCGCTGCGGCCGGCGCTCACGTGGTGTGCGCCGACGTACTCGACACCGGCGACATCGTGGCGGAGATCTCCGGCGTGGGCGGGTCGGCCGAGGGTCGGAGCATGGATGTCACAGACGCCGTTGCGACCGCCGACACCATCGCGGCGATCCACGCCGATTGCGGCCGGCTCGACATCCTCGTCAACAACGCCGGCGTCACCCGCGACCAGCTGCTGGTCCGCATGAAACCGGAGGACTGGGACCTGGTGCTTCGGATCAACCTCGATGGCGCGTTCAAGGCGGCCCAGCCCGCGGCCAGGATCATGATGCGGCAGAGAAGCGGCCGGATCGTCAACATCGCGTCGGTGGTCGGGCTCATGGGCAACGCGGGGCAGGGCAACTACGCCGCCTCGAAAGCCGGTCTCATCGGATTCACCAAGTCGCTGGCACGCGAGCTGGCGCCGCGCAACGTGACCGTCAACGCCATCGCACCGGGCTACATTCGGACCGCCATGACGGACACCCTGTCCGACGACCAGCGCGAGGCTCTGATGCGCTCGATCGCCCTCCCCCGGCTCGGCGAGCCGGCCGACGTCGCCGCCGCCGTCGCCTTCCTCGCAGGCCGCCACGCCTCCTACATCACCGGCGTCGTGCTCAACGTGTCGGGCGGCTTGTACATGTAGCCCTCGGGTGAGGGTAGCGGGATGTGACGACTCGTTGTCCAAGAACCCGGGCGGCGCCCCGAGCACCGCCCGGGATCTTGCAGCTGGCAGCTCGTGTCCGGCCTGCTGTACACTCACCTCTGGAGGTGCCGATGCCCGGTCGCATGCAGGTCGACGAGATCATGTCGACGGACGTCGTCACCCTCATCGAGGACGAGACTCTGGCCCACGCCAAGAGCTGCATGGACCGCGGTCGGATCCGTCACCTCCCGGTGGTTCACGACCGTCGGCTGGTCGGGCTGGTGACCCACCGCGATCTACTGGCGGCGTCGTTCTCGATCTTCGCCGAGGTCGAGGCCGTCGAGCAGCGGCGAATCTTCGTGACGATTCCGGTCGCCGAAATCATGCACCGGGACATCGTCACCGTCCGGCCCGAGACCACGGTCGCCGAGGCCGCCCGGATCCTGCTCGACAACAAGTACGGATGTCTGCCGGTGGTCGATGACGACGGACGGCTGCTCGGCATCGTCACCGAGGCCGACTTCATGCACCTCACGGTCCGTCTGCTGGCATGACGGTCCTCGACTGGGTGCTGGTCGTCGTCTGGGCCGGCATCACCCTGGCCGGGTTCTTCAAGGGCGCGATCCGGATCGTCTTCGGGGTCGGCGGTTTCGCACTCGGCATCTGGCTGGCGGCGGTGGTCGGTCCCGACCTGGCGCCGGTGGTCTCCGAGGTCGTGCCCCAGGCCTTTGTCGCCGTCGCGATTGCCTACCTGCTGCCGTGGCTCGCGGTCACCGTGCTCTGCGCCGTCGCCGGCTGGGGCATGGAAAGGACCACCGAGGCGCTCAAGCTCGGCTGCCTCAACCGGCTGGCCGGTGCCGTGATCGCGGGCGCCGCGGCGGCGGCGGTGCTGGCGCTCCTGCTGCTGACCGCGGTGCGGCTGGCGCCGCCGTTGGCGACCGTCGAGCGGCGCTCGCTGGTGCTCGATCGGGTCGAGGAGATCCTCGGCGCACCGGTGGCCCCGGATGACGCCGAGTCGGGATCGGACGAGCCCGACCCGGTCGGCGGTGACGGCGGCGGCGGAAGCGGCACCGCGGACGAGACCAAACCGGCTACTTGAGCTGGAGCGACTGCAGGAAGAGCTCGTTCGACGAGAACTCCCTGACCTTTTGCAGCAGCAGCTCCATGGCCGCCTCCGGCGACAGCGACGACAGAGCGCGCCGCATCAGGTAGAGCTTCTCGATCTGCTCCTTGGGGTACAGCTTCTCTTCCTTGCGGGTCCCGGACTGGGGGATGTTGATGGTCGGGAAGATGCGCTTTTCGAAGAGCCTGCGATCGAGAACGAGCTCCATGTTGCCGGTGCCCTTGAACTCCTGGAAAATCACCTCGTCCATCCTGGAGCCGGTGTCGACGAGGCAGGTCGCGACCACGGTCAAGCTGCCACCGTGCTCGACGTTGCGCGCCGAGCCGAAGAACCGGCGCGGCTTTTCCATGGTGCGGGCGTCGATACCGCCGGACATGATCCGTCCGGAGCCCTTCTGGGCGTTGTTGTAGGCGCGTGACATCCGGGTCAACGAGTCCATGAACACGACGACGTCCTCGCCGAGCTCGACCAGCCGGCGGGCGCGCTCGAAGACCATCTCCGAAACCTGGATGTGCGACTCCAGGCTCTGGTCCGACGACGAGGCGAAGACCTCGCCGCGGGCGATGCTCCGTTTCCAGTCGGTGACCTCCTCCGGCCGCTCGTCGACGAGCAGGACGAAGATCGTCGTGTTCGGGTGGTTGACCGCGATGGCGTGGGCCATCTGCTGGAGCAACGTGGTCTTGCCCGCCTTGGGTGGCGACACGATGAGACAGCGCTGACCCTTGCCCAGAGGGGCGATGAGCTCCGCGACCCGCGGCTCGACCAGGTCGGGCTCGGTCTCGAGCGTGAACCGCTCCGTCGGGTCGATGCTGATGAGCTCGGCGAAAGGGAGCGCCTTGCTGCGGTACTCCTCGGGCGCCATACCCTCGATCTTGTCGATCTGGAACACCCGCGGACGGTCTCCGGCGTGCGCCGTAGCGTCGAGGGCGAGCCCGCTTTCCAGGTGCAGGGCGTTGACCTGTTCCTTTGGAACCAGCGGGTCCGAGCTGTCGGCGACGAAGTTTCGCTTGGAGTCGACCAGGACCGGACTGCCTTTGTCGCGCACCGAGAGAAAGCCCTGAACCTCGAGCGGCGGCCCCTTCGGGGCGCTGCGCCGCCTCGGACGGCGCCGTCGTCGCCGCGGTTTTCTGTTGTTGGTGTTCTTCTGCTGATCCGTGTTGTCAGTCATACCTTTCCTCGAATGCGGTGAGCCGTATCGACGACACGCCGCACCATTCCAGGTCGAGGTCTCCGCCGCGTGACCCATCGTTGACCACGCGGCGAGTTCACGCCCGCGAGCCGGGGCTCGCCTCACGAAGAGCGGTGACAGGCGGTGACGTGGGCGCCGGCTTCAACCCGAAGGGTTCTCGGCCGCGCGTGAGCGTGCGCCCTCGAGCCAAGCTTACGCTGAAACAGCGTCGCGCGCAAGATCACGGCCCGTTGAGGCAGGGAATGCCGTTGTTGACATTGTATACGGATTGTATACAATCTTTCCCATGATGGACATCGGCCCACCCTCCAACGCGCCCAGACGAACTGCCGCCGAGGAGGTCTACCGGTCCCTGAAACGGGACATCATCACCCTCCACCACCGGCCCGGTGCGGCCCTCGGCGAGCAGGTGCTGGCCGATCTCTACGGCACCAGTCGAGTGCCGGTGCGCGAGGCCTGCCGCCGGCTCCAGCAGGAGGGCCTGCTGAGCGCGATCCCCTACAAAGGCTACTTCGTCAGCCCGATCTCGCCGAAGGAGATCGCCGACAGCTTCGAGCTGCGCTCGGCCATCGAGACCCGCGCGGTCGCGCTCTCAGTGGCCCGCGCCAGCGACGACGAGCTGACCCGACTGCGCGAGCTCGCGGCGACCGAGTACACCTTCTCCGACTGGGCGTCCTACGTCGAGTTCCTCGACCGCAACCTGGGCTTCCACCTCGAGCTGGCATCGCTGTCGCGCAACGACCGGTTGTTCGCAGTGCTGCGTAATCTGCTCGTGTCCATGCAACGGTTCTTTTTCCTCGGCCTCGATCTCGGCGACTTCGGCGCCGAGATGCGCACCGAGCACGAGCTGTTGGTGACCCACATGCAAAGCCGCAATGCGGACGCCGCGTCGGCGTGCGCCGATCAACAGATCACGGCATCGTACGAGCGCATCCGTCGGGCGCTCGGCGCTGCCGACCAGGTCGAGATTCCAATCACCGAGGTGTGAGATGAGTGACTTCGTCTATCTGGACAACGCTGCGACCTCGTTTCCCAAGCCACCCGAGGTCATCCGTTTCATGTGCGACTTCTACTCCGGGCACGGCGTCAACCCGGGGCGGACCGGCTTCGACCTCGCTCTGGAGGCCGAGGACACGGTGCTCGAGACCCGCCGGACGTTGGCCGAGCTCTTCGGCGGCGCCGACCGTGACCGGCTCGTGTTCTCGCTCAACGTCACCGACGCTCTCAACCTGCTCATCGGCAGCGTGCTGTCGCCCGGAGACCACGCCGTCACCACCCGCCTGGAGCACAACTCGGTGCTGCGCCCCATGTACCAGCAGCGCGAGCGCGGCGTCGACGTCGACCTCGTTCCCTTCGACGCCGACGGCTTCGTCGATCCGGCCGCCATCGAGGCCCGGATTCGTCCCGACACCAGGCTCGTGGTCATGAACCACGGCTCCAACGTCATCGGCACCATCCAGCCGGTCGCCGAGGTCGGCGAGATCTGCCGCTCCCGCGGCATCCTGTTCGCGGTCGACGCCGCTCAAACCGCGGGGCTGAGGCCCATCGACGTGCACGACATGTCGATCGACGTGCTCTGCTTCACCGGGCACAAGTCGCTCTACGGCCCGACCGGCACCGGCGGCATGTACATGGCCGAGCATGTCGACCTGATGCCCTGCCGGTCCGGGGGAACCGGAGTCAAGAGCGCCTTGAAATCGCAGCCCCGCGACTATCCGTGGCGATTCGAGTTCGGCACGCTGAACACCATGGGAATCGCCGGGCTGCTCGCCGGACAGCGCTGGATCGCATCGCGCGGCGGCGTCGAAGCGATCTACCGCGAGGAGATGACGCACGCCTGCCGGCTGCGCGACGCGCTCGCCGAGATCGACAACGTCACCCTGTACTGCGCCGACATGACCCGCAACCACCTGCCGGTCTTCGTCTTCAACGTCGACGGCCTGCCTGCCGACCAGGTCGGTCAGCTGCTCGACGTCGAGCACGACGTGATCACCCGCACCGGGCTGCACTGCGCGCCGCTGGTTCACGAGGGCATCGGCACAGCCTCGGCCGACGGCGCTGTGCGGTTCTCGGTCGGCGCTTTCACGACCGCCGAGGACGTCGACCGCGCGATCGACGCCGTCGTCGACATCGCCGCCTACGCCCGCCGGCGCACCGCCGCCGGCGCCGTCGTCACCGCCTGAGGGCCGGGCGCGCCGGCGCGCCCGGCTGGCGTGGCCCGACCGGGCGTGCTATCACCAAAGCCGGGGGTGCTCATGAAACGATTCCTCGCAGCCTGCGTCATCGCCATGCTCGCGCCGGTTCCGGCCTCCGCCCTCGACCGGGCGACCATCGACCGCATCACCGCCGCAGCCGATCGGCTCGAGCCCGAGCTCGTCGAGTGCCGGCGCTGGTTCCACGCCCGCCCCGAGCTGTCCAACCGCGAGGTCCAAACCGCGGCCGAGATCGCCCGCCGGCTCGTCGAGCTCGGCTACGAGCCGCGCACCGGGATCGCCGGTCACGGCGTCGTCGCCGTGCTCGAGGGCGGCCGGCCGGGACCGGTGGTGGCCTGGCGCGCCGACATCGACGCGCTGCCGATCAACGAGGCGGTCGACGTGCCGTGGCGGTCCCGGACCCCCGGGGTGATGCACGCCTGCGGCCACGATGTCCACCTCACCGTCGGACTCGGCGTCGCCGAGGTGCTCCGCGACATGCGCGACGAGCTGTCCGGCACGGTGCTCTTCATCTTCCAACCGGCCGAGGAGGGCGCACCCCCCGGTGAGGAGGGCGGCGCTTCGCTGATGCTCTCACAAGGGGTGTTCGACGACCCGCGGCCCGAGGCCATCTTCGGTCTCCACGTCATGCCCAACCGCGAGGTCGGCACCCTCGCCTGGGGCAGCGGGCCGTTCATGGCGTCGGCCGACCGTTTCGCGATCACGGTGACCGGCCGCATGACCCACGGGTCAGCGCCCCAGGACGGCGTCGACGCGATCTGGGTCGGGTCTCAGATCGTCGGCGCCCTTCAGGGCATCGTCGCCCGCGAGATCGACGCCCGCCGTCCGGTGGTGCTGTCGGTCGGGACCTTCAATGCCGGCAACCGGTTCAACATCATCGCCGGGTCGGCCGAGCTCACCGGCACGGTGCGCACCCTCGACAGTGACGCCCAGGACCACGTCGAGGCCGCCATGAGGCGGGCCGTTGACGGCGTCTGTGCCGCTCACCGAGCGAGCTGCGACGTGACCTACGATCGAGTCACGCCGATGGTCGTCAACGACCCCGAGCTGACGCGGTCGTCGGTGGAGATCCTGGGTGCCGGCTTCGGCGACGACGCGCTCCTCGAGATCGAGCCGATCATGGCGGCCGAGGACTTCTCGGAGTTCGCCCGAGTCGTGCCGGGCTTCTACTTCCACCTCGGCGTCGGCAACGTCGCCGAGGGCTGGACCAGCTACGTCCACACCCCGACCTTCCGGCCGGACGAGCGGGCGATTCCGATCGGCGTGCGCGCCGCAGCACTGCTGCTTCTCGGTGCATTGGACGGGGGCTGATCGCGACCCGGCGGGCGGCTCGTCGCCGTTCGGCGCACGCACCCGGACCGCGACTGGTCGGCTCGCGTCGAGCTGGACTTCGCGCTGCGGGAAGGCGATGACGACCTTGCCGACGGTCAAGAGCGCCGCGCTCGCTCCCTCGCTCCCTCGGGAAACCGACGCGGCGTGGCGCGGCTCAGCCGCCGAGAACCCGGTTGAGTCGGTTGCTCAGGCGGTCGATGCCGCCGCCGGCGTACTGCTTGACCTGCTCGCCCTTGACGTAGATCACGTTGTACGGCAGGTCCTCGACGCCGGCGATCCACGGGTTCGCCTTCTTGAACGCGATCAGGCCGGGAGTGTCGAGGTAGAGCTTGCCGAAGCGCACCCCGGGAAAGAAACCGGCGTCGCAGCACGCGGCGCCGAGCTCCTCGGACCACCTGGAGCAGTTCTCACAGGTCGTCTTGGCCAGGATCAGCACTGACGCGTCGGCGGCAAGGAAGTCCTCCAGCGTCGTCGGGTCGAGCTGCTCGATTCTGCTCATGTCGCCTCCTCGCGTGGCGTCGGCCGGCTCAGCCGACGAAGCCCTCGCCCTTCTCCCAGTCGGCGCCGCACAGACCGCCGCTCTGCAGAGCCTGGAGGGTGCGGAGCACCTCCTTCGGGCTGCGGCCGACGTCGAGGTCGTTGATCGCCTCGGAGCGGACGATGCCGTCGGGATCGACGACCACCGTCGCCCGGTAGGCGATGCCGGCATCCTCCTTGAGGACGTCGAAGGCGCGGCTGACCGAGTGGTTGGTGTCGGCCAGCACCGGGTGGGTGATCTCGGCCGGGAAGGTGTCAC
This sequence comes from uncultured Thermoanaerobaculia bacterium, assembly GCA_964641415.1. Lineage (GTDB taxonomy): Bacteria > Acidobacteriota > Thermoanaerobaculia > Thermoanaerobaculales > Sulfomarinibacteraceae > JAHECW01. The sequence goes on along the minus strand of CAZXMW010000008.1, from coordinate 27,382 downwards.
GGTCGGCGAACCAGGCCTTGTGCGAGAAGAACGAGTCCGTCGAGACGCCGACAACGGAAACGCCGTCGTCCTCGAAGTCCTCGAGGAGCTCCTGGAAGCCCTTGATCTCGGTCGGGCAGACGAAGGTGAAGTCGAGCGGGTACCAGTACAAAACGTACCACTTGCCGGCCAGGTCGGAGCTTGAGACCTCCTTCTCCTCACCGTTGACGTAGGCCGGGCCGCTCCACTCGGGTGCTTTCTTTCCGATCATGCTCATGGTGCATCTCTCCCTTCGGTTGTTCGATCCATCCTCTGGTGGCGGCGAGCCAGGTGCCGGCTGCGAGCCGCGTGGTCCGACTTTCTCAGGAACACGTGCACGCGGCTCGTGATTTCCGAGCTCCGCCGGTCGATTGCGACCCCGCCCTCGAATCAGCGGCCCCGAGTTGTACCATGAAGCGACGGGCGCAGGCTCCGGGAGCCGAAACCGCAACCGGTCAACCGGTTGCTTTCCCCGGAGGTCGATTCGATACGCGCTCCCGGAAAATGGCCGAACTCCAGGGAACGGTTCAGTCGATACACCGACGAGAAGACGGCTATGATCACCAGCGGAGGCAGTGATGGTTCACGTGACATCGGAGATCGGCCGCCTCACACGGGTGCTGGTGCACGAGCCCGGGCTCGAGGTCGACCGCATGGTGCCGCCGATGATGGAGGAGCTGCTCTTCGACGACATCCTGTTCGGCGAGCGGGCGCGCGACGAGCACGGCCGCTTCCGGCGACTGCTCCAGCTGCTCGGCATCGAGGTCGTCGAGGCCGCCGACCTGGTGCGCGACACTCTCGCCGACCCGGACGCCCGGGCCTGGCTCTGGCGGATGCTGCTGCCCGAGTTGCCGCCCGATCTGCGAGCGTCGGCGCCGGACGGCGCCGATGCCATGCTCGACGCCGTCATCGCCGGAATCGTCACCGGTTCGGACGGCGGCGGTATCGAGGTCGGCGACCTGTTCCGTCTCGCGCCGCTGCCCAACTGGTGCTTCCAACGCGACCCCCAGATCGTGCTCGGCGCCGGCGTCGTGTTCTCGGCCATGGCGACCCCGGCGCGCTGGCGCGAGGGCATCCTGGCGCGCGCGATCTTCCGCTTTCACCCCGAGCTCGGCGGAACCCCGGTGGTCCACGACCCGATGCGCCCCGAGCCCGGGCTCGAGGAGTTCTTCGGCTACCACCGGCCTCGGCTCGAGGGCGGGGACGTGCTCGTGCTGTCGCCCGAGATCGTCGCGGTCGGCGTGTCCGAGCGCACCAACGCCCTCGCAGTGGACGCCCTGGCCCGGGGGCTGGCACGGCTCGACGGCGGGCCGCGCTGGCTCGAGATCGTCCACCTGCCGCGGCGCCGCGCCTACATGCACCTCGACACGGTCTTCACTCCCGCCGATCACGACGCGGCGCTGGTCTTCGAGCCGGTGATCTGCGGCTCGGGGCCGCAGCTCGCCGCAACCTACGAGGTCGACCTCGGCGGCGCCGACCTGACGCCGCGCCACCGCGGCCCGCTGCTCGGGGCCCTGGCCGCGCGCGGTCTCGACCTCGAGCCGGTGCCATGCGGCGGATCCGACCCCATCGCCCAGCAGCGCGAGCAGTGGACCGACGGCGCCAACACCCTCGCGCTCGCGCCCGGCGTGATCACCCTGTATGACCGCAACATCGCCACCGCCGCAGAGCTCGACCGACGCGGCTGGCGGGTTGTCGCCGCCGAGGACGTCCTGCTCGGCCGGGCCGAGGTCTCCCTCGACGAGGACCGGCGGACCTGTCTGATGCTCGCCAGCCACGAGATTTCGCGGGCCCGCGGCGGCCCGCACTGTCTCACCCATCCCCTGGAACGCAACACTGCTTGACCATCGGGTGCCATTTCCAAAACCGGCGGGTGAGGTCGGACCTCACCCGCCGGTTTTGGAATCTGCAGACCCTACCGGCCCTCCCGAATGTCCCTCCACCGGTCGTGGTACCAGAGCCACTGCTCGGGGCGGCGTCGGATGGCGGCCTCGGTGATCGCCATGAAGCGACCGGTCAGAGGCGCGTCCTCGAGCTCGGAGGACTCGAGCTCGGCGGGATCGACCGGCTCGCCGAAGGCCACGGTGTACCGTGCCGGCGCCTCCCAGTAACCGAAGATCGGCACCACCGGGGCGCCGGTCTTGCGAACGAAGCGCGCAAGCACCGGGTGGGTCCTGGCCGGATGACCGAAGAACGGGACCTCGAGCTCAACGCCGCGCGGCCGCTGGTCGATGAGAATGCCGACCCCCCCGCCTGCGTGGATCGTGGCAAGCACCTCGCGGCTGATGTTGGTCTTGCCCAGGGCGCGGTTGCCGAAGGTCGCTCGCAGCCGCTCGAGCTCGGCGTCGAGCAGGGGGTTGTCGAGGGGCCGGTGGATCACCGCCATCCCGCCCGGAATGACGAGCCCACCCGCCAGCGCCGCCACCTCCCACGACCCGAGGTGGGCCGACAGCAGGAAGAACCCGCGTCCGGACTCGATCACCCGACGCAGGCCCGCCTCGCCCTCGACCGCGACCTCGGCCCGGAACCGGTCCGGACTCAGCCGCTGGATCCGGAGCGCATCGAAAGCCACTCGACCGAAGTGGCGCGACACCTTGCGGGCGAGAGCGCGCCGTTCGGCTCGGCTCGAATCGGGAAATGCGAGCTCGAGGTTGAAGTCGATGATCGTCCGCCGGCGGCGCGACAGCCGGTAGAACCCCACGCCCACCGCGGCCCCGATCCGAGCCGACAGCGCCGGGCTGAGCACCCCGGCGAGGGATCGGGCGCCGAGGTAGAGCCCGTACTCGGCACGGTTGCGCGGCGCCGACCGACGGCGGCTCACGCTCCGGCTCCAGGGAGCAGCCGCCAGAGCTCGTCCCAGTCGCCGTCGACCGGAACCATGGCGACCTCGACGACCCAGACCGGCGCGTCGTCGGGTAGCTTGACCGCGTCCTTGGCGGTGGTCACCACGACGGCGTCGACCTGTTCCGCAGCCGCGGTCGCCTCGTCGACCTCCGACCCGGAGTACGGATGGTGATCGTCCAACCACCGCGTGGCGCAGACCACCGCACCCGCCCGCTCGAGCACCTCGACGAAGCCCCCGGGCCTGCCGAGACCGGCCAACGCCACGACCCGTGCCCCGTCGAGCACCTCCGGCCCGGCGCGACCGCCCGGCAGGCGGACCGCCGTCGGCTCGAGCCGTGCGGCAAGCAGCAACGCACCCGGAGCGTGCTTCTCGACCACCCGCCGGAGCGTCTCGAGCGCGGGCCCGGCCTCGTCCGGGAGCTTGGTCACGAGCACCGCGTCGGCCCGCGCCAGCGCCGCCACCGGCTCGCGCAGACGACCGAGCGGCGGCGGCCGCCCGCCGCCCCACGGGTCACCGGCGTCGACGAGCACCAGATCGAGATCGCGCTCGAGCTTGAGGTGCTGAAATCCGTCGTCGAGAACGAGGATGTCGGCGCCCCGGCGAACCGCCTCGATGCCGCCGCGGACCCGGTCGGCGTCCACAACCACGGGCACGCCCGGCAACCGGGATGCGATCTCGAGCGGCTCGTCGCCGGCCACGGCAGAACCGACGCCGACCTCCGGGCCGACCAGCACCACAGGGTGGCTCGCGGTCCGGCCGTGGCCGCGGGTCAGCACCCCCGGGCGGCGGCCGCGCCGGACCAGGTCGCGGACCAGAGCGATGACGGTCGGCGTCTTGCCGGCGCCGCCGAAGACCAGGTTGCCGACCGACACCACCGGCACGGTCAGCCGCGACGACCGGAGCCAGCCGCGGCGGTAGGCCGTCCCCCGAGCGGCGACCACGACTCGGTACACCGGCTCGAGGGGCAGCAGCAGGCGATGCCAGCGTCGCACGCCGGTCACGTCTGGGGCCCCCGCGCCGCGAGCTCGACAAGAGCACGGACGGAGCGCGCGGTGGCGCCCCGGTTGGCGTCGACCACGGCCCGGCCGGCGGCGCCGGCTGCCCGGGCCGCTTCCGGATCGTTGAGCCAGGCGACGACTGCGTCGCTGAGAGGATCGATGTCGTCCACCAGCGCCGCGGCGCCAACAGCGACCAGCTCGCGGTAGACCTCGTCGAAGTTGTCGACATGCGGGCCGCTGACCACCGGCACCCCCCAGGCGGCCGGCTCGAGCGGGTTGTGGCCTCCGGTCGGCGCCAGCGAGCCGCCGACGAAGGCCGCCGTGGCGAACCGGTAGGCGCGCGACAGCTCGCCGATGGTGTCGAGGAGAAAGACCGAGGTGCCGCGGCCGGGCAGCTCGTCGAAGCTGCGCCGCGCCATGGCGAGACCGCTGCGCGTGATGAGATCGGCAACCAGGTCGAAGCGCTCGGGGTGGCGCGGCGCGAGCACCAGGAGAAGCGGCCGGCCGGCGGCCCGGAAACGGCGGGTCAGCTCGAGCACGACCGCCTCCTCGCCCTCCATCGTCGAGCCGGCGACCAGCACCGGACGGTTCGCAGCCGCAGCGACGAGGTCGTCTCCCCACGGCAACGGCGCCGGGTCGGCCTCGAGGTCGTACTTGACGTTGCCGGTCACGCGGATCGCGGCGGCCGCGATGCCGAGGTCGGCAAAGCGCTCGGCGTCGGAGTCGGAGCGGGCGAGCACCAGATCGACCGGCCGCAGCATGGGTGCGAGAAGCGGCCGGATGCGCCGGTAGCGACGGTACGAAAACTCGGACAGCCGCGCGTTGACCACCGCTGCCGGGATCCCGCGCCGCGCCGCCTGGTGAAGCATCTCGGGCCACAGCTCGGTCTCGACCACCGCGACCAGCCGCGGCTGGGCGGCGTCGAGCAGTCGGCCGACGGGACCCGGCAGATCGAGCGGGCACGGCAGCACCGTCGCCCGGTCTTTCACGGTCCGGCGCGCCAGATCGAGACCGGTCGCCGTGGTCGCGGTGAGGGTCGCCGGGAGTTCGAGGGGAGCGCGGCCGAGCTCGGCGATCAGGCGGCGCGCGATCTCGACCTCGCCGACCGACACGGCGTGCAGCCAGATACCGCCCCGGGACAGCTCGGGCAGGCTCCGGAGCAGGCGAGCGCGCCAGTCCGGCCGCCGCTTGCCCCTGAGCCGGTCCGAGACCGCCAGAGCCGGGACCGCCACCGGCAGCAGACCGGCGAGCAGCGCCCGGTAGAGCCAGATCATGACCAGAGAATACTCCGAACGCGGCCTGCGTCTGCGGCCGGTCTACTGGTTGGCGACGTACTCGGGCTCGCCCTCGGCCGTGATGAAGGTGCCGGCCGAGCGCTCGAGAGCCTGCTTGAGGCTGTCGGCGTCGGTGATGAGCACCTCTTTGCCGGTGGCCTCGACGAAGTCGATGGCGGACTGCACCTTGGGTCCCATGGAGCCGGGCGGGAACTGGTTCGACCCGAGCATGGTGCGGGCCTTGTCGACCGGGAGCGTGCGCAGCCACTTCTGATTCGGCCGGCCGAAGTTCTCGGCGATCATGGCCACGTTGGTCAGCACGATGAAGAACTCGGCGTCGAGATCGGTGGCCAGAATCGACGCCACGTAGTCCTTGTCGATGACCGCCTCGACACCGCGGTAGTAGCCGCCGACGTCCTCGTAGACAGGAATCCCGCCGCCGCCGCCGGCGATGATGATCGCCCGGTCGTCGATGAGTCTGCGCAGCAGTCGGCTGCCGAGAATCCGGGCCGGTTTGGGCGACGCCACGACCTTGCGCCAGCCGCGACCGGGCTCCTCGACCATCTCCCAGCCGGCCTCCTGCATGAGCAGATTGGCGCGGTAGGCGGTGTAGTACGGCCCGACCGGTTTGGACAGGTTGTCGAACGCAGGATCGTGGCGGTCGACCACCACCTGGGTCAGCACAGCGGCGATGTCCTTGTCGAGCTGCTCCTCGTTGAGCCGGTTGCGCAGCTGGTTGGCGAGCATGTAGCCCATGGAGCCCTGGGTCTGGGCCACCGCCACGTCGAGGGACTGGGGCGGAATCTTGGTGATCGCTTCCTCGACCTGGATCATGATGTTGCCGACCTGGGGGCCGTTGCCGTGGACGATGGCGAGCTCGTAGCCGCGGTGAATGATTTCGACCAGCCACCGGGTCGCCTTCCACGCCAGGGTGAACTGCTCCTCCTGGGTGCCGTGATCCTGGTGGCGGAGCAGGGCGTTGCCGCCGAAGGCAATCACCGCCACCGGTCGGCGGTCGCCGTCGAGTGAGATGGTGGTGCGATCGTTCATGCCGTCCTCCGTCCCGCCGTGGCGGGCAAGACCGGCATTGTCGTTCCGGTACGAACCCCTGTCAACACGTGGGATCCATCGCCAAGCCGCCCAGGACGCGAAGAGCACCACCATCGCGCGCTGCTTGGCGGCCTTCGCGCCGTGGCGGTTGGTCCTTTCATCGGCGCGGCGCTATCGCGGCTGCAGCACGACGACCCGCTCGCAGCCGCCGGCGTCGGTGATCCTCCTCGCGACGCCGAGGCCCGCAGCCACCGCCAGCTTCGCCACCTCATCGGCCTGGCCCTCGCCGATTTCGAGCGCGGCGGCGCCGCACACCCTGAGCAGCCGTGACACATCGGCGATGAGCCGACGCACCAGCGCGAGGCCGTCGGGGCCGCCGTCGAGGGCCGCCGGCGGGTCGCGACGGACCTCCACCGGGAGCGCGACGAGGTCACCGGACGGAATGTAGGGCAGGTTGGCGACGATGAGGTCCCACGGCGGCTCGAAGGTCTCCGTCAGGTCGCCCTCGTGCCACTCGATCTCGACACCGTGGCGCGCGGCGTTGATGCGGGCGACCGCCAGCGCAGCCGGCGAGCGGTCGACGGCCGAAACCCGCCACCGCGGCCGTTCTGCCGCCAGGGTGACGGCGATGCAGCCCGATCCGGCGCCGACGTCGAGGACCCTGGCCTGCGGGCTCAGCGGGAGCTCCAGGGCCACCTGGACGAGCAGCTCGGTCTCGGGCCGCGGCACCAGCACCGCCGGCGACACCGCGAGCTCGCGGCCCCAAAACCTGCAGACCCCCGTCAGATGCTCGGCCGGCTCGCCGGCGGCGCGGCGCTCGAGCCACTGCCGGTACCTGGTCTCGACGTCGGCCGGAAGCTCGCGCTCGGGGTGGATCCGGAGCTCTGTCTCGGACACTCCCCAGGCGTGCGCCAGCAGCCAGCTCGCCTCCCGCCGCGGTTCCGCAATCCCCCGCCGCCTCGGCAGCGCGGTTGTTCCCAGCTGCAGCGCCTCGAGCGTGGTCATCTCGGTTTGCAGCGTGCCGTGACACGCCATGGGAGCGGCGCCAGGCTGAAGCCCGGCACCGATTCCAACGCTCCGGGATGGTGGGCCGGGTGCCTGGCTTCAGCCTGGCACCCCCATGAACGTCCCCGGAAACTCAACCCAACTCGCTCTTGAGCCGTTCGGCCTGGAAGTGCTCCTCGGCGGGATCGATGAGCTGGTCGAGCTCGCCGTCGAGGACCTCCTCGAGGCGGTGGACGGTGAGGTGGATGCGGTGGTCGGTGACCCGGCCCTGGGGAAAGTTGTAGGTCCGGATCTTCTCCGACCGGTCGCCCGAGCCGATCTGGCTGCGCCGCTCGGACGCGCGCTCGGCGTCGCGCTCGGCCTGCTCGATCTCGAGCAGGCGGGCCTTGAGCACCCGAAGCGCCTTGGCCCGGTTCTGGATCTGCGACTTCTCGTCCTGGCACGACACCACCAGCCCGGTGGGCAGGTGGGTGATCCGGACGGCGGAGTACGTCGTGTTGACGCTCTGGCCGCCCGGACCCGACGAGCAGAAGCGGTCGACGCGGAGGTCCTTCTCGTCGACCGCGACCTCGATCGTCTCGGCCTCGGGCATCACCGCGACGGTGGCCGCCGAGGTGTGGATCCGACCCGACGACTCGGTCGTCGGGACCCGCTGGACCCGGTGCACCCCGGACTCGTACTTGAGCCGCGAGTAGGCGCCGTCGCCTTCGATCATGGCGACCGCTTCCTTGACCCCGCCGAGCCCGGTCTCGGACGAGTCGGTGACCGACATGGTCCAGCCCCGGCGCTCGGCGTAGCGGCCGTACATCCGGAGCAGCTCGGCGGCGAACAGCGCCGCCTCGTCGCCGCCGGTTCCGGCGCGGACCTCGAGGATGACGTTGCGCCGGTCGTTGGGATCGGCCGGCAGCAGCAGCAGCTTGAGGCGCGACTCGAGCTCGGCGAGCCGCGATTCGAGGGTCTCGATCTCGACCTCGGCCATCGCCCGCATCTCGTCGTCGTCCGACTCGCCGAGAATGTCGCGCGCACCGTCCAGCTCGCCGCGCACCGTCGTGAACTCGCGGTAGGCGCCGACGATCTCGCCGATCTCGGCGAGGTTCATGGCGATCTCGCGCGATCGCTTGGGGTCGACGGCGATCTCGGGGTCCGCCTGCCGGGCCTGAAGCTCGGCGTGCCGCGCCGCGATCTTCTCCAGTCGTTCGAGCATCTCGACCTCCCGGGCCACCTTCGGGCAAAAGAAAACCGCGCGGTGTCGATTCCGCGCGGACTCTGCGTGGCCGCCATCAGCGGCCGGGACTCGCTACTTCTTGCCGTAGCGGCGCTCGAACTTCTCGACCATCCCGGCGGTGTCGATGAGCTTCTGCTTGCCGGTGTAGAACGGATGGCAGGCATTGCAGATCTCGAGCCGCAGCTCGTCCTTGGTGGAGCGCGTGGTGAAGGTGTTGCCGCAGGCGCAGCGAACCTCGACCTCCTGATAGTCGGGATGGATCCCTTGCTTCATGACAAACCTCCGCCCGGCGGCTTGGTACGCCGAGATCGAAGAGGATACAGCACGCGGCTTCAAAGTACAAGGAGGTTCGACTCTCGGCCGCGGTTTCGGCCCGGAACCGCGGCCGAGAATCGAGAAGGCGTTCAGTCAACCCGCCAGACGGTGTCGATCACCGTTCCATCGATCCACTTGACGACCGCGACGGGCTGGTCGGACTTCGGGACTTGCTGCGGAACTCCGCAGATCCGGTCGAGCTCCGACTTGAGGTCGGCGATGTCCCGGATCGGCAGGTCGGAACCGGACACCGCGTCGAGCAGGTCCTGCCGGCGCGGATTGATCGCGATACCGCGCTCGGTGACGACCACGTCGATGAGTTCGCCGGGGCCGCACAGGGTGGTGACCTCGTCGACGATGACCGGAATGCGATCGCGGAACGACGGCACGAGCAGCATGGCGCAGCGCGCGGCCAGGCAGTTCTGCCAGCCGCCGATGCCGTGCAGCAGCCGGCCGTCGGAGTGGGTCACGACGTTGCCGTTGAACTCCAGGTCGATCTCGGTGGCGCCGAGCACCGCGACGTCGACCATCGAGGCGAAGTTGCCCTTGCCGTGGAAGTTGTACGAGGTGAAGGGCGAGGTGTTGACGTGCCGAGGATCTTCTCTGAGAGAGGCCACGGCGTCGAGGTCGAAGGTCTGGCCGTCGAGGATGTGCTCGACCAGCCCTTCGCGCAACATCTCCACCATGACCCCGCTCGAGCCGCCGCGAGCGAAACGGGCGGTGACCCCGGCCGAGCGCATGAGCTCGCGCATGTAGGTGGCGAAGGCCAGGGTGATGCCGCCGGCGCCGGCCTGGAACGAGAAGCCCGGCTTCATGATCCCGGCCTCGGCGCAGAACCTCGCGGCAAGCTCGGCGATCCGGCGGCGGTCCGGGCTCTGGGTGATCCTGGTCGTCCCCGACACGATCTTGGCCGGGTCGCCGATGGAGTCGACCTCGACAACGGCATCGACGTTGTTGCCCTGAATCTGCCACGGCAGACACGGAAACGGCGCCAGGTTGTCGGTCACGACGATGACCTTCTCGGCCCAGATCGAGTCGGCGAGGGCGAACCCGAGCAGACCGCAGCCGGCAGGGCCGCGGTCCCCGGTGGCGTTACCGAAGGCGTCGGCGGTGGGGGCCGCGATGACCGCGACGTCGATCGAGACCTCGCCGTCCTGGATCGCCTGCCAACGACCGCCGTGGGACCGAAGCACACCGAGGCCGCGCATCCTACCCGACGAGCAGTAGGCGCCCAGGGGCCCGTTCATCGAGCCCTCGACGTGGTGGATCACCCCGCCGTCGAGGTGGGCGATCTGATTGGCGTGGACCGGAAACGACGCGGACGGGAACCACATGAGGTCGCGCCGTCCGAGCTCGGCGGCAGCGTCGAAGACCATGTTGGCGACCGCGTCGCCGTTGCGCAGGTGGTGGTGGGACGACACCACCATGCCGTCGCCGAGCCCGACCTTTTCGAGGGCCTCCGCAATGGATCCGACCCGTTTGTCGCCGTCGGCCGGGAAGTCGAGACAGGTGGCGATGCTGGGCGCCGCCTTGCGGCCCGACGGCCGGAGGCCGCCGACCCCGGCAAACGGCACCGCTTCTCGTCCGTTGACCTCGGCCGGCACCACGCGCCCCGCCGCGTTCTTGTCAAACTTGATCGCCATCGTTCATCCCATCAGACCGCCTCGGTCGCGAATCCGCCTCACCCCTCACCCCCATCATTCAGAATTCATAATTCATAATTCTAATGAAGTTACGTCTTCGAATCATCCCACTCCGCCGCGAGAACACCGCCCGCGATCGCCAGCTCGACGGTCCGGAAAGCCTGCGTGACGACCGGCGGGTCGACCATCTTCGATCCCACGGCGACCGCGCCCAGCCCGCGCCGCTCGGCGTCCCGCGCGGCGCGGACGATCCGCACCGCGCGCTCGGCCTCCGCGTCGGTGGGGGCCATCTCGCGGTGGACCACCGAAACCTGGCGCGGGTGAATGCAGCCGACACCGTCGAAGCCGAGGCCTCGCTCGCGCCGCACGTAGCGCGCCAGGGCATCGTCGTCAGCGATGTCCGAGAAGACCGACGCGATCGGCTGGACCCCGGCTGCCCGGGCGGCGTAGACCACGGTCTGGCGCGCGGTGAAGCTCTCCCACCCGTCGTCGGTGCGGGGCGCCCCGAGCTCTGCCGAAAGATCCTCGAGGCCGAGGGTCAGGGCGACGACGAGGTCGTCAGCGGCCGCGATGGCGTGCGCCCTGTGGATGCCGAGAGGCGACTCGAGGATCGGCATCAGCCACGGGGCCCGGTCGCCGACGAGCTGGCGGAGAAGATCGGCGGCCCGGCGAACCTCGTCAGGATCCTCGACCTTGGGCAGCAGCACCAGGTGTGGGTTGTGGTGCGCGATCCGCCGCAGGTCCTCGTCCCCCGCCTCGCCCTGGTTGACCCGCACCATTCGCTCGGCCGGGCCCCAGTCGAGGGCGACGAGCGCATTGCGGACCAGCAGCCGGGCGGTGTCCTTCTCCGCCGGCGTCACCGAGTCCTCGAGATCGAGGATGAGCCCGTCGGCGCCGTACAGCGAGACCGAGAGCATGAGCTTGGGGCGGTTGCCGGGCAGGTAGAGCCGACTGCGGCGCAGCCGGGTGCGCGATGAGGCGGCCGCCGGTTGGGGGTGAGCCTCGGGCAGCACCGCCGGGCCGTGAGCGCCGGCGCGACGCAGACATGCCTCGGCGCGCGCCAGCATCACCCAGTCGAGCGCACCCCGGTCGGTGACCGCGATCCGGCCCGTCGTCACGTCGAGCCCGTCGGCGACACGGCGCACCGCGGCGGTCATGGCGTCGCTGTACAGGTAGTCGACCTTGGACGCGATCTCGAGCTCGAGCGGCTGCTCGCCGGGGGTGTAGGCGACGTGGCAGTCGGAGCGCACGTCGTCGCCGAGGGGCCCGGCCGAGGCGGTGTGGAGGTCAGGCATGGCGAGCTCCGAGGAGGCCCGGTCGCCGCAGCGGCCCCGTCGGGACCGGGATCGGGATCCGGATCGGGACCGAGCCGGCCATCACAGCTTGGAGATGATGGCGTCGGTCATCTGAGTGGTGGTCGCGGCGCCCTGGCCGATGGCCTGGGGACCGCCGCGCAGCTTGAGCATGTCGTAGGTTCGCACCGCCCCCTCGGCGACCACCGCCGCCACCGCCGACCGGACCCGCCCGGCGATTTCGGACTCGCCGAGCCAGTCGAGCATCATCACAGCCGACAGCACCATGGCGATCGGGTTGACGATCGCCGGGTCGAGCTCGGCGTACTTGGGCGCCGAGCCGTGAGTCGGCTCGAAGACCCCGACGTCGGCGCCGATGTTGGCCGACGCCGCGAACCCGAGCCCGCCGACCAGGCCGGCGAAGCCGTCGGAGATGATGTCGCCGAACATGTTGCCGGCGACCACCACCCCGTAGTCCTCGGGGTTCTTGGTCAGCCACATCATCTGAGCGTCGATGTTGGTGTCCCAGAACTCGATGCCGGGGTAGCGCTGCTGCGCCCTGCGCCCCTCGTCGAGCATCATGCCCGAGGTCTCACGGATCACGTTCGGCTTCTCGCACACCGTGACCGAGGAGTAGCCGTGCTCGGCCGCGTACCGGAAGGCCTCCTCGCAGATTCGCCGGCACTTGGCTCGGGTGAAGATCCGGGTCGACACCGCCAGGTCCTCGCGCGGGACGTCGCGGAAGGCGGCGAACTTGGGATGGCTGTCGAGCGCGGACCAGACGTTGTCGGGCGGGTTGGTCCACTCGACGCCGCCGTACAGCCCCTCGGTGTTCTGCCGGAAGATGACCGCGTTGACCCTCGGCTCCTCGACGGCGTCGCCTGCGCCCCGACGGATGAAGTTGAGCGGGTTGCCCGGGAAGGTGATGCACGGTCGAATCGACACGTCGAGGTCGAATCGCTGGCGAAGACCGACGATGGGCGAGTAGTAGACGTGGCCCTGATCGCGGAGCTCGGCCGAGAGCTCCCGCGCCGCCGCGTCCTTGGGCTTCGACGTGATGGCGCCGAACAGCGCCACCTTGTGCTCGGCAATGAGATCGATGGTCCGTTGGGGCAATGGATTGCCTTCGCGGATCCAGAGCTCCCAGCCGATCTCGGCCGGCGCCCAGTCGGCTGCGAACCCCGCTGCCTCGAGCACCCGGACCGCCTCCGGCAGCACGACCTGTCCGATTCCGTCACCCGGCATCACAACCACCGTCCGACGAGCCATGCTCCATCCTCCCCTTCTCGTCTCCGATCGCAGCACACCATAATCAAAAGCGTCTCGGAAGCCAAGCGGCCGCCGCCGCCGGCCACCGAGCGACCCTCATCGCGAGAGCTACGGGTCGACCACCAGAGGGTGGGTTTCGAGAAAGCCCCGGTCGACGGCATCGACCACGACCTCGCCCTCCATGTACTGGGCGACCGGCAGGCCGACCAGGTAGAGCACGGTCGGGACCAAGTCAGCGAGCTCGCGGTCGCGGAAGCTGCGACCCGGCGCCACCTCGCGCCCGTGGATCAGCAGCACCCCGTCCCAACACCGATCACCCGACGTCCGCCAGGTGTCGCCGATGCCGATCAGCCGCCGCAGACGCTCGAACGAGCTCGGCGGCGCCAGGCCATAGGGCGAGACCAGCACGACGAGCGCGTCGGACGGGGCCGCCGCCAACAGCTCGGCAAGCTGGCTGTCGAGCATCTCCACGATCAGCTCGATGACCTCACGTTCGCCGGTGTGACGCGGCTTGAGCGGCTCGAGCAGCTCGCGTGCCGTCGCCAGCGCGCCGAGCCTCAGCCACAACGCCTCGGTTCCGGACCCGAGACCGTTCAGCGCCGTTCGCAGGACCGCCCGGTCGCGGCCGATGGCTCGCCAGACCCTGTTTTCGGCGTCGGGAAACCCGTCGAGGGCGGTCTCCAGGGCCGACCACAGACCCTCGTCGGCAACGACGGGAGCATCAGCGGTCGCCACCGTCGGATCGACCTCCGACGGCCAGACGCCCGGCCATCCTGCGACCTCGGTGGCAACGCCGGAAATCTGCAACCGCTGCCACAGCGCGGGAACCGTCGCCTCGGGAGGGACCACGCGTCGACCCAACCACCAGGGCAGGATCATCCGGGACCCCTGGGGGGTCCACGGCAGCAGGCGCAGGGTGTCCTCCAGCCACGGCAGCCGCCACCCCCAGTGGGCCTTGACGCCATGCGATCCGGGATTGGCGCCGGTGGCCAGCGTTGTCCAGTACGACTGTCGGAGAAACGGTTGGTACGGGAGCATGCTGCCCCACGACCCGGCGCGCATGATTCGGGCCAGCAGCGGCGCGTGGCCGCTGCCGGCGTAGGTCAGCAGGGTCGGCACGTCGAGACCCTCGATACCGACGACCAACAGAGGACGCTTCGGCACGCCGATCGGCTCGAGCGGCACGGCGAGGGGCGCGGCAGCCGTCGTCGGTCGGATCACCAGCCGGGCCGCGGGCAGCAGCAGCATGACCACCGCGAACGCCACCCGCCACCGTCTGCCGGCGCCGTGCCTTCGCAGAATGCTCCCCGCGACCAAAGCGAGGGCCGCTCCGAGGAACCACGCGACCGCGTCCTGGATCACCACCCGGCGGGCGGTCGCCGACAACAGGTGCTCGTGGATGTCGGCGTTGGCCGCCCCGAGCACCGCCGCGACCAGGTAAATCAGCGCGATCAGGGTCGGCGCCGGCCAGCCGCTCGGGCGACGGCGCAGGCGACGCAACCCGAGCTGGAGGACGACCAACGGAACGCCGGCCAGGAGCGCGCCCCAGGAAGCCCACGCGACAACCCCGATCGCGATGGCGGTCGCCGACTGGGCGACCTCCGGGTTGAGCCGCATGACCATGGCCTCGGCGAGCACCCCGCCGACCGCGCCGGCGGTGAGTCCGTGGATCCAGAAGCAGTCCTTCTTCACAAATCGATCGTACCGCGGCCGGAGGCCGGCCGCGCATCTCGTCGGCAGCGACAGCAACGATCAAAAAACTTGAACGACCGCGCGTCCGGCAAAGACGCCATGTAGACTCCTTGTCGATCGGCAGAGTACGGAGGCGTGCCATGAACGACCCACGACAGCGGATCTGTGTGGCGCTCGACGGCGCCGACCGGTCGTGGATCACGGAGATGGCGGCCCTGCTGGCGCCCCATGCCGGCTGGCTGAAGCTCGGTCTGGAGGCGTTCACGGCGCACGGACCAGCGCTGGTCGGAGACGTCGCGAAGACCGGCGCCAGGGTCTTTCTCGACCTCAAGCTCCACGACATCCCGACCACTGTCGGCCGGGCCGCCGCAAGCTGTGCCGCCACCGGCGCCGCCATGTTCAACGTCCACGCGGCCGGCGGACGGGCCATGCTCGAGGCCGCCCTGGAAGGCGCCGGGAGGGGCGCCGCCGCCACCCCACCGACGGTCCTGGCGGTCACCGTGCTGACCAGCCTCGACCGCGCTGCTCTCGCCGAGCTCGGGCTCGATGCGGCGCCCGAGGAGCTGGTGGTGCGCTGGGCCCGGCTCGCCCGGGACGCCGGGCTCGGTGGCGTCGTCGCGTCCGCCCGCGAGGCGGCCGCCGTTCGTCGCGACTGCGGCCCGGACTTTCTGATCGTGACGCCCGGCATCCGCCCCCGGTGGAGCCCGGCCGGTGATCAGCGGCGGGTGATGACGCCGTCGCGGGCGATCGCTGCCGGCGCCGACATCCTCGTCGTCGGCAGGCCGATCACCGGCGCCGACGACCCGGCCGGGGCCGTCGACCGGATCGTCGACGAGCTGAATCGGTGATCGCTCCGGTCAGAAAATCGGCCGTTCGAGACGGATGTCGTGCTGGCGGACCCAGGTGTAGCCCGGGAACCGGATTTCCTGGTCGAACCGCACTCTGATCTTGATCCGCCGGTCGTTCTTCTCGATCTCGACCCGTTCCTCGGGAACGTCGAAGTCGAGGTCCCGGGCCTTGTCGAGGATGTCGCGTTTGATCCGCTGACTGGTGTACTCGCGACGATTGGCGCGGTCGGCGAGCTCTTCGATGCGTTTTTCAAACTCTCCGAGGTCGAGCTGGGCCGGAATCGCGTTCATGGCGAAGATCGCGATGAGCACCAGGACCACGCAGCCGATGAGGCAGCCGACCGGCACGTCCCCACGTTGATTCTTCCACGTTTTCATAGCTCCTCCACGACCGTGATCGAAGGTCATGATACCACCCCGGTCGGACTTGGCCGAACGACCCCGACGCCCTCCGGCGTCCGGGCGAGCTTACCGGATGAGGCGGAACTGTCTCTCCCACCGCGTCTTGGTGAAGAAGTTGATGAAGACATCGGCGAGCTGCCTGAAACGATGGCCGAAGCTGCGCCACTCACCGTCCGACGGCTGGGTCTCGAACGACCAGTAGATGAGCACCGCCCGTCCCTTGATGTTCTCGGTCGGGACCGGCCCCCAGAACCGCGAGTCCGACGAGTTGTCTCGATTGTCCCCCATACAGAACACGGTGCCTTCGGGAACCACGAACGGCCCGAAGTTGTCGCGCGACCGCAGGCTCGGCCGGACCGACGGCCGGTTCGGGATGACGGCGTCGGAGGTGTACACAGCGTAGGGCTCGTGCTGCGGCACACCGTTGACGATCAGCTGCTTGTCACGGATCTCGATCTCGTCGCCGGCGACGGCGACGCAGCGCTTGATGAAGTCGCGCCGAGGGTCCACCGGGTACTTGAACACCACCACGTCGCCGCGCCGAGGCGCGCGGTACGGCATCACCGCGTGGAGCACCGTGTTGAAGTGCTCGGAGAAGATGAACTTGTTGACCACGAGATGATCGCCGACCAGGAGGCCTTCCTCCATGGAGCGCGACGGGATCTTGAAGTTCTCGAAGACGAAGGTGCGGACGAACAGGGCCAGCAGGAAGGCAACCAGAATGGCCTCGTAGTACTCGCGATAGACGGATTTCTTCATCGGTCTCTCCGGCCGACCATGCTACCGGAGCCCGCCGGTTGTGCAACCGGCCGCATCCCGGGCGGATGCCAGACGCTTCGGGGGCGGGCGTCGACACGCAGCGGATCGGTGACCGCGCCGCGGGCGTGGGCGAGCTGCCCGGCACGGCCGATCATGGCGGCGTTGTCGGTTGTCAGGGCGACCGGCGGCAGCACGACCCCGAGCCCGAGCCTGTCGCCCAGCCGCCCCAGCCGCTCGCGGAGCTGGGTGTTGGCGGCGACGCCGCCGGACGCGGTGACGACCGAAGGCCGGTGCTCGTCGACCAGAGCCTCGACCGGACCCAGCAGCTGGTCGACGACGGCGGTTTCGAAGGAACTGAGCAGGTCGAGCATCGCCACCGGCGGGTCGTCGGGGCCGGCGCCGGCGAGGCCGTGGTCGCGCAGCCACCTGATCGCCGCAGACTTGAGCCCGGAGAACGAGAAGTCGGCCGGAGCGCCGTCGATCCTCGGCCGCGGCAGCTCAACGCCGGTCGAGTCGCCCCGTCGCGCGAGGCGATCGACCTCCGGTCCTCCGGGGTAGGGCAGCCCGAGAGCCTGCGCGACCTTGTCGAAGCTCTCTCCAGCGGCGTCGTCTCGGGTCCGACCCAGTCGTCGGGGCTCGCCGGAGGTGATCAGGTACCAGCTGGAGTGGCCGCCGGAAGCGACCAGCGCCAGCACGCGATCCGGCATCGGCCGGGCAGGCGCGCCGTCGAGGGACAGAAACGGCGACACCAGGTGGCCGTGCAGGTGGTCGACAGCGATCAGCGGCCGACCGCGTGCCCAGGCGAACGCAGCCGCGAAGCGCACACCGACCAGCAGCGCGCCGACGAGCCCGGGACCGGTGGTCACCGCAACCAGCTCGATCGGGTCCGAGGTCGCCTCGAGAACCTGGTCGACGAGCAGCGGCAGCGCGCGCAGGTGCTCGCGCGAGGCGAGCTCGGGCACGACTCCGCCGTAGGGCGCGTGGGCGGCGATCTGACTCGCCAGCCGGTTGGCCTCGACACCGCCGTCGCGGTCGAGCACCGCCACCGCGGTCTCGTCGCACGAGGTCTCGATGGCGAGGGTGCGCAGGGGAAGAGATCGGTCGGTCACGACGATTCAGTATGGCAGAACGGCGAGGTCCCGCCCCCGCCGTTCTGCAAGAAAGCTCCGCAATTACCTGATGTTGGCTCGAATCGGCACGGTGACCTTGGGATAGTCCTTGTCGGTGGTGGTCAAGGTCAGGGTGGCGTTGCGCGAGCCCGGCTCGGCATCGGCCTTGACCATCACCGTGACCTGGTAGCGCCGGCCGTCCTCGATGGGAGCGACCTGGGCGGCGAACGCCGGATCGTCGACATCGATACCGGTGATCTGGACCTTGCTGCCGTCGGTTCGGTTGTTGACCACGATCAGGTTGCGGCCGGGTTGGGCAGCGGCCTCGACCGAGCCGAACTGGACCTGAGTCGGGGTGACGTGGATCAGCGACCGGATGACGCCGTAGACCTTCACCGGCACCTGGGGCGCCTCCTTGAGGTCGGTCTTGACGGTGAGCACCGCGTTGACCGGTCCGACAGGCGCGCCGGCCTCGTCGAGCGACAGGGTGACCTCGAATTGGGAAGGGCTCTTGCCCGGAACCAGCTCGTCCTCGGGCAGCTGGCGCAGGGTTGTTTTGATGAACGGAACGCTGCTTTCGACGTCGAGCACCTTGATCTTCTTTTCAGGGTCGGCGCCGACCACGATGAAGCTCTGGTTCATGGGCTCGTACAGCACGGCGTTGAACCGCACCAGCGGCCGAGGCAGAATCTCGACGAACGGCCGGATGTCGGCCTTGATGACCAGGGTGACGGTCGGCATCTGCGGGTCGTCGGTCATGACCAGAATCGACTTCGAGATCGGGCCGGCGAAGTCCTTGGTGTCGAGCTTGGCCTGGACCTTGCCGGTTGTGCCGGCCGGGATCTCGCGGTCGAAATCGGCCACCGTGCAGCCGCAGGTCGGGCGGACCGCCTTGACAGTCAGGGTGCCGTCACCCTCGTTGACGAGCTCGAACACGGCATCCGCGACGACGCCCTGGGACACCGTGCCGACATCGATGATCTTCGCGGGGACAACGAGCTGGGGCGTGCCCTGAGCCTGGACGGTGCCGGCGGTCGTGGCCACGACCAGCGCCGCCAGGGCGAGGTGCGTCGAGAGTCGTCTGCGCATTCGGATCCTCCTTGTGGTTCGTCCACCATCGAGGGACAATCCTAGAAACCGGGCACGCGGCCCGCAAGGCGGAGGCGCGAAGAGTTGCACAACCTTTACCCGAAATCGGAACGACTCTACTTCCTGCCCATCGGCGGCACCGCCATGGCGCCTCTCGCGGGGCTGCTCCAGGCCCTCGGCCATCATGTCCGCGGGGTCGACAGCGCGCTGTATCGGCCCATGAGCACGCTGCTCGACGAGCTCGGCATCGAGGTCCGCATCGGCTTCGACCCGGCGTTGCTGCCGAACGTCATCGATCGGGTGATCATCGGCAACGCGGTGCCACGCTCGAACCCCGAGGTCGAAGCCGCTCTCGAGCGCGGTCTGTCCTTCCTGTCCCAGGCCGAAGCGGTGGCC
Organism: uncultured Thermoanaerobaculia bacterium; assembly: GCA_964641415.1. GTDB lineage: Bacteria > Acidobacteriota > Thermoanaerobaculia > Thermoanaerobaculales > Sulfomarinibacteraceae > JAHECW01. The sequence continues at coordinate 8,153 of CAZXMW010000008.1, read as the reverse complement.
CATTACGTCCTCGCCCGCGGTCCGACCAGCATGGTGGTCGCCGGAACCCACGGCAAGACAACCACGACCGCGCTGCTCGCCTGGCTCCTGGAGGCGGTCGGGGCCGATCCGAGCTACCTGATCGGCGGCCTGCCGATGTCGAACCGACGCCCCTTCCGGCTCGGCCGCGGGCGCTTCATGGTCATCGAGGGCGACGAGTACAACACCGCATTCTTCGACCGGGGGCCCAAGTTCCTCCACTACCGGCCTCATGTCTTCGTCCTCGGACCGGTCGAGTACGACCACGCCGATCTCTACCCGAGCCTCGACGCCGTGTTGACCGCATTTCGCGCCGGCGCCGCCCAGGTGCCGAAGGCCGGCGCCGTGGTGGTCAACGCCTGGAGCGCCGAGGCGGTGGCCGCAGCCCGCGACGCCACCGCGCCGGTGGTCACCGTCGGACCGGACCCCAGCTGCGACCTCGTCGTGTCTGGGTGCCGGCCGAGCCCTGCAGGCGGCGCCGCCGAGATCAGGTGGCGCGGCGGCCGGCCGCGCGAGCTGTCGGTGCCCATGGCCGGCCGACACAACGTCCAGAACGCGGCCATGGCGCTTGCCGCGGCGCTCGCCGTCGGGATCGACGGCGATGCCGCGCTCTTTGCTCTGGCGCGGTTTCCCGGTGTCGCCCGACGGATGGAGACGGTCGGCGAAACGGCCGGCATCTCTGTCGTCGCCGATTTCGCGCACCACCCGACCGCGCTCGGCGCGACACTCGCCGGCGCCCGGGACCGTTGGCCGGGTCGACGTCTGGTGGTCGCCTTCGAGCCGCGGTCGCTGACCGCGGCTCGACGCGCTTTCGGGCCGGCCTACCTCGAGGCTCTCTCGGCGGCCGACCTGGTCCTGGTCGCGCCGCCCTTTCACGCCGACCGTCTCGCCGCGGACGAGGTTCTCGACCGCGATCGGCTGGCCGCCGAGCTCGAGGTGCGGGGCGTGACCTCGCTCATGCCCGGCCCCGACGACGACCCGCTCGAGCTGTTGCTTCCGCACCTCCGAGCCGGCGACGTTGTCATCGGCTGCTCGTCGGGCAGCTTCGACGACTTCCACCGGCGCCTGCTCGCGGCGCTTCCCGACACCGAGTAGGTGCGTGCTTCGCGTTTCGTGCTCGTGCTCGTATCCGAATCCGTATCCGAGTCCGTATCCGTATCCGTATCCGTATCCGTATCCGATTCCGTTCCCGAATCCGATTCCGTTCCCGATTCCGATCCCGATTCCGATTCCGAGACCGACCCTAGAAACAGCCTCCGCAATCAGGGCCAGCAGCAGCACACCGTACCGCCTCGATCTGCGCGGGTTCAATCGCCGAGGCGGGCGTGCTTGACATTGTGCAGTTCCGCCTCCAGGGGCCAAGCGCTTGTCACACAATGTCATGCCGGAAACCCCGCGCTCGGCTGGCGGGCGAGTCAGGCGAGGGTGGGACGCACCCGCCGCCAGGCGGGACGGGACAGAAGGCCGGAGCCCCGAGTTTCCGACACACTTCCCCGCTCTGTGCCACAATGCGCGGCCATGAGCCGATTGGCCGACGACCTCAACGAACCGCAGCGCGCGGCGGTGACCCACGGCGCCGGGCCGCTGCTGGTGCTCGCCGGCGCGGGCTCGGGCAAGACCCGGGTACTGACCTACCGAATCGCCTACCTGCTCGCGTCCGAGCGCGCCCGTGACGTCGAGATCACCGCCGTGACCTTCACCAACAAGGCGGCGCGGGAGATGCGCGGGCGAGTCGAGATCCTGCTCGGCGCCGAGCTGCGCGGCGGCTTCGTGGGCACCTTCCACCGCTGGGCCCTCGACATCCTGCGCCGCCACCCCGAAGCCGCTGGCCTGCCGCCGCGCTTCGTCATCGCCGACGCCGACGAGCAGGTCCAGATGGTCAAGCGCGAGCTCACCAGGCTCGGCATCGATCCCAAGGACCACCCGCCGAAGGCGCTGCTCGGCTGGATCTCGCACCTGGTCAACCGCGGCACGGCGCGAGCCGACTTCGCCACGACCGCGACCGATCATCGCGGCGAGCTGCTGGCGACCGTCTGGGAAGCTTACGAGGCCCGCAAGCGGGCTGCCGGCGCCGTCGACTTCGACGACATGCTGGTGCTCACTCGCGATCTGCTCGCGGCCGAGGCCGGTATCCGCGACCGGGTTCGCGGCCGAGCCCGCTGGCTGCTGGTGGATGAGTTCCAGGACACCAACTCGCTCCAGATGGACCTGCTTCACGCCGTGCTCGGCGGCGACCGCAACCTCACCGCGGTCGGCGACGAGGACCAGTCGATCTACCGCTGGCGCGGCGCCGAGATGGACAACATCCTGTCCTTCGAGCGCCACTTCCCGGGCGCCGAGGTCGTCAAGCTCGAGCAGAACTACCGCTCGACGGCGCCGATTCTGTCCGCCGCCGGGGCGCTGATCGCCGGCAACCGAGGCCGCCGCGGCAAGCGGCTGTTCACCGCGCGCGACGGCGGCGACGAGGTCCGACTCTATGTCGGCGGCGACGAGCGCGCCGAGGCCCGCTGGGTCGCCGACCGCTTCGCCGAGCTCGCGAGCCGGCACTCCCTCGGCGACATGGCCGTGCTGGTGCGGACCAACGCCCAGACCCGCTCGTTCGAGGAGGAGCTGACCAGGCGCCACGTTCCGCACCGTGTGGTCGGAGGCCTCAGGTTCTGGCAGCGGGCCGAGGTCAAGGACGCTCTCGGCTACCTTCGGCTGGTGACCCGCCCTGACGACACCGTCGCCTTCGAGCGGGTGGTCAACACCCCGACGCGCGGCATCGGGGCGGCGACCATGGACCTTCTGCGCGCCCGGGCAGAGACCGACGGCGTCACCGCCGTGACCGCCGCCGAGCGGCTGCCCGACGAGCTCAGTCCACGAGCCCGGATGTCCCTCGAACGGTTCTTCGCGACCCTCGACGAGGCCCGCGCCCTCCGCGACGAGCTCGACCCGGGCGACTTCGTCGGCTGGCTGCTCGAGGCGACCGGACTGCTCGCGATGTACGACGGCGATGCCGAGGACAAGATCGCCCGACGGGAGAATCTCCAACAACTCGCAGCGGCCGTCGCGGAGGCCGGCCAGCGGGGCCAGGATCTGGAGGACTTTCTCGATGCGGTGTCGCTGCTCGAGGAGCACGACGACGAGACCGCGCCCGACGCGGTCAGCCTGATGACCTTGCACGCAGCCAAGGGACTCGAGTTCGACGTCGTCGTGCTCGCCGGGCTCGAGGACGGTCTGCTCCCCCACGCCAACAGCCGCGACGAGCCCGAGGCGCTCGAGGAGGAGCGCCGCCTGGCCTACGTCGGCATGACTCGCGCCCGACGCTGGCTCGCTCTGACCGCGGCGAGGATGCGTTTTCTCTTCGGCAGCCGGACGCCGAGTCGGCCGTCGCGCTTTCTCGAGGAGTTGCCGGCCGGCACCTACACCGATGTTTCGGAGATGCCGTTCGGGGGTGCCGCAATCGGCATTTTCGACGCCGACCTGCAGCGTCCGAAGCCGCCGGGCGGGCGGTCGCGCAGGCCCGTCCGAAACGGCGGCACCGCCGCGGCCACCGTCGTCGACGACAGCGGTCGGGGCTGGCGGCCCGGCGACCGGGTGGCGCACCATCGCTTCGGCGCCGGGGTCGTGCTCGCCTGTCAGGGCGCCGGCCCCAAGCTCAAGCTGGTGGTGTTCTTCGACCGCGCCGGCAGAAAGACCCTGATCCCCACCGTCGCCAGGCTCGAAAAACTCTGAGATCCGCTTTTTCCGCGGTTCGCCTCTGCAGGAAAGTCGAACCGCGAAAAAAGAACCTGCGTACAATTCAAGGTTGGAGGCTCGCATGTCCAAATGGCATCACACAACGGTGATCGCAGTCCGCCGCGATGACACCGTCGCCATCGGGTCGGACGGCCAGGTGACGCTGGGATCGACGGTGATCAAGCACGGCGCCGCAAAGGTCCGCCGCCTCGGCGGCGGCAAGGTGCTCGCAGGCTTTGCCGGCTCGGTGGCCGATGCGCTGGCTCTGTTCACCCGCTTCGAGGCCAAGCTCGAGTCCTACGGCCACAACCTCGAGCGGGCGGCGGTCGAGCTCGCCCGGGACTGGCGCACCGACAAGGCGCTGCGCCACCTCGAGGCCATGCTGGTGACCGCCGACCGGTCGACCACGCTGCTGGTGTCCGGCACCGGCGAGGTGCTGTCGCCCGATGATGGCGTGGTCGCAGTCGGGTCGGGGGGCTCCTACGCCACCGCCGCGGCGCGCGCGCTGATGGCCCACACCCCGATGACCGCGTCCGAGGTCGTGCGCGAGTCGCTCGCCATCGCCGCCGTCATCGACGTCTACACAAACGACCGCATCACCGTCGAGGAGCTGATCTCGTGAGACTGGACAGCCTGACCCCCCGTGAAATCGTCGCCGAGCTCGACCGCTTCATCGTCGGTCAGAATGCCGCCAAGCGGGCGGTCGCCGTCGCCCTGCGCAACCGCTGGCGTCGGCAACAGCTCGAGGAGTCGCTGCGCGAGGAGATCGCGCCGAAGAACATCATCATGATCGGGCCGACCGGGGTTGGGAAAACCGAGATCGCCCGCCGGCTGTCGCGACTCACGGGGTCACCCCTGCTCAAGGTCGAAGCGTCCAAGTTCACCGAGGTCGGCTATGTCGGCCGAGATGTCGAGTCGATCATCCGCGACCTCACCGATGCGGCAATCCAGCTGGTCCGCGAGGAACGGGCCCGGGAGGTCAAGGTGCGCGCCGAGCGCGCCGCCGAGGATCGGCTGCTCGACCTGCTGGTCGTGGGTTCTTCGACGATGACCGACAGCGGCCTCGACGACCGCCGCCGGGCGCTCAAGAAGCCCCTGCGGGATGGTCTCATGGAGGACCAGGAGATCGAGCTCGAGGTCTCCGAGCAACGGATGCCGACCTTCGAGATGTTCGGCCCCCAGGGCATGGAGTCCATGGGCATCAACCTCAAGGACATGTTCGGCGGGATGTTCGGAGGCCGCAAGACCCGCAAGCGGATGAGGGTCGCCGAGGCACGGCGGATCCTGCTCGCCGAGGAGGAGGAGAAGCTCATCGACCACTCGCAGGTCGAGTCCGAGGCGCTGGCCCGGGTCGAGGAGGCGGGGGTCGTGTTCCTCGACGAGATCGACAAGATCGCCTCCCGCGACGAGGCCGCCTCGCGCGGCGGGCCCGACGTGTCGCGGGAGGGCGTCCAGCGCGACCTGCTTCCCATCGTCGAGGGCACCAACGTCAGCACCAAGTACGGCGTCGTGCGCACCGATCACATTCTGTTCATCGCCGCCGGTGCGTTCCACGTGTCACGGCCTTCGGACCTCATCCCCGAGCTCCAGGGGCGGTTCCCGATCCGCGTCGAGCTCGACGCACTGACCGCCGACGACTTCGTCCGCATCCTGACCGAGCCCGAGAACTCGCTGGTCCGCCAGTACACCGAGCTGCTCGCCACCGAGAACGTCCGGCTCGAGTTCACCGAGGACGCGGTGGCGAGGATCGCGACCCTCGCGGCCGAGATCAACGACAGCGCTGAGAACATCGGCGCCCGGCGGCTTCACACCGTGCTCGAACGGCTGCTCGAGGATCTCAGCTTCACGGCCCCCGAGCGCGCGGGCGAGTCCGTCCAGGTGACCCCCGAGCTGGTCGAGGATCGTCTCGGCGAGCTGCTCGCCGACCGCGACCTGGCTCGCTACATCCTGTGAGGGAGGACGACGGATGCCGGTCCCGACCGTGATGCTGAGCGGCCTGCGGCGGCGCGCGGCGCTGGTCGCCGTCGCGGCGACGGCGGTCTCGGTCGGCTGCGGCATCAAGGACCCGCCTCTGCCGCCGGTCATCCGGATCGCCGAGACGACCCGGGATCTCCACGTCCATCAGGAGGGCCGAAGCGCGGTGCTGGTCTGGAGCTACCCCTCGAGCACCACCGCGGGCGACCCGCTCACCGAGCTCGAAAGCATCGAGGTCTGGCGCGCCGCCTTCAACCTGGTCGAGGCGCCGCCGGCCGCCGACAACGCCCGCGACCGCGACCTCAACCACCAGCTGCTGCTGTCGGGCGGAGAGCGCATCGCCGTGCTCGACCACGGCGCGCTCGACGCCGCGACCCGCGGGTCGACCCTCGAGCTTCGCGACCGGATCGGTCTGTGGACGACCGCGTCGACGTCCGACGAGCCCCAGATCCTGTGGTACTCGGTGCGGACGGTGTGCTGCCGGGGCCGGGAGTCGGCGCTGTCGAACATCGCGCGGTTGGCGCCCCGGGCGCCCCCGGAACCGCCGACGGATCTCGCCGTCGAGCCGACCGCCGACGGCTTGCGTTTGACCTGGACGCCGAGCGACGACCTGCCGACGCTCATCGAGCGCTCGTCTGATGGCGACCGCTTCACGTCGGTGGGTCCGGGTCCGGTCGCCGCCCGCGAGTGGGTCGATTCGGGCGCAGCCCAGGGTCGCGCCTGGCACTACCGGCTGCGCTCGATGCTGCAGCGCGACGGTCAACCGCGGGTTGTCGGCGAGCCCGGACCCGCCATCGGCCTGCTCTACGCCGACGACTACCCACCGGCGGTCCCGACCGAGCTGGTCTGCCTGCCCGAGGGCACGCGAGTCCGCCTGCGCTGGCAGGCGGTGCCCGACGCAGAGAGCTACCGAGTCGTTCGGATCAGCGGCGGCGAGGCGCCGACCGTCCTGGTCTCCGAGCTGGCCGCAACCGAGCTCGACGACACCGCGCCGCCGCCGGGAACCTCGATCTACCAGGTCTGCGCGATCGATGCGGCCGGCAACCGGGGCGACGCCGCGACCTGCACCGCCGCCCGGGGATCGGGTTCGTGATCACGGCCCCCGACACGCTGCTCAAGGTCGAGGGCGCGGGCAACGACTTCGTGCTCGGCACCGGCTCCTGGGCGCCGCGGCTCGCCGACGACGCCGAGCTGGTCCGCCGGCTGTGCCATCGGCGGCGTGGCGTCGGGGCCGACGGCGCCCTCGCCCTGTTCGCCGAGAGTACCGGTCGCGTGCGGCTGACCCACCGCAACGCCGACGGCTCGGCCTCCTCGTTCTGCGCCAACGGCGCCAGATGCGCGGCCCTGGCCGCCGTCGAGCGGCTCGGCGCGACCACGGAGCTGGTCATCGTCACCGGCTGGGCCGAGATCACGGCGACCGTGACCCCGGATGCGATCACCCTCGAGCTGCCGGCGCCCGGGCCGGTGGCGCCGGTCGATGTCGGCGCCGGCGCGCGATCGTGGCCGGGCTGGCGCCTCGACGTCGGGGTGCCGCACCTGGTGCTGCCGGTCGCCGGGCTGGCGGCTCTCGACGCGGCCGCCGTCGCCGGGCCGCTGCGCCGCCACCCGGCCGCCGGCGATGACGGGGCGAACGTCCACCTCGTCGAAGTCGACGGCGACGCGCTGGCGATCCGCACCATGGAGCGCGGCGTCGAGACCGAGGTGCTGTGCTGCGGCTCGGGCGTGGTGGCGGCGGCGCTGGTGACTCTCGCCGGGTCCGGCGGCGGCCGCCTCGACGTGGTGCCGCGATCGGGCGATCGGCTGACGGTCGAGGCCCTCGGCGGGCCGCCGCGAGCGCCGAGCCGCCTCACCGGTCCGGCCCGGTTGGTCGCGGTCATCGAGCCGCTGGCCGAAGGCTGATCTCAGACCACGACGACGAGCGCGACGGCCAGGGCCGCCGCCGCATACAGCGCGGCCGCGACGTCGTCGACCATGATTCCCAGCCCACCCGGCAGGCGCTCGAGGCTGCGCACCGGCCACGGCTTGACGACGTCGAAGAGTCGGAAGAGCACGAAGCCGAAGCCCGATGCGAGGCCGAGCCGGCCCGGGCTCGGGTCGTCGAGGAGCAGCAGCGCCGGAATCATGGTCAGCCACTGGCCGACGATCTCGTCGACGACCACGGGCCCCGGGTCCTTGCCACCCCGTCGGACGGCCTCCCGCTGCGACGCCCAGATACCGACACCGAGCAGCAGGATCGCGCCGACCGCGGTGGCGACGAGCCGCGACGGCCGATCCGGGATCGCCGTCATCGCCAGCCACCAACCGACGATGGCCGGCAGCGACCCGGCGGTGGTGCCCGGCGCCGGAAGCCGGTCGCCGAGCCCGAGAACCGTGGCGATGTGGTAGCTGAGCTGCTGCACCGAACGGAATCGTAGCAGGAATACCCGAGGGCGGGCGGGTCG
>CAZXMW010000007.1:51436-131072 GCA_964641415.1 uncultured Thermoanaerobaculia bacterium | reverse complement strand
CAGCTAACAGCTAACAGCTAACAGCTAACAGCTAACAGCTAACAGCTAACAGCTATCAACTCGGCGGCCGTCGAGGACGACGATCTCGCCGTTCTTGACCACGTGTCGGACCGGGTTGACGCCGTAGTGGTAGACCAGATGGTGGTGGGTCGGCTCGGCGAGCACCACCAGGTCGGCGCGCTTGCCGGTTTCGACCGATCCGACCACGGTCGCTCGATTGAGAGCGGCGGCGGCGTTGAGCGTCGCGGCGGTCAGCGCCTCCTCGATGGTGAGGCCCATCTGAAGCGTTGCCAGCGCGAGGACCGTGGGCAGGGACTCGGTCGGCGACGAGCCCGGGTTGCAGTCGGTGGCCAGGGCGACGGCGCAGCCGGCCTCGACCAGCCGGCGGGCTGGTGCGTATCCGGTGCGCAGAAAGAAGGAGGTGCCGGGCAGCAGCACCGCCACCGTGCCCGATCCGGCGAGCGCGGCGACGCCGGCGTCGGTGACGCACATCAGGTGGTCCGCCGATGCCGCGCCGAGCTCGACCGCGAGCTCGGCGCCGCCGAGCGGCGTCAGCTCGTCCGCGTGGAGGTGGATCCGCCAGCCGAGCTCGTCGGCGTCGGCGAGCAGCCGGCGGGTCTGGTCGAGGTCGAACACACCGTCCTCGCAGAACACGTCGACCGCCTCCGCGAGGCCGCGCCGGGCGATGCTCGGATGGATCTCGTCGATCAGTCGGTCGACCCAGCGCTCGGGATCGTCGCGGTGCTCCGGCGGCACCTCGTGGGCGGCCAGACAGGTCGGGCATAGGTCGACCGCGTGGCCGCGGTCGGCGGCGGCGATGACCTCGAGCATCCGAATCTCGGTGGCGAGGTCGAGCCCGTAGCCGGACTTGGCCTCGATGGTGGTCGTGCCGTGGACGAGGAAGGTGTCCAACCGGGCCATGGCGCCGTCGAGGAGCTCGTCGAAGCTCGCGGCCCGGGTCGCGGCGACGGTCGCGTTGATGCCGCCGCCAGAACGCGCGATCTCCAGATAGGACTCGCCTGCGAGCCGGCGGTTGAGTTCGGCCTCGCGGGAACCGGCCCACACCGGGTGGGTGTGGGGATCGACGAAACCGGGAATGATGCACCCTCCGCCGGCGTCCAGCTCCTGCTCGGCGGTCGTAAAGCGGCGGTCGTGCTCGTTGGGATCGCCGACGAAGACGATCTCACCGTGGTCGCAGCGGACCACCGCGCCGTCCGTGATCTGGACCTGACCGAAGTCCGGGCCCCGTCGCGCTGCGGTTCCACGCGGCGTGACGACTCGGCTCGCGCCCCGGACGAGCAGGCTCACGAGCCCCCTCCGCCGGCCGAGTCCTTGCTCCTGGACAGCAGCGCGATCTGCGGCGTCGTGCGCTCCTCCTGTTCACGAGCGCGATCGTCCTCGATCAGACCCTGGAGCAGCTCGACCAGACGGATCAGCTCGGAGCGGGCCTCACGTCGCCGCTCGCGGAGCTGCTGAATGAGGCCGTCGATGGTGCGGGCGCGCTCGTTGGCCTCGCCGACCAGGCGGTCGGCCAGGCCATGGCCGTCCTCGATGATCCGCTGGCCTTCGCCCCGGGCGGCCTCGATGGTCGACTCGGCGGTGCGCTGGGCTGCGACCAGGGCCTCGTGCAGCGCCGTCTCGCGCTCGCGGAACGATGCCAGCTCGGACTCGAGCTGGTGGATCTGCTGGCGCAGGCCGCCGCGCTCTCGAACCAGCGCCTCCAGGGTGCCGGCGATCTCGGTCAGGTACTCGTGGACCTCATGGGCCGGGTAGCCGCGGAGTTTGACCGGGAACTTCTTGCCGAGAATGTCGAGGGGGGACAGCTCGGTCATGATCAGGCCCTCCTTTTCAGCCATCCAGTATGCCACGGGCGGGCTGCACGAAGTGTGACGATCGCCGTGACGCGTCGGCTATACTCCGGTGCGGTGGGCCTCGACGAAGCGCCGGTCGAGCCGGGGGAGGCTGTATGTCCGAGCTCCAGCTCCGCATTCGCGACCTTCGAAAGACCTTCCACCCGGGTCTGTTCGAACGTGACGTCGAGGTTCTCAAGGGACTCGACCTCGAGGTCGAGCGGGGCGAGATCTTCGGTTTTCTCGGCCCCAACGGCGCCGGCAAGACCACCACCATCAAGGCGATCACCGGTCTGGTGATCCCGGACGCCGGCGAGATCACCATCGGCGGCCACCCGCACGACAGCCTCGCCGCCAAGCGGCTGGTCGGTTTCATGGCCGAGAACCCCTACGTGTACACTCACCTGAGCGGCCGCGAGTACCTCAGGTTCTCCGCCGAGCTGCTGTCGGTCGACGGCGCAAAGATCGACGATCGGGTGGCGGCGGTGCTCGAGCAGGTCTCCATGACGCGGGCGGCTGACAAGAAGATGCAGACCTTCTCCAAGGGCATGCTGCAGCGGGTCGCACTCGCCCAGGCGCTGTTGGGCGAGCCCGAGCTGCTGATTCTCGACGAGCCCATGAGCGGTCTCGACCCGATCGGGCGCCGCGATGTCCGAGACCTCATCGTCGAGCAGCGCGCGCGCGGCGTGACGATCTTTTTCTCGAGCCACATCATCCCCGACGTCGAGACCGTGTGCGATCGGGTGGCAACCATCATCGACGGCCGGGTGCGGGGGGTCGGTGCGGTCCGGGACCTGCTCGCCCGCGAGGTCGAGCGCTACGAGCTGACCTTCACCGGGCTCGATCCCTCGTCGATCCGGACGCCGCTCGCGGCTGCGAACCGGGGCAGCGACGCGGTCTGGGTCAGCGTCGAGACCGAGCGTCGCGACGAGTTGATCCGAGAGCTTGCCGCCGCCGGTGCCCGGCTGGTCAGCCTGACACCGGTCCGCAGCAGCCTCGAGGATCTCCTCATGCGCCAGTACGAGGGGAAAGAGCCGTCATGAAATCGATCCGGGTCATCGCCGCCAACACCTTTCGCGAGGCGCTGCGCGACAAGGTGCTGTACCTGTTCCTCGGCTTCGCCACGCTGCTGCTCGCGAGCTCGAAGCTGTTCGGCATCCTGACCGTCGGCGATCAGGCCAAGATCATCAAGGACCTGGGTCTCGCCGGCATCCAGCTGTTCACCATGCTGATCGCGGTCATGATGAGCGTGCTGCTGATCAGCCGCGAGATTGACAGCCGGACGGTGTACTACATCCTGGCCAAGCCGGTGCGGCGCTGGCAGTTTTTGCTCGGCAAGTACGCGGGGCTGCTCGCGACGGTGCTTGTCAACCTGACGCTGATGACGGTCCTGTTGCTGGTCTTCGTCTGGGCCTACGGTGGCGGCCTCGACCTTCGGCTGGCGCTGGCGACCGGAATGATCGGGGTCGAGATGGCCGTGCTGGTCGCCTTCGCCACCCTGTTCGCCGTGCTCACCAAGCCCATGCTCGGGTCGGTCTTCACCCTGGCGGTGTTCATCGTCGGCCACGTCTCCGAGGATCTTTGGCTGCTCACGCGGCACCTGCCCGGGTCGCTCGGTCGGACCGTGGTGTCGGTGCTCTACTTTCTGATCCCCAACCTGGAGCGATTCAACTTCAAGACCGAGGTCGTCCACCAGCTGCCGATTCCGGTCACCGCGGTGGTCGGGGCGCTGGTCTACGGCCTCTTTTTCAGCGTTCTGGTGCTGTTCCTCGCCTGCCTCAGGTTCAACCGGAGGGATCTCCAGTGACCCGAGCGGTGGTCGCGCTGGCGACGGTTGCCGGCCTGCTCGCCGGAACGATCGTTACCGAGCGTCAGCTGCAGGGCATCGAGCGGGTCGACCCTCTCGGCCGCGAGCTGCTCTACCTGCCGAGCCCGGAGATGCTTCGGCTCGCCAGTCTCGGCAACACCGGGCTGTTCGCGGACCTGCTGTATCTGTGGGCGATCCAGTACTACGCGCAGTACCAGCCCCGGGATCGATTCCTCTACCTGGAGCCGGTCTTCAACCTGATCACCGACCTCGACCCGCTGTTCCACGACGCCTACCGCGTCGGTGCGCTCATCATGCAGCTGCCGGCGACCGAGGAGGCCAAGCACAAGGCGGCGGTGATCCGGCTCTTCGACAAGGCCCTGAGGCAGATGCCGAACAACCACGAGATCGCCGAGGCGGCGGGCTGGGACATGTACATCCGGTACCGGGACAAGGCCGAGTCGGTTCGCTACTTCGAGGCCGCGGTCGCCATGCCCGGCGCCCCGCACCGGCTGCAGCGTTTTCTCGGGGTCTGGAAGCAGGAGGGCGAGGCGTGGTCGTTTGTAGACGCCCTGGCCTACTGGCAGGAGGTCCGGGCGGAGGCCGAGACCGACTACGACCGGAACCTGAGCGAGCGCCAGATCTATCGGCTCTACGCCGCCCGCGACGAGGAGCTCTTGAGCTCGATGCTCGAGCGCTGGAGCCGGCGCCATGGCCGCTGTCCGTCGAGCTGGCAGGAGATGATCGACGCCGGCTGGCTGGGCGGGGTGCCCGAGGACTACTTCGGCCAGCCGTATCGGATCCTGCCCAACGAATGCGAGGCGCTCGGGGCGGAGAGCGTTCGGTTCGACTGAGTCCGCGCCTCGCCGACCGCGCGACGGGTCCTTTTGTGCCCTCGGGACGAGGAGTTTGCTGCCCCGGGGGATCAGCGGCGCCTCCCGGGCGGCGATCGGCTCGATTCCAAACGGAATCTCGGCCCATCCCACCGGCTTGGACCCGCGATCCGGTTCGACCGACGCTCCGCAATCCGTCCACCACCCATGAGCTCCAGGCGCCCGGGGCGGTCGGCGCGATCAGGGGTTCGGACGCCGACGGCCGCCGCCGTGGCGAACCAGTCCGCCGAGCTCGATCTCGACCGCTGCGCCGAAGGTCATGCCGTCCCCGGCGGCGTCGACGGTCACGACGCCGACCAGTGCGCCCGGCGGCCGCAGCTCGGGCCTCAGGGTGACGGTCGTCGTGCCCGGAACCGTGCCGGTCGATGGGCTCAGGTCGAGCCAAGGGACGTCGGACGAGGCGCTCCAGGACAATGCGTGGGGGCCGGTGACGGTGATCTCTGCCGAGCGCGCCGCCGGTGTCAGCCGGACCCGTTCGGGACTGACGTCGAGCGCTGCGGGTGTGGCGAGGGCGGCCTGGAGCATATCGTATGCGCCCGTGCCGCCGGGCCGGTCCTCGACCATGACCACCGCGGCGGCGCGCTGCCAGTCGGCGATCGCCGTCCCCGGCGCGTCGATCACGAGCTCGACCGTCGCGCCGGGGTCGAGGTCCGAGGTCAGCGGGTGACGCCGGGTCGACCGCACCCAGGTGTCGGAGACGCCGATCCTCGCCCGCTCGAAGACGACCAGCCAGACCGCTGCCTGGTCCGCGACCCGGAGCCGGTCGTCGCGCACGTTGCGCACCGTGACGTAGCTTCGCACGAAGGCGCCGTCGCGGCGCCAGAAGGCGGTGACCTCGGCGTCGGGCGGGCGCGATCGCTCGGCGGAGATCATGTCGCCGTAGACCGGCTGGTAGTCGACGTGTCCGGACGAGGTCCGGTAGCCGCTGCCGACCATGACCAGCGGCAGGTAGGATGCCGACGTCCCGGTCGCCCAGAAGCGGTCGACCCGGCCGAAGGGAAAGCCGTCGTAGTCGTACTCGAGCAGCTCGGCATCACCCGCGAGCTGCGCCTGCAGCTCGAGCATGGCCGGTCCGGCGGCGCTGCAGAAGGCGCCGTTGGGTCGGCCGAAGAACTCGAGCACGGCGAAGCGATCGTCGGCACCGCCGCCGACCGCAGCCGCGGCGAACAGCATGCTCAGCACGCTCAGCGTGATCAGTCGGTGAGCCATTTCTCCCCCTTGGCGCGAGCCGCCTCCTCCTCGATGGCGTCGAGCAGCTCCTCGGTTGTCAGATCGCCGACCCACATCCGGCCGTTGATGAACAGGGTCGGCGTCGCCTCGACCCCGTTGACCAGGCCCTCCTTCTTGCTCGCCACCAGCGTCTCGCGGGTGGCGGGATCGGCCATCCGGTCTTCGAAGACAGCGACGTCGACACCGACGGCCTTCGCCCAGGCCGGCTGGAGTTCGGCCGAGAACTCGTCGAAGCGCTCGTAGGCATGGAGCATGAAGGGCCAGAATGCGCCCATCTCGGCGGCGGCGGCGAAGCCGAGCCCGGCCGGCGTCGAGCCTGGGTGACCGCGGATCGGGAAGACCCGGAAGGCGAGCCGGACGTCGTTTTCCAGCTGCGGCCGGGCGACTTCGCGGTGAAGCTCGGGGATCAGCTTGCTGCAGTACGGGCAACGGGCGCAGGCGTAGATGACCACGGTCACCGGTGCGTCCTCCGGACCGGTGGTCGGGGCCGAGCTCAGATCGATCTCGGCGGGCGCACCGCGGCCGACCATGCTCCGCGCCCGGCGCGACAGGGCGCGCCGGATGTCGCCTTCATTCTGGCCGTCAGCGACCCGCCGGCAGATGTTGTCGGCGAGGCGGACCGCGAGGGCACAGGTCGGTTCCCGCTCGAGGCAGGCAGCGACGGTGTCGTCGCAGCAGTCGTAGAGGTACTCGGTGGTCAGCAGCTGCTCGGCGAGCTGTCGGCGGGGTCCCGTCAGGTCGTCGCACGCCGGCGTCTGGGCGACCACCGACCAGGCAACGGTCACGACAAGCGACACCGCGAGCACCCATCGCGTCATTCGGATCTCCTCTCGAGCCACCGATCGAGGCCGAGCCGCGACCGGTCGAAGACGACGACGAACACAGCCAGAGTCAACCATGACAGATCGCGCAGCAGGGTGAGCTTCGAGATCGGGTCCTCGGCGGCGCCCTGGGAGGCGAAGCAGCCGCACGACATGTCGAGCCCACGTCCGAGGGCGATCACCAGGGCGAGGAGAAATACGGCCATCATGCCGGTGATCATGAGCGCGGCGGCGCGGACCCGGTGACCGACCAGGAGCATGGCCGCGGCGACGAGCTCGGCCCACGGCAGCGTGATGGCGGCGAGGTTGACCAGCGCCAGCGGCAGGATGTCGTAAGTGGCGATGTCGAGCGCGAAGGACCGGGGCTCGGCGATCTTGTGCAGACAGGCACCGAGGAACAGCACGCCCAGGTACCAGCGCGCCGGCACCGCGAGCCAGGCCGCCGTCCGGGCCGCGTTCACCGCTGTGCCTCCCCGAGCACGGCCGGCGCGCCGCCCGTGATGAAGAAAACGTTCTTGATCCCGCGACCCGAGATCTCCCGCCCCAGGTGCTCGCCGCTGTCGGGTCGGCCGCCGTCGCCGTACACGGCGACCCGCGTCGCGCGGCTCCGGGCGATCGCCTCGGCCAGCGCCCGGAGGTTCTCGTCGGGCACGGGGTCGAGCCAGTCGTACGGCAGGTTGACTGCGCCCTCCAGATGTCCGAGCCGAAACTCGGCTGCCGGTCTGGCGTCGACCAGGAAGGCGCGGTTCGATCGCAGCACCGGGTCATCAGGGGGGATGGCCTCCACCGGCCCGCCGGGCTCGGGGCACGGCACCATGGTCTGGTACGGCGCTGTCGCCACGAGCGGCAGCCCGTCCGGCCGCAGCGCGTTGACCGCCAGAGCGACGACCGATGACAACACCGTCGCCACGACGGCCTCGACGAGGCTCGTGGCGAACCGCCGGCGGCGATGTTCGACCACCGCAACGCCGGTCATGGCAGCACGCAGCTCGAGCCCCTGCGGAGCTCCTCGTCGCGCCGCAGGAGGTCCATGATTCGCTCCTGCTCCATGCCGGCGCCGGTGCCGAGCCCCCAGTCCAGGGGCACGTGGTCGAGCGGCGCCTGCGCCGACGGAAGGCCGATGCCGGCCGCGAAGTTGAATCGCAGCCAGAGCACCGCCCGCCACTCGGTGTACGAGAAGTCGAAACCGGGTCGGTCGTCCGCAGTCGAGTCCCTTCGCGAGCCGCGGAGCTCGAGCCCGGGTCGAAGCCCGTGCCACTCGGGCGCCCACACGGTGAGCCCCACGCGCCCGAGCAGGTCGCGCCTCGTGTCCTCGGTGCCGAACACCAGCAGGCCCTCGGCCCCGCCCGAGTTGAAGTAGTCGTCCCAGGCGGCGGACAGGGCGATCTGCAGCGAGGTCTGGCGACCGAGGCCGATCATGGCCGACACCGCCGCCGACACCCCGAGCTGGTCGTAGGCCGGCGACTCGGCGTCGGCGAGCCTGAGGGTGGCGCCGGCGACCACCGGAAACGGCAGGCCTCGGGCGATCGGACCGCCGAGACCTGCGTCGGCCTCCCACCGGGTACGTCGATCGTCGAGGTATTCGCGGTGGCCGGCACCCCCGAACAGGACCCGGCCGTCGGCCCACTCGACCTCGGCCTCGAGCCGGTGTGCCTTGGAGTAGGTCGATGACTCCTGGTGAACGAAGAGCACCTCGGCGCGGTAGCCGACCGTGATCCGACGCCGGGCGTCGGCAGCCGAGCCGGCGATCCGAAGCCCGCCGAGCAGGGTGCTCAGCTCGTCGGCTGCGGTGTCGAGCGGGAGATTGCCGAGCACCTCGATGTCGAGCACCGGTTCGACCCGGCCGCCGGTCCGTGGCGCGAGGCGGGCGCGGAGCTCGGGCAGGACCAGACCGCTCGGCTCGCCGCTCGCGCCCGGGTCGGTGGGCGCGCCCGCCAGCGCGTTGGAGGTCCACCCGCCACCGAGGTCGAAGCCGGCCTCGAGCACCGGTCGCCACCACGGATCGAGCGAGCTTCGCAGGGTGCCGAGCGGTGCGATGTCCTCGGGGAAGATGCCGTCGCCGGACGCGGCGAGCTCGATCATGGATCGCGCGGTGGTCTCGTCGCCGGCGAGGCTGGCCCGGCCCGCGCCGATGAGGCGCCAGCGGGTCTCGAGGGGTCCGGCGTCCGGTTCGAGGTTCGAGTCCGCAACGTCGCTGATGAGCTCGGGGTCGCCCTGGCGGAGGTGGATGGCGGCGAGCCAGGCGAGCAGCTCCGGATCGCCGGGCGCGTCGGCCAGAGCGGAGCTGATGGTCCGCTCGGCCCAGAAAAGATTGCCGTCGAGCAGATAGGCGCGGGCCAGAAGGAGGGTCAGGACGCGGTCGCTGGGCGCGTCGGCGAGGGCCTGCTTGAGGCGGTCGATAGGCTCCCGGGTGCGTCCGGACTCGAGCTCCTGCCGGGCGGTGTCACGCTGGCAGGAGGTGTCGCACGGCGGGTCGGGGGGACCCGCGAGGGCGGCTGCGGCGATGAGCACGAGTCCGACCATGAGCAGTGGGCAGCGTACCACCGCCCAATTTTCTTTGCATTTTGCAAGTCTGCTCAATCATTGATTTTAGCTGGTGTCGCCGCAGAGGTCGCGGGGCTAGAAGGACGCGACGTTGGCGTGGTCGAACGGGCAGTGCCGGCACATCGATCCGCAGCAGAAGCCGCGTCGGTGATGGAACAGCTCGGTGAAGACGCGGGCGCCGGTTTCGGGATCTGTGTAGCGGTCCTGGCCCCGTCGTACCGCGTCGTCGTGGGCGCGCGTCTGTTGATCGTTGGGGTTCATAACCGGAACCATAACAAGGGAACGCACGGCGTTGCGCGATCTCTTCCAGGTTTGGTTCGCCGGCCTCGCGACAAAGCTGCATGAGAGCTTCGGGCTACGGCGCGGCCACCGACCGGCGCAGCAGCACGACGACGAGATAGAGCCCGGCAGTGAACAGGACGATGGCCGCCTCGGGGCTGACCGACGAACCGTAGACCGCGACCCGGGGCACGGTGGTGGCGACGGCGGACACCGCAAAGGCGACCGTCATGGCGGGGCCGAAGCGGGTCGCGAGCCGGGCGCCGATCGCCGCGGGCAGGCTGAGCAGCGCGATGACCAGGATCAGCCCGACGATCTGGGTCAGCACGATCACGGTGATGGCGATCAGCAGGTAGAGCACGATGTCGGTGGCGAGGACCGGGATGCCGCGGAGCTCCGCCTGCTCGGAGTCGAGACACAGGGCGACGAAGCGCCGGTGGAACACCAAGGTGGTGACCACCACGGCGCCGCTCAACCAGGTCAGGAACACGAGGTCGGCACGGGTGACGAAGCTGATGTTGCCGAACAGGTAGCTCATCAGCTCGGTGTGGTAGCCGGGCGTGAGCTTGATGAGCAGGATGCCGATGGACATGCCGACCGCCCACAGCGCGCCGACGATGGTGTCGAGTCGCTCCCGAACCCGGTGGAACAAGAAGGCGAGCACGGGCGCCGAGGCGACCGCGGCGGCGAGTCCGCCGTGGATCGGTCTGAGCCACCCGAAGACCTCGGGCCGGGTGGTGGCGAGGTAGACCGCGGCGCCGACGCCGCCGATCGCGATGTGAGCCAGGGCGCCGGACAGGAAGACCAGCCGTCGGGTGACGACGTAGCCGCCGACGATGCCGCAGCTGACGCTCGCCAGGAGACCGGCGAGCAGCCCGGTCCAGAGAAAGGGGTTGACCGACGCGTCGGCGAAGAACCGGGTCACGAGCGTTCTCCGTGGAACAGGTGCTCGAGGGAGTCCGGGTCGAGCTCGCGGGGCTCGATCTCGCGCACCGTCCGATCGACCCACAGAGCCCGGTTCATGTGGTGGGTGACCAGCGCGGTGTCGTGGCTCACCATGACGATGGGCAGCCTCCGGTTGAGCCGTTCGAGAAGCCGGAGCAGCTCCTTCTCGCGGTGGATGTCGATCCCGGTGGTCGGTTCGTCGAGCAGTAGCAGGTCGGCCCGCGACGACAGCGCCCGGGCGATGAGCACGCGCTGCCGCTGGCCTCCGGACAGGGTCCGCCAGGCCCGGTCGGCAAGATCGCGGGTGCCGGTCTCGTCGAGGGCGGCCAGAGCGGCCTCGCGGTCGCTGCTCACAAACAGCGGTCCCCAGCTCGAGCCGGTCAGCCGTCCGAGCAGCACGACGTCGAGCACGGACGCGGGCACCGACGGGTCGATCCGATCGTGCTGGGGGACGTAGCCGATGCGCCGGCAGGTTCGTGCCGGAGAGCCGCCCAGGACCTCGAGCCGGCCCCGGTGCGGCGTCAGCTGACCGAGCAGCAGGCGCAGCAGTGTGGTCTTGCCGCCGCCGTTGGGGCCGAGGAGGCCGACCCACTCGGTGCCGGTGACCTCGAGCTCGACGTTCGCGAGCGCGTCGGCGCGCTGCCCCGGGTATCGGAACCCGAGGCCCGAGATTCGGATCGCGACGCCGTCAGCCACCGAAGCCCCTGACGACGGCGTCGGCAGCCTGGCGCAGGTTGGCGATGACGTCGGGTGCGAGCGGGTCGAGGGTCTCGAGCCGCGCGCCGAGCGCTTCGGCCACGGCCTGGGCCGAGCGGCCCGCGATCTGGGGTTGGACGAAGACGACCGAGACTTGGAGCGACCGGGCCCGCTGCTGGATCCGGGTCAGCTCCGCGTCGGACGGCTCCTTGCCCTCGATCTCGATGGCGAGCTGCTCGAGGCCGTAGTCGTCGGCGAAGTAGCCCCACGACGGGTGGAAGACGACGAAGGATCGACCGCGGTAGGGCTCGAGCGACTCTTCGAGCCGGGCGTCGAGGTCGTCGAGGTCGTCGAGCAGGGCCTCGAGCCGCGTCTCGTACTCGTCATCGTGCTCCGGATCGAGGCGTTGCAGCACGGCGGCCACGGTCCGCGCCTGCACCGAGAGCCGGGATGGGCTGAGCCAGGTGTGCGGGTCGATCCCGTCGTCGTGGCGCCCATGCGTCCCCGCGTGGTCGTGGTGATGCGCCATGCGCCGGGTCGCGACGCCGTCGCGCAGATCGACGACATCGAGCGTGTCCTCGAGCGCGCGGAACCACGCGCCCGACTCGAAGGGAACGCCGCAACGGAAGAGGACCTGGGCCGAGGCCGCGACGCTGACCTGGGCGTCGCTCGGCTGGTGGGTGGTCGGGCTCTCGCCCGGGCGCAGCAGACAGTGCGCCGTCACCCGGTCGCCGCCGATCCGCTCGATGAGCCAGGCGTGCGGCGGGATGCTGGCGGCGACCGTGACCATGGACGACGTGGGCTCAGGGTCGTCGCCGACGCCGCAACCGAGCCCGATCAGGACCATCAGCAGAATGAAGGTTGGACGCATGTCAAAAAGATAGTCGGTTTGCGGTCGGGGTCAAGGAGTAAATATTTCCCGAGCGCTCCTGGACCGCTGACTGACACAATGCTTGATGGATCGATCAAATGATTCATTAATACTGAGATCAATGGAACCCTGATGTTTGTTTACTGAGAATTGGTAACCGCTTCTCGGGATGTCCACAGCCCCATCCTACAACCGGCACATGCATCAACCGTCGATCCCGTTCGGGCCCGTGGCCCGGCTGTCGTGGTCTCGAGCTCTCACTGGTCCGCCCCACGGCGGACCGTCGTCAACCAGTGCGATCCAAGGAGGAGGAACCCAGTCATGAAATCGTCCAAGAACCTGATCGTCGCCGCCGTCTCGGCCGGCCTTGTCGCGCTGCTCGCGGCGCCTGCGCCGGCCATCGCCGCCGACCCAGACGCCATCCTCAAGCAGGTCAAGAACGCGACCTGGCCCAATCCGCCCAAGTACGTCTTCTACTTGATCGGCGACGGCATGGCCAGCCCACAGATCCACGCCACCGAGGCCTACCTCGCGGCCCTGCAGGGCGACGACGCGTCGCTCAGCTCTCCGAAGGCGGTCCGGCTCTTCATGAGCGACCTGCACGTTCAGGGCATTCAGATGACCTACGCCAACAACCGGTTCATCACCGGCTCCGCGGCGGCGGGCACCGCACTCGCGTGCGGCAAGAAAACCGGCATCGGCGTGATCGCGATGAACGACGACGCGACCAAGCCCTACACCACCATTGCCGAACTCGCCAAGGCGAAGGGCATGAAGGTCGGCATCATTTCGAGCGTGTCCATCGATCACGCCACCCCGGCGGTGTTCTACGCCCACACCTCAAGCCGGAACAACTACGAGGAGATCGGTTTCCAGCTTCTGAACGGCGACTTCGACTTCTTCGGCGGCGGCGGCTTCCGGGTCAACAAGTGGACGAGCAGCCAGTATTCGGGCATGTCCAACGCCGAGCGCTACCAGGTCGTCGAGCAGACCGCCACCGACAACGGCTTCGTCTACGCCGACACCCGCGCCGAGTTCGACGCGCTGCGCGCCGGCGCCGGGCGTGCCATTGCCGTCAATCCCTATCGCGACAGCTCCAACGCCATTCCGTACGCGCTCAACCGCAAGCGCGCCGACGGCCCCGGCGAAATGTACGACGGCTCGATCTCGCTTGCCGAGTTCACCGAGAAGGCCATCGAGCTGCTGTACGACGACGGCGACAACGACGACGGCTTCTTCCTCATGGTCGAGGGCGGCAAGATCGACTGGGCGTGCCACGCCAACGACGCCCGCGCCGCCATCGAGGACACCATCGCCTTCGACGACGCGGTCTACGAGGCCGTGCACTTCGCCCGCCGCCACCCCGCCGAGACCCTGATCGTGGTCACCGGCGACCACGAGTGCGGCGGCATGACCCTCGGCTTCGCCGGTACCGCCTACGAGACCTACTTCGAGATGCTGAAGAACCAGGACATCGCCTATGACGACTTCGAGGGCGTCGTCGTCACCGACTACGAGGCACAGGCCGGGACGGTCCCGAGCGATGTCGATCAGGCGATGTGGCAGCTCATCCTCGACCACTTCGGGATCGACGGCGCCGGGCTCACGCCCGATACCGAGGACGACCTCAGCGACTACCAGATCCAGCTCGTCGAGGACGGATTCGACAAGACCTTCCACGGCACCAGCGCCAATCCGGACGAGGAGGACGCCCTGCTCTACGGCTACTACGATCCGCTCACCGTCAGCCTGACCCACATTCTCAATCGCCGTGCCGGCATGGCCTGGACGTCGTACTCCCACACCGCAGTGCCGGTTCCGGTGCTCGCAATGGGTGTGCGCTCGGCCCAGTTCGGCGGCTACTACGAGAACACCGGGGTGGCCAACAAGCTTGCCAGGGCCATGGAGGTCAGGTTCAACAACTGAACCGGCGGTCGACAATCGGCTCGCCAAGCCAGGGCAAGGGGCGTTTCGCCCCTTGCCCGTTCCCGTTTCCCGCACGGACTTCCTGCAGGATGTCATCATGAAAAACACCATCGTCGTTGCCTGTTTCGCAGTGTGCTGCCTGGTTCTGCTGGTGACGCCGACGGGGTTCGAGGGCGCCCGGACCCGGGGGTCCTATCTCGCCAAGGCACGCGTGCTCGAGGTCGACAACGACGACCTCCGGCAGAATCTCATCGTCCGGACCGGGACCCAGGATCTGCGGGTACTGCTGCTTGACGGGCCCCACCGCGGCGCTGAAGCGCGGGTCGTCAACCCGCTCTCGGGCAAGCTCGAGTTCGACGAGATGTACCGGGTGGACGACGAGCTTCTGGTCGAGTACCGGTTGCTCGACGGCCGCGTCCACATGGCCTACACGAGGGGCTACTACCGCCTGACCCACGAGCTCGCTCTGATCGGCCTGTTCTGCGTCTTCCTCGTCGCCGTCGCCGGGTGGACCGGGGTCAAGGCGCTGCTGTCGTTCCTGTTCGCCGCGCTGATGCTGTGGAAGGTCCTGATTCCGCTCTTTCTCAAGGGCCTGAGCCCGATCCCGGTGGCCCTGGTCGTGGTTGCCGCGCTGACCGCGTCGGTGAGCTTTCTCGTCGGCGGCGCGACCCGCAAGGGGCTAACCGCGTTCCTCGGGTCCTTCGCCGGCCTGCTGCTCTCGTGCGCGCTCGCCAAGCTGTTCTCGCCGGGCTTCCACCTGCACGGCGCCGTGCGGCCGTTTGCCGAGACCCTGCTCTACGGCGGCTTCCCGCACCTCGACCTGACCGAGATCTTTCTCGCCGGGATCTTCGTCGCCTGCTCGGGCGCGGTCATGGATCTCGCCATGGACATCGCCGCCTCCATCGACGAGGTCTGGCACAAGAAGCCCGAGCTCGGCGTCGCCGAGCTCTTCGGCTCCGGCATGGCGGTCGGACGCTCCGTGGTCGGTACCATGACCACGACCCTGCTC
This sequence comes from uncultured Thermoanaerobaculia bacterium, assembly GCA_964641415.1. Taxonomy (GTDB): domain Bacteria; phylum Acidobacteriota; class Thermoanaerobaculia; order Thermoanaerobaculales; family Sulfomarinibacteraceae; genus JAHECW01. Next base: position 116,201 of record CAZXMW010000007.1, on the reverse strand, counting down.
CTCGCCTACTCGGGGGGCTACCTCGCCATGCTCATGAACTTCATGGGTCAGGGACTCAGCCTGCAGCAGATCGTCAACCGCAACTTCGTCGCGTCGGAGATCCTCAATGTCTTCGTCGGCAGCTTCGGTCTGGTCGCAGTCGCGCCGCTGACCGCGTTGACCGGCGCATTGCTCTACGGGCTGCGCCGAACGCCGGAGGCTGATCGCTGACGACTCACAGCAGATCGCCGGCGAATCGGCCGGCGTTGCGGACGAAGATGGTGGTCTTGAACCCGGCGGCAAGCCGCTCGAGCCGTTCGGCGTAGCGAACCTCCTCGCCGAACGCGGGAATCATCAACCCGAGGAAGACGACGTCGGCCCGCGCGCTCGTCTGGTGCAGGATCTCGGCGACGTCCCGGCTGGTGTCGGGCTCGTACAGGACCTCGGTGTCGGCGTCGATGCGGTTCTCCGACAGCAGCTCGGCGAGCCCGGCGTGCTGGCTGTCACGCTCGGCCTCGGAGCGGGCGATGGAGCGCACCGTGAGCCGGGCGTCGGACCACTCCGGGTTGAGCCGCAGCAGGTGGGCGAGCAGGAGCATGAGGTCGCCGTTGTTCTGCAGCCCACCCCACCACAGGTCGATGCGCTTCTGCTGGCCGGGCTCGTGGGCCCACTGGATCCGGCTGATCACCGTGCTCCTGCCGGCATTGACCAGCGCGCGCATGATCCGAATCTGCGACGCGCGTCGGTCGCGCTCCTTGGACCAGCCGAACATGACGGTGTTGGTCCTGAGCTCGCCGACGCCGCTCGCCTGGGCGATGTCGAGCACGCCGGTCTCGAAGTCCGGCACCACGTCGGCCTCGCAGAAGGCGGTCAGGCCGGCGTCGTCGATCTCGGCCTCCATCTCGGCCCGAACCCGGTCGATCTCGACGCTCGCGCTGCGCAGGTCGCCGGTCAGCAGCTGGCACACCGTGACGATGCCCCGGTCCTGGTTGAACCAGCTCGCGAGCCGAACAAGATTGAGCCGCTTGGCAGGGTCACCGGCGAGCAGCAGGATGTGGGGCCGCCAGTTGCGCGGGTCGGTCCGAGTCGAGCGCAGCTTGAGCAGGGCGAAGCGGGCGACTGCGATCCACATGCCGGCGCGAACGTCGCCCCACTCCCGACGCAGGACCAGGCGCCTGAGTACGAAATACAGGGTGGCCTCGAGGACGATCGCGGCGACACAGGCGACGGGGCTGATGAGGAACATGACTGCGATGGCGCTGAGCGAGCCGAGCATGGAGATCGACCACGGCACTCGGATGGTCGGCCGGTAGGACGGGTCGCCGACCAGGTTCTCGAGGGCCGCGGCGAGGTTGACCATGACGTAGAGGGTGAGAAAGAGCACGGTGACGAACTGGGCCACCGCGTTGAGGCCGCCGAGGGCCACGGCGGCGAGCGCGATGGCGCCCGCCACCCAGGTCGCGATGGTCGGCTGGCCGGTCCGTGAGGTCCGGCCGAGCACCGCCGGCGCGAGCCCGTCGCGAGACAGCGACTGGAGCACCCGCGGCCCCCCGAGGGCGCTGCCGAAGGCCGACGACAGGATGGCGCCCCACACGCCGGGAAACACCAGCCACGCGCCGAGCACCGCGATCTCGATCCAGATGATGCCGGGTTCCGCGAGCTGCTCGGGCGTGACCCGGGTGGTGACCGCGAGCAGCACCGGGATCGTCAGGTAGAGCAGCGCGCCGGTCCCGACGGCGAGCAGCGTGCCCCTCGGAATCGCCTTCCGCGGGTCCCTGAGGTCGCCCGACATCCCGATTCCTGCGGTGAAGCCTGTGACCGCCGGGAAGAAGACCGCGAAGATGTACCAGAAGCTCTCGGGTGAGGTGCGGTAGGTCGGTGTGACCTCGGGAGCGTGGAAACCGCCGGTGAGCACCCCCGCGGCGAGCGCGAGCACGCTGAGCCCGACCGCGATCATGATCGGAATCTGCAGCTTGAGGGCGACCTCGGCGCTCTTGCCTGAGATCGCGACGATTGCGACGATGAACCCGGCGGCGATGAGCTGGGTCGAGGCCGCCGGGATCTCGCCCCACGCCGCCGGCCAGAAGGCGACCAGCGATTCCGCGAGGCCGAAGCAGTAGAAGGTGATCGACAGCGTGCGGCACAGGAACAGAGGAATGCCGATGGCGCCGCCGAACTCGAGCCCGAGCGAGCGCGAAATCATGTAGTACTCACCGCCGACCCCGACCCGCATGTTGGTGGCGATGGCCGATGCGCTGAGCGCCGTGATTGCGGTGATCGAGGTCGCCATCAGGACGATGAGCAGGGTGACGGGCAGCCCGACATTCCCCACCACCCAGCCGAAACGGAGGTACATGACGAGCCCGAGGATGGTCAGCACGCTCGGGGTGTAGACCCCGAGAAAGGTGCCGAACGTGCGGGCCGGTACGGCGGCGGCCGAGCTCGCGCTCTGAGGTTGGTTGGTCGTCGTGTTCAAGACCCGTCTACGCTACCCCACCGGATCCTGGATGCGCAAACGCCGGGCCCGGCGCCGCGGATGAGAGTACGATGGCGTTCGTTTGGAGGTGGCCCATGAAGCTGCGAAAGCTCGCCCTGCTCGCCCCGGTTTTTCTGGTCCTGGCGCCCGTGGCCGCCACGTCCGCCGAGGATTCCTACTGGCTGACGTCCGAGACCCTTGCCGGGCTCGAGCTGCGCGGCATCGGCCCGGCGGTGTCGTCGGGCCGGATCTCGGACCTCGCGGTGGATCCCACCGACCATGCGCGGTGGTTCGTCACCGCCGCCTCGGGCGGGGTGTGGCGGACGACCAACTCAGGCACGACCTGGGCGCCGGTCTTCGACGGCGAGGGTTCGTACTCCATCGGCTGCGTCACCATCGACCCCGAGGACCCCAACGTGGTCTGGGTCGGTACCGGCGAGAACAACTCCCAGCGCTCGGTCAGCTTCGGCGACGGCGTCTACAAGAGCCTCGACGGCGGCACCAGCTGGACCAACACGGGCCTTCGCGAGTCCGAGCACATCGGCAACATCGTCATCGACCCGCGGGACTCCGACGTCGTCTGGGTCGCGGCCCAGGGGCCGCTGTGGCGCTCGGGCGGCGATCGCGGGCTGTACCGGACGACCGACGGCGGGACCACCTGGGAGCGGGTGCTCCACGTCTCCGACGACACCGGCATTGCCGAGGTCCGCCTCCACCCCGATGATCCCGACACCGTTCTCGCCACCGCGTATCAGCGCCGGCGCCACACCTGGACCCTGATCAACGGCGGCCCCGAGTCGGGCCTCTACACGTCCACCGACGGCGGTGAGACCTGGCGCGAGATCACCGACGGGCTGCCCGAGGTGGACATGGGGCGCATGGGGCTGTGCATTTCGCCGGCCGACACCGACGTGGTCTACGGCGTCCTCGACGCGGCCCGCGACGAAGGTGGGTTCTTCCGCTCCACCGACCGCGGTGAGAGCTGGGAGAAGCGTTCGGACCACGCGCCCGGCGGTGACTACTACAACGAGATCTTCTGCGATCCGGCCGATGTCGACCGGGTCTACTCCATGGACGTCTGGATGCAGGTCACGACCGACGGGGGCGAGAGCTTCGAACCGGTCGGCGAGACCCACAAGCACGTCGACAACCACGCCCTGTGGATCAACCCGGGCAACCCGAGCCACCTGCGCGTGGGTTGCGACGGCGGGGTCTACGAGACCTTCGACCGCGGCGCGAACTGGGTCTACTTCGAGAATCTGCCGATCATGCAATTCTACCGCGCTACGGTGGACAACTCGGCGCCGTTCTACTTCATCTACGGCGGCACTCAGGACAACGCCACCGTCGGCGGGCCGACCCGAACCCGAAACCGGGCCGGGATCGCCAACGAGGACTGGTTCGTCACCGTCTTCGGCGATGGTTTCAAGACCGTTGTCGACCCGATCGAGCCGAGCATCGTCTACAGCCAGTGGCAGTACGGCGGGCTCGTCCGCTTCGACCGGGCAACCGGCGAGACCGTCGACATCCAGCCCCAGCCGGCGCCCGGCGAGGCGCCGTACCGCTGGAACTGGGACGCGCCGGTCATCGTCAGCCCGCACTCGCCGACGAGGCTCTACTTCGCGGCGCAGAAGCTGTTCCGCTCGGACGACCGCGGCAACTCCTGGACCGCGATCTCGAAGGACCTGTCGCGCGGCATCGACCGCAACGCCCTCGAGGTCATGGGCCGGGTCTGGGGCCCCGACGCGGTGTACAAGAGCGGCTCGACCTCGATCTACGGCAACGCGGTGGCGCTCACCGAGTCGCCGTTGGTCGAGGGTCTGCTCTGGGTCGGCACCGACGACGGCCAGATCCACGTCACCTCGGACAACGGCGCGAGCTGGCACGTCGAGGGCGACTTCCCGGGAGTGCCGAGATACAGCTATGTCGCCGAGCTCGAGGCGTCACAGCACGATCCCGACACGGTGTATGCGACGTTTTCGAACCACAAGCAGGGTGACTTCACACCCTATGTGCTGACAAGCACCGACCGCGGCCGAAGCTGGTCCTCGATCCGCGGCGACCTGCCCGACCGGGAGCTCGCCTGGTCCCTCGCCCAGGATCACGTCGATGCCGACCTGCTCTTCCTCGGCGCCGAGTTTGGGCTCTACGTGACCGTCGACGGTGGCGACCACTGGGTGAAGATGACCGGCGGGCTGCCGACTCTCGCGGTCCGCGATCTCGATGTCCAACGGCGCGAGAACGACCTCGCGCTGGGCACCTTCGGCCGGGGGTTCTACATCCTCGACGACTACACCCCGCTGCGCGGGCTCGACCGAAAAGTTCTCGACAGGGAAGCGGCGCTGTTTCCGGTCAAGGACGCGCTGCGCTATATCGAGATCAGCCGGCTCGGGCTGCTGCCCCTCGACAAGGGCTTCCAGGGCGACACCTACTACCGTGCCCCCAACCCGCCCTTCGGCGCGGTTTTCACCTACCACCTCGCCGACGGCCTGAAGACCCGGCGAGAACGGCGGATCGAGGCCGAAAAGGCAGCCGACGAGGCCGGTGAGACCCTGCCGTACCCGAGTCAGGCCGAGCTTCGAGCCGAGGACGAGGAGCGCGAACCGCAGATCGTGCTCACCGTCCGCGACGCCGACGGCGCCGTGGTCCAGCGGATCACCGGAAGGCGGAGCAGAGGAATCCACCGCGTCGCCTGGGATCTGCGCTACCCGTCGACCCGTCCGGTCGATCCCGACCCCGGTCCGCCGGCGCCGTGGGAGACGCCGCGGATGGGTCCCCTGGCCCTGCCCGGGACCTACACGGTGACCCTCGCCAAGGAGGTCGACGGTGCAATCACCGAGCTCGCCGGGCCGACGAGCTTCCAGATCGTCGACCTCGGCGGTTCGACCCTGCCCACCGAGGACCCGGCGGGCGCCCTCGAGTTCGCCCGCCAGGCGGCCGATCTCCAGCGCGCCGTGCTCGGCGCGGTCGAGGTTACGGACGAGATGCGCGACCGGATCGACCATCTCCGCCTCGCCGTCCTCGACACGCCGAAGGCCGACGAGGCCCGGATCGCCGAGCTCGCCGCCGTCGAGGCCGACCTCAACGACCTCCTCGTCGGGCTCCGCGGCGACCGCTCGAAGGCGCGGCGCAACGAGCCTGTCGAGCCTTCCATCGTCGACCGGGTCAACCGCGTCGTCGAGGGTCAGCTCGGGACCACCCAGCCGCCCACCGCCACCGCGAGGGACGGCTACCGATGGGCGGCGGCGGCGTTCGCCGACCACCTCGCCGCGCTGCGGGCCCTCGACGAGCGCCTTGTCGGTCTCGAGCGCGACCTCGAGTCGGCCGGCGCGCCGTGGACGCCGGGGCGGTTTCCCGACTGGCCGAGGGGGGAGTGAGACGATCCCGGACGATACCTCCCGGTGTCACGTTTCGGGGCCGCTATACTCGCGCCGTGAGCGGATCGAAGCGTGATTGAAGGCCTCAGGATCGTCGTCGTCATGCCGGCCTACAACGCCGAGCAGACCCTGGTCCAGACCTACCGGGAGATTCCCGACGAGGTCGTGGACGAGGTCATCCTGGTCGATGACAGCTCGAGCGACGAGACCGTCCGGGTCGCCGAGAAGCTCGGCATCCACGTCCACGTCCACCCACGGAACCGGGGCTACGGCGGCAACCAAAAGACCTGCTACCGGCTTGCGTTAGAGCGCGGCGCCGATATCGTCGTCATGCTCCACCCCGACTATCAGTACACGCCGCGTCTGGTCACCGCAATGGCATCGATGATTGCGAGCGGCCACTTCGACATCGTGCTCGGATCCCGGATCCTCGGCGCCGGCGCGCTCAAGGGCGGTATGCCGGTGTACAAGTACGTCGCCAATCGTTTCCTGACCGCCGTCGAGAACATCCTGCTCGACGCCAAGATCAGCGAGTACCACACCGGCTATCGGGCGTTCTCGCGGCGGATTCTCCTCGAGCTGCCGCTCGAGGAGAATTCCGACGACTTCGTGTTCGACAACCAGATGCTCGCCCAGGCGCTCCACCTCGACTTCTCGATCGGTGAGATCAGCTGCCCGACCCGCTACTTTGCCGAGGCCTCGAGCATCGACTTCCGGCGCTCGTGCGTGTACGGCTTCGGGGTGCTCGCGACCGCCGCGCTGTTCCGGCTGCAGCGGTGGGGCCTGGCGCGCTCGTCTCTGTTCAGCGCCGACGGCCGACGGCTCGAGGTCGGCGGCGATGATGCCGTCCGGGAGGAACCATGACTGTCACCAAGATCCCGTCAAGGCGGCTGAAAAGCGCGTGCGTCGCACCCCTGGCGGCCGTTGGACTGGTCGCCGTCGGCTGCGGGGCTCCGACGCCCGAGCCTGCGCCACGCCATCTGGTGCTGATCACCGCCGACACCTGGCGCGCCGATCATGCTCTGACGACGAAGGCCGGTCTCGCCGTGACGCCGCGCCTGGCCGAGCTCGCGGATCGCGGCGTCGTCTTCACCGAGGCGTGGTCGGTAGCCAACGCGACCTCGCCGGGAGTCGCCGGTTTCCTGACCGGGCTGGTGCCGAGCCGCTCGGGCGTGATCACCAACGATCACGTCCTCGGCCTCGCCGTGCCGACCCTGGCCGAGATCCTGTCGATGGCCGGCTTCGCCACCGCCGGCTTCGTCGCCAACCCGGTGGTCGGCCCCGGCTACGGCTTCGAGCAAGGCTTCGACCACTACGAGCTGCTGCCCCGGCCGCGCGCCTACCGCACCGCCAAGGCGTCGTCAATCAACCAACGCGCGATGGACTGGCTGCGCACGGTCGACGAGGACCGCCGGCTCTTCCTCTGGCTGCACTACATGGAGCCCCACGGCCCGTACCAGCCGCTGCCCGAGTGCAGCGCCCCGTTCGACCTGGACGCCTTCGGCCCGCCGGTCGAGGTCGGCATCCAGCCCGAGGGCCGCAACGGCGGCCGCGGAGCGGTGCCCCACTACCAGACCATCGGCTTCGACCCGCCGCCGACCGACGGCCGGGATTACCTGCTCCGCTACGCCGCCGAGGTTCGGTGCCTCGATGTCGGCATGGGCGAGATGCTCGATCATCTCCGAGGCGCCGGGCTGCTCGACGACGCGGTGATCGTCGTGACCTCGGATCACGGTGAGGCGCTGCTCGACGACCACGGTTTCTACTTCAGCCACGCCAACGGTCTGACCGAGGACCAGATCGCCGTGCCCCTGGTGCTCGCGGCCCCCGGCCTCGAGACGCCGGCGACCGTCGACCGCCCGGTGTCGACCGTCGACATCGTCCCCACCGTGCTCGGCCTGCTCGGTCTCGAGGTCCCCGGCCACCTCGACGGCGCCGACCTCCTGGCCGCGCCGCAACGACCCGTCTTCGCCGCGCGTCAGGGCGAGCGCGCCGTGCGCTTTGGGAGGTGGAAGCTGCTGCGGGCCGACCAGGACTCCCCGCCGCGGCTGTTCGACCTCGCCGCTGATTCCGCCGAAGCCCGCGACCTGGAGGCCGATCGGCCGGACGTGGTGTTCGAGCTCGTCACGGAGCTGGAGGAGCTCGAGGTCCGTCAGGTCTTCGCCACGCCGGTCGACCGCGGCGAGCTCGACGCCTCGACGCAGGAGGCGCTGCGCGCTCTGGGCTACCTCAGCGACTGAGCCGGCGGACGCGCTCGAGGTCCCAGAGAACGTGCTCGTCGGTCCTCAGGTCGGCCGGGCCCCAGCGCCGGCTCAGCTCGCGGTCGAGCTCCTCCGTCAGCCGCTCGAGCCGCTCGAGCATGCGCTCACGGCGGGCACGATCGCGTCCGGCCGGGCTGTCGGGGTCGGCCCGCCCCCGATCGCTGCTCGCCTCCTCGCGGACGATTTCGGGGTGCAGCACGAGCCAGGTCGCGCGGCTGGCGAGCAGCCGATCGGGCTCGGGCGGAACTGCGTTGCGCATCCGGATCCTCGGGTCCCACAACTGCCGGTCGCCGTAGCCGACCACCACCTCGCGGTGGTGCGCCGTCTGATAGCGCGGAAAGATGTTCGCGTAGCGCCACATGGGCAGGTACGGCACCTCGAGAAGGGCGCCCGGTCGGCGATCGGTCAGCCAGCGGTAGGCTTCGGGCAGCTCGAGCGGCGGCCGCGGCCGCGGTGTCCGGTAGTAGGCGGTGAACTCGGCACGGTGGGCGAAGGAGCCGGGCAGGTAGGCCGGGTCGAGCAGCGGACCGGCCGCGAAGTAGAGCGCGGGCAGGGCCACGGCGACCAGGCCCGCCGTCGCTCGGCCGCATCGGCCGAGCCGGTGGAGTGGACCGAGCACGACCGCGTCGAGCCCGTGGGCGACCCACACCAGGACCACCGGAAGGGTGATCAGGAGGTACCGATTGAGAATGTTGGGCTGCTCCATGGCGAGCGGCGACAGCACCATCAGTCCGACGACCTGGGTTCCGATCAACACCACGGCGAGGCTCCCGAGCCGGGGTCGCCGGACGACGAGGGCGGTCAGGCCGACGGCGGCCAGCAGCCAGAACGCGGCGACCAGCCAGCCGTTCGGGGTTCCCGCCTGGAGCGCGCCGACCGCCTCGAAAGTGCCGAGGGTGAGGTGGCTGTCGACCCGCTTGTCCCGCACCAGCGCCGCCAGGGACGGCGCCGCCGGCACCAGGAAGATCGCCAGTGCCGCCGCGAGAGCCAGGCCGATCGCGACCGTCGATCGAAATCGGGGCAGGTCGCGCAGGCGAACCAGTTGGGCCCCGGCGAGCCAGAGAAGGGGCGCCCCGACGAACGGCGCCGCCACCGGATGGAAGTAGACCGCGAGGGCCGCGCTGACAACGTAGCCGACGGCGTCGCGGGTGCGCCGGCCCCGGAGCCAGGCGACGAAGCAGGCGACCGCGAGGCCGCCGAGCAGGACAGTGGGCATGTACGAGCGGACGATTCGGCCGTAGTAGACGAGCGCCGGTGACACGGCCAGCCACCAGGCCAGGCTTGCCGCGGCCCGGGGGCCGAGCACCCGGGCGCACCACAGCGGAATCAGGACGAGCGCCAGCAGGCCGGCGAGGAGCACCGGCAGCCGCAGCACCGACTCGGTGAGGGGCAGGCCGAGGAGGGCGAGGAGCCGGTAGAACGATGTCAGGGGCAGGCAGTGGTCGGTGAGCTGGTAGGTGATGAGCACGCCGGGAAACTCGCTGGTGACCGCCTCCCGGACGGCGTGCAGCTCATCTCCGGAGATCACCTGTCGGCCGAGACCGACCAGCCTGAGCACGGTTCCGACGACCAGCGGTGGCAGCAGCCAGAGCGCCCGCCACGTTGGCTCGCTGCCTGTCGTTTCACCGGTGCCGGGCGCCGGCTCGTGATCGTCGGTGGTCACTCGAATCGGAGCTCCCGTGGGGTCGTGGTGGACGTGAAGCGGACTGCCGATGCGGCTGTCGTCGGCGTCTCGTTCGGCGATGCTGACGGTGTATTATGACCAGATCCGAAGGGCTGTCCAGCTTGAGGATCATTCGCCGGGCAGGCGCCGCCGCGCGGCGACGGGAGGAACCCGAGATCGGTCTCGAAATCACATGACCAGACGCCACCTTCGCCGCGCCTCGTGGCCCGTTCTCACCGCCGTCGCGGCCGTCGGCCTGATCGGCTGCCGGCCGTTCGACGAGCCCGCCGGCCTCATCGTCGCCGACCGCTGGGTGGCGTCGACCTCGCCGGAGATCTTCTCGCTGGCCGCCGTCAGCCGAGAGGAGCTTCGTTTTCAATGGGAATTCGGCGACGCGGAGGAGCGCGAGCGCTGGCGGACCCGGTTTCTCGACGAGCGGTCGCGACCGGTGGCCGGCGGCCTCCGGGTGGTGCCCGACGGTCAGCGGCCGTCCCTCGACCGCCCGGTGGAGCTCGACGCCTCTGAGGTCGATCGGATCGATGTCGAGATCCGCGGCGTCCGGCGCGGCTTCGTCCGTCTGATGTGGGCGGGGCCGGGCGAGCCCCTGGCCGGTGAGCGAAGCGTGCGCCTCGAGGCCGACGCGGCAAGAGGCGACACCTTCGGCTTCGAGCTCGTCGAGCACCCCCTGTGGTCCGGCGAGATCCGCCGGCTGCGCCTGGTGCCGACCTCCGTGGTCCAGCAGCCGGTGGTGGTCGCGGGGCTGCGGGGTATGCACTACCGCCTCGACGGCGACCGGATCGCCGCGCTCGTCGACAGTCCGGTCGGTCTCGAGCTCGACCACGATCTGCGCACCGGTGTGGTACTGGTTCCCGGGGGCGAGTGGCGACGCAGTCTCGAGGTGCCCGACGGTGGCAAGCTCGAGCTCCACTACGGCCGTCCGACCCGCTCCGGCGGCGCCAGGATCGAGGTCGTGGTGGCGCCGGCGACCTCAGACGAGACCGTGGTGTCGTCATTCGCCCTCGATCGCCGTGGCGCCTGGCAGCGCGGCCGGGTCGACCTGGCGGCGTGGGCCGGCGACACCGTCGAGGTGGCGCTGCGTCTGGTCGCGCCCGACGGGGTTGCCGGCCGGCGCGAGCTCGCCTACGTCGCCGCTCCGGTGGTGCTCGGCGCAGCGCGCCGGTCCGAGCTGCCACCCAACGTTGTCGTGATCCTCGTCGACACTCTGCGCGCCGACCGGGTGTCGGCCAACGGCTACCGCTATCGGACCACCCCGAACCTCGACCGCTGGACCGCCGAGCAGGCGGTCAACTTCACCGCCGCCATCGCGCCGGCACCCTGGACCCTGCCGTCCCACGTGTCGCTGTTCACCGGCCGCGACGCCATCGTCCACGGCAGCAACCACACTCTCGGCGCCCGGCTCGGGCTGGACCTGCTCGCCGAGCAGCTCCGGCGAGCGGGCTACTCGACGCGGGCGATCACGGGTGGTGTCTTCCTCCACCCGCGCTTCGGTTTCGACCAGGGCTTCGACGGTTTCCGCTACTGGCCCTCCGACCGCGATCAGGGCGACGAGATCGCTGACGGAACCGAGCGCGCCCTGGCCGTCCTCGACGAGCTCGAGGACCGGCCGTTCTTCCTGTTCTTCCACACCTACGAGGTCCACAAGCCGTACCACGAGCGCGAGCCCTACTTCTCGGAGCACTTCGACGGTGACGCGACCGGGCTTCGGCTCAAGGTCGATCGGGCGCCGAGCACCGAGGCCAACGGCTTTGTCGACCGGCGGTCGTTCCGGATCGCCGACGCATCCGGCGAGCACGAACTCGGCGCCGAGGACCAGCCGTATCTCGACGCGCTGTACGACGGCGGTGTCCACTTCGCGGACGCCCACGTCGGCCGGATCCTGGAGCGGCTGGAGACCCTCCGGAGCGCCCGCGACACCCTGATTGTCGTCACCTCGGATCACGGCGAGGCCCTCGGCGATCGCGGGCTGGCGTCGCACGCATACCTGTGGGACTTCAACCTGCGCATTCCTCTCATGGTGTCGCTGCCCGGTGGCGAGGGCGCCGGGCGCACCGTCGACCGACAGGTCCGTTTGATCGACGTCCTGCCGACGATCCTCGAGGTGGTCGGGCTCGAACCTTCGGCGCCGGTGGACGGCAGCTCCCTGGTCGGTCTGTGCGCCGACCCGGCCGCGCCCTTCCCCGACGAGGCGTGGGCCTACGCCGCGTCGACCAATCACGGCCTCGCGCTGCGGGTCGGCAACCGCCTCAAGTACACCGTCAACGACGCGGTCTGGCAGGCGGTGCGCGGCGACGAGGAGCTCTACCATCTCGGCGACGATCCCGGTGAAACGACCAACCTGGCAGCCGCCCCGTCCGACGAGCTCGAGCTCGCCCGACGGCAGGCCGGGGTCCGGCTCGGTGACCCGGCCGCCGGACTCGAGATCTCGGTCGCCAACCCGACGGAGACCGCGGCGTCGCTCCGCCTGGCGCCGGTGAACCCGACTCGACTCAAGGCGGTGGATGTGCCCGCCGAAGCCGTGGTCCGACACGAGCCGGGTGCGGCGCTGCTCGACATCCCGGCTCGCAGCCGGCTCCGGATGCGGGTCGAGAGCCCGGTTCGGGAGGGGACCTACCGGCTCGAGTTTTCGAACGCGGTCGGGACCCGGGTGTGCGACTTCGACATCGAGGTCGGAGCGTTCGGCAGCAGAATCCAGCTGTGCGCGTCGGCTCTTTGCTGCGGGGAACCCGTCGACGGCGCTGCCGACGGCGGCATCACCGTCGGTTTTCTGCCGCTCGGCGCCGTCGGGAGCGCGGCCGGACGGGACGCCGCGCCGATCGACGATGAGCTCAAGCGCAAGCTCGAGGCGCTGGGCTACCTGCATTCGGAGTAACGCGAGATCACGCCGGTACGACGAAAAAAGACGACGAAAGAAGACGAAAAGGGCGGGGCCGAAGCCCCGCCCTCGGGTTGATTCTCCGAAATTGGCTCAGGGGGCCAAAGTGCGGAAGGACGCGAAATCGTCCCAGCAGTGGGTCCCGCTGATCGGCACCTGGGCGCGGCCGGTGAGGCCGATGCGCGCGCGGCCGACGGCATAGGAGCTGTTGCGGAAGTTCTCGATGGCGCCGGTCGCGCCTGTGCTGACATTCGTGATCCGGCACAGACCGTCGTCGATGCCGCCGCCCTGGCTCTGGCGGAACTCGAGCATCAGGGTCTGCCAGTCGTTGGTCGCGATCGTCACCTTCGGCGACGCGTAGATCACGCCGTTGTTGTGCGCGCTCTGACACCAGACCTTGAAGCCGTTGGTGATGTTGTACGAGATCAGCATCTGGGCCGGGCGCTGGCCGGCGCCTTCCTGGAGCGCGACCGCGATGATGTACTTCGCCGCGTGACCGACCTGCATGTCCTTGCTGTTGAACTGGAACTGCATCCGGTACACGCCCTCGTTGTCCGGCGTGTCGTCCTCCACCCAGACCGTGTTGGTGGCGCCCGGCGCCTTGGTGACCTCGTAGCCGTACGAGCCCTCGGCGGCGCAGTTGCCGTTGACTGCGGACGAGCTCTGGGCCTTCACTGTGGTGCCGACCGCGAGAACCGCGACCGCGACGAGCATGATCATGGTGAATTTCTTCATTGACGACCCCTCTCCTTTGTGTTGCAACCCGGTGGTTGTTTCGAAAAACCGCGAGGCGCCGTCCGATTCGACGCCTGTTCCATTTTTAGGACGCACGAGCACAGCAAGAGTAACACGACGCGAGCCGAGGCGTCGCTCGCCGTCCCGGTGCTACACTCTCCCGGTGAAGCCGGTGCGAGGTCGTCCCGGGTGGTTGCGAGCAGCGGCGGCGGTCGTCGGCGCGACCGTGGTCGCGGCCTGCCTCGTCGGTTGCGTGCCGAAGAGGCCCGACCGTTCGCCGTCCGGAGTGATTGTGATCTCCCTCGACACCCTGCGCGCCGATCACCTCGGCTGCTACGGCCACGGCCGACCGACCAGCCCATTTCTCGATGCGCTCGCCGGCCGCGGCGCCCTGTTCGAGAACGCCGTGGTTCAGGTCCCCGGCACCCTGCCGTCGCACATGTCCATGCTCACCGGACTGCTGCCGGCGGAGCACGCCGTGCTGCCGCCCGACGGCGTGCTGTCCGACGAGATTCCGCTCCTCGCCGAGACCCTGAGCGCTGCCGGAGTGCGGACCGCCGGCTTCAGCGAGGGCGGCTACGTTGCCGGACGGTTCGGCTTCGCCCGCGGCTTCGAGGTCTTCGCCGACGATGCGCGCAAGTCCAACACCGACATCGAGGACGTGTTCCACCGCGGGCTCGAGTTTCTCCGCGGCCTCGAGACCGACGACCGCTTCTTCCTGTTCCTCCACAGCTACGCGATCCACGATCCGTACTACCCGCCGCCGCCCTATGCCGACCGCTACCTGCCCGACGCCGACGGCGCTGCACTCGGCGGCTTCGATCGCTTTCCCCTCGACGGGCTCCGGACGCCGAGCGCCGAGCTGCGGCGCGACCAGCGCGACCGGCACCGGGCGACGGTGCGCTTCGTGCGCGACAACCTGCCCGCCGGCGCCTCTCTGCCGACCGGGCCCAACCTGGTCGACGTCAACCGGGGTCGACGTCCACCGCCGTCGCCGGAGGTGCTCGCGATCTACGAAGCCTTGTACGACGCGACCATCAATTACGTCGACGATGTGATTCGCAGCCTGGTTCATCGGCTCGACGAGCTCGGGGTCGCCGACGACACGGTCCTCATCATCACGTCGGACCACGGCGAGGAGTTTCTCGAGCACGGCCGACTGACCCACGAGCAGGTCTACGACGAGTGTCTCCGCGTGCCGCTGATCGTCGTCGGTCCGGGGGTCGCGGCCGGTCGCCGGGTGCCCGAGCTGGTGATGTCCGTCGACCTGACGCCGACCGTGCTCGAGCTGCTCGGCGTCGCGCCGGAGGGGCCGATGTCGGGCCGCAGCCTGGTGCCGGTCCTGCAGCCCGAGCCGCCGCCGATGGCCGCTCGCGACGCCCACTCCGTCGGCGTCGTCGATCCGAGCGAAGCGCTGTACCGACGACGGTCGGGGGAGCTCTTTCAGGTCGTGGTCCACCGCTTGACCTCCCGGGACGGCCACCCCTGGGTCGAGCGTGAGATCGAGCTCGAGAGCTTCGACGACACCCTCGAGATGGAGATTCTGAGCTACCACCGGCCGCGCTCGGTGGAGGTTTTCGTCGACGGGGTCATGACAGCGACTCTGGAGGTCGGGACCGAGTGGCAGCCGGTCGAGCTGGCTCTCGACGGTTCGGGCAAGCACCTCGTCCGCGTGCGCTCCGCGACCTGCGACTCGCCGGCTGCGTTCAGCGGCAGCCCGGACCGGCGCTGTCTGGCGTTCCGGATCCGGGGCTTCCCCGATCGCCGGACCGAGCTGTTCAACCTCAGCCTCGATCCTGACGCGGCGGTCGACCTGTCGGCGCAAGCGCCCGGCGCCGCCCGTGAGCTGCTCGACGGGCTCGAGGCCTTCCGCCGTGAGCCGCTCGCCACCGTGGGCGCCGTCCCGCTCGACGAAGCGACGCGGGACAGGCTGCGCGAGCTCGGCTACATCGACTAGGGGGTGAGCAATGACGGCTCGACGAAGCCTCGAGCTGCGTCGAGCCTGCGTTTGTCGGGCTCGAGGCCGAGAAAGGCGATGAGCCGGTCGATTTCGGCCCGGGGATCGGCGGCCAGCGCCTCGAGCTCGACCCGCAGGTGGTCGCGGTCGTCGGTCAAGGCCGCGATCCGGGCGTGGCCGGCGTCGACGACCCTTCGGAAGAAGGCCGGGTCGTGGTAGGCGGCAGTTCGGCGCGCGCGCAGGGCGAGAGCGTGCGGCGCCAGCAACAGGCGGTTGCGCCAGGTGAACAGCGGCCACTTCTCGCGCAGCTCGGGCCACCACGAGCTCGCCCGGAATGTCCGGTGCAGCGATCGTGCGGTGGCATCGACACCACGGGTCAGCACGACGTACCGCGGATTGTCCAGATGGTGCTCGAGGTAGGGCAGCGCATACAGCAGCGATGGATCCTTGAAGCCCCAGACGGTGCCGCGCCGGCGGGCGGTGAAGGTGGCCATGGCGCCGTCCCACCGGCGGGCGGTCCGCGAGAGGAGGGCCTCGTCGATGTCGAGCCGGCGCTCCAGGTCGAGCAGCAGACCGGCCTCGAAGAGCAGGTTGAGGCTGATCCGCTGCATCGTCTGGTCCTCGTGGCAGCCGTGTCGGTTGAGGTGGCGGCCGAGACCGAGGTCGCCCTCGGCGCCCATGGGCACGCCGAGACGATGGATGATCCCGGCGAGCAGCGACGACCCGCTGCGCGGGAAGGTGAGGACGACCGCGGTCGAGACCCGGGTCATCGGTCCGCCGAGGCGGGGGGCCGGCGCCACTGGACCACCGCGCCATACACGAAGAAGGCGGCGGTGATCACCCAGGCGACGATCCGTCCGCCGGTGCCCGTGACCAGGAAGACGAGCTCGATGCCGTAGGTCCAGGTGATGACGCCGATCCACATGGAGCCGAGCAACAGGACGACCAGGCGACCGGTCGGCACCCCCATGACCAGCCCGATCACGGCCCCGACGAAGGCGCCGGTGGCCGGGAACGGCAGCCAGACGAACAGCGCGAGCCCGAGCAGGCCGAACCGGCTCACTCTGGAGGTCTGTTCCCGGGCGCGGCGCTCGGTGCCCCGGAAGTACCGCTGCACCAGCCGCGATCCGCCGGCGGACCGGGTCGCGTGCTGGAACAGGGGCAGTGCGATGAGCAGCCAGCAGGTATTGAGCAGGATGTTGACGAGCGTGGTCGCGAGGCTGCCGAGGCCGAGCTCGAGGCCGGTCAGGATGCCGGGCATCCGGCCGCCGACGAAAGCCGCGCCGACGACCGCCAGGATGCGGGTGAGCAGCCCGGGGTCGGTCAGCCAGATCACTCCCAGGGCGCCGATCTCGACGGCCGCGAGGCCGAGACCGAACCGGAACATGGCGCGGCCGATCTCGAGCTCGTCCGACCGGTGGGTGCGTCCGGCGGCGCCGGCTTCGGATCGTTCGCGGCGACGGTTCTCGGGCCCGTTCAACGGCGACCGAGCTCCATCGTCGAAGGAATCGCGACATCGGCGCCGTGCGGGTCGAGGGCGCCGAGGGCCGCATCCGCGACCAGGTCGGGACGCAGACCGTCCTGACAGGCCAGCGCCGGGCAGCTCGCGCTGATGCGCTGCATCGAGCAGGTCAGGTTCTTGCACGGCGGACGCGACTCGACGGTGAGAGCGACCGCCGACTGCGACGAGTCGACCATGTCGTCGCGGGTCGAGTCGTAGCCGTAGATTCTGGGCTCGGTCGCCTTGAAGACCCCGACCACGGCGAGTCGATTGCGGTAGGCAACGACGCCTTCCGGGTCGATCTTCCGTGCGGCGGCGATATGCAGGGGTCCGGTGTCGCCGCCGATGTAGACGGCACAATGGTCGGTCAGCGCTGCGAAGTCGTCGAGAGTCAGCGACTCGGGGCAGATCACCACCCGTTGACGGTCGGATGGCTCGAGGTCCGCGACAATCTCCGTCTCGACCCCGGCAAAGGTGAAGCCGCGGCCGAGGATCACCGCGTCGACGTCGCCGGAGTCGAGCAGCCGCCGGATGACGTCGGCGTTGAACGATGCGCCGGCGAAGGTCGAGTAGTTGGACGTGTCGGGGTTGACGAAGACCGCCGTCGAGCCCTCGTCGAGGCCGTTCTCCCGGAGCAGTCGGGCCGTCCGGCGGGCGGAGGCTGCGGGTACGAAGACCCTGGTTCCGGGATCGGCTGGTTCGCCGTCGCGGGTCGGTGCGACCGGCGGGATCCGGCGGGTCAGCTCGTCGACCCAGGCCATGACCCGAACCGGCATGGATGCGAGCTCTCCGGCGCGATGGCTGCGCAGCAGCTCGATGGCGAAAGCCAGGGGTTGAACGATCACCGCCCGGTCGAAGGCGAGGTCGCGGCGTCTGAGAAAGGGACAGAAATTGAGGACCAGGTCGTAGTCCTCGGTTTCGAGGATCGTCCGGAGCCGCTCGGCGTTGGCCGACCGGTCCTCGGGTCCGCCGCGGAGCACCGCATGGGTCGCGTTGACAGCCGGGTCGTCGCCGACCAAGCGCTCCATCTTGTGGTTGCACACGTAGTCGACCCGGCAGGTCGGGAACCGGTGGTGGAGGGCGGTGATCGCGGGCTGGAGCAGAACCGCGTCGCCGATGTTGGTGTCAGCGATGACGAGTGCCCGGCGCAGCGCGGTGAGGCGCTCGAGGGCCGCAATGGTCCGTTGCCCGACAAGCGAACCGATCGGTCCGGCTGCCAGACCTACGACGGTCCGTTCGTAGGCGTGTGAACGGAAGATCGGCAGAGCCCGGGTCAGCTCCGTGAACAGCTTCATGTCGTTCCCATCCCGTTTTCCGGTGCGCGGTGTCGCGCGGGCGGGCCGCGAGTGCCGTGACCTGCCGCAGCCGGCGCGTCTGACTCCTCGGCGCCGGCTTCGCACGGCTCCACATGATGCCACAGGGCGCCGCCCGACGTAACGCCTCCGGAGTAAGAACTTCGTGAACGCGCCTTCCGGAAGTCTAGCCGACGCCGTCGATGATGGCGTTGAACGTCGGGCTCGGGCGCATGGCGGCGGCGGTCATGGCATCGTCGGGCAGGTAGTAGCCCCCGATGTCGACCGGCGATCCCTGGGCGTCGAGCAGCTCCGCGGTGATCCGCGCCTCGGCCTCGGCGAGGGCGGCGGCCACCGGGGTGAGTCTGGCCGCGAGGTCGCCGTCGTCGGTCTGCGCCACCAGTGCCTGAGCCCAGTACAGGGCGAGGTGGAAGGTGCTGCCGCGGTTGTCGATCTCGTGGACCTTGCGCGACGGCAGACAACCGTTCTTGAGGTAGGCAGCCACGGCCCGGTCGAGGGTTTCGGCCAGCACCGACGCCTTGACGTTGCCGGTCTGTTCGGCAACCAGCTCGAGAGACGGCACGAGGGCGCAGTACTCGCCGAGCGAGTCCCAGCGCAGGTGACCTTCGGCGAGGAACTGCTGGACGTGCTTGGGCGCCGAGCCGCCGGCGCCGGTTTCGAACAGCCCGCCTCCGGCCATGAGCGGCACGATGGACAGCACGCGGGCGCTGGTGCCGAGCTCGAGGATCGGGAACAGATCGGTCAGGTAGTCGCGAAGGACGTTGCCGGTGACCGAGATCGTGTCCTCGCCGCGCCGCACTCGGTCAAGGGAGAACCTCATGGCGTCGACCGGTTTCATGATCCGGATGTCGAGACCCGAGGGATCGTGCTCGGGCAGGTAGGCCGTGACCTTCTGGATGACCTCGACGTCGTGGGCCCGGTTGGAGTCGAGCCAGAACACCGCCGGCGAGGAGGTGGCGCGGGCGCGGGCGACCGCGAGCTGGACCCAGTTGCGGACCGGAGCGTCCTTGACCCGGCACATCCGGAAGATGTCGCCCGGCTCGACCGGCCGCTCGAGCAGCGCGTTGCCGGCCGCGTCGACGATCCGGAAGACCCCTCTGGCCGGAGCGGTGAAGGTCGTGTCGTGCGAGCCGTACTCCTCGGCCTTCTGGGCCATCAGGCCGACGTTGGACACGTTGCCCATGGTGGCCGGGTCGAACTGGCCGTTGCGCTTGGCGTCATCGAGGATCTCGGCATACATGGTGGCGTAACACCGGTCGGGCACCATGGCGATGCAGTCCTGCAGCTCGTCCGATGCGGTCCACATCTTGCCGCCGTCGCGGATCACGTTGGGCATCGAGGCGTCGACGATGATGTTGTTGGGCACGTGCAGGTTGGTGATGCCCTTGCGCGAGTCGACCATGGCGAGGGCCGGGCTGGAGTCGTACACCGCGTTGATGTCGGCCTCGATCTCGGCCTTCTCTTCGGCCGGCAGCCGGTCGAGCTTGGCGAGCACGTCGGCGAGCCCGTTGTTGACGTTGGCGCCGATCGCCTCGAGGGTGTCGGCGTGGGTGTCGAGGGCCTCGGCGTAGTACACGGAGACACAGTGGCCGAACATGATCGGGTCTGAGACCTTCATCATGGTCGCCTTGAGGTGGAGAGACAGCAGCACCTTGTCGGCCTTGGCGGCGTCGATCTGTCTGGCGTAGAACTCGCGCAGAGCGGCGACGTTCATGACCGCTGCGTCGATGATCTCGCCGGCCTCGAGCTCGAGACCCTCCTTCATGAGGGTTGCTTCGCCGCCGTCGGAAATGAACTCGATCCTGGCCGTGGTCGAGGCGCCGAGCGTGGTCGACCGCTCGGATCCGTAGAAGTCGCCATGGTCCATGTGGGCGACCCGGGCCCTGGACCCGGAGGTCGGCCACGGCCGCATCATCTTGTGCGGGTTGGCCTTGGCGAAGGCCTTCACCGCAGCTGCCGGGCGGCGGTCCGAGTTGCCCTCACGCAGCACTGGGTTGACGGCCGATCCGAGGCAGACGGCGAAGCGCCGGCGCAGTGCCTTGTCCGCCGCGGTCTTCGGTTCCCCGGGGAAGTCGGGGATGGCGTAGCCCTTGGATTGGAGCTCGGCGATCGCGGCTTCGAGCTGCGGGATCGACGCCGAGATGTTGGGCAGCTTGATGATGTTGGCCTCGGGGGTCCGGGCGAGCGCGCCGAGCCAAGCCAGCTCGTCGGGGATCTTCTGGTCCGGTCTGAGCTTGTCGGGGAAGTTGGCGATGATCCTCCCGGCGAGCGAGATGTCCCGGGTCTCGATCTCGACTCCGGTCCCCCGGAGGTACGCTTGGACGACCGGCAACAGAGCGTGGGTGGCCAGGGCCGGGGCCTCGTCGATCTTGGTCCAGACGATCGTGGAAGCTGCCATGTCTCATCCTTCGGCTGGTGGATTTGCCGCGAGCCGGCATGGCAGTCTACCCCGTCCGACCACCGCCTGTCAGCCGATGGGACCTCTCTTTTCGGGGTTCTTGTGAAGTGCGGCACAAGTTCGGACCAGGACGGCGATCACGCCTGCGACTCCCGTCGTTCGGTCAAAAAATCAGGACCTCAGATGAGCGATTCTGCTGGATGAGATGTGCCAAGATCTCGATGCGCTGGTGGTTGCGAAAAACGGAGGCATACCCGTTGGGTTGTCGAGTATTTTCGCAACCAACCAGAGCGCAAGAGCTTGGTGCAGATCGCCAGTGAGAATCGCTCATCTGAGGCAGGAGGTAACGCCGCCTGATCCCGACCGCGCCGTCGGTCGCCTCGGCCGCCGGCCGCAGGCGGCGCGTCCCGGTCGCAGGCGCTCGTGGGGAAGGGCCCGGAATCCGGCTGGTCGCGGCCGACGTTGGATGCGATGGAGGCGCCATGAGCTACCAGTTCTACAACGTGCTGCACGTCATCGGGATTGTGTTTCTGTTCACCGCCCTCGGCACGTTGGCCGCAACCGCTGCGTCGGCTTCCGCCCCCCTGCGCCGGCTCGCGTCGATCGCCCACGGGGTGTCGCTCGCGGTGATCTTCGTCGCCGGGTTCGGGCTGCTGGCCCGTCTCGGTCACTTCGGCGACATCCCGACCTGGGCCTGGGTCAAAATCGGGCTGTGGCTCGTGCTCGGGGCATTGGTCGTCCCGCTCAAGCGCAGGCCGGAGTGGGCGCCCGCGCTGTGGCTCGTCGCGCCCGTCGTCGGCGGACTCGCCGCCTGGCTCGCCATCTTCAAGCCATTCTGATCGGAGGGGCCCGGTCGCCGGACCGGGTCAGACGAAAACGGCCGGGATCGCCGATCCCGGCCGATCGAACGCGCCGGTGTCGGCTCAGCGGGCGACGTCTCCGAGCGCCATGCCGTTCTCACGCAGATAGGTCATGAGCCCCTTGCGGTGGACCGTGCGCAGGGCGCGCGTCGACAGCCGCACGCGAACCCACCGGTCGAGCTCGGCGACGTAGATCCGCTTGTCCTTGATGTTGGGCAACTGGCGGCGCTTGGTCTTGCGGTTGGAGTGCGAGACCCGGTTGCCGACCAGCGGCTTCTTCCCTGTCAGGCTGCAGCGCCGTGCCATGTCGATCCTCCTCGCGGGTGGGGCAGTCGCGAACGGTGCGCCGGGGCGCACCGGCACCTTCAAGCGAAGGCCGCAGTAGGATAGCGACGAGACGCTCGCCTGTCAACCCGCGCCTTGGATCTCGGGCCGGCGCCGGTCGGCGCGCTATCATGTGGCGGCATCGGGTCAAGGAGCCGGGTTGGATCGACCTCGAGCGACACGGGAGGCGGGCGCCGGTCCGCCGGCGGCGGTCGGCGGCGCCGACCGGCTCGCGCTCGTCGTCGTCGCGCTGCTGGTCGCTGCCTTCTTCTGGCGCGTCCTGTTGCTCGGCGAGGTGCTGCTGCCGCTCGACATTCTCGGCCGAATCGAGCCCTGGCATTCGGAGTCCGAGCTGGCGCGAGACGCGGCGAACTGGAACACCCTCACGGGCGACGCCGTCACCCAACAGTACCCGGAGGCGGTGGCGTCGGCCCGGGCCTGGGGTCACGGCCCGCCGCTGTGGGACCCGACCGTGCTCACCGGCATGCCGGCGTTGGCCACCGGCCGCGCCTGGACGAGCCCGATCATCGTCGCACTCGGGCGGCTGCTGCCCGCCGACCGGGCGCTCAGCCTGGCCACGGTGCTCCACCTGCTCATCGGGGCGGTGTCGTGCCTGCTTCTACTCGGCGAGCTCGGCTGCGGCCGGGTCGGCGCCATCGTCGGCAGCGCGGTCTTCACCTTCAACCCCTACTTCGTAGGCTGGTTGAGCCACCACAGCCTGGTCGGCGGCTGGGTCTGGGTGCCTCTGGTCTTCTTCGGCTTCGAGGCCGCCCTGCGCCGGGGCGACTGGCGGTGGTCGCTGCTCGGCGGCGTCGGCTTCGCCCTCCAGGTGCTCGGCGGCTACGTCCTGTGGCCGTACTACACCGGTCTGCTGCTGGTCGTGTACGCCGTGGTCCGAACGCTGCTGCGCCTGCGCGCCGGCGGCAGGCTCCGGGCGGTCGCCGGGCCTCTGCTCGCGGGCGCCGGCATCGGTGTTGTCGGGCTCGGTCTGTCGGCGCCGATGTGGCTGCTCACCGCCGAGCTCTTCGGCCGCACCGAGCGGGTCGCCGATCTGTTCGCCGGGGTCGAGGTCCCCGTCAGCCAGATGGCCCGGCTGGCGGTACCCCACCTGTGGGGGCTGCCGCTTCACGGCGGCGCCTATCTGGGCTTCTTCAACTACGTCGAGACCGGGTTGTCGGTCGGCGTCGTGCCCCTGGTCATGGCCGCCGCCGCGTTCGCCGCGCGGGGCCGGCGGCGACCGCTACTCGTGCTCGGCATCGGCGTCGTTGCCTACCTGGCGGTGTTCGGCATCGAACCGGCGCGGGCGCTGGTCGAGCTGGTCAACCCGACGCTGTACAGGACCTTTCCCGGGCGGGTCTTCTACGTCACCGCCTTCGGCCTCGCGCTGGCCGCCGGGATCGGCACCGACTGGCTCGACCGGACGAGGCCGGCGAGGCTGCTTCGGCTGCTCTCCGGGCTCGCGGTCGCCGCTGCCGTGACGCTTGTGCTCGGCGCCGCGGTGGTGTCGGCCGGTGGCTTTGAAGCGGCGCGAATCTACACTCGTCTGCCGGCGTCGCTGCTCGATCCGCTGACCGCGCCGGGCCGCGGAGTGCTGGTTGCCACGGCTGTGCTGCTCGCGGCCGCCGTGGCGCTGCGGGGCTGGCTGCTCGCGCCGGCGGCACGCTGGCCCGGCCCCGCGCTGGTCGCCATCGTGGTCGTCGAGCTCTTCTTCCACGGCATCGGTTTCAACCCGAGCTTTCCCCCCGCCATGACGTTTCCGACGACGCCGACTCTCGAGGTGCTCGAAAATCTGGTCGAGATCTCGGACCAGCCGGTGCGCGTGGTCAACGTGCCGTCCGGCGATCTACTGCCCGGTCAGATGCCCATGGTCTGGGGTCTCCAGACGCCGACCGGCTACAGCTCGTGGCTGCTGCGCCGCTACGCTGCGTACACGGCGTTGATTCCGGAGCAGGGTGGCGGCCCCATCGAGGTCTACTTCTCGGACTGCGCGAGCCCGCTGCTCCACGCCCTCGGTCCGCGCTACGTCTGCGCGCCGGCCGATTACCCCCTACTCGGCGCCGGCGCCCTGCGCCTCGACCAACGGCTCGCCCGGGCCCGCGTTCGGAGTCACTTCCCCGGCGGTTCCGGAGCGTTGACCTGGCCCGTCGACGGCACCGAGCGGCCGGTGTTGCTCGCATCGGGACCCACCGAGGTCACCTACGAGCTGACGCTGCCCCACGGCGCCCGGCTCGCGACCGAGGTCGGTCTCGACCCGGAAGCCTGGCCGCTGTCCGACGGCATGAGCTTCGAGGTTCTTTTCCGCGGTCCGGGCGAACCGGCGTCCGTGACCCTCGTCCGGATCGACCTCGACCCCAGGTCGCGGGTCGAGGATCGCCGATTCGTGCCGGTCGAGCTCGACCTGCCGGGTGCGGACGGTGGCGCCGTCGAGCTGGTCCTTGCGACCGGATCCGGGCCGTCCGGCGACCCGACCTGCGACTGGGGAGGCTGGGTCGAGCCGAGGCTCCTCGTCGACGGCGAGCCGACCCTGGAGCTGATTCACGACGGCGGCAACCGGGTCTACCGCAACCGCCGCGCGCTGCCTCGCGCCTGGCTCGTCCACCGCGTGCGCCGAGTCCCGCCGGGCGATCTGTCCGCCGCCGCGGCGGCGCTCACCGCCGACGGTTTCGACCCGGCGTCGGAGGCGGTTGTCGAGGGCGACATCGCGGCCGAGCTCGGCGCTGCCGACACCGCCGACGACGTCCGGGTGGTCAGCTTCACCGCCGAGCGGGTCGAGCTCGCGGTGCGGTCGGCCGATCCGGCGTTGGTTGTCGTCTCCGACATGTTCTACCCGGGCTGGCGGGCGTCGGTCGACGGTGCCGAAGCTCCGATTCTCGCGACCAACCTCGTCATGCGCGGTGTGGTCGTGCCGGCCGGCAGCCACCGGCTGGTCCTCGAGTACCGGCCGGCGCGCTTCACCGCCGGGCTGGTGGTCGCCGCGCTGGTGGCGACCGGCGTGGTCGCGGCGCTGGTGGTCTGGAGCGCGCGCCGCCGTCGGCTCGGAGAGCGCACGCGGCGGGGTGCCGCGACGCGGTGACGGCTGCTATACTCCGGAGCAGCTTAACGAAACCCGAAGAGAGGAGCGTGGACATGAGGCGAGGAATCTTGATTGCACTGTGTGTTGCGGCGTCGGTCGTGGCATTCGACCCGGGGCCCGTCGAGGCCCAGGTCGACGGCTACCACATGACCGGTATCAACTTCAACTTCGCCAACCCGGGGGCCCGGGCGCGCGGCATCGGCGGCGCCTTCGTCGCCCTCGCCGACGACTCGACGGCGGCGTTCGCCAACCCCGCCGGGCTGGCGTTCTTGGATCGACAGCTCTCGCTCGAGCTGATTCACGACGAGGAGCAGGCGCCGGTCGGGCAGCTCACCCAGGGCGATGTCGACATTTCAGGCAGCCTGCCCGATCTGAGCTTCACCGCCGTCAACGACCCGTTCCGGGTCCGCTCGGACAGCTCCTCGACGCGGGTCAACCACGCCAGCCTGGTCTTTCCGATTCCCAAGGCGAATCTCGGTCTCGCGGTCTACTACGCGTCGTTGGCCGATCTCGACCAGGACTACCAGGTCGGACCGGGGCTGATGTGCGTCGACAACGGGTCCCCCTACACGCCGGGCGCCGGAGGCGGCTGCGTCGGGCCGTTCGACGACTCCTTCGGCCAGCTGTACGCGCCCTTCGACGTCCGGGCAGAGCTGCAGTCCGATCTGTTCGGAGTCGGTCTCGGCTGGAAGCTGAGCGACGTCTTCTCGATCGGCGGCTCGGTGGCCTACGGCAGCACCGAGCTCTCCGGCCGGTCGACAACCACAGGCATCGTGGATCCGAACGGCATGCTGCTCACCGACTACCTCATCCAGGTCTCCGAGGTCGACGACAGCGACATCATGTACTCGGTCGGCGTGCTGTACCGCGGCGACCTCGTGGGCGTCGGTGTCAACTACCGCTCCGAGATGACCTTCGACATTGCCAGCGATGTGCTCGACTCGACCGGTCAGCCGTTCGGCGGGCAGGCGTTCGGCGGCGAGTTCCGCATTCCCGAGCGGTTGTCCGCGGGTCTCGCGCTGTTTCCGGGCGACAGCTGGGTGATCGCCGCCGAGTACGCCCATATCCCGTACTCGTCGATCCCGGAGGGCATGCCCGAGCAGTACGACATCGTCCGCCAGCTGGCCGGCGTTCGGTACACCAGCGCCGACGTCGACGAGTACCATATCGGCGCCGAGTACACGACCTTCAGGGACGGCCGGGGATGGAGCCTGCGGATCGGGTACTGGCGCGACCAGAGCCACCTCATCTACTCGTCCCAGGGGTACCCGGAACCGATTGTCGAGCCCATTCCGGATTACGAGCTCGCGGCCGCATCGCTGCTCTACCAGGAGCTCGACCTGGACTTCGACCACTTCACCGCCGGTTTCGGCGTCGCTGTCGGGAAAATCCGGGTCGACGCGGCGGTCGACTACTCCGACGACGCCGGCACCGACTTCCTCATCAGCGGCGTGCTCTACTTCTGACCGCGCACGGACCGAGAAGCGGGATCGGGCCCCTCCGCGGAGGGGCCCGTGTCGTGTCGGTGGCCTGTTGTCGGCCTACTCGTTGCGCGTCGCCTCGATGGTCGTCGGGTCTCCAGAGATGTTGTCGACGGTGGACGCGTAGACGTAGACCGGGCCGCCTTGCCTGACGCTGACGAAGGCGTGGACGCTGAGCAGCGGTGTGTCGTCGAGTCCGAGCTCCTCGAATGCCCGGGTGATCTGCAGGTGCTTCTCGGCTTCGACGGTCCTGGTGATGGTTCCCAGCACGCGAAGGGCGGGCGAGTTGGAGAAGAACTGCAGCTGCACCTCGGTGTCGACGTCGGAGAAGGCCGCGATCCCGATGTTGGTCCGGGTGCCCGGGGTGTGGCTCAGTCCGACGATGGTGCCCGACACGGTCGGGTCGACGAGGTCGCCGGGCGCCAGCGCCTTGATGTTCTGCCCCAGTGTGCTGCCGTCGGGCATCCGGTTGTAGGTCCGCGACGAGATCAGCACCTTGTCCGGCGAGAAAACGTG
Source organism: uncultured Thermoanaerobaculia bacterium (assembly GCA_964641415.1). Lineage (GTDB taxonomy): Bacteria > Acidobacteriota > Thermoanaerobaculia > Thermoanaerobaculales > Sulfomarinibacteraceae > JAHECW01. The sequence goes on along the minus strand of CAZXMW010000007.1, from coordinate 89,394 downwards.
CAGCGCGCCCTGGGTCTTGGCGCTCTGGGGCAGGACGAAGAGGTCGATCAGGACGTCCTCCCACGCCAGCTGCCGGCCGCCGTCGAGGGTGACGGTGCGCTCGAGCCGGTCGCCGACGACGCCGGTCCGGTCGTACTCCGGAACATACACGAGCCGGACCTGCTGCGCCGCCGTGCCCTGGGGGCTGCCGACCGTGAACCTGGTGCCCCAGACGCTGTTCTGCGCTCCCTCGGTGTGGGCGACCACCGCGACGAGGTGGTGGCTGTCGTCGACGATCTTGGTCCCGTCACGGTGCTTGGTGATCACCTGGTCGAGGTGGATGCCGTCGACCGTCGTCGGGTCGCCGAGGATCTGGTCGACCACCGAGCCGATGACGTTGATCCGGCCGTCGCCCTCGACGACCTCGACGGTGACGTAGGCAGAGTCCTGGCCGCCGCCGCCGAGGCTGCCGAGGTTCTTGAGCAGGTTGCTGTGCCCCTCGACGTCGAAGGTCGAGCGGCGCAGAAGGGCGCCGTTGTCGTTGAAGACCTCGACCTCGACCGTCACCCAAAATCCGTCGACCTCCTGGAAGAACAGGTTCGACCGGAACCTGTCGTCGTGGCGCAGGCCGACCAGGTGGATCTCGCCGTCGCCCTCGCCGATGGTGAGCCGGTCGCGCAGCCCGCGCACTGCCTGCCCGAAGGTGCCGCCGCTCGACTCGTTGTAGGACCGGGTCAGGAAGTGGAGCGGCTGCTGTGAGTCGATCCACAACGCGCCGTTGCCGGTGGTGCCGAAGATGTCCTCGACCAGGTTGGGCCAGTACAGACCGCCGCCGGGCTCGAGGTCGAACGGTCCGACGGTCATGATCTCGGTTTCGCCGAGCGGGGTGTACTCGAAGATCAGCGGCGCCGGCTGGTCGTTGGGATTGAACACCCAGCCCTCGGTCTTCCAGAAGGTGCCGCCGGTGCCGGCGACACCGCCGACCGCGGCCGGCACCGACGGCCGGCGGTCCTCGCCGCCGGCGCGACCCGAGGCGTCGGGCGGCAATCCGCAGTCGAGCGGACACGACCAGGCGGTCTCGCTGCCCTCGCAGGCGCCGTCGCCGCACCGGATCACCCCTGCGACCTCGACAGTCCAGACCTTGGTGTCGTCGCCGCCCGGATACTGACAGATCATGGTGACATCCCAGTCGCCGGTCGATCCGAAGCGGTGGGCCGGGTTCTGCTCGGTTGAGGTCCAGCCGTCGCCGGTCTCCCAGAGCCAGCCGATCGGGTGGCCGGTGGCGCGGTCGGCGAAGCGGACCTTTTCGCCCAGCTTGGGCCGGTCCGGCCACCACGTGAAGTCGGCGACCCCCATGTCGGAGAGGATCTCGAAGCCGCAGTTGACCGACCAGGGACTGTTGCAGTAGAACATATCGTCGCCGGCTGCCTGGGCCCGAGCCGTGTACTTGCCGACCGGCAGCTCGCCCGGGTTGACCGCGGTCTGGTTCTCGGCTGTGGCGCCGGTCGCAACGGGCACGCCCGAGGTGTCCCTCACCTGCCAGCGGTAGCCGCTCTCGTTCTCGACGTCGGTCCAGCGCAGGACCGGCGATGAGTCGAAGGTGGTGCCGCCGCAGGTCGTGTCCCCGACGGTCGTGATTTCCGGCGCCTTGAGTTCCTCGCACTCGCCGACGATTTGGAACGAGCAGTACTGGGTCCAGGGGCTGTCGCAGTGCTCGACGCCGTCGCCGATCGCCTGGACCCGGGTGATGTAGTCGCCCGGGGCGAGGGCGCCGACGGTGACCGAGGTGACGTCCGGGTCGGTGACGCCGCTGGTGACCATGACGCCGAAGGGATCCCGGACCTCCCACCGGTAGCCGCTGTCGGCGCCGACGTCGTTCCACACCAGAACCGGGGAGGTCGACGACGTGGCGCCGCCGCACGGCGCTCCGCCGATGCTGGCAATGGTCGGCGTCGGGAGCACCTGGCACGGCGGTTGGACCTCGAACGGGCAGTCGCTCGACCAGGCGCCGTCGCAGTGGCTGACGCCGTCGCCGAGGGCCCGGACCCGCGCCGTGTAGCTGCCGGGCGCCAAAGCGCCGACGTTGGCGTTCGTCACGTCGGCGCCGGTGGTGCCGCTGCGAACGACGGCGCCGAACACGTCCCGGACCTGCCAGGCGTAGCCGCTCTCGTGGGCGACGTCGCTCCAGGTCAGCATCGGCGATGTCGATGTCGTGGTGCTGCCGCACGGGGCGCCGTCGACGCCGGTCACGGAGGGCGTCGCCAGGGTCTGACACGACGCCTCGCAGGTGATGATGAGCTCGAACTCCCCGTACTGCAGGTCGAACTGGTCCTGGGACGTCAGCGCGATGAAGTACTCGGTGCCGGCCAGGGAGTCCCACGTCACCGTGGACTGAAATGGGCCGTGGAGGGCGCAGTCGTCGTCGTTGGCGGCAACGCAGCCGAGGCCCGAGCACGAGCCGTCGTAGACCAGCAGCTGGGTGTCCGAGGACAGGTTGTAGTTCGAGCAGGTCGAGGCGGTGATCTCGGCGCCGGTTCCGGCGATCCGGTACCAGACATCGGGGTATATCGGCGACACGCCGGCGCACGGCGGCGGCTCGGTGAATGTCGCCGCGTCAGTCGTGCCGAAGATGCTGAACGTCCCGCCTCCGGGCGGACAGCTCAGGACCTCGGCGGTGGAACATGTGTCGTTGCCGCTCTGCTTGAAGCCGTAGACCTCGAACGGCAGCCCCTGGGCCGTGTTGGTGCCGCTGTCGACGATCGGCGCCCAGCTCGCGCCGCCGTCGGTGCTCTGCCGGGCGTCGCCGGTTGTGACCTGACCCATGACGGTGACCGGCGGCACCCACGGTCCGGAGGTCAGGGTGCCGTCCGCCTGCCAGTCGAGCCAGTAGGTTCCCGCCGGCAGGGTCGTGTAGACCTCGGTCTCGAGCAGCATGACCGGCCGGTTGTTGACCATTCCGGTGTCGGTGTCGAGCACCCGATAGGCCGAGGTCCACCAGCCCGAGTACAGCCGGTTGGTGGAGGTGTCGCCCCAGACCACCGTGCCGCCGGCGCCGGGGGTACCCTGCCAGATCCGCAGGTTGACCGAGGTGATCGTCGAGCTCGACGTGCTGTCGGTCTGATAGCCGAAAAACAAGACGTTCTGGATGGTCCAGGACTCGCCCTGCGGGATGACGAACTGGTCGGCCAGGCGGTTGCCCTGGTTGACCTGGTTGCCGAAGCCGTAGGTGTCCAGGTCGAGGTTGGTCTGGACCCAGCTCTCGTTGGCGCCGTGATAGCCGGTGCCGAAGTGCGTGACCCAGGGACCGTTGTCGTGCAGCAGGGTCTGCTGGTCCGGTCGGGCTGGTGGGTCGAGGGGCTCGGCGGTTGTCGGGGGCACGAAGCTCGAGCCCGCTCGCGAACTCTCGAAAGCCTCGCCGGCCGCGACCGCACACGCCACGGCGAGGACACAGACACAGGTTGTCGAAGTCAGCACTCTCATCGCCACGCCTCCCTTCGGGTTCCGTCATCCGGGCGGCGGACGACGGCCTGCCCGACGCGTGATGTTCGAGAACACGCCGGCGCCGCCATCGAGAACCTTGTCGGAAGCGCCACCATCCTGCCTCCAGATCGCCCGGCTCAACTCACGGTAATGGTCGTCGGATCGTATCACAAACGCGATCGTCGCCGGGCCGTCGACGACCGGGTCGTCGCACCGGCCGGCGGGTACCGAGCGAAGCGAGATCGAGGCGTCGAGAGGGTCATCACGGGCCGCTGCCGGCGCCTGCACCCTGGCGTTTCAATCCGTCCCCACGTCGGTCCGTCAGGGGAAGAGCGCGATGAACTCCGGGGAGAAAAAGCGCGGGTCGGGACGAAGCGACGGCTCGAGCTCCACGGTGCGTGCGATGTCACGCCGCGCCCGCTCGAGTCGATCGCCGTCGTCGCGCCCGTCGAGGCAGTAGAGGGCGAAGTGCGCCGCGCCCCGGAGCAGGTGAGCGGCGGCCCGCTGCTCGGCGCCGCGGTAGTCCTCGGGTGCGAGCGTGCTCACGATGGCGTCATAGTCCGCGCTCACGAAGGCCTCGGCCGCCCGGCGCAGCGACTCGGCCGCCGCCGGTCGCGACGGCTCGCCGCCGGTGGTGCGTGCCGGGACCGGCCGCGCGGTCGGACGAGGGCTCGGCGTTGGCGTCGCGCGGGTCGCTGCCGCCGTCGGCACGGCGGCCGGCGACGTGCGGGGAACAACCCGGCGGACGGTGGGCTCGGGGCTCGGGCGGGGCGTCGGGATGCGCTCGAGATCGCGCTCGAGACCGGTCAGGGCCTCGAGCGCTCGCGCCGCGGTCTGCTCGACGCCCTCGATTGCCGCGCGATCACGCCTCAGAATCGCCTCGTTGAGCTGCGCCTGCGCCGATGAGAGGTCGGCGGCGGCGGTCTCCAGCCGGTCCCGGCGCTCGGCGAAGAAGGCCGCCAGTCGGGGGTCGGAGCGCCGGCTGCCGAGACGTTCTGACGCTGCGACCGCCTGTCGGATCGTGGTCTGGGCGTCGTTCGCGAGCTGCGCGAGCTGCTCGGTGTCGACCGGCTCGGCGCCGCTCGCGGGGGCGGCGTCGCGGATCCGGTCGACGCGTCGCTCGAGCTCGTCGAGCTGTTCCGGCGGCGCAATGCCGCGTTGCCGCGACTGAAAGATGTAGTCGCGCGCGGCGTCGATCTCGCCGCACGCCAGGTGCGCCCGGGCGAGCTGGAAATAGGGAAAGTAGTTGATCGTCTTGAGGGCGATGGTGCGGGCACTGCGTCTCGGTTTCGGCTTGTCGACCACGGCGGCGCCGAGCAGCTGGATTGCTTCCCGCGAGCACTCGCCGCTGTCGATGAGCCCGACCGCCCGCTCGAAGTCCTCGTACCACCGCGCGGCCTCGCCGTCGCGGGCGGCGGCCGAGATCACCGCGATGACCAGGCAGGCGACCGCGACGAGCATTCGACGGCCGGCGACGGCCGGCTCGCGAGATCGACGTGTGCCGGAAGCCGATACCGGGTGCGGGGAGCGCGGCCCGCTCACTCGCCGAGCCCCAGGCTGTCGAGCAGCTCGGTCGCGGAGAGGTCGTCCAGTGTGATCGTCTCCGAGGTGGTCTCGCCCGCCGCCACGGTCACCGAGACGGTGTGCTCGCCGAGCTCGTCGTGTCGCACCATGAGCTCGTACTCGCCGGCGGCGAGCGACAGCACCAGAGGGGTCAGCGCGCCGCCGTCGTAAGCGACCGCGTCGCCGGCCGCGGTTCGGATCTCGACCACCCTGGCCCACGGCAGCGCGTTGACGACCAGCGTGCCCGACGGCGAAGCGCCGGCGGTCTCGTCGGGCCCGGTCGTGCCGAAGGGCAGGGAAACGACGCGGGAAAACAGCACGATGGCGATGGCGAGCACCGCGACACCGACCAGCGCCGCCAGCACCTTGTCGCGACGATTCGCGGTCGCCGGCGGGGTCGGTGTCGGGACCGCGCCGGAGGGCGGGTCGGCGGCGACGGACGTGGGCGCGGGGTGCTCCGATTCCGGCTCGTCCGGCTGCTGGGCTTTGAACGGGATGGTCGGCGGCTCGGCGCCGCTTCCGACGCCGGCGGCGGCTTTGGGATCACGCGGCTGCGGGCCCGGCGCGCCGGTCTGCGATCCGGCTGCGGGCGGCGCCCCGACGGGGTCCTCGGGCGACGCGGACGGCTGCGATTCGAAGGCGCCGGGTGCCGACGCCCGGTCGCCGCCGGCGACCTCGTGCTGCTCGGAGGGCCTGAGCTCGGTCGCCGCGCTCTCGACGTCGCTGCCCGGAGGAAACAGCGGCGTCGACGACCGGCCGGCCGACGACTCGTCGGCTGCGAACGCGCGTGCCAGCCGGTCCCGGTCCGAGGTCCGCTGCGGCGCGGTCGCGGGCCGGGGCCGTTTGCGCTGCCGCTTGACTGCGGCCTCGTCCTTCTCGGCCCGCCCGTACGGGTAGCTCCTCTGCAGGGCGAGAATGTGGTCGCGGAAGTCCTTGCCGTCGCGGAACCGGGTCTCGGGCCGTTTGGCGATGGCCCGCATGACCAGCTTTCGGAGCACGTCGGGAACCCCGCCCTCGGGGTCCGACTCGTCGAAGGACATGGGCGGCTCGGAGACGTGGCCGACCATCATCTCGGCCAGGTTCCGGCCCCGGATCGGGTAGACCCCGGTCAGCATCTCATAGAGCACCAGTCCGAAGGAGTAGACGTCGCTCCACGGACCGAGCTCGGAGCCCTGGAGGGTCTGGAACTGCTCCGGCGAGGCGTAGCGCAGCTTGCCGAGAAAAAGCCCCTCCCGGGTCAACACGCTGTCGGCCTCGGTGAACTTGGCGAGACCGAGGTCGATGAGCTTGATCAATGCGTTGCCGTCGCTATCGGCGGTGAGCATCAGGTTGTCGGGTGAGATGTCGCGGTGGATGATCCCGAGCCGGTGAACGAAGGCCAGCGCGCGCAGCGACTGCTGAGCGGTCTCGAGCGCCAGAGCGATCGACATCGGTCCGTGGTCGGTCAGTGCGTTCTGCAGAGTGACGCCGTCGATGTACTCCATGATGATGAAGGCGACCCCTTCATCGACCGAGAAGTCGAAGATCTGGGCGATGTTCCGGTGGCGCGCCTTGGCCGCGATGCGGGCCTCCCGGATGAAGCGCTCCTTGCTCTCCTCCTCGTGGACGAGGTGCGAGCGCATCATCTTGACGACGCGGATCTCGTCCAGGATCCGGTGCCGGACCATGAAGACAGACCCCATCCCGCCCTCACCGATGTTCTCGATGATCTCGTACTTGGACTCGAGGGGTCCGAGAGACTCAATCATGCGGGCTCGATTCGCCTCCCATCCATGCCGTGCGGTTCGGCAGACACGACACCGACAGGCGGCGTTCGACCTTCGACCGAACCGGACTCCTGATCGAACTCGTCCGCGGCGCCGTCGATGCCGTTTGGTGTCGCCTTCGCACTGACGATCGTCGAGAGTCTACCACCCCGGACCTTAACCTAGTTCCCATCCGGAAACTAACCTAGTTCCCATCCGGAAACTCCGATGGGGACTGCGTAGTTCTCGATTCGGAAACGAGGGGTTTTTGTGCAAGGTCAAGGAAGATCAGAATTTACGCGGAGGCGTACTTCTGTACGCCGCACAAGGAAATTCGTAATCTGACGCCGAGAATGCCAAAAAGCGCCGTTTCCGGACGGGAACTAACCTATGGTGCCGCGGTCGCCCGCCGTTCCCGGCGAACGAAGAGATCGACCAGCTCCTGATCGAAGCCCGGGCACTCGACGGCGCCGCTGCCGGTCGGGACCGCCATGGCGGCGGCGAACGAGTCGGCCCGGGTTCGCGGTCGCGTCGGGTTCATGCGCCTCAGCATGTCGAGGATCGGCAGGGCGGGGGCGCCTCGCGCCTCGACCTCGAGCAGCCAGTCCTCGAGGGGCAGGGGGCGCATCGCCGCGGCCGGGCCGCCGGTGGCGAGGTCCGCCGACACCACCATGTCCATGAGACGCTCGACCGTGACCAGACCCCGCTCGTCGGGCGCCAGGTTCGAGATGTGGAAGGTCGGCGCGCGGTCACGATCCCGGCCCGACGGCAGGGCGCTGCTTCGAGTCAGCTCGCCGAGCCGGCGCACCGCCCGTGCGACGTAGTCCACCGGCACCAGGTCGAGCCCACCGACGGTGGTCGACGTCCACGGCGTCCACCGCGGTACGCCCGCCTCGGGCGGGCCGATAACCCGGTTCATCTCGAGGCACGAGCGCAGGACCCGGGTGAACCAGTCGCCCTGGTTGGCGAAGCCTGTGATGGTCGACCAGGTGATGAGGGCCGGTCGACTGATCGACATCTGAAGCTCGCCGCTCGACGCTGCGAACAGTCCCTGGACCATCCGCTCGCCGACCCACTTGGAGACCGCGTAGCCGAGCGAGCGCGCGACAACGTCTGGCGGCAGGGTCGCCGGCAGCGGCGTGTCCTCGACGACCGGTCGTGCGCCGCACATCTCGAGCAGGTACGCGACGTTGAGGGACGACACGAAGTGCACGGCCTTGCGCCTGCCGGTCATGGCCAGCTCGAGGATTCGCCGGGTGCCGCCGGCGTTGGCCTCGCGAACGCCCTCGTAGCTCGGCTCGAAGCTGACCGTGGCGCCGACGTGGTGGATCAGACCGACGTCGGTGGCGAGGGCGCCGAGGTGTTCGGAGTCGAGACCGAAGCCGTCGGCCTCGAGCGACCCGGCGAGGGCCACCACGGCGCCGTCGTCGGCCGACCCGGCCGCAACCGGCGGCGGGTCGAGTCCGGCTGCGCGCAGCGCGCCGACCAGCCGCTCGCGTGCGGCGGAGTGGTCGGCGGCGCGGACCAGCGCGTACAGTCGCCGGCCCCGGGCGAGCGACTCCGCGAGCTCGCCCACCAGATGCACACCGAGGAAGCCGGTGGCGCCGGTGAGCAGAATGTCGCCGCCGTCTGCGGCCGGTGGCAGCGCCTCCGGCAGCTCGCACCAGGCGGCGTCGCGGTTGGCCTGCTCCGCCGAGCGTTGGTGGCGGGATGCGTCCGGCTGTGGTCGGGCGGTGGATGCGGCCGGGCGGTGGGCTGTCGGGGCCGTCGCGGGCGTGACCGCCGGCCCGACCGTGCCGAGCCAGCCGGCGATCTCGATCAGCGGCCTGTCGGTCAGGTTGCTCGGGTCGTCGGTGACGGCGCGGGCCCGGCCGGGCGCAAGCAGCTGCCGAAGCCGGAGCACCAGCTCCATCGCCGCGAGCGATCCGCCGCCGTGGTCGGAGAACGAGTGCTCGAGGTCGACCTCGGAGGCGTCGAGGCCGAGCAGGTTGGCGACCAGGTGCCGGATTCGTTTGACGTGGCGGTCCTCGACGGTGTCGCCGACGGTGTCGCTGTCGGCGGTTGCGCGGTCGAGCCGGCTCCTGGCAGCGGCGTAGACCTCGCGGATCCGATCCGCGTAGTGGCTGTCGAGGGCGCCCCGGTTGGGCTTCAGGCTCGGCGTCAACAGGCCGTTGTCCGGGCGCCAGGGCAGCTTGCCACCCACCGGCGGGTCGACGACGACCCCGACCGGGGTCTCGAAGGACCGCAGTCCGATCTGCCCGGCCACCCGGCGCAGTGCCGCGAGGATCTCGTCGGCGCCGGTCGCCGGGTCGGACGGGACCGCCACCGCCACAACCGCAGGCTCGGTGGCGAGACCGGTGACGAAGACCGCCTGCACCAGATCGCTGGTCATGAAGTGGCGTTCGAGCAGGTCCGGGTAGACGAACTCCGCCCCGGCGAGCTTGAAGAACTGTTTGCGCCGCCCGATGATCCGGATCTGTCTCTCGCCGACCAGCTCGACGATGTCGCCGGTGAGAAAGAAGCCGTCGTCGGTGAACGCGGCGGTGTCTGAGGCCCCCGCTGCGAAGTACCGGCCCGTGGTGCGCGGCGTTCGCACCGCGAGCTCGCCGCGCGGGTGCGGCCGGTCGGCGGCGCTGAAGCCCATGTCGGGGACATCCGCCAGACGAAACTCGACCTCCGGTTTGAGTCGCCCGTCGGTGGCGATGGTGCCGGTCTCGGTGGTGCCGTAGCCTTCGGCGACCGGCAGCCCGAGAACCTCGCCGACGACCTCGCGAACGGCGGGTTCGCTGGCCGCCCCGCCGGTGGCGATGAAGGCGAGCCGGCCGCCGAGGTCGTCGCGCAATCGGCGTTTGACTGCTGCCAGCTGCTCGCGGCCGAGGTTCGCGTCGCCCGCTGCCCGGCGGAACTCGGCGTACAGGGCGTTGAGGATCGCCGGCGGCGCCTCGAGCACGGTCGGACGGACGGCCCGGATGTCGGCCAGCAGACCGCCGCTGCGGCGACCGTAGCCGAGCCGCCCGCCGGCGGCGAAGGTCCGCCACACGACGGTTCGATCAGCGCCCAAGGCCGACGGCTGATAGGAGATCTCGACGTGCGGCCACAGTCCGCCCTTCGGCTGCATGACCTCGAGCCACTGCCGGCGGTCGATCTCCACGCCCTTGGCCCGACCCGTGGTACCCGAGGTGAAGACGAGGGTGAAGACGTCGCCGTCGTCGTCGTCGTCGATTCCCTCGACGTGGCGGGTCTCGGCGCCGTCGTCGTCGTCGTGGATGATCGGCGTCGACAAGCCGATTCCGGAGGCCGACGACCAGGTCGGCTCGATGTCGTCGACCGGCGTCACGAGCTCGTCGAAGGCCACCACTCGGACTCCGTCGGGCGCCGGCGGCAGCGCGGTCGACGAACCGAACACCGCCACCATGGACAGTCCGGGACAGCGGTCACGGACGAGACCGGTGGTGAAGCGCCCGGCGTTGTGACCATCGGTGATGACGGTCTCGACCCGGGCGACCGCGGCGATGTCGGCGACCGCGTCGTCGGTCAGGGTGTCGAGAATGCCGACCGACACCAGGGTGGCGAACACGCAGGCGAGATCGCTGATGAAGAACTCGGGCTGGTTGTCGCGGGCGACAATGGCCAGCCGGCTGCCGGGTCGAACACCGGCGGCCGCGAGCCCGTGGGCGAGACCGAGGGCCCGGGTCCGGACCTCACCATAGGTCGACCAGCCGTAGCCCGGGTCTGAGCCGTCGAGGAGTGTTCCGGCGCGATCGTCCGCGCCGAGCCGGCGCAGGCTCTTGCCGGCGCCGCGCCGGCCGAGCAGAGGCTGGTCACGGTGGGCCAGAAGGGTGTTGTTGGCCGCCACGGCGAGCGACGGGACGTCGAGCAGGCCGAGCCGGATGAAGCTCGGGTTGCCGTCGGAGGCGATCTGCGGTTCGGCGAGCCACGGCGCGACCTCGATCAGCCGACGCACCGTGTCGCCGTGGGCCGGTCCGAGTCGCCTGACGACGGCGACGATCCGCTCCCCGAGGTCGTGGGCCCACGGTGAGAGAACCACGGCGTGGCTTTCCAACGACCGGTACCGGAGCGCCGGCGCCCGGCGGCTGTCGATCGAGAAGGACCGCCCGGTCAGCAGGCAGCGCTCGCCGCAGGGGAAGGCGGCGGCGGGCGTCTGCGGCAGGCCCGGTCCGGCGAGCTCCAGGTCGGCTGTCCGAGCCGCGGGATCGACGTCGGTGGCGAGATCGATGCGCCACGGCAGCCGTGTCGCGCCTGCCGCGCGGGCGTCGCGGCGCAGCTCCTCCAGCGCGGTCCGAAACCGACCCAACGCCGTGATCAGAGCCGTCCGGTGGTGCGGCGCCCCGAGCGCGCGCGGCGGGTCGAAGCGGTGGCTGAGAACGCGCAGTGCGGCGATCGCCCGCCTGACGCGGTGCACCGCAGCGACGACGGCCTCCGGTTTCACCCCGTCGTCGTCGGCGACCGCCTCGAGCCCGGTCACGGCGTCGCACAGCTCGGACTCGGCGACAGTGTGCTCCGGATCCCGGCTGATCGCCGGCGGTCGCGACGGGAGGGCCGCGGACCGGGTTCGCCGGACGTCGGTCGCCGCGTCGAGAACGGCGGCGACCCGGGAGTGGAGCACGGGATGCCGACCGAGGAAGCGAGCGATGCTCGGGGTCGCGAGCTGCTCGTCGACGGTCGGCGGGGTGTCGGGTTCGGCGGGTTCGATCATGAGCGTCGCCGTCACTGTAGCGCAGCCGGACCAAAGCCGAGAGGGCGCAACAGGCGCTCCGGCGATCGAGCGCGCAGGGCGCCGGCCGGGTCCCCGACTCGGGTTTTCCGGCTGCGATCCCCATTCGGTCGATTCTGCGGTATCCTGTGAGCAACCTTGCGGAGAGAAGGGTGGATGGAATGGCGCTATTGAAGCTGACGTCAGGCGACGAGAACCTCGAGCGGGAGCTGCCGTCGGACGGCACCCCCATGACGCTGGGCCGGGCGGCCGACACCACGTGGCCCCTCGATGATCAGGCGGCCTCGCGTCGGCACGCCGAGATCACCTTCACGGCCGAGGGTTATGTCGTCCGAGACCTGCAGAGCAGCAACGGGACCTGGGTCAACCGGACCCGCGTCGAGCGACACGTCCTGGCGGACGGCGACGAGATCATGATCGGCGGCAGCACGCTGGTCTTCACCGAGCCGACGACCGACGAGGCGACGGTGATGGTCGACATGGCGAATCTGCCGGATCGACCGGCGCCGCCTCCGTCCAACCCGCAGCCGCCGGCGCCGCCGCCGGCCGCCGAGCCTGCGCCGACTCCGACGAGCCCGGCGCCTGCTGCGGCGCCGAATCCGGCCGCCCCGGCGTCGACCGAGGCCCCGGTCGCCCCGGTGGTGGGGAGATCGTCGTCGGCGCGGGTGGCGCCGAGCGATGCGACGGGCTCGAGGGGCAAGATCGGGGAGCTCGTGGCCGCGTACACCGCCTGGTTGGCGGCGCCGCCGGCGTCGACGAAGCCGGATTCCGGTCAGCCGGTGGGGTTTGCGCCGCGGCTCGGCGCCTACCTCGTCGACGCCGTGATTCTGTTCGTGGTCATGTTGGTGATCATGCTGCCGCTGACCCTGCTCGGAGCGCTGATCGGCTCCAAAGTCAGCGCCATCGGCGTCCTGTTCAGTCTGGTCGCGTGGCTGCTCGGCATGGCGGTGTCCGTCGGCTACCTGCTGGTTCCCTGGGCGCTGGTCGGCGTGACTCCGGGCAAGCGGCTGCTCGGCCTCAAGGTGGTCCGGGGAGACGGCGTCGAGCCGCTCGGTTGGGCCAAGGCGGCGCTGCGCATGGTCGGGTACATGGCGAGCGGCGCGCTGTTCTGTGCCGGCTTCATCATGATCGCCTTCACCAAGGAAAACCGTGGTCTGCACGACATGATCGCCGACACCAAGGTGGTCCGGCGGTAGGCCGTTGTATACTCACGGAAGTTTGTTTCCATCAACACGGGGAGGCGCCATGCGACGGCCGATCTTCTTGATCCTCTTTGTACTGGTGTGGTTGCCGGCGGAGACCTTCGCTCAGGATCATCGCTGGGAGCTGACACCGACGCTCGGGTATCGATGGGGCGGAACGATCACCGTCGATGCCGACGCCTACGAGCCGGCGCCACGGCTGGTCGAGATCAACCTGGAAACGGGCGGGGAGTTCGGGCTGCGGCTTGGCGTGCTGCTCAGCCGTTCGTTCGAGCTCGAGCTCATGTACAGCTTTCAGTCGGCCGAGCTCAAGGACAAGGACGGGCTGTTCGGCGAGGAGCCGGGCGGCACGACGCCCGAGGGCGTCACCGGCACCCTGGACACCGATGTCGCGACCTGGCAGCTCGGGCTGACCTGGCACATTCTGACCGGGTCGACCCGGCCCTTTCTCACCCTCGCCGCCGGCGAGTCGTCGATCACCTCCGACACCCCGTTGCCGGACGAGACCGCGTTGACCTACGGCCTCGGGGCCGGGGTCAAGATCGCCATGTCGTCCCGGCTCGGCATGCTGTTCGAAGTTCGATACAACCGCAGCGACACCGATGCCGACAACACCCGGCTGGTCGAGTGGGAGCACCGCGACTGCGAGGGGACCTGTCGGTACCTCTACGGGTACGGCGCCGACTTCGATCAGGTCAGCCTCGTGGCCGGCCTGATCATCATGTTCTGATCGGTCGGCCGGCAATGAAGTTCGCGATCCACGAGAGCACCGAACGGGGCATCGCCGTCCTGCAGCCGGAAGGCGACCTCAACGAGACCTCGTCCGGCGTGCTCCAGGCTCGGGCGCTCGAGATCATGGAGGAGGGTCGACAGCAGATCATCATCGATCTCGAGATGACCTCCGGGACGTCGAGCCATGCCCTCAGGATGTTGTTGATGGTGTCGAAGAAGCTGCAGTCGGTGGGTGGCAAGCTGGTCATCTGCAGCGCCCAGAGCCACGTCGACAACGCGTTGAACCTGAGCGGACTCAACCGCCTGTGCTGCATCCGTCCGGATCGGGAGCGCGCGGTCGCCGAGCTGATGGTCAAGGAGAGAATCATCCGGCTGGCGGCGCTGGTTGCGAAGCTGCTCGGGTGCGCCGAGCAACGGCGGGCGGCGGAGGCGGTGTGACCTCGACCGGCGCCGTGCCGGTTGGGAACGCGGCCGGCGGCTGCCTGGAGAGCCGCAAGGCGTCAGTCGTTTCTCAGCTCGAGCTCCACCAGACCGAAGTGGAGCACGTCGCCGTGGCGGATCTCGACCTCCTGGCCCGGCTCGATGCGAACCCCGTTGACGAAGGTGCCGTTGGCGGCGCCGACCTCGTCGCGCACCACGAAGCGGTCTCCTCGCCGGTCGATTACGGCGTGGCGGCGGCTGGTCGAGCGCTGATGGTCGAGCGGCTTGAGGTCGACCGTAGGGTGGATCCCGGTCCCGGAGTCGTAGCGGCCGATGGTCGTCGAGCCGTCGACGGCGAGCTCCACCTCGAGGCCGGACTCCGGGCTCACCAGCCGCGGTCTGCCGGAACCGGAGCCTTCTGGGACCAGCGGGGCGCCGGCCTGGGGCTCGAGCATCTGAACCGGTCCCTCAGCGGCGCTGTCAATGAGGCTCGGTCCGGCCTGACGGAGCCGGAAGCTGAGCTTCCTGAGCATGCGGACGGCGATCTCCGGGTCGTGCCTGACCAGCTGGTCGAAGGTGCCGCGATCGATCCGCACCAGCGCGCAGTCGGTCGCCGCCCGCGCGCTCGCGGTCCGTGGAAGGTCCTCCAGGATCGCCATCTCGCCGAAGAAGTCGCCCTCCTCGAGCAACGCCAGACGGACCTGCTCGCCGTCGGTCTGCTTCAGGATCTCGACCTCACCGGACTGAATGATGTACATCTCGGCCCCGTCCTGGCCCTCGCTGAAGACGATGTCTCCGGCGCTGAAGGTGCAGGAAAAGTCGTTGCCTTCCAGAGACGGCGCGCTGTTCTCGTCGGTCATGACACCTCACTCCGGTCGTGTCGTGGCTGTTGGTCTGCCGATCACGACCACGCTACCCGAGGCCCGGGCGGTGGTCAACCGCGCGGACGGTTGTCGACATGATGGGGCAGCCCTACGGCCAGGACGACCTGAAGGCGGCGGAGCTCGACCGCTGGTTTCTCGGAGCGGTCGCGTCCCGGATCCGCGCGCTGTCCGAGGACCGCTGGGGGCGGCACAGACGAGTGACCATCGTCGGCCGGTCGCCGTCGGTCGAGGCGGTGATGGAGAAGGCCGAGATGGTCGCGGGCTTCGACGAGCCGATTCTGCTCACCGGCGAGAGCGGTGTCGGCAAGGAGAGCCTGGCTCAGGCGGTGTACCTGCTCAGCCCGCGCCGCGAGGGGCCGTTCGTCACGGTCAACTGCCCGCAGTTCCAGGAGGGCAACCTGACCGTGAGCGAGCTGTTCGGCCACAAGCGGGGCAGCTTCACCGGAGCGGTGGCCGACCGCAAGGGGTGCTTCGAGGAGGCGGACGGCGGCGTCATCTTCCTCGACGAGATCGGCGATCTCCACATGAGCGCCCAGCTCATGCTGCTGCGCGCGCTGTCGTCCGGAGAGTTCACGCCGCTCGGTTCCAACACGCCGCGTCGGGTCAATGTCCGGGTCATCGCGGCGACCAACCGCTCGCTTTCGGCGTCGGGCCTCGGAGAGCATTTTCGCGGCGACCTGTTCTTTCGCCTGCGCTACTTCCACCTGCAGCTGCCGCCGCTGCGCAAACGCGGCGACGACTGGCGGCTGCTCGCCGATTACATGCTCGAGCGGCTCCGGCTGCGCCACGGCGTGGCCAAGCGGTTCTCCAACCGGTCGATCGAGCTCATGTCCGGTTACCACTGGCCGGGCAACACCCGAGAGCTGTTCAGCGTCATCACCTCCGGCTACGCCCTGTCGAGGTCGGAGGTCATCGAGCCCGAGGCGTTCGAGTCGCTCATCGAGTCCGAGGACCGGTTCACCGGCCGGCGGGTCGAGGACAGCGCCATCCGGCAGATGGCGAGCAGCGAAGGCGACTTCTGGAACACGATCTACCGGCGCTACATGGACCGGGAGCTCAACCGCAGCCAGGTCCGGTCGGTCGTGGCATGGGGCCTGACCCGGGTCAACGGGTCGTACCGGCGACTGGTCGAGCTGTTCGGGATGCCCGATCGGGACTACCAGCGGTTCATGGACTTCCTGCGGCACCACAAGCTCAAGCCCCCGAAGGACATTCTCTAGTTCCCGTCCGGAAACGGCGCTTTTTGGCAATCTCGGCGTCAGATGACGAATTTCCTTGTGCGGCGTACAGAAGTACGCTTCCGCGTACATTCTGATCTTCCTTGACCTTGCACAAAAACCCCTCGTTTCCGAATCGAGAACTGCGCAGTCCCCATCGGGGTTTCCGGATGGGAACTCTCTAATTCCTCAGCTGAGCGACTCTCACCGGCGATCTGCACCAAGCTCCTGCGCTTCCGATGGTTGCGAAAAGACTCGACATCCCAATGGGGATGTTTCCGTCATCTCATCCAGAAGAATCGCTCATTTGAGGTCATCGCTGGAACCGGCGCCGGTCCGTAAGCGGTCCGTCGGCGGATCGTCTCCGACCGGGCCGGTACGCGGCGATCGGTTTCATAGAAATGGAGACCCAGTTCCAATGAATGGAGAGTGGTCTCGCCTCGATGTGAAGCCCGGAAGCGTGATCCCCGTCCCCGCGGCATTCTCGAGTTGGCACGGCCCTTGCTTTCTCTCCCCGCGTTCGCCCAAACCACCCACAGCGGGTGTCACACAAACGGTCCGCCAGAGGATCACAATCGAAAGGAGCGCAAAATGGCTGAGATGTCCCGTGGAGAGGTCAACGATCTGATTGCCAATTTCGCGATCAAGGACCCGGAGTACAAGCAGGCGCTGCTCACCGAGCCCAAGAAAGTGGTGTCGATGCAGCTCGGCCAGGATGTTCCCGACAGCCTTCAGATCAAGGTCGTCGAGGACTCCGCCGAAGTCATGCACATGGTGCTGCCGTACGTGCCCGAAGAGGGCGCCGAGCTGTCCGACGCCGATCTCGAGATGGTCGCCGGCGGCAAGGGTAACGATGCGGGTTACGAGTGCAACGACATCAAGGGAATCGGGACCCACGTCGAGATCGAGACCAGCCTGATCTGAACCGCGGTCGTCGAGCTCACGTGGCAGAACCTTCATGACACGGCCGCCCGTCCGGCGAGGACGGGCGGCCGATTTTTTGTCCGACAGATCGGCCGTGCCAGGTCGCTTCAAGCCGGTCCGGTTCGCGACGGCGGGGCGCTGAGGCGCCCGGTGCGCGCTAAAGGGGGCCTGAATGCCGAAAGCCGAGCGAGAGGGCCGGGGACTGACGCTCATGGAGCGGATCGAGGCGTGGCGGCGGGCCGGACGGCCCGCCGGCGACCCGACCCGCCAGGCCGAGGCGAAGGCCGTCGTCGAGCGCTGGCGGCGGCTGATCGCCGCCGGCGACGCGGCGATCTTCGAGGCCCGGCTGTCGTGGGACGGTCTGGTCCCGGCCGACGTGATCCGGGCCTTGTCCTGGGCGGCCGGCGATCCGGCGGCAGCCGCCCGGTGGTCGGTCGAGGCCGCGCTCTCCGGCGAGCTCGAGACCATGTTCGACGCCGGCCGTGCCCGGATCGACGGCGGTGGCGATCAGCGTCGTGTCGAGCGTGGCCGGGACGCGGGGCTTGGCTTCATCGAGCTCTGGGCGCCGTGGCTTGCCCAGCTCGCTGCACTCCTCGAGTCGAGCCCGGCGTACGCACGGGGCGTCGTCGCGCCGGCCGCCGTCGACACGCTGGTCGATCACGTTGCACGACAGGTGGCAGATCTGGCCGCCGAGGCGGCGTTCCGGCAGTTCGACCGGCGCCGCTCGGCCGAGCTGTCGGTGCTTGCAGACCGCTCGGGCGACGCCTTCTACCGCCGCTGGATCGATCACCAGATCGAGCGCCGCCTGACACCGTTGTTCGACGAGTACCCGGTTCTGGAGCGGCAGCTCGAGCGCCTGTTGCAGACCTCGGCCGGTGCCGCGCTCGAGCTCGTCGAACGGCTGGCTCGCGACCGGACGGCCGTCGCCGACCTGCTCGGATCGACCACCGGGCTCGGGCCCGCGGTGGAGATTCGGCCGGGCCTGTCGGATCGTCATCACGGCGGCCGGCGGGTCGCGGTGGTGATCTTCGCCGGCGGCGAGCGCGTCGTCTACAAGCCGCGGTCGCTGGCCGTCGAGGTCGCCTTCGCAGAGCTCGTCGGGTGGTGCGCCGACGAGGGGCTGAAGCAGGTCCCGACCTTTCCCCCGGTCCTCGAGCGAGACGGCTACGGCTGGATGGGCTACGTCGAGGCGCCGTCCTTCGAGTCTGCGAGTGCGGTGTCCAGCTGGTTCGAAGCGGCGGGGGCGCTGCTCTGTCTCGGCCACCTGCTCGGTGCGTCGGACCTCCACTTCGACAACCTGCTCGTCGGCGCCGCGTCGCCCGCGGCCATCGATCTCGAGACCGTGTTGCACCCGTATCCGGTGGGCCGCGAGAGCGCGGCGGGAGGCGCCACGGCCACGGCGCGGGTGGCCGAGTGGATGCGGTCGTCGTTTCACGCCACGGGGATGCTGAGCTTTCTCCAGGAGGGGCCGGACGGCTCGATCATCGACATCGGTGGCCTGTGCGGCGCGGGCGGTCACGACTTGGGTGAGTCCGTGGTCGAGTGGCGGGACCTCGGCCGCGACGGCCTGCACCGGGTTACGCGGGCGTCGCGCGCCCGCACGCGACGCAACGTGCCGGTGCTCGACGGCCGTCCGGCAGCCGTTGCAGACCACCTCGCCGAGCTGCAAAGCGGCTTCAGCCGCGCCTACCGGTTCGTCCTCGAGCGGCGTTCGACCGGACTGACCGCCGAGCGGGTCAGGCGCCGCTTCGAGCGGGCATCGAGTCGCGTCCTGCTGCGCCCCACCGAGCAGTACGCCCGGGTCCTGCGGCTTCTGCTCTCGCCCGCCTGCCAGCGGGACGGGGTCGCCGCCGGTCTCGCCGTCGAGGCCCTCAACCGCGGTCTGATCGAGGCCGGACGGCGGCCGGCTCTGTGGCCGGTGGTCGAGGCCGAGCGCAGAGACCTGACCGGCCTCGACATTCCGAGATTCACCACGGCCGTCGGCGATTCGGTCCTTCGTGCTCCTGACGGCAGCGGGATCGCGGACGTCATCGCCCGGTCGGGCATCGAGATCTACGAGGAGCGTGTGGCGGGCTTCAGCGATGACGACCTCGATCGCCAGGTCCGGCTCATGACCCTGACGACGGAGTCCCTGCGCGATTCGGTCGGCCACGTCGACGGCGCCGACCGGGTCGTCGACGCGGCTGCCGATCCGGACGCTGTCGGGCCCCTCGGTCGCGATGCCTTGCTCGAGGAGGCGCGGGCCCTGGCCGATCGGCTGTCGGCGTCGGCCGTGGCCGGCGACGACGGAAGCCTGACCTGGCTCGACCCGGTCCACCTGCGGCCCGAGGGCCGGCACGATCGTGGGGTCGCGCACTATCTCTACAGCGGTTCGTCCGGGATCGGCCTCTTCATGGCAGCCGCGGCGACGGTGTTCCCGGGCCGCGGCTACCGGCGCACCGCCGCCGGCGCCCTGCGCCCGGTCCTCACCGCGGCACGTTCGCCGGAGCTGCCGGCGCTGCTCGCCGACGAGGGCCTCGGCGCCTGCCACGGGCTGGGCGGACTGATCTACGTTCTGAGCCGGGTTGCCGAGTGGCTGGACGACGACGGCAGCTTCGAGGCCGCGCGGAAGCTCGCCGCGTGCGTCGACGGCGAACGGCTTGCCGCGGACCGGGCCCTCGACGTCGAGGGCGGCGCCGCGGGCGCCATCTTCGGCCTGCTCGCTCTGCACGAGCAAACAGCCGACGAGCAGGTGCTCGAGGCGGCGCGCGCCTGCGGTCGCCACCTTCTGGAAACCCGGCGGCCCGGACCCGTCGGCGGCGCGGCCTGGCCGTCTCGGCAGGGCGGTATGCTGGCCGGTTTCGCCCACGGCGCATCCGGCATCGCGCTCGCCCTGACCCGGCTGTGGCGCGCCGCCGGCGACGAGTCCCTTCTCCGCGCGGCCGGCGATGCGCTGGTCTTCGAGAACACCCGCTTCGATCCCGCGACGAGGAACTGGCCCGTGCTGCTGCACGACGATGACGGAGCCGAACGCGAACGTCGGAACATGACCGCCTGGTGCCACGGCGCCCCCGGCATCGCGCTGGCCCGAGCGGAGATCGGCGACGTCCTCGCCGAGGCGAACGACGGGGGTCGGCTCGACGTCGCGGTGGCGACGACCCTGGCCGCACCGGCAACCGGTCCCGACCACCTGTGCTGTGGTACGCTCGGGCGAGTCGACATTGTGCATACACTGGGGCGTCTGATGAAGCGTGACGAGTTCCGGCGCGTCGCTTGGTCGAGGGCCAGCATGGTGATTCGCCGGGCAGCCGGTCGGGGAGATTTTCGCCTGGATGGCAACCCGGAGATCGCCCGCCCCGGGTTCTTCCGGGGCCTGGCTGGAATCGGTTACGTCCTGCTCCGGCTCGCCGCTGTAAAGACGCTGCCGTCGGTGCTCGCATTCCAATCCGCGTCGACGAAGGGAGACCGGCCATGACGACCCGGGTGGTTTTCGGCCTGGCCGAGGCGAGGAATGCAGCGGTGCTCGCCGAGCTCACCTTTCCCGCCTATCGTCACCTGCTCGATCTCGAACCCCAGCCCCGACATCTCGGCGCCATGCATGGCTCCGGCCCGGTCATCGAGCCGCTCGCCGTCGCGGCGGTGGCGAACGGCGCGCCGGTCGGGCTCGCGGTCGCCGAGCTGCCGACCGACGACGGGCTCGTCGCCGAGCTGCTGTCGGTCTTCGTCCGCCCCGAGGTCCGCCGGCAGGGCATCGGCACCGGGCTCGTCGCCGAGCTCTGCCGCGAGATCGCCGAGAACGGACACGAGGTCGTCAACGCCGTCTACATGACCGGCAGGCCTGAGATCATCGGGTTGGAGAAGATCTTCTGGAAGCTCGGGTGGGGGCCGCCCGACACCCGGATGACGGTGCTCCGGTTGACCGCCGCCGATCTCGACCGGCTGTCCTGGATGCACTGGACCCGCCTGCCGAAGAACTACCGGATCGTGCCGCTCGCCGAGATCGAGCGCGAGGCGCTCGACGAGCTTCGGGCCTCGGACCGGGAGGAGCGCTGGATTCCCGCCGATCTGCGACCGTGGGACCACCTCGGTGAGGGTTACGAGCCGAGCACCAGCATGATCCTCGAGGTCGACGGCCGGACCACGGGTTGGGTCGTCACCCACAGGCTGAGCGACCGGATGCTTCGCTACACGAGCAGCTACGTCCACCCCGGTCTGTGGCGCCGATGCGCCCTGCTGAGACTGTGGCGGGCTTCGTTTCTGGCGATGCTGGAGGCGGGCTTCGAGGTCGCGACCCTGACCACTCACGCCAGGCATCCGCAGATGGTGGCGTTCATCCGCAAGCACGTCGCGCCGGTGGTGTCCTTCGTTGCGGAAACCCGCGGCACGAGAAAGATCCTCGACGTCGCCGCCGAAGCGGACGGCGTCGGCACCCGAATCGTGAGCGACTGATGACTGTCCCGGCCGACGCCGCCGAGGGTTTGGGAAGTCGATCGGGCGCTGTTATCCTTGTCGGCATATTCGAACACCGGGTCAACCGAGAGGTGACGCGAAGACAGGCACACCGAGGCGATGTCGCTCGGTATCAGGCAGAACGACGCGGGATGACGGGCAACCGTCCGGGAGGTACGATGTCGAAGAAACATCTGATCGGTCGATATCTGTGGATCGTGGCGCTCGGCCTCGGGGTCTCGGCGGCGGTGGTCGGCGCCCAGGAGGGAGAGCTGTCCTGGACCCCCGGGGCGGTGACCGAAGAGGCCATCACCGCCCTCGACGCCGTCGAGATGACCCTCGCGCACGCGCCGTTCATCCGCCTGCAGGAGCAGGCGACGGTGCTCCAGGAGGGCTTCGTGCTCCAGGCGGCGGGCCAGTTCGACACCACATTCTTGGGGGATCTCTCGTATGAGTACACCCAGACCGAGCTGACCGCCAAGGAGAAGAAGGGCGAGCAGCAGCGGCGGGACACGGTTGAGGAGCAGGTCGAGCGCGCCGAGGAGTCAGTGGATCTGCTCGAAGCCACCATCGACGAAAGCTCGGCCGCGCGCGACGTCTGGCAGACCGGCGGCGACAGGGACGCGGTGACCTTCAGCGACGAGTACGCCCAGGCCCAGTACGACGTACTGCTCGAGCTGTACAACGGCTCGAACCCCGACGAGCAGCCGGCCATCGAGCAGGCAATGGTCAACTTCTTCGACTCGATCATCAGCAGCAGCCAGGAGGACCTCGTCGAGGCCCAGGCCTTCATCGCGGAGAAGACCGACGTGCTCGCCCGGATGGGCGACGTTCCCGAGGTCACGCAGTCGACCGACTTCAACCTCAACCTCGCCATTGACAAGCAGTTTAGAACCGGCATCCGGATCACGCCCTACGCGGACCTCACCGCGAGCCGGGTCAGGTACAAGGACAAGGGTTTCCTGGCCGACGATGGCGGCCTCGAGGTCCCCGACGCCTACACCACCACCCTCGGCTTCGACGTCGTCTTCCCGCTCGCCAGAAACCGCGGCAGGGCCGCGACAGGCGCAGTCGAGCGCGCCGCCGAGATCGACTACGAGGCGAGCGTCGACGCCCTGGCGTTCTCCGCGTCGTCGAGCGCGCTCGACACTCTGCTCGCCTACTGGGACCTCGCGGCCGCCCAGCGACGGCTCGAGATCCAGCACGAGTCGCTGGCGGTCAACCGGCGGATCCTCGAGCTGACCCAGGCGCTCGTCGACGGTGACGAGCTGCCGCGCGCCGAGCTGCCACGAACCCGGGCCGCGGTGGCCCAGGATCAGGCCGCGGTGGACGCTGCCGAACGCGCGGTCATCGAGGCCCGGATCCGGCTCGCCGACGTCATCGGTCTCGAGGTCGGCGATGGCGCCATCGCGCCGCTGGCGTCGGACGACTTCCCCCTGTTGGCCGCCGCCGCCGGTTTCGAGTTTCAGTCCGAGGCCCTGATCGCCGAGGCGCTGGAACAGCGCATGGACCTTCGGTCGGCGCGCAAGCTCGAGTCCTCGGGCAAGGTGCTGGTCGAGGCGGCCCGGATCAACCTGCGCCCGATCGTCGACTTCAGCGTCGGGCTGTCCTACAACAACCTCGGCGAGGACAACGACGTCTGGGACGGCCTGTCGGACAGCGTCTCCGGCACGTGGGCGGGACCGAGCGGCAAGATCGGCCTCGGGTTCGAGAAGCCGTTCGGCAATCGCCTCCAGAAGGGCCTGTACCAGCAGCAGCAGGCGTCGCTCGCCAGCGCGTCCATCACCGCCGCCGATCTCGAGCGCAGGATCGCCCTCGGGATCGCCCTCGACGCAGCGTCGGTCGAGCAGATCTCCGAGCAGCTGGTCAACTTCGGTCGGGCGGTTGAAGCCTACCGAGAGGCCGTGGAGGTCGAGCTGGAGCGCCTGCGCTACGGAACCGTCACCGTCCTCGACACCCTGGTCACCCAGCAGCGGTCGCTGGTGTCCCAGCTGTCGCTGGTCGACGCCCAGGCGAGGTATGCCCAGATTCTGGCTCAGCTTGCCTTCGACACCGGCCGACTGGTCACGCAACAGAACGGCAGCGGAGTCGTCGATCCGAAGGCGTTCACCACGTTGCCGCTGCGCTAGGGGGTGAACCATGCACCATCGAGACAGCCATCGACCCGAACGCCCGCCGCGAACCGCGGTGTTGGTTGCAACCGTTCTCGCGATCGCCATGACGGCGGCCGCGGCGGCTGCCGAGCCGAACCCGGCGGTGAACCGTGACGAAACCGCCATGGCACTGGTCGAGGCCATGGCGTTCGCGGTCGCGTCCGACCCCGCCATCCGGCTCGCCGAGCAGGCGCGCTCGGCCTCCTTCGGCGCCGTCGACCAGAACCGCGGGGCCTTCGACCTCAACCTGAGCCTGCAGTTCTCCTACGACGGCGCCCGCGACTACCTGACCGAGGCACAGCTCCACGGCGAACGTCAGAAGCGGACGCTGTTCCGGGAGCTCGCGGTCAACTTCCAGCGGGTCGCCGACGACCTCCAAAACCAGCTCGGCGGCGAGAGCTTCGTCTGGGCCGACTGCGGCCAGGGGCTCGACATCACCATCGGCGACACCCCGATCTGCATCTCGGGCCGGACCCAGGCGATCTTCGATCTCTACGAGGACATGGCCAACGCCACCAGCAACCAGCAGGCGGCGGAGGATCTCGTCGAGGCGAATCGGCGGATCGCGGGCAACACCGTGGACATTCTGAACATCAACGCCTTCGCCCAGCGTGCCAACCTGCGCAACATCGGCACGGTGCCCACCCTCGACGGCTCGCTGACCACCGCCGTCGATCTCCGGCTGACCAAGCTGTTCCGCAACGGCGTCGTCCTCGAGCCGGGAATCATCCTCGACGCCTTCAAGGAGAACTACATCGGCAAGCCGGTCGATCCCGCGTTCGGCGGCAAGGGCCTGCCGGACAACGTTCGCTCGATCCTCGGAGTGACTTTGGACATCCCGCTCGGCAAGGGCCGGGGCAGGGTCGCGACCGCCGCCGCCGAGAACGCCGCCATTGCCTCGGCCGAGGCGTCGCTCGCCGACGAGGCTTTCTCGATCACGACCTCGGTTGAGAGCACCGCCCTGGCGTACTGGAACCTGGCCGCCGCGCAGGCGGTGCTCGAGATCCAACAGGAGACCGAGGCGATCCAGACCGAGCTGCTCGAAATCGGCGAGATCCTGGTCGAGGCCGACGAGGTCGCCGAGGCCGATCTCAACTTTCTCCGCGGCCGCCTCGAGCTGACCCGCGGTCGCATCGCCTCGGCTCGCGAGAGCGTCCTGCGCGCCCGCGTCAACCTGGCCGAGGTCATGGGCCAGAAGCTGGTGACCGTCGACGAGGCGCCCCTCGCCGCCGACCAGCTGCCGCCGGTGCCCGGGGCTGAGGCGTCCCTGCCGTCGATTGAGGAAATGGTGGCGGCCGCCTTTGATCGCCGCTTCGACATCGCCGCTTTGCGGTCCCGCCGGACCTCGGCCGAGTTTCTCGCGCGCGGCACCCAGTTCGATCTCAAGCGCCAGGTCGACCTCCAGCTCGCCGTCGGCTACGCCGGCCTCTTTGAAGGTGGCGACATCAGCGACGTCGACGATCTCGTCGAGGGCTGGTGGGAGGCCCTGTCCGACTTCTCCGCGGGTCCGAGCTATCGGCTCGGGTTGCGCTTCGAGCTTCCTATGGGGAATCGAGTCGCGCGAGGCCGATCAGTCCAGGCCCGGTCGCTCGAGCAGCAGAGCCACATCGGGCTCCGCGACCTGGAGCGAACGGTGACGAATCAGATCGAACGACTCACCGGGGCGCTCGTCCAGGCCATCGAGGAGGGCCGCCGGCGCGAGCAGTCCGTCAACGACTACCGCACGGCGCTGGCGTCGGAGATCGAGGTCTTCGAGGCCGGAGAGAGCAGCTCCATCGACGTCATCCTGACCCAGGAGAGCCTGCTGGCGGAGGAGATCCAGCTGGTTTCGGCGCGGGCCTCGATCGCGGTGCTGGCGACCAGGTTGAGTTTCGAGACCGGCCGGCTGGTCGATTGCCGGATCGCCGAGGAGGCGGTGACGGTGACGGCGTTGAACCCTCCGGGGCGTCTGGCCGCCCTGATCGACCGGCCGGCGGCAGCGGACGGAGGAAGCGCGAATGGACCCGAGTAAGCTCTTCCGAAAGGCGGCGCTCGAGAAGCTTTCCTCGCCCGAGCGCCTCGACGAGATGATGCAGATCATCCGGCCGTCCGGGTGGGTGGCGGTGATCGCCATCGGCTGCGGTCTCGTCGCCCTCATCGTCTGGAGCGTCGTCGGCACGATTTCGATCAAGGTTGCCGGCAAGGGCATGCTGCTTCGGGGAGGGGTGGTCTTCGACATCGCCTCGACCACCGAGGGCCGGCTTGCCGCAGTTCTGGTCAAGCCGGGCGACCATATCACCGAGGGCGAGATCATCGCCCGGCTCGACCGGCCGGCCCTCCGGCTCAAGATCCAGAACACCCGCGAGGACCTGAACCGGCTCAGCGGCCAGGGCAGCCGCCAGAGCGCCGCCGACCGCAACCTGTTGCGCCAGTACGAGGCCCAGGCGGCCGAGCTCCGGGACAAGATCAAGACCCAGGAGGAGATGGTCGAACGGGGCCTGCTGACCAACAGCACCCTGATGAGGACCAAGGCCGAGCTGACCGCCAACGAGCAGACCCAGGCCCAGCTTCGGTCGAAGCGGGCCGGCTCCAGTAACCGGGTAGAGGATACCCGCCAGCTCCTCAGCGAGCTCGACAACGAGCTCGAGGCGACCTCCAAGGTCGTCAGCCCGTTCTCGGGCCGGATCGTCGAGGTCGTGATCGAGGCCGGAGACGTGGTCGGCGCCGGCAGCCGCCTCATGACTCTGGAGTCAGAGGATGCGCCGATCACGGCGATGATCTACATTCCGGCGACCGAGGGCAAGAAGGTCCATCCCGGGATGGAGGTCTACGTCTCCCCGTCGACGGTTCGTTCGGAGGAGTACGGCTTCATGGTCGGCGAGGTCGAGAGCGCGTCGGCCTACCCGGTGACGCCGGAGGGGCTGCGCCGGGTGCTGCGCAACCAGAAGCTGATCCAGGAGCTGACCGGTGATACCGCGCCGATCGAAATCCGGGTCCGGCTGATCCCGGACCCGGAAACCCCGAGCGGCTTCAAGTGGTCGTCGTCCGAAGGACCTCCGTCCCAGATCTACAGCGGCACGATCTGCACCGGCAACGTGACCGTCGAAACCAAGCGGCCGATCTCCTACGTCCTGCCCCTGATGCGCAAGACGGTCGGTATGGGATAGGAACGGGTCGTCGCCATGGCTGCTGAAGAAACGTCCGTGACGGAGACGTCGTACCCGAAGAACCTGAGGCGCCGCAAGAAGGTGCCCAGCACCCTCCAGATGGAGGCCGTCGAGTGCGGCGCCGCGTCGCTGGCCATGATTCTGGAGTACTGGGGGCTCTCGGTGCCGCTCGAGGAGCTCCGCGTGGAGTGCGGCGTCAGCCGTGACGGCAGCAAGGCGAGCAACGTGCTCAAGGCGGCTCGTAAGTACGGCCTCGAGGCCAAAGGTTACAAGTACGAGCTCGAACGGTTGTGGGAGATCGACCTGCCGGTCATCCTGTTCTGGAACTTCAACCACTTCCTCGTGCTCGAGGGGTTCAAGGGCAAGACCGTGTACGTGGTCGACCCGGCGGCGGGCCCGAGAGAGATCACCTTCGAGGAGCTCGACGCGTCGTTTTCCGGGGTTGTGCTCACCTTCGAGCCGGGCCCGGATTTCGAGAAGGGTGGCGAGAAGCGGAGCATGGCCGCGGCCCTGCGCCGACGGCTGTCGGGCTCCGAGACGGCGCTCGCCTTCATCATCCTGTGCGGGCTGTTTCTGGTGATCCCGGGGCTGGTCATCCCGACGTTCTCGCGGATCTTCATCGACGAGTACCTGGTCGGCGGGCGCGAGACCTTCATCCGACCGTTGCTCTTCGGCATGGGTTTGACCGCCGTCATCAGGATGGCCCTGACCTACTTCCAGGAGTACTACCTGCTCCGGATGGAGACCAAGCTCGCCATCACCACGTCGAGCGACTTCTTCAACCACATCCTCCGGCTCCCGGTGAGCTACTTCTCGCAGCGTTACGCCGGCGAAATCGGCTCGAGGGTCCAGATCAACAATAAGGTCGCCCAGGTGGTGTCGGGCAAGCTCGCCACGACCGCCCTCGACTGCGTGCTCGTCGTCTTCTACGCGGTGCTGATGTTCATGTACGACGTGACCCTGACTCTGGTCTGCATCGCCATCGCCCTCGGCAACATCGCGGCGGTGAAGTTCGTCGCCCGCAAGCGGGTCGATGCCAGCCGTCGGCTGCTCCAGGAAGGCGGCAAGCTGACCGGCACCGCGATGAACGGGCTCAAGATCATCGACACCTTGAAGGCTTCCGGGTCGGAGGGCGAGTTCTTCTCCCGCTGGGCGGGTTACCAGGCCAAGGCGCTCAACGCCGAGCAGGAGCTCGGCCGGTGGTCACAGTACGTCAGCGCCGTGCCGCCGCTGGTCAGCGCCATGACGACCGCCGTCATCCTGCTGCTCGGCAGCCTGAAGGTGATGGACGGCCAGCTCACCGTCGGCATGCTGGTCGCCTACCAGAGCCTGATGGCGAGCTTCACCAAGCCGCTCAACACCTTCGTCACCTTCGGTTCGACCCTGCAGGAGCTCGACGCCGACATGAATCGGCTCGACGACGTGCTGCAGTACCCGATCGACGCCGACTACCAGCGCGAACTCGAGATGGCCGCGGTCAAAGGTGACGAGATCAAGACCGCCGAGCAGATCAAGCTGTCGGGAGAGGTCGAGATCCGGAACCTGAGCTTCGGTTTCAACCCGCTTGGTAAACCGCTCATTGAAGATCTCAACCTCAAGATCGAGCCCGGACAGCGAATTGCCTTTGTCGGCTCGAGCGGCAGCGGCAAGTCGACGGTGGCCCGCCTGATCGCAGGTCTGTTCCAGCCCTGGTCGGGCGGCGTCTACTTCGACGGCCGGCCCCGGGAGGAGATCCGGCCGAGCCTGATCCGAGATTCGTTGGCGGTGGTCGACCAGGAGATCTTCCTGTTTTCCGGCACCATCGCCGACAACATCACCATGTGGGACCCGACGATTCCGGGCAAGGCGGTGACCCGGGCCTGTCGCGACGCCAAGATCGACGCCGACATCCACGATCGGCACGGCAAGTACCAGTCCAACGTCACCGAGGGCGGGTCCAACTTCAGCGGCGGCCAGCGCCAGCGGCTCGAGATCGCGCGCGCCCTGGTCGGCAACCCGACCATCGTGATCCTCGACGAGGCGACCAGCGCGCTCGATCCGACGACCGAGCGCTGGGTCGACGACAGCCTGCGACGGCGCGGCTGCACCTGCATCATCGTCGCGCACCGGCTGAGCACCATCCGTGACGCCGACCAGATCGTCGTGCTCGATCGCGGCACGATCGTCCAGCGTGGAACCCATGACGAGATGAAAGAGGCACCGGGACCCTATGCGAGACTCATCAAGGAGTAGGCTCCTCGCGAGCCCGGCCGCCCCCGGAGGCCGCCGTGGCTGAGCGACGCGCCGTGCTGCAGATCGTGGCGATCGCCGACCGCAGCCAGGTCGGGCGCCTCGTCGAGCTCGGCGGCGAGCCCGTCCGCTTCGGCCGCAGCGAGGGAGACGTCGCGCTCGCCGATCCGTCGGTGTCCCGCCGCCACGCCGAGATCCGGCCGGTGGCGGATGGCTTCGAGCTTCGCGACCTGGGCAGCTCCAACGGCACCTGGGTCGGCGACGAGCGGATCACCGCCCGGTTGCTCCGCGACGGCGATCGCATCCGATTCGGCCAGGTGGTTGTCGAGTTCCGCGTGGCGCCGTCCGCATCCTCCGAGAAGCCCGCTCCTGAATCGCCGGCTGCGGCGTTCCGGGCGCCGGATCCGGATCCGGAGCCGGAGCCGAAACCGGAGCCGGAGCCGAAACCGGAGCCGGAGCCGGCGCCGGAGCCGAAGCCGAAGCCGGAGCCGGAGCCGGCGCCGAAACCGGAGCCGGAGCCGGAGCCGGAGCCGGAGCTGGCGGCGCCCCCCCCCGAACCGCTGAACGACCTCACGGGGCTGGCCCTCGACGAGATCTTCGCCCGCGAGGGCATCGAGATCCAGGCCACCGGCAACCGACCGTTCCTTCTCGACGACCCCGAGGCCGTGTGGTACGTCGAGTCGGGCAAGGTCGAGGTGTTCACCGTGCGCATCGAGGACGGCGGCCCGAAGGGTGCACGCAATCACTTCGTCACGGTCTCCGGCGGCCAGCTGATGATGGGCATGGCGTCACAGCTCTTCGAGTCCGGCTCGGGTTTCCTGGCGGTCGGTTCAATCAACACCGTGCTGCGCCGGATCTCCCGCAGCCGACTCGAGCAGCTCGCTGCCGAGCCCCACCTCGCGCCGACCGTCGCCCAGTGGATGGACGGCTGGGTTGACGCGCTCTCTGCAGGTCTGACTCAGGAGGTGCCGCCGCCGCCGCTC
The DNA here is from genome assembly GCA_964641415.1 of uncultured Thermoanaerobaculia bacterium. Taxonomy (GTDB): domain Bacteria; phylum Acidobacteriota; class Thermoanaerobaculia; order Thermoanaerobaculales; family Sulfomarinibacteraceae; genus JAHECW01. The sequence continues at coordinate 59,574 of CAZXMW010000007.1, read as the reverse complement.
GACGAGACCACCCTGATGCCCGGAGAGACCAAGACCCTGCCGAGGGAGCACATGGCGTGTCCCAACAAGGGCGTGGTCTGGCTGCGGGTGACCAGCGGCAAGGTGCTGTTCATCGGCATGGAGGAGCTCGTCCTCGACGACATCGCGGACCAGCGCGCGGCGAAGGGCTCCGGAGTCGGTCTGCAGGATCTGTTTCGGGCTGCCACGCCTGAATCCGCACTTTTCCCGGTGTCGACCCGGACCTGGGTCGAGGCTTTGGTGTTTCGCGGCCCGGGCACTGTCGTCGCCAGCGAGCGTTCGGCGGACTGCGTCGGGCGGGCAGAGTTCTGGCGCGGCGTCGATGCCTTCCACGGAGTCGTGTGTCAGTGCGAGTTCATCAACAAGCGCCTGATGGCGGTCGACGAACTCAATCGCCTCAAGTCCAAGGAGGAGTACTCGGCTGCCGCCCGGAACTACGGCCTTTCCGAGCTGGCGTCGGTGCTGCAGGCGCCGGGTGAACTGGCGTTTGCCGGCGCCACCGAGGAAGAGGACGCCATGTTCGAGGCCGCCAAGCTGGTCGGCGGTGCGCTCGAGATCGAGGTCAAGCGGCACCCGGAGGGCGAGCGCGAGAAGACCTTTGACGGGCGCATCGCAGCCATCGCCAAGGCGTCTCGATTCCGGAATCGGCAGATCGCCCTGCGCGACAACTGGTGGCAGCGGGACGGCGGGCCGATTCTGGCCAGGATCGAGGCCGACGGCTCACCGGTAGCACTGCTGCCCACCGGGCCGGCGTCCTACGACTGCGTCAACCCGGCAGACGGCACGCGGCAAAAGGTGACCGAGGAGCTGGCGCAGCGATTGGCCCCCTTCGCGGTGTCCTTCTATCGACCGTTCAAGGACGGGCCGCTGACCGCAGTCGACCTGGTCCGACTCGGTGTGCTGGGGCTCAAGCACGACATCAAGTGGCTGCTCATGATGGGTGTCACGCTCGGTCTGCTCGGCACGCTGACGCCGATCTTCACCGGCAAGCTTTTCGACACCGCGATTCCCCAGGCGGACAAGAACCTGCTCCTCCAGTACACCGGCGCGCTGTTCCTGGCCGCGCTCATCTCGGCGGCGTTCAAGATCACCCAGAGCATCGCCGTGCTCCGGATCCAGGGCCGGATGGACTACTCGATTCAGGCGGCCATGTGGGACCGGCTGCTCGACCTGCCCTCGACCTTCTTCCGGGACTACTCCGCCGGTGATCTTGCCGACCGGGTCGCGGGGATCTCGAAGATCCGGGACCTGGTCGCCGGGGCCGGCGTGTCGGCGATCCTCGGCAGTCTGAGTTCGGTCTTCTACGTCGTTCTGCTGTTCAAGTACAGCATCCCTCTCGCCGTGCTGGCGATGTTCCTGACCCTCGTCTTCATCACCTTCTCGTTCAGCGCCAACTACATGCAGCTGAGGCTCCAGCGCGACCAGATGAGGCTGCAGGGCAAGATCACCGGCATGGTGCTGCAGTTCATCTCCGGCATCGCCAAGCTTCGGGTCGCGGGCGCCGAAAACCATGCCTTCAGCGTCTGGGCCAAGGAGTTCGCCGAGCAGCGCCGGCTCGAGTTCGGCATCGGCCGGATCCAGAACGCGGTCGCGGTCTTCAACTCGGCATTCAGCGTGATCTCGTCCATGGCGATCTTCTTCGTCCTGTTCAAGGCCCGAGAGGCCGGCGGGCAGAGCGGCACGGCGGCGATGTCGACCGGCGACTTCGTTGCCTTCACGGCAGCCTACGGAGCGTTTCTGGCGGCCATGACCGCGCTGTCGGACGCGTCGCTCAACATGCTGAGAATCGTGCCCATCTTCGAGAGATTGAAGGCCATCATCACCAGCGAGACCGAGGTCGACGAGACCAAGGCCTACCCCGGCACGCTGAAGGGCGGCATCGAGCTGGTCAACGTCTGGTTCCGCTACACCGAGGACGGTCCGTGGATCCTCAAGGGGGTGTCGCTGAAGATCGAACCGGGCGAGATGGTCGCCTTCGTCGGCGGCTCGGGCTCGGGCAAGTCGACGCTGATGCGGCTGATGCTCGGCTTCGAGACACCCGACCGCGGCGTGATCTACTACGACGGCCAGGACCTGTCGACGGTCGACGTGCGCGAGCTCCGGCAGCAGCTCGGTGTCGTGCTGCAGAACGCCCAGGTGATGCCGGCCGACATCTTCCACAACATCATCGGCGCCTCGGATCTGACCATCGAGCACGCCTGGGAGGCGGCCAAGATGGCCGGCTTCGACGAGGACGTCAAGCAGCTGCCCATGGGCATGCACACCTACGTCAGCGAGGGCGGCGGCGGCTTCTCGGGCGGCCAGCTCCAGCGCATGCTGATCGCCCGCGCGCTGGTGCGCAAGCCGCGCATCGTCTACTTCGACGAGGCGACCAGCGCGCTCGACAACCGCTCTCAGGCAACCGTCACCGCGAGCATGGAACGGTTGTTCGCGACCCGGATCGTCATCGCCCACCGGCTGAGTACGATCGTCAACGCCGACCGGATCTGCTACCTCGAAAAAGGCGTCATCGCCGAGTCCGGGACCCACGAGGAGCTGATGCAGCTCGACGGGCTGTTCGCCACCCTGGCCAAGCGCCAGATGGCCTGAAACTACGGCCGCGAATCCTCTCCGTCGTCGCCTGCGGGACCGCTGAGAGCGTCCTCGAGACCAGCGTATCGGTCGCGTACCCGGTCGAGCGCGTCGTCGCCGGCGACCGCCTCGAGAGGCAGGCTGAGCAACGCGATGGTCATGCGCGCCAGCACCTCAGGACGGTCGAGCTCGAGAGCCGGGTCGGTGGCGAGCTCGCCGAGGGTCGCCGTCGAGTCGACGGCGAGCCGTTGAACGACACCGAAGGCGCCGTCGGACAGGGGTGGCGACCCGCGGTAGACCTCGAGCCGGCCCCCGGTCCGGAACGTGGGGTGGGACTCGAGCCCGAGAAAGCGGCGCGCCAGGTCGACCCGGTAGCCGCCGCCGCCGGTGATCAGCGCCACCCAGTCGGCGACCAGCTCCTCGAGCACATCATGGCGCAGCGCGCCGAACACCCTGAGCGTCAGCGCATGGGTGCACTCGTGCTCGAGGCGGATGGTGAAGGACCGCGCCTCCCAGTCGTCGTCGTCGAGCCCGGCGTGGACACCGGCGACGCCGCTGTACGGACCGCGTGACAGCACGATCAATCGGTCCTTGTACAGCGTCGGCTGCGGGATGATCCGGCGGAAGGCCTCGGCCCAGGTCGCTTCGTCCCGCTCGCCGGGACCCTGGGCCCGCCACCGGCTCTCCAGCCTCCTGATCCGGTCCCAGTTGTTGAGCCCGTTGACCAGGCACGCCCCCATGGCCTCCGGCACCGGCGCCGGCTCGTTGCGCGCGGTGAGCGCGCGTACCAGGCTCTCGAAGTCGGCGCGGGCTGTGACGCCGAGCACAGGGATGGTCCCGGCCAACGACCGGTGCAGCTCGAGGGTCAGGCCGCCGGGATCGATCAGCTCGAGCCCATGGGACTCGTTCGGCGGCTCGCCCTTGAGGGTCGCGGCGCGGTAGCCGGGTTCGGAGGAGATCCCCTCCCGAATCGGGAAGCTCAGCTGCACCAGAACGTCGCGCAGGACGGTCCAGGCGCCGTCGGTGGCTGCCCGCGCTGCGTAGTCCGTCCACGCCTCGACCATGGGATCGTCGGGAACCGGAAGCTCGCCGAGCCGGATCGTCCCGCCGGGCCACCAGCCGTCGCCCCGACCGCGGGCCACGATCTCGTCAGCCGCTGCGGGATCCGCGCCGAGGGCGCCGAGCAGCGATCGGCGCTGCGCCACCGATAGAGTCGCACGCATCGAGAACCTCCCACCGGGCATCCGCGACGCCGCCGAGATCGCCGACCGCGAAGCGATGTCGAGATGGTACCAAGCGCCATTCCACGACATGGACGACATGGACGGCCTCGGCCTGCTATCATGAGGAGTTCAGAGATCATCGGCGAATTCGGAACATTCTCGACGTTGCGGAAGGTGGTCATGAAAGAAGAGCTGGCTGCGATCGACGTTTCCTCCATCGAAGAGCTGCAACGCATCAAGAAGGAACAGGATGTCGTCCTCGAACGCCTCGAGCGAATGGAGGAGAAGAAAGAATCGGTGTCCAACGAGGTCTTCAACCGGGTCCGAGCCGATTACCGGAGCCGGCTCAAGGCCCTCGATGCGGAGGCCGATCCGCTCAAGGAGCAGGCGCGCGGTCAGTATGCCGAGCTCAAGTCGGTTCTGTCGAAGATCGACGCCGCCGTGGCGACCGCGAAGATGGACCGTGAGGAACTTCAGCTCCGGCACGATCTCGGCGAGTTCGACGACGACGCTTTCGCCGAGCGCGTGAAGAAGCAGGACGCCGAGGTCGCCGGGCATGAAAAGGAGCTCGAGGCCGCCCAGGCTCTGCGGGAGCGCTTCCTGTCGGCCTTCCATTCCGAGGACGAGCTCGAGTCCGCGCCCGCGACGCGGCCTCCGGCCCCCGAGGCGCCGGTCCCCGAGGCGCCGGCCGCGCCGCCGCCAGCCGAGGTCGGCCGGGCCGGCGAGCCACAGGAGGTCGTCGACGATGCCACCGTGATCGGTGTGCCGATCCCGAACAATCTCGACAAGACGACCCCGATCGCGGTCCAGCCCAAGCAGGAAAACCAGAGACCGGACGACGGCACGATGATTCTCCAGTGGCCCAAGCTTCTGGTTCACTCGCAGAGCGGTCACGCCGAGGAGCACAGGGTGGTCGGCACGTCGACCGTGATCGGCAGCGCCGACGACTGCGGCATCGTTGTCGCCGGCAAGAAAGTCGCCGCCAGGCACGCTGAGATCGGGCTCGGCCCCAACGGCCATGTTGTCAAGGATCTCGGCGGCCCGGTCGGCACGCTGGTCAACGGTGTCGAGATCACCGAGCGCGAGCTGGCCGACGGCGACACCATCCAGGTCGGTGAGGTCAAGATGACCTTTACGGTCTGACCCGGGCTCGACGGCGCCGCCCCGACCTGCCGCTGTCACTGTCGATCTGTCGAGTTCTTTGATCTTGTCCAAAACTTGACACGATCCAGATTTTGTCGCATACTCCGCTCATCATGGACGACCCAGCGGATCTGCTCCACCGGCACGGCCTCCACGTCACCGCCCAGCGACTCGCCGTCCTGGCCGCAGTGTCGAGGCGGCCGCACGCCAGGGCAGAGGAGATCGCCAGGGCCGTCCGCGACGACATCGGTGCGGTCTCGCGACAGGCGGTGTTCAACGCTCTCGGCGCGCTGGCCGATCGGGGCCTGATCCGGCGGATCCAGCCCGCCGGTTCGCCGGCGCGTTATGAGGACCGGACCGGCGACAACCATCACCACCTGATCTGCCGCGGCTGCGGTCGAGTGGTCGACGTCGACTGCGCGGTCGGCGCCGCGCCGTGCCTGACCCCCCTTGACGGCGCCGGGTTCGAGGTCGACGAGGCCGAGGTGATCTACTGGGGCCGCTGCCCCGACTGCCTGCACGCCGCACCGACCGAGCGACAATTGACGACGAGTGCAAGCCAACACGAGGAGAATGAACATGTCTGACCAAAGCAAGTGCCCGGTGACGGGCGGAAAGCACAAGCGACCGATGACCAACCGTGATTGGTGGCCGGACCGGCTCGACCTCAAGGTTCTGCACCAGAACCGGCCCGCGGCGAATCCGATGGGCGAGGACTTCGACTACGCGGAGGAGTTCAAGACCCTCGACCTCGAGGCGGTGAAGAAGGACCTCTATGCGGTGATGACCGACTCGCAGGAGTGGTGGCCGGCCGACTGGGGCCACTACGGCGGGTTGTTCATCCGCATGGCGTGGCACGCCGCCGGCACCTACCGCGTTCAGGACGGCCGCGGCGGCGCCGCGACCGGCAACCAGCGCTTCGCGCCGCTCAACAGCTGGCCCGACAACGCCAACCTCGACAAGGCGCGGCGGCTGCTGTGGCCGATCAAACAGAAGTTCGGCCGCAAGCTGTCCTGGGCCGACCTGTTCGTCCTCGCCGGCAACTGCGCCCTGGAGTCGATGGGATTCGAGACCTTCGGCTTTGCCGGCGGCCGCGAGGACATCTGGGAGCCCGAGGAGGACATCGACTGGGGCATCGAGGCCGAGTGGCTCGGCGACGAGCGCTACTCCGGCGACCGGCAGCTCGAGAACCCCTACGGCGCCGTCCAAATGGGCCTCATCTACGTCAACCCCGAGGGGCCGAACGGCGAGCCCGATCCGGTCGGCTCGGGCCGCGACGTGCGCGAGACCTTCGGGCGCATGGCCATGAACGACGAGGAGACGGTGGCACTGACCGCCGGCGGCCACACCTTCGGCAAGTGCCACGGCGCCGGATCCGACGCCGAGTACCTCGACCGCGAGCCCGAGGGCGCGCCGCTCGAGGAGCAGGGCCTCGGCTGGAACAATCGCCTCGGCAGCGGCAAGGGCGGCGACACCATCACCAGCGGCATCGAGGGCGCCTGGACGTCGAACCCGACGCAGTGGGACATGGGCTACTTCGACCTGCTCTTCCGCTACGAGTGGGAGTGCGTCAAGGGCCCCGGAGGCGCCTGGCAGTGGCACCCCGAGAATTGCGCCGAGGAGGACATGGTGCCCGACGCCCACGACCCGTCGAAGAAGCACCGGCCCATGATGACCACCGCGGACATGTCCATGCGCATGGACCCGATCTACGAGAAGATCTCGCGCCGGTTCCACGCCAACCCGGACGAGTTCGCCGACGCCTTCGCCCGGGCCTGGTTCAAGCTGACCCACCGCGACATGGGACCCAAGTCGCGCTACCTCGGTCCGGAGGCGCCCGACGAGGACCTGCTCTGGCAGGACCCCGTGCCCCCGGTCTCGCACCAGCTGATCGGCCCGGACGAGAGCGCGTCGCTCAAGGCGACGATCCTCGACTCGGGCCTGTCCGTCTCGCAGCTGGTCTCGACCGCCTGGGCGGCGGCCTCGAGCTACCGCGACTCCGACAAGCGCGGCGGCGCCAACGGCGCCCGCATCCGCCTCGCGCCGCAGAAGAACTGGGCGGTGAACGAGCCGGACAAGCTCGCAGAAATTCTGGCGACGCTCGAGAAGATCCAGCAGGACTTCAACGGTGAAGAAATGGGCGGCCCCCAGGTCGCCCTGGCCGACCTCATCGTGCTCGGCGGCTGCGCCGCCGTCGAGAAGGCGGCCAAGGACGCCGGCTTCGACATCGAGGTCCCCTTCGCGCCGGGCCGCACCGACGCGACGAGTGAGCAGACCGACGTCGAGGCCATGGCGCCGCTCGAGCTCAGGGCGGACGGCTTCCGCAACTATCTCGCCAACGGTTTCGAGCGTCCGGCGGAACACCTGCTTGTCGATCGGGCGCAGCTGCTGAGCCTGACCGCGCCCGAGATGACCGCCCTCGTCGGCGGCCTGCGCGTGCTCGGCGCCAACCACGGCGGTTCGTCACACGGCGTCTTCACCGACCGGCCGGAGACGCTGACCAACGACTTCTTTACTAACCTGCTCGACATGGACACCGAGTGGAAGGACGCCGGCGACGGGACCTTCGTCGGCCACGATCGCTCCTCCGGCGATCAGAAGTGGACCGGCACCCGCGCCGACCTGGTGTTCGGCTCGAACTCTGAGCTCCGCGCTCTGGCCGAGGTCTACGCCTCGGACGACTCCGAAGAGAAGTTCGTCCACGACTTCGTGGCGGCGTGGAACAAGGTCATGAACCTCGATCGCTTCGATCTTCGCTGATCGTCGAGGACACGAGCCGCACCGGCCCCGGCGCCGGACACCGTCCGGCGCCGGGCGCTCTCCGAGCGCGACGTTGCCGTCGAGATCGTGACTGCCATCACCGCTTCGCGGCGATGGCTTCGTCACTCGATTCTTCTCTGGCAAGGAACACCAAAAACGACACAGGCGGCCCATGGGCGCGTCGACGGACCGCAACGGCTGTTCGACCTCGACCGTCAGTTCCGGCGGACGCAGTCCGCTTCGCGGCCTGCGTGCCGTCACTGACGGTCGAGGCCGGGTTCTTCGAGTCGCTCCCTGCGGTCGCTCCTCGAAGCCTTGCCGGTCAGAATCGGTTCCCAATACCGTGCTCGCTTCGCGACCACGGTTGGGTCACTCGATTCTTCTCTGGCAAGGAACACCAAAAACGACACAGGCGGCCCATGG